>CACMHY010000001.1 GCA_902613595.1 uncultured Bacteroidota bacterium
AGAAGTATTATCCACAACAGTATACAAAGTTCCACTAATTGTAGCTGTATCGCCAACACTCGCATTAGGGCACTTACAAGTACCATTTTCAAAATAAATTTGGGCGTTATTGGCAGAAACCTGGCTTACGATATTGCTTAATGCCTGTGATGAAGATATCCCTGAGGTATTACTTGTTACTGCGGATGAGGGAGGTGTGAAAGGTGCAGAATTAGTTGAGGTCTTTTTACCCCCTGTGAGATTAATTGAATTACCTGGAGTTGCAGCTGGAATATTAGCTGCAGAGGTTAAAGGGCCTGTTCCTTGTGGGAGTGTTATTAACGAAAAGCCTAGAGATGTCGAAGAAGTAAAGTTTATATTGGTAAGTACACCTATATTTCCCATAACCATACTTGTACTACTCAACGAAGTTAACGAGGTATAAATTTGAGTAGTCACGTTATTAAGTACCAAAGTGAATAAAATATTTAACTGGATAGATATTCTCATAATTATCTTTCCATGCGACTTAGCACTCTCACTTTCTTGCAAATCGAATTCCCAAGTGCCGACAAGGTCTCTTGCATTTTGATAATCAAAATTTACATCTACATTCTTATTATCGTCTATAGTAATTTGAATTGGGTTTAATGTATCTAAAACCCCACTGTTTCTCCATCTCATGTGAGCATAACCATCATTTGGCACAGCTGTAAGTTTTACAATCGAACCACTATCGTAATCCGTAGACTTACCTCCATTAACTATCTCTTTTGTGACGGTTCCTTCACCTTCAATATTTACAGTGAGTGAGTATTTCTTCTTTTCAAAATTTGCTGTTAATCTCAAGTCATTGTCAACTGTGACAGTCAAGGGATTTTCGGTAGAGTTAATCCCGCTCCAACCGGTGAAAATATAACCCTGGTTTGGAGTAGCTGTAATTGTGATGCTTGTTCCAGATGCAATTGAACCACTTTCTTTATCTATTGAACCCCCTTCAGTTGCAGCGGTTTCAACATTATAAAACACAACTGGCATCTCCCCTTCTTCGTCAAATGCATCTTTTTTACAAGTAACAAGAATTGTTAGGGTTATTAGAACAAAAAGTATCTTTTTCAAAACGATGAACTTAAAATTTTTATCTGACCGCGTTAGTAATCAACAATTTAAGAAAAATAATCAAACATTATAAACCTTCAAAATTCAAAAGAGATTAACAGTTTTGCTCTTATTTGGTTGTATATATACGGAAGGATGTAATACCGAATAAAAAACTGTCTAAACTTGTATCATATTTGTTAGGTACTTGGTTCAGATAAATAAGGATGTTTGTTTTTCATGGGGGACTTTTTCTTTTCTTTCTTTTTTACTCTTTTTTCTTTCTTTTCTTTTGAATCTGTTTTGCAGCAATGTGAAAAGTACAAGAATTTATTTACCACAAAGAATAATAAATGGCTACTAGTAACAAAAAAGGTCTGAGAAGCAACCATACTTGACAAACCCTTTAAACTATTCCGTTGCGTAAACAACGTGAAGTAAACATACAAAAAAATATTATAACTATGGGAAGAATAAAAGGAATACCAAACAAAGTAACAGCACAAGTAAAACAAAAACTTGAAGAGTTGATTGATGGAATTGTAAATTCAATTGATATTGATGTGCTTGATACTAACCAAAAAATTAAGATGCTACAAATATCATTGCAGTACTGTTTACCAAGATTACAAGCAAGTACAATGAATAAGGTTGTTGAGGATGTACCTTTATTTATTGAGGATTAAATACGAGAATTACTTTATTTTTATGGTGCTGAAAAAAGAAATGTTTCGCTAAATTTTTGGCACCATTGTCGTGTATATGCCGTACACAACTATTAAATGGCTTATATGTTGTTGTTTTTTAATAAGTTACAAAACATGTTAAAATTCTGTATTGGTAAATGATATTATATGGAAAAATGGACTTTTTATTGGTGGACTCCTCTTTTTATAGGATGCCTAATTTATATTTTGTTTAGAACGGATACTTTACTTTACAACAAACTATTGGGAAATTTATTTACTCCAATAGCATCACCTAATACTTTTTTACAAAGAATCTTAGTCTTTTCTCTCCCAGATGGTCTTTGGGCTATGTCTTACACAATGCTTATTTTTCACTTGAGAAATGATAAAACTTTAAAAACTTTGATCTGGTCAATTATTATTCCTGTTATAGGAATTCTTTCTGAGATAAGTCAATATTACTTACTTATTCCAGGGACTTTTGATATAATTGACTTAATTATGTACTTTATCTTCCCAATATTTGTCATTAAATTAGTTTTATGAAAAACATTAAATCGTTGTTATCAATATTTTTATTTATAATAATCGGATTTGGAAGTTTAGACGAATTTGAAAACCTAGACCAAAGCCCAAAAGTAACTTCTGACTCAAATCCGTCTGTTACAATTTCAGCAAGCAAACTCTATAAAGAATATAACGAAAATGAAATAGCTGCTGATGAAAAATACAAAGGAAAAATAATTGAGGTTACTGGTGTAATTCGAGATATTGGAAATGATATTATGGATAATGCCTATATAACACTTGTTGGGAATGAATACTTTGGAGATATTCAATGTTATTTTAATGAAAAATCAGTTGTTGCAAAATTGTCAAAGGGTAAAAGAATAACTGTTATCGGAAGCTGTTCTGGTTTAATGATTAATGTCCAAATAAATAATTGCATAGTTAGGTAATTTCACCTATTTCTTTATATATTGTTTTTATACCATGAAAAAAGTACGCTCCACTTGGGAGGTCCTAAAATTTTATAAGGTCATCTACTCTCACTGGATTATTAGAGTCAATACTTTTTCTAGCTGCTATACCAATTAGTATAGACATTAAGCCGTCTCGTAACCCTGCAGATCTCTCAAATTGATCTGACTTAATTGAATCATTAAAAATACTTTCATGAAGAAGTTCGTCACCACCACCATGACCTCCTTTTTTAGTTGAAATTTCATATTTATTAAAATTGCTCCATAATTTATGAACTATTATTTTTTCCTTAGTTGCTTCTTCAATTAGCTCTTGATTCATTTCCTTTTCATGCATTTCCTCTTGAGAAATTTTTGATTTTTTTTCATAAGGTATATCTAGAGAGGCCTCAATTCTTCCCTTAGAGCCATTAAATGCAATTCTCCAACCTTCAAATGGGGAGTAAGTTGTTAGCGAGTAGTTTACTACAATATCATTTTTATATTTTATTTGTGCAGACATTTTATCGTAAATATCTATATCCCCTCTAAAAAGACAGTTGTCTCTGATGTATCCGTCATATTTTTCATTTTTCACATATAAATCCACAAGTCTTTTGTCCTTTGTTATATCGAAATAATAATCGCATTTTTTAGTGAATTCGCAATCTCTACAACTTTTACCTCTAAACTTACCATTCGATCCATAATGTTCGAGACTCCCATATGCAAAAACCTCTTCTGGATCGGAATTTAGCCACCAATTAAGTAAATCAAAATGATGTGTTGCCTTATGTAACCAAAGTGAGCCTCCTTTTTCTTTATAGCCATGCCATCTTCTAAAATATGATGCACCATGATAAGTATTTAAATACCAATGAAAGTCTACTGAAGTAATATCACCAATTATATTTTTCATTAATAGTTTTTTAATCTCTGTTGTGTATGGACTCCATCTGTAATTAAATCCTACAATTAGCTTTTTTTCAGATTCTTTTTCTGCATTTAAGATCGACTGTGCTTTAAATTCATCTGTAGTTAGTGGTTTTTCTGTGAGAACATCAATCCCTGATTTTAGTCCTTTAATTATAAACTCGTGGTGAGTATTGTCGACAGTGCAAACAATTACTAAATCAGGTTTTTGTTCATTAAGCATTTTGTCAAAATCCCTATAAATTTTACAATTGACACCTATAAAATTTTGAGCATATTTAAGTCTCCCTATGTTTGTGTCACAAAGGCCTACAAATTCAATAATTTCAGAATATTGTTCAACTAATCTTCTACCCCAAAAACTAGTACCTCTAATTCCTGTTCCAACTAAAACTATTTTCAATTTCTTTTTTTTATGAAATGAAAATGCATCTATTGGAAATGAAAGTGATGCCGCAAGCATACTAATTGATGCTAAAAATTTTCTCCTTGTATTATTCATAATAAACCTTTTAACTAAACTGAGATTTTTTTTAGTTAATCTTTAGATAATACCGAATAGAAAACTTGCTCAGAAGGTTTATCTTGACTTCCGAGTGATAATACACTTATATAATCAATCCAACCACTATTATTAAGGTCAACTGGGAAAGCTCTTCCAAGAGTTAAACCATCATTTGGAAAGTTTTCTCTACCAGGAATTTGTTCTGAATTTAAATAAGCTAAATCACTTAGCTTAATGAGTTCTAGTGTGCCTCCCTTGTTAATGTAAAATGATAATCCATGTGTATTAAATGACCCCCCTGTGTGAGCTATATCAAGAACACCGTCATCATTAATATCAATTATAGATAATTGACCTTCTCCTTGCATTTGGTCGAGTTCGCTTTCATTCGGAACAAGATTGTCTCCACTAATAAACTTTCTATTACCTGTATTAGAGTCTTCAACATTAATAAAGATCTGGATACCTTTACCGATATAATAAGGAGATGCTCTTGTCACTGCAATTACAACATCTTTATACCCATCCTGATTAATATCATAATCAATAGCATAATTAAACTTTGTATTTTCTATTCCATATTTAGCATCAGAGACAAAACCTATATCACTATTCTCATATGATGGTTTACCTGATTTGCTTAATGAATATGCCCCTGAATAATTTTGATATTGACTACCTCCTTCAGCATAAGGAACAAAAAAATCATCAATTCCATCATTATTAAAGTCAGCTATAACCGATGACCATAAATTTCTTCCAGATGGTTTTAACTCTTCAGGAAGAAGTTCAGTTTCATTACTAAACCTTCCAAAGCCGTCATTTAATAGCAATATTTTTCCTGTAAAAATATCATTATCTCCATCACCATCTAAATCTCCAACAGCTATCTCATGACCAAAAGTATGACCCACAGGGGGGGAGACTCCGTTCTCTTGCCCTTCAATATTTGTACTAGCATCATAGAACTTTCCTTCGCCTGTATTTAATAGCAACGGTATTCTTTCCCATCTTGTATATGGATCTTGGCCTGGTAATCTTTGAATTACTCCCATAGATGCAGACACAATATCATCATACCCATCACCATTAAAATCTGCAACTTTAGTTCTGTATGCGAAATGATTATAATGAACAGAATTGCTTGTAAAAGCATCTAAATCAACCGACATTGATCCGTCACCATTATTTAATAATATACTATAGTTTAATCTACTTTCCCTCTCTAGGGTATGTGTGAAAGTTGCCCATGTAATCAATACATCTTGTAGTCCGTCATTATTAAAATCCCCATGTGTAAAGTTGTGTGGATCTATATAGTAATAACCTGGTGGATTATAATCTGCCTCCGTAGGATAATAAAATTCTTCATATTGTTCAAGAACTGATACAGCAAGCCAAGAAGATGGACCAACTATATATTTTTCAGTTTCGTTATAAGCCTTATTAATAGAAATATCATATGCACAAGGATATCTTAACCTAACTAAAGAGTATACAGTTTCATTTAGAGTAGATTCAAAATTAGCTGTGATTTCAAGGTTATTGTCTAAAGTGATTGTTCTTTCTGAACTTGTAACTCCGTCTGACCATTGAGTAAAATTATAGCAATTTACAGGTGAAGCTGTAATAGTCACTTGAGTCCCCTCATCATATGTCCCACCTTCAGTTGAGACCTTCCCTCCTTCTCCAGCATTAACTTTTAAGGTATATTGAGTTGGGTCTGGTTGAGGTTCTTGTGGTTGGACTAAAGCTGGTGGTGGTGATGTGTCTTCTTCTTCAGCGGAACAGCTGTATATTAGTACAAATAGAGTTAAAATAGTTAATGATATAAGGTGTATTTTTTTCATATTTCTAAAGTAGAAAAATTTGGTGATTTTATACAATATAGTGAGTATTTGCAATCAAATAAATAAAAAGAAATATGGAGCTGTTAAATATGTATTACTAATAAAGTGTATTAATTAAAATTTGATTAAGTTTTAGGGTTTATTGCTTTTTTGGTCTTTGATTTTCATAAACAATGATTCTACTAACTAAACCATCTTCAAGTTGTATATCTCCCATATGTAATACTACATTTTCTTCTCCATCTACATTAGATGTTAATGCAAAACCTGCAACTACCCATGTTTCTTTAGCTACAACCGAGTTATATGGTAACATCCAATATGGTTTCCAAGTCACATTATTAGCAAAAAATGATTCAAGGACTTTAGAATGTTCATCTTGACCATTAATAACAGTTCCATCCGGAAGCTCTATTTTAATATCAGCTTTTTCCATGGATAAAATTGATTCCATATCTCTTTCATTATGAGCATCAGCCCATTTTCTTATAAAATCTGTGGTTTCATCTGAACCAATCATATAAGATTCCTCGTCACCTCTAATAGAGTAACCTGCAGTTTTTGGTTCTTGTTTTTGCTCTGCACAAGATGCAAATAAGATTGCAACTAACAATAAATATTTTTTCATTATTAATGATTTATAATTAAGAATCTAATATATGTATAATTGATTTGTGTTTAATTTAATCAATACAATAATTAATATATAAAACTTGCTGCTTTATTTTTTAAACACATTAAGAGTAAATGCTACTTATTTGTATATTGTTAACTATTAACCATAAATCCATTAAAATGAAAAAAATACTATCATTAATTTTATTTCTACTTTTTACTATTAGTTTTTCGCAAGAAAATCCAATTGTTTATTTAGACTACGTAACTGTCTTAAACGCAGATATAGAAAAACACATAAACGCTGAAAAAAATATTTTTTCAAAAATGCACAAAGAACAAATTGACATGGGAAACAAAATAGGATGGGACATGTGGCAAATATCAAACAATAGATATGGAGAGCCAACTACTACCTTTTTGTATGTTCATATTAATACAGACTCTAATATGTCCTATACGCCCTCTAAAATTTTTACTGAATATGAACTTAGAGAACATCAAGAACAATATGCAAGTAGAATTGTAAAAACTGGGAATCTAACACTTAGTATTAAAGGGAGTTATGGAATAAAACCTGGAGATAAACCATTTAAGTATATGGTAGCAAATTATATGGCGGTAGATGTTTATAAGCAATATGAATATGAGCAAATGGAATTAAAATCAGCTGGCCCAAATTATGCCCAAAATGGAAGATCAGGATGGGGGTTTGGAAAAATTCTCTCTCGTTTTGGAACAAATCACGAAGTAAATTATTTAACTTTTGATTTTTATGACTCAATGAATGATATATTAAATTTAAGGAGTAATACATTTAAATTCACCAAATCTCAATTGGCAATATGGAAAAGTCAAGATAAGTTAAGAGAGTTGAAAAATTCTCATATAATGACTTTAATAGCATCTGAGAGATAAAATAATTTTCCTGCTAAAGAATTTTAACCCTCTAACCGAGGGTTTTTTTGTTATATAAATTGATGAAAAGTAAAATCCATTTTACTAAAACTTAATAATTTGAAAGTCTAGCTTTTTTTATAATTGAGATATATAAGGCACATACCAACTATAATCATACATATTATCATTACCCAGTTTACCCAACCAATTTTTTTCATTTATTGAAGTTATTAAAATTATAGCCTCACAATATTGTATATCCCTAATTTTTTAAAATCAAGTTAAGTAAAACGAATTACAAAAATCTAATTTTTAAGCTACTGCAATAATACTGCAAGCCCTCAGGCACGAAAAGTTTGTTGTATATTACAATAATACTCAAACCAATGAAAGCCAAAAGATTATTCAAAGTACTTATAATATTAACTATATTTTTCTCTTTTAAAAATTGTTCAAACAAAGATGAAGAGTTAGTTGAAAGCATTCAATATGAATGCAAAGTAGATACAATTTCATTTTTATCAAATTCATCAAAGGGATTGTCAGACCATGTAGAAGTTGTATTTGCTGTTTCACTAGAAGGAGAAACTAATTTTTTTACTGTAGTTGATGAATTTAATTTAGTTAATGGACTAATAACAATCGGGGACAAGCTTATATATGTAAATAACTTTTTAGCTAAGGATCAGAAAGCAACATTTGATTTTTACTATGGAGAAAATTTAGGACCTTTCTGTATGGAACTATTTTCTGCCATACCAATGCATTCACATGATGCATTTAATGCAGAGGCAGACAGAGTTGATTCTAGTAAAAATGTTGGAAAATGGAAAGTGAAAAAAGTGAGAACTTTAAGTTCTAATACCCCACCAAATTAAAATTTTATAAAAAATTAAAGCATTAGCTCTTCAATACAGTATGTGTCGCCTATGTCATACTGATTGTAAATTTCTTCGCTAACCGCGCCTGTGCCTAATTGAAAATTGCTACTATTTAGACCATTTGATCTATCCCACTCGAAATAAAAATTACCATTTCCCTCATATTTATCAAAAATTAAGATACATTCAGTTTGATCAGTACAACCTATAAGCAAACAAAATAAAATTAGAAAAGAAGTAAAATTCAAAATATGATTTTTAATTTATTTACTCAAAATTTTTAAAAGGCCTAGTTTTTTTAACTCTTTCTTTTTCAACTTTGTCAAAATACCATTTTCCAAAATATAATATCTTTCTTTCATTACGAATTTTGCTGGCTCATTTCCACCATAGCCTTCTTCTGCTTTTTTTGCCTTGACATATTCAACAATTGGCTTAAGTAAATAGGTTGATTCTTTATCTTCGAATATAAGTCTGAACCATTTATTGTTAAATGCTATCCATGTTTCGTTTTGATTTAAGAGCAATTTTAATTTATTTGAATAAGGCAAGTATCCAGGTCCAAATTTAGGTTCCATCAAGTCACTGTAAGCATCGAACTTAACCAAAATCTTTTTCCCATTGATAATTGTGTTAACATAATCTTCATGATAATATCTTGAGCCAATAACATTTTTCAAAACATGTTTTCTACTTGTTTTGTTCTCATCAAAATATTGTCTATAGCTACCAGTTCCATCAGAAAGATTATCTTGTTGTGAAAAAATTAAAACAGGAAGGAAAAATACTAGAAAATATTTCATCGGTTTATAGTTAATTAAATTTATTAATAAAAAATTATGAGAAAAAAAACAAACTCAATTTATTTTCTTTTTTTTATTTCCTTCATAGGCAGTGCACAATTCGGTACAATTGGATACGACTTTAAGGATCCTTACATAAAATTTAAAGATTTAAAATTTGCTGTACGCCTATCAACAGAAAACAATATCTATTGTCCGAATCCAGAAAATATTTTTATAAACAAAGTTTCAGAAAATGAAATTATTCTTACCAGTAAATCACTCTCAGCTGCAGGTGGACAATTGATTTCTGATGGACTGATTGAATTAAAGATTTCAGGTTCAGAAAATGGAAGAATTTCAATTACAGCTCAAGCTAGTCACCCCTCTGAATTAAATAAAAGTATCTTAATTCTTATAAAAGGGATTGATGTTAAATTTATGATTTCAGAACAGTTACAGGCAAAGGGTGTTAAAGAATTTAAAGATAAAAAAGAGATTCGAGTAAGTTATCCTTCTAGGTCAGCTACAATGCCACTGGTGTTTTTAAATAATGAAAGTGAGGAATGGTATGTCTTATCAAAAGACAATAAATTAAGAAAGAAAGGTTTCGCTTGTTTTTATGACCATTTAACTGATGAACCTGTTGTTGTTTTGAGTCATGATAACGATATGCGCAATATTTCCAAAAAAATTACTGCACCAAAGTGGGTATTAGGAAAAAATAAATCAAGATTAGAAATCGTAAAAGAAAGATGTTATGATATAGAACAAAATTTTAACCTTTCTCCATTTTTTAACAAACCAAAAAAACAAACAAATTGGATACAGAATTTAAAATTAGTCACTTTTTTCCACGGGGTACACTGGACTGGTCACATCTTTAATACATATGATCAAATAGGTCAACAATTACAATGGATTACAAGCACAATTGAAGGGAAACAGGTTTTAGCATTTTTACCAGCTTGGGATGGTAGGTATTATGTAAATTATCCTGAACATCAGCCTGATGAAAGAATGGGTGGAAAAGTTGGTTTGAAAAATCTTATAAAAAAGGCACACACTCTAAATGTGAAAGTTGTTCTTATGTTCGGAGGTCCAAATCTTTCAAATTTTAAGTTTTTAGAAGAAAAAAATATGACTGATGCCGGGTTAAAAACTCCTTACGGTCATAGTAGACTTCAAAATTGGCTGGACTGGGATACAGATTTAAACATTGAGACAATGGGATTAATAATGAATTTTGGCCATCCGAAGTATAGAGACTATATGATTTCAAAAACAGCAGAACTTTTTGATACTTATGATGTAGATGGTGTATTTCTGGACGGTACTTTAAGATGGGAAAATAGTCCTGATTATTCTCCCTACGAAGGACTGATGCAATATACTAAGGAAATCAGAAAACGCTATCCAGATAAACTAATAATGGGTGAAGATGGATATGACTTGGTTTACGGTCTTTTTGATCTTTTTCATACCTCTGGTGGACCATTGGGACTTGAAAAATACTTGCTTAGATATACTCGTCAATTTTATTATCTAGCTTATCCATCGGAAAGTGGTAGTGCAGGTGTCCATGAGATCGGTTGGTCAAATAATTCAGCTACTATTAAAAATGCAGACCCCAATTATACAATACCCTCAATTTCATTGTTTTATGGAGATGAAAAAAAATATAAAAATCAAATTCAAAATAAACTTAAGTTATATAAAAAGTGGAATTTAAAGTCAGTTCCTATAATGCAAAATTGATAAAATCCATTTTTAGAAAATATTAATCTAAGTTTGAGTTATTTACTCACCATAAACTGTTATCATTATTTCACGATTTCTAGAATTATTCCGGTGTTCGCACAAATAAATTCCTTGCCAAATACCCCATTGAGGTTTTCCATTATTTATAGGAAAGCTTACACTGCTTCCTAACAAACTTGACTTTATATGGGATGTCATATCGTCTAAGCCCTCTTCAATATGCGTGTACAAGTTAATGTCCTCAGGGACAATTCTATTAAAAAATGTTTCAAAATCTGATCTTACAGAAGGGTCAGCATTTTCATTAATAGTTAAACTTGCTGAAGTATGCTGAATAAAAACATGTGCTACACCGGTAATTTTTGGTAGTTCTTTAGTAACATAATTAGTTATCAGATGAAAACCTTTTGAAAAGCCAGGAAGAACTATTTTTTTTTGAAATACCATAATTTAGATTACATGTTATCAAAATAGTTATTTTTTGTATATTTTAACAAATACTTATATTATTGATAGTAAGCAAATTACAACTTAACACTCACCAAACCAATTATGAGAAAACTATTTATATTCTATTTTCAAATTTTAATTTTTACTCAACTAAATTTTGCTTTTGGACAAAAAGAAAATTTTGACTCCGGAATCGATCTATACGATACAAGCGAAGAATTAGTCCCTTTAAGAAAAACTTCTGAAACAATTGGTAAGTGTTGCCAACTCGGAAAAGCAATGTCTAAATTGTCAGGTGGTATGAGTGACGTTTATTTAACGCAAAGTGAATTGAATGAAGATGGTTCATATACAATTTTTTTTGTAAGTATGTTTACAATTGGATTTGATACTGAGTTAACTCAATTTGGGCTTGAAAATCCAACAGCCAAAATTTCAAGCTTTCACCTTAAAAACGAAGATAGATTTAATAGATTACAAGAGTTAATGATATATGGATATAAGGAGTTTAAAGCACACCCGATAATTAAAAAGATTAAATATGCCGATGTATCTGAAGTTTTAGAGGGAGGAAATAACGATGGAGATAAACTACTTTTAAGATTTCATAACAAAAAAATTATTAAGTATGTATCATTTCAATTATTTGATAAAGAAACTGGATTTAAAACCTCAGGAAAAGCAATTTTTTCAAAATTTATTCCTCAACTTTTCGGTTCAGACGAAATTATTGATACAAACTGGTAAAATTATATACTTGCAAATACGAGGTATTTATCTTAGCCTAAAAATTTGTTCCACAACATAGAGAACAAAAGAATATAACCTTTTATAGAATAATCTAAGAGCTGATAAACGCCTTTATATCGATTTGAAAATGTTTCCATATAAATATCAACGCTATTATTTAAATTTTATTTTAATTCAAGACTAAAACAAACTAAATAAAAACTAATTTCTATACTTTTAAAACTTAGTTTTTATATATTTCAAAAAAATTTAAAATGAAAAAAACACTCTTAACAACATTCGCTTTTTTTTTATTTGGAATTGTATTATCACAGGATAAAACAATAATTTCAGATCTGGAAAATTTAACCTTAGACGTTGGACAGGTTTTCACACCAACATCTAAAGTTATTGACTCGAGAGGTGGCAATGTAGACTGCTTGAGAATAATTTATTACAATAAAAAGGGTGTTTTTAGTTCAGCTAAATCGATAACTTTTGACAGAACAAATGGGACATTAAAAGCAAATGACCCTGGGAATCATGATGTAGTGGCAGTATGTATTGATTCTAATGGAAAGAGACTCACAAGAACATTCAATATTAGTGTCAATTACCCCAAAATAAAAAAAGTTAAATTATCTGTTGCAGAAAATAAATTCTATGTAGGTAATTATATACCCTTAGTTTATGAAATAACTGACGAGCTCAATAAAAAAAGGATTATTGATTATTGGAATTACGATAAAGCTTACAAATACTTTTCTAAAGTTGACGTATCACTCAGATCTAACAATGGAAAAGTTAAAATAGACTCTTCTAATAATATTTTAGCAGTTCAAGAAGGGAATACTACCATAACAGCGACTTTTGACGGAATTACAGATAAAATTGAATTAAAAATTCAAAAAAATCCCGTAGAAAAACTCGAATTAATTTCAGGTGAGTCTAATGTAAAAACTGGAGATGTTATTCAATTTAAAACCAATGCCTTCGATAAAAAAGGAAATATTGTTAATGGAATTCCCATTGAATATTCTTTTACTGGGAAGTCTTTTGATAAAAGTAATTCAGCATCAGGATTGATTTTGGAAGACGGTAGATTTGTAGGAGATGTCCCTGGCAAATACATAGTATCCGCAAGTATTGGAAACATAACATCGTCCAAAATAATAAATGTTTTCCCAAGAAATGTGGAGCGAGAGGTTAATAATGTTGGAAAAGGTATTGTAAACGATAAACACACTTCAGATTTTTGGGTTTTTGAAGGTACTGACGGAGGTGACTATGCGGTTACAGGTACATGGGGTGCAGATGGGACAGCCTATTTTTGGGATGTAAGTAACCCCTCGAATCTAAAAAAAATAGATAGTGTCCAGGTTGACGCAAGGACGGTAAATGATGTAAAAGTTTCTAAAGACGGTAAAATATGTGTTATTAGTAGAGAGGGAGCCTCAAACAGAAAAAATGGTATGATTATAATCGATGTTACAAATCCACGCAATGTAAAAATAATTGCAGAGTACACAAAGAATTTAACTGGTGGTGTTCATAATGTATTTATAGACAATAATCACGTTTATGCACTAAGTAACGGTGAAAAGTACTATGTAATTAATATAGAGGATCCTTCGAACCCAAAACAAGTTGGAATGTTTGAAGTTGGTAAGGAAGGTCAGTCAATTCATGATGTATGGATTGAAAATGGTATAGCATATTCATCTAACTGGAGAGATGGCGTTTACTTAGTAGATGTAGGAAATGGAATTGCAGGAGGTTCTCCTTCTAACCCCGTCTCATTTGGAAACTACTCTTACGATAGTGGGGCACACCACGCAACATTCCCATATAAAAGTAAATCAACAGGAAAGTTTTATACGGTACTGGGAGATGAAATTTTTCCAAAAGGTGTTAACCCAAATGGAACGAATGAAACTGCTGGATTTCTACACTTTGTGGACTTCACGGATTTAAAAAATCCGATTGAGGTGGCAAAATATGAACTGCCAACTCACGGGTCTCACAACTTTTGGATTGAAGATGATATTCTTTACGTTGCTATGTATACTGGAGGTTTAAGGATTGTAGATCTGAGTGGTGATCTCTTAGGAGACCTATACAAACAAGGAAGAGAAATTGGCTACATTTTAACAGGAAATCCAGATGGATACATTCCAAACGACACTATGGTGTGGGGTGCACAGCTTTACAAGGGACACGTTTTTTATTCAGATTTTAATTCTGGACTTGGAGCAGCCAAAGTTTCAAATAATAAGCCAGATAACAGTAAAGCAAATACATATATTGAGTAATCATGTATGAAAAAATTTGAGTTTTTTTTGTTAGTGCTTCAATATTGTTTACCAATTAAGATTAAAATATTATCTGCCGTTTTTTTGTTATTTACAATAAACAGTCTTTTTGCACAAAACTACTATTTATATGTAGCATCTGAATCAGATGATACTGTATCGCTATTGAAATTTGATGGAAATAAGATTAATGAGGAAGAAAGAATCGATGTAGGTTTTTATCCGACTGAAATAGAGGGGCCACACGGCATTACAGTCGATCCAAATGGTAAGTTCTGGTATATTACTCTAGCTCACGGAAATCCTTATGGTAAAATAATTAAATATTCAACAAAAAATAATAAAGCTTTAGATCAAACTACTCTTGGGCTTTTTCCAGCTTCTATGCAAGTATCTAAAATAACAGGTTTTATTTACTGTGTAAACTTTAATCTTCATGGGGATATGAAACCTTCATCCGTTTCAGTAATTGATGCAGAAACAATGACGGAGATAACAAAAATTAAAACAGGTAGTATGCCTCACGGCTCAAGAATTTCAAAAGATGGTCTTAAACAATACTCTGTAGCTATGATGTCAGGCGAACTATTTGAAATAGACGCTCTAAGCCTAAACGTTTCAAGGAAACTTGATCTTGAAAACCATTCGCTAATAGATCACAGTAAAATGAATATGGGTAATGACAAAATGAAGCATTCATTAGTTAAGCCAACTTGGGTTATTCCACATCCAAACAAATCTTTAGCTTACGTTGCTGGAAATGGTTCTAATGAGATTATTGAAATAAACTTAAACAAATGGGAAATAACCAAAAGAATTAAGATTGAAAAAAATCCATATAATATCGAGATTTCACCAAATGGCAAGTTTATGGTAGCAACTCTAAAAGGAAATGGCAAAACTGCTATTTGGGATCTTAATACAGGCAATTTAATTAAATTGATAAAAAATTCAACGTCAGTACCCCACGGTGTTGCCATTTCAAGTGACAGTAAATATGCCTTTGTTTCAGTTGAAGGAAAAGGTGGTGAGCCTGGAATTGTTGATGTTATTGATCTCAATGAACTTTTACTTATTGATAAGGTCGAGGTTGGAAAGCAAGCTGGTGGTATAGCATTTTGGAAAAAAGAGATTTAAATCTCCTTGAATTTATGAATCATGTTCAAATAAAACTAGCTACATCGGAGTCTGAGTTAATCGAGATAAAAAATCTACAGAGAATAAATTTAAAGGGAAATCTTTCTTCTGATGAAAAAAAAACTGAGGGTTTCCTTACAGCTGAATATTCGTTATCTTTTTTAAAAAAAATTAATCAAGATTCTCCTGCTGTAATAGCAAAAAAGAATAAGGTAGTAGGATATGCACTTGCTGTTTCAAAAAAAATAGGAAAGCAAAATAAATTATTAAATCATCTGATAAACGAATTTGATAATCAGAAATACAAAGATATTAAGCTGGTTAACGAAAATTATATTGTGGTTGGTCAACTGTGTTTAGATAAAAGTATTCGCGGAATGGGCTATGTTGAAAAAATCTATTCAAAATTTAGAAAAACCTACAAAAATTATAGGTATTGTTTGACTGCAGTTGATTTAGAAAATAAACGATCAAGTGTCATACACCAAAGGTGCGGATTTTTGCGTATCGGGCAACTTATGCTTAATGAAAATCCAGGTGAAATTATTTTATGGGATTTAAAAAACTAATTTTTGTTTTAAGGTAAAGCATTAATAAAACCTGTAACACCATTAAAATAATTTTCTTGGTCGTCATACATGCTCCAGTGGCTTCCGTTTGGACAGTGTAAATAGGAACCATTTTGAACTTCTTTACTCATCCACTCCATCTGTTTTGGATCCATCGTATCGTACTCACCTCCGATAGTAAGGATAGGTATTTTTAATTTCTTTAAATCATTTTTTCTATCCCAGTCCTTAAGAACTGCGTCACCCACCACACCAAATTCACTTGGTCCTTGCATCTTTAAGTAGATGTCAAAGTTTGATTTATTTAAACTTCTTGTAACTGGGTCCGGCCATTCATCTAATGGCATTCTTAAAGAATGTTTTGTGTAATAATGTTTTTCAATTAGTGATAAATATTCAGGATTAGTATAATCTTCTGCCGACTCATATTCTCTGATTCTTTCTAAAACCTCTGGATCTAGTTGAGGAGCAAGCACGTTGTTTGCATAATCAATATAATCAGGTATTGATGGAACCATATTTGATATAATTAGAGCTTTAAGGTTCGTCTGATATTTAAGAGCATATTCAACACCCAAAATACCTCCCCAAGAGTGACCCAGAATTATAAAATTTTCACTATTCAATTTAAGTGCTTGTCTTACTTGTTCAACCTCATCAACGAATCTATCTATGGTCCAAAGCGATTCATCTTTTGGTTTATCACTAAACTCAGAACCTAGTTGGTCATAATAATAAAATTCAATAGATTCTTTTGGGAAAAATGACTCAAAAGCCTGGAAATATTGGTGATCGAAACCAGGCCCACCATGAAGAAGAAGAACTTTTTTTGTGGGATTGTTTCCAATTCTTTTTGTCCATACATTAAATTTACCAATCGGCGTGTTAATAGGAATAATTTTTACACCCCCAGAAAATTTATCACTCCTTTCTGAGTAATCAAGGTAGTTGTTAGGTTTATTTTGGCTTTGACAGCTCAATAAACATATTGAAATCAATAAAAGCAATTTTCTCATTTTTCTATAACTTTAAAAAAAAAAGCCAAGATAAAACTTGGCTTTGATTTTATTTACTCATTTTCTGTTAAAGGGATCGGAAATATATTAAAAATCTGGTCACCAGGCCTATCTATAGGAAGAGATAGAGACTTACCAAATCTTCTCAAATCATACATCCTGTGGTTTTCGCACCAAAAAGAATATCTTCTTTGATTCAATAATTCATCGATTAGAGCTGATTCTGTTGAAGCACCACTATATGCAGGTAAACCGGCAGAAGTCCTAATAACATCAATAGCTTTAATAGCTTCTGTGGGATTAGAAGGGATATTTGCTTCTGCATATAAAAGAACGAGTTCTTCATTTCTAATAATATCAATAGGTGATATATTTGTAGCATATAATTTGGTTTGGTGTGTTCCATTTAATCCATCTTGAGTAGTCGGGTCAGATCTTAATATAGTCTTATTCTCTACTCTTTTATCACCAGGTTCAGCGTCAGCAATAAAACTGTTGTGAACAATGATTTGATCACCATTATTATCAACAATTTTGTATAGACCATTAACAACATCACCAGCAGATAAACTGAAAACATGTTTAGGTCCTACGCTTAAATCACCATTTAAGTTAAAAAAAGAAGAACTAAGTGCTGCCAATGCTTCTGTTTTGTTGCCTGAATAAACAAGTGCAACAGCTTTTACAGCTCTATTGAATTTTGAAAAAGTCGAGGGCGTATCAAAACCATCGAAACCTGCCAGAGGGAAGGAAAAACTATCACCTGCTGCAGTCAAATCAGATAATGCACCGTCAAGTATGCTTGATACTTGAGATAAAACGTCAGCTTCAGCTAATACAGGTCCCAGATTAGTTGGGTCACTCACCTCCACTCTTGCGGAGCCGTAAGATTTTACTAGCATAATAAGCTGGTGTGCAATTACAGTTCGTGCAAAACCTCTATAACCAGCTGCTTCTTGTGCACTAACACTTGTCGTATTGTCAAGGGCTTCTAATAAAATGTTTGCATTTTTTATAGTTCTGTATTTTGATGCCCAAACACTTGTGGAATAAAAAGAATTGTTATCCAGAGTGGCTCCATTAGCTCCTAATAGGTCACCTGTGTTTCTTGGGTCAGCATCAAACTTATATAGCTCGCGAGCCATAGTACCTGTATGAGTTGTTTGACCTGCTACTCCCCCGCGCATTCCAGATTCAATACCCACTACTAGGTTATTGAGTTGGTTAACAGAAGCGCCAGTTAATGACCCCTCTAAACTAGGTCTGTTAGGGTCGAATTCTTCATCGAATGTACATGATAAAGAAAATAATGTTGTCACCATTAAGCTAACGATGACTAATTTTTCTATTGAGAATTTAAAATTTTTCATATTTAAATATTAAAAGTTTACGTTTAGGCTGAATAAAAACTGGCGCGAGTTTGGATATGGAGTTACCTCTATTCCACTCGATAGTCCAGCTCCACCGTTAACAGATGTTTCAGGATCATAACTTGAATAATCAGTTATTGTAAGTAAATTTCTACCTGTCAAACCTAGCCTAACATTCGAAATATCTCCAGAGAGCCAAGAAAATGTATTTTCTGGTAGAGTATAATATATTGCAGCCT
This sequence comes from uncultured Bacteroidota bacterium, assembly GCA_902613595.1. Classification (GTDB taxonomy): domain Bacteria; phylum Bacteroidota; class Bacteroidia; order Flavobacteriales; family Flavobacteriaceae; genus MS024-2A. The sequence continues at coordinate 18,778 of CACMHY010000001.1, forward strand.
CTCTTAATCTCATGTAAGCGGCAGGCTCTATAAAACGCTGTGGCACAAAACCAAGAGATGCTCTTTCCTGCCCCTCAGGTGTATCTAAGTCAGCAGTTACACCGCCCAAGTCAGTAAGTAATTTAGACAAGTTAATATTTTCACCTCCTTCTTTCCAATGGATTAAAAATCCAATCTCTAAGTTTTTTGAAATCGTAAAATTGTTATTAAACGAAATTTGGAAATCTGGCTCAACGTCTCCAATCTGAGTTGGAACTCCGCCAATATTACCAGCTAATTGAGTTACAGGCTGTCCTTCTTGGATATAAAAAGTACCAAGTCCTAAGCCGAAACCTGCACCAGGTTGTGGGAATGCAGGAACATCTAATCTTGTTATTTCTGATCTATTAAACCAAAACTGAATTCCACTGTTCCAACTAAATCTATCATTATCAAAAGCGTTGATATTAATACCAACCTCTAGACCTTTGTTCTCAAGGTCAGCTAGGTTGGTTGTCTCTCTTGAGAAACCACTAGAAGTAGGTAAAGATCTACTTAAAATAAGATCTTCGACATTTCTGTTGTAATATGTGAGTTCAAGTCCAATTTTTTCTACAAATCGTAAATCAACTCCGACTTCTAACTCTTGGGATGTTTCAGGTTCTATATTTGCGTCTCCTCTAAGTGACGCAATTGTTGATCCTCCAACACCACCTATAGCAACCGAATTCAAACTTGTAAAAATTGAACCAAATGAAGCCGATGAACCAGTCTCACCATATGCGGCTCTTAGTTTTAACTGGTCAATAGTACTGTTATTCCAGTTTCCAAAATTTTGAATATTTACTGCTAATGAGGCTTTCGGGAATCCATAAAATTTGTTTGGATCACCATTTAAAGAAGATTTGTCGGCTCTATAACCAACAGTAGCAATAAACTGATCCTTGTAGTTTCCTTCAATTTGCCCAAAATATCCAAATTCTTCGATCTCCGATTGAGTTTGGCTTATCGCTTGTGCAGAACCTTGACCAAGAGTTGTTTGCCCAGGTATCAATTGTGTTGCTTGGTTAAAAACAACGTCTGCGTCTCTTTTCAAGTAGGAAACACCTCCCTGTGTAGTTAAAGCTAATGCACCATTAAGTGCATCCCTGTTCCAAACGCCTAAGCCTAAAAGATTATAGTTTTTGAAGTTATTCTTCCCTACTCCAATAAATCCATTATCACCACCATTTTGGGCTTGATGAATTTCTGGTACATAAACATAAGTTTCATTAGCTAAAAAGTCCAGACCTCCACTCCAAATCATTCTAAGTCTATCTTTTTCACCGTCTATAATTTTTGTAGTTAGCTTTAAACTCTGAATTAACCTATTATTGTCATCATCATTTCTTGCTTTGTCTCTTACAAATAGAGGATTACCAGCATAATTTGGGTTGTTTGGGTAATTGCCAGAAGTATCAGGATATAGGTTAATCCAAGGTCTTGTGAAGGCAAGTGTATAACCATAACTTAAACCACCTTCGTTTTCGTTTCCAGTAAAACTCCTTCTAGATTGGCCTTGAATAAAGTTTGAAGAAGATGACAATTCAAATGTATTTGATATTTTGTGATCAATGTTTGCTCTAACAGAAAATCTGTCAAAGCCAGTGTACTTGATTATACCTTCTTCATCTCTGTAGGATGCTCCAACATAAAATTGTGTCTTATCATTACCTCCGGAAACACTTAGTTTGGTATCAGATATTATGCCCTTATTTCCATAAACTTCATCCTCATAATCGATCAAACCAAATGTATTAATCGCATTGTTATATTTTACCACTTCACTGGCACCAAAGGCGGCTTCTACAGATGCTGCAGTCCAGTCTCTCATACCGAGTCTATTAGAAATTTCCGAAAAACCAATATTTTGCGTCAAGCTAACTTTTGTTTTCCCTGCTCTACCTTTTTTTGTAGTTATGATTATTACCCCGGCATTTGCTCTTGTACCATAAATTGCTGCAGCTGAAGCTCCCTTGAGTACTTCTATATTTTCTATATCATTAGGATCTAAGTCAGCAATCCTGTTTGGAGCATTTTCTTCACTTCCTCTGTTAGCCCCAGACGCAAACCTTAATCCAGAGGGTATCTCGTTATTATTTAAATAAACACCGTCTAATATAAAAAGAGGTTGGTTGTTACCATTGATAGATGAAATACCTCTTAATCTTAATGCAAATCCACCTCCTGGTGCACCTGAAGAAGATGTAATATTTACACCAGGAATTTTTCCATACAAAGCACCATCAACTGTACCTTGATTGGTTTTTCCAACTAGTTCTTCACTAGAAACAGTTGCTACCGCGTTAGCTAAGTTTCTTCTCTTAACACTTGTACCTAGACCTGTAATTACAACCTCATCTAAGATTGTATCTTCAGTATTCATAATAATAGTCATAAAATCTGCACTAGCAGGAACTGATACTGTTTCAAATCCAATAAACGAGAATGTCAAGTCATCTCCCTCTGCCGCATCGATGGTGAAATTACCATCAAAATCTGATGTAGTTCCGATAGAAGTTCCATCAACTACAACCGTAACCCCAGGGATAGGATTTGAGTCCTCATCTTGAATGTTACCACTTATTTGTTGCGAATAGATATAAGTTCCCGAAACAAGGAAAAATCCAGTTGCAAAAAATAAAAGTTTTTTAATTGTTCTATTCATTGTAATTTTTTTTAAATGTCGCGCAATATAGTAAGAAAATGCCACAAATCTAGCTCATTTTTGATTAGTTTTAATGAATGCAAATAATATTATTTAATTTTTAATGATAAAAACTTAGACTAGCTGTTCTTTTCAATATCAAGTATGTTTAGAATAATTATAATCACAATACTTTCATCTAACACTATCTACTCACAAATACTTACAAATGATTATAGTTTTTTGTTCCCAGAAAGTAATCTCGAAATAAAATATCATGATGAATGGGGAGCTAAAAACTACAAACATGTAATAAATAACTTTAAAAAAAATCCATTAAAGTTTAATCAAATTATTTTTTTAGGAAACAGCATAACAGCTGAAGGAGGCAATTGGGGAGAAAAATTAAATTACACAAACATCAGAAACAGAGGAATCGCGGGAGATGTCACCGATGGTGTTTTAGCAAGGATAGATGAAATTATTTATTTTAAGTCTAAGGCTGTTTTTTTACTAATTGGAATAAATGATTTGTGGAATTTTTCACCTGGCATTCCCTCTACCAAATACATTAGCAACAATATTTTAAAAATTGCTAAAGAAATAAAAAAAGGATCACCTGAAACACAAGTTTACGTTCAAACAATTCTGCCAACGGCAAAAAGTATTTTCGTTGAAAGCATTAACAAAATAAATAATACTATTAAATCAAAATCCTCAAAATTTAATTTTACTGTTATTGACTTGCATTCACATTTTGAAAATAATGATGGCTTAATTAAAAAGGAATTAACTACGGACGGCATACATCTTAACTCGAAAGGTTATCAAGTTTGGATTGAAATAGTTAGACCACTCATATCAAACCTGAAATAACTTTTTTTTTGGATTAACATTCAACTTGGATTAACTAAAGTTTAAAATCTTGAGGATTAAAATTCACCCAATAATTCAAAAAGTGGGGCTCCAGTGATATCATGTGATCAAGAACAATTGAATTTCAATATCACTTGGCCCCACACGGTGCATGTTGTTTCAATTTTCAAAAAACTTTTTATTAAAAGCAATACAAGAGGATATTTAAAGGCTATATTATAATCAGTAAAACTTATAAATTAAAAAACCAATTAGTAATTTATCCTTAAGATTTTTATTCGTATTGACTTCTAAAATTGAATTTATTTATCATTGAAACAAAATATTTTTTTAAATTGTGTTTGCATGAATAAAAGAAACTTCTTAAAAAATATTGGAGCGATTGGATTATTGCCACTTACCAATCAGTCGTATTTTGATAATAGAGAGACTTTACTTTTTGATACAAATAGTTATAATGAATCGGATTTCTGGAAATTAGTAAGAAGTCAGTATAATTTACATCCTGACTTTATTAATCTAGAAAATGGGTATTATAATATTATTCCCAAACCAACTCTCGCAAAACAAATTGAACATATTAATAGAATAAACCTTGAGGGATCCTTCTACATGAGAAATAATCGCTTCGAAGATAAATCAATGGTAGCTAATGAGCTTTCAAAAGTTGTTAACTGTCCCCCCGAGAATCTCATCATTACAAGAAATGCAACCGAGTCATTGGATCTAGTAATTAGTGGGTTCCCATGGAAAGGAAAAGATGAAGCAATTTTTGCACTGCAAGATTATGGCTCAATGCAAGACATGTTTGAACAAATTGGAAAAAGACACAATGTTATTTTGAAAAAAGTCTCAATACCAAATCATCCCTTGAACGATGAAGAAATAGTATCTATCTATGAAAATCAAATAACAGCAAAAACTAAACTTATTATGGTGAGTCATATGATAAATATAACTGGCCAAATTTTACCTGTTAAAAAAATATGCCGTATGGCAAAAAATTATGGAGTTCAAGTTTTAGTAGATGGTGCGCATTGTGTTGGACATTTTGATTTTAAAATTGATGAATTAGGTTGTGATTATTATGGCTCTAGTCTTCACAAGTGGTTAGCCACTCCACTTGGAGCTGGTCTTTTGTATGTCAAAACAAAACATATACCAAATATTTGGCCGTTGATAGCTGATCATGAAAAAAATCCAAAAAAAATTCAACGCTTGAGTCATACTGGAACTCATCCTTGTAGTACCGATTTAAGTATAATTGATTCTATAAAATATTTGAATTGGATTGGTATAAAAAGAAAAGAGAAAAGATTACATTATTTAAAATCTTATTGGGTTGGTGCGTTAAAAAATAACCCTAGAATAATAATAAATACACCACACGATAATAAAAGGAGCTGTGGTATTGGAAATGTTGGAATTAGGAACATGAAGCCAGATCTACTGGCAAAACGTCTTTATGAAGAATTCAAAATATTTACTGTGGCTATAGATTATGCTAATGTCAAAGGATGTAGGATTACACCTAATGTATTTAATAATACTCAAGAATTAGATAGTTTTATTTCAGCAATGCAAACTTTGGCAGACACCTGATTATTTGAAAGTCATTTGCAACAACATAACAATTGTAATTTTAAGCCTAATTATATCTTTTTCGGCTTGTAGTGAAACTATTGATGAGAATAATGAGTCTTATTGCATTGATAAGAGTTTAATTGATTTATCAGCTGTCTGCTATATGATTTATGACCCTGTTTGCGGTTGTAATGAAGTAACTTATTCAAATGACTGTGTTGCAGAAAATAATGGTGTACTTATTTTTGAGAAGGGACCTTGCAATTAAATTGAGTTTTTATAGTTTTAATAAAAAATTCTAGAATTATATTTTCAAAATGAAGGCATTAACTAGCGAAGAAGTAAATATTAAAATAGCAGAGGTAGATAGCTGGAAGGTTATCGGTGGTTCGCTTCAAAAGGAATTTGAGTTTGTAAACTTTGTCAAGGCTATTGAATTTATTAACCAAATAGCTGAGGTTGCTGAAGAACAGGAACATCATCCAGTTATAACGAATAGCTACAACTATCTTAAAATTGAATTAAAAACCCATGATGTAAATGGGATATCAAATAAAGATTTCAAGCTTGCAAAAACGATTGATAATCTAAGCTAGAGTTCATTAACAATAAGATTTCTCCAGCGAACTTTTATACCACCTCCATCATGAATTTGAAGTGCAATTGACCCCTTTCCTTTACCAATCATTTCATCTTCCAATGAAATCATCGAGGTACCATTAAGCCAACTTTGAATAAGATTACCTACTACCCTGATCCGCATTTTATTCCATTTACCCATTTTCAATACCTTATCTTTTTCTTTGTCGGGCTTAATTAACCATTCACGTCCATAAGATTCATAAACTCCTCCTGTATCATTTCCTGGCGGTGCAACTTCAACTTGCCATCCACTTACTTTTGTTCCTTCAAATGTTGATCTTATAAAAACTCCACTATTCCCATTGGCCTCTTGTTTGAACTCAAGGGTTAAATCAAAGTCATCGTAAAATTTTTTAGTAGATAAATATCCATATCCTTTATCTGGTCCACTTTCACATATTAATAAACCATTCTCAACATACCATAGTTCAGTTCCGTGAATATTCCATCCATCAAGATTTTTACCATTAAATAAAGATTCTTGCGCTGTTAAAGATATTGTTGTTAGTATAAGGGTTATATTTAATAGTAATTTTTTCATTGGTCCAAATATTTTGATATGATCTTAAAAATAACATATTAAAATAAATTTTTATGGGTAAAATATTTTTTTTGTTTTTCAACCTGATTTTCTTATCCAATCTTCTGATTTCTCAAATCAAGCCTGAGAATATAGATATTGTACGTGACAAATTTGGAGTGCCACATATTTTTGCAAAAACAGACAAAGAGGTAGCCTATGGTTTGGCTTGGGCACATGCTGAAGATGATTTTAAAACTATCCAGATAGCATATTTGGCAGGTAATAATCTTTTATCAAAATATTTGGGAAATAAAGGCCTAGGAGCAGATTTTATAACTCAATTTATTGGTTCTGGTGAATTATTTGATAAAAAATATATATCTGACATAACACCAGAATACAAAATTATTGTAAAATCATATGCTGAGGCTTTAAACAGATACGCTAAACTAAATCCTGATGAAGTTTTAGTTCCTGAGCTGTTTCCAATCACTGAGAAAAAAATGCTTCGCTATGCACAGCTTCAACTTTTTGTTTCATCTAAAGGAGATATGTGGGTTTCAAAAATTATAAGTAATAGTATTTCAACAAAAATATACAAAACTGAAAATTATATAGGATCAAATATGTTTGCCTTTAATAGCCAAAAAACTACTGATGGGGATACCTATTTTGCTATAAATACTCATCAACCATTGGATGGCCCTGTTTCTTGGTATGAAGCTCACCTTTGTAGTGAAGAAGGAACAAATATTTTAGGAGCTTTATTTGCAGGTAGTCCTAATATTCTAATTGGTACAAACGAAAATTTAGCATGGACACATACTGTAAACGAACCTGATAAAACTGATGTTTTTGTTTTAGAAATGCATCCTAAGAAAAAACTAAAGTATAGAGTCGATGAAAAATATTTATCACTAATTGAAAAGAAAGCTACTCTTAATTATAATCTTTTTGGTATACCTATTCGAATAAAAAAGAAGTATTATAAAAGTATTTATGGGCCAACATTAAAAAACAAAAGTGGATTTTATGCTATAAGAACACCAGCTCTTTTTGAGATAAGAGCATTAAATCAATGGTGGCTTATGAATAAAGCCAAAAACTTTAGTGAATTTTATGAAATACTTAAAATGAAAGCTTTACCTGGGTATAATGTAGGATATGCAGATAAAAATGACACGATATTTTACATGTCAAATGGAATCATACCTAAAAGAGAAAAAGGTTACAATTGGGCACATGTTGTTCCAGGAAACACTCGAAAAACATTATGGACTCAAAATTATGACATTGAAGATCTACCGCAAGTATTACAGCCGAAATCAGGCTATTTTTATAATGCTAACCATACTCCTTTTCGTTCTTCGGGATCAGATGATAATCCAGACCCTAAAAAGTTTGATGAAAATATGGGTTTTGAAAAATTCGATAACAACAGATCTACAAGAATAAAAAAGCTTATTGATGATCACGAAAAAATAGACTACACTGATTTCAAAAAAATTAAATATGACAGAAAATATCCTACTCCCTATAATTTCAGTTGGATGAATATAAATCATTTGGAACGCTTAGATCCAAACAAGTATCCAGATATTTCTAAGTTAATAACTCGTTTACAAAAATGGGATAGAAATGCAGATTCAAATTCATTAGGGGCGGGAACTTTTGCTGTATTTTATAATGAATTAAGGCCTTATTATAAAAAATTGGGTGGAGAAAAAATTTTTCCCCCATCTTTTATTATTGAAGCTTTAAGGAACACAAAAAAATATTTGCTAAAAAATTTTAATACGTTAGAGGTTGAGTTAGGAGATTATCAAAAATTAGTTCGAGGAGATAAAATACTTCCTATTTTTGGCCTACCAGATGTAATCACAGCAATGTCATCAAGAGCTTATAAAGATGGAAAAGTCAAAGTTGTGAGTGGTGAATCATACATAGAATTAATCCGATTTTCAAAACAAGGTCCAGAGATAGAATCAATAATTTCATACGGTAGCTCGGATCATCCTGACTCAGAGCATTATAGTGATCAAATGGAACTTTATTCAAATTTTAAAACAAAAAAAATGACCCTTGACAAGAAGCAAATTTATACTAATGCCAAAGAGATTTATCATCCCAAATAAAACATCAATAATTGATAGTGGCTACAGCATCATTATAAATTCTTTCGTAGGAATTAACAACCGATTCCAAATCGAATTTTTTTGCTTGTAATTGAGCTTGTTTTTTAAATAATTTGTGCTTTTGAGGATCACTTAAAAGAGATATTGCGTTACTGATCATAGAATCTGTATCTCCAATATCAGAAATAAAACCAGTTTTGCCATTTAAATTGACCTCCGGTATACCTCCAGCATTTGATGAAATTATCGGAACACCGTGAGCCATAGCTTCTAGTGCTGAAAGTCCAAAACTTTCCTTTTCAGAAGGCAAAAGAAAAAGATCTGAATAACATAAAATTTTATCTATTTCATTACTGTTTCCAAGAAATAAAACTTTATCCTTCAATTTATTATCACTAACATACCGTAAAGCTTTTCTTTTTTCAGGCCCCTCACCCACCATCATAAGTTTTGAATTAATTTTTGAATTGATGCCTTTAAAAATATCTATAACATCTATAATCCTTTTCAATGGTCTGAAATTACTAACATGAGTTAAAATCTTCTCTTCTTTTTCAGCTAGGAGTGTTCTTTTACAAGGCTTTTCTTTTGAAGTTATTGCCTCAACATCAATAAAATTTGGAATTACATCAATTTTCTTTTTTATGTCGAATAAATTTAATGTATCATCCTTCAAGCTTTTTGATACCGCGGTTACCCTATCTGAATGATTAATACTAAAAGTTACAGCTGGTCGATAAAAAGGATGGCTTCCAACTAAAGTTATATCAGTTCCATGAAGAGTTGTTACAATTGGAATCTCAATACCAATGTCAAAAAGCATTTTTTTTGCCATATATGCTGCATATGCGTGTGGAATTGCGTAATGTACATGAAGTAAATCAATTTTATTGGATTTAATTACATCAACAAGTCTACTTGACAAAGCAAGCTCGTAGGGTTGGTATTTAAATAAAGGGTAATCTGGCACGTTAACTTCATGAAAATGGATTTTTAAGTCATTTAATGTCTCTAGTCGAACAGGAAGATTATAGGTAATAAAATGAATGTTGTGCCCTCTTTTGCCAAGTGCTAGTCCGAGTTCAGTAGCTACTACTCCGCTTCCTCCAAAAGTAGGGTAACAAACGATGGCTATATTCAAATTTTTATCTTTTAATTAATAATCGACTTATATACAATTTCTTGGATACGAGTTCGAACATTGTTTTCACTGAATGAGAAGTTGTCATTAGGATATGTTCTATTAGCTAAAATAACTATAATTATTTCTTTATCAGGATCAGCCCAAGCATATGTACCTGTATAACCAAAATGTCCAAAGCTATTCATTGATACATCTCCAAAAGTTGATAAATGTTTACCCTTAAGTTGAGGTTTATCAAAACCTACTCCCCTTCTATTATAAAGTTTTTTATAATATGATTTGTTAAAAGAATCAATGGTAGATTTTTTTATAAGATTAATTCTGTTATAGTATCCACCCTGAAGATACATTTGCATCAATGCAGCTACTGAATATGCGTCACCAAAAAGGCCAGCATGCCCGCCTACTCCGTTTTGCATCGCTGCTCCCATATCATGAACATAACCATGCAATTCATTAAATCTAAAATAATTATCAACTTCAGTTGGCACTATTTCTTTTTTTGAAAATCTATTTAAGGGTAAGTAATCTATACGACTAAGGCCTAGCGGTTTAAAGACACGCTCTTTAACGATTTGATTGTATTTTTTCACAGAATAATTTTCAAAATAATTTTTTAAGATGTAATAGGGAAGATCAGAGTATTTTGATTCTGAATCATTTAATAATCTACTCTCTTTAATAAAATCCATAATTACTTTTTCATAATTAGATTTTAAATAAAGATTGGGTGAAACGAGAATCGAAAAATTTTTAGAGGCTTTTTTTTTATAAAATGATTTTTTTGGGATTCCTTTTGAATTTAATGTTTTTTTATAAAAGGGTATCCATGGTGTGAGGTAAGCTTGGTGTGATAACATTTCTTTTAATGTTATTTTAGACTTGTTAGATCTTTGCCAGGTAGGAATTAAGTCAGAAATAGTAGTATCAAAATTTATTTTCCCTTGATCAACGTCCTGCATAACAAGTGGTAGTGTTGCCAAAATTTTAGTTAGAGAAGCTAAATCATAAATATCCTTTCTTAAAACAGGTTGCTTTTTTTTATAAGTATGATAACCAACAGCTTGATCCAAAATTATCTTACCCTTCCTTGTGACCAAGGTCCTGATCCCTGGTGTCATCATTGAATCAATCGCTGATTCTGAAATCAATCGTATTTTTTTCTTTAAAACTGGGTCGAAACCCAAATGCGCTGGTAAAGCATAACCAATTCTATTTAATTTACTCAATTGAATTCCAGATCCTTCAGGATAACTTTTAGAAATGTAAACAGGTAGATTACCTGTTATTGATTGAGCTCCAAAGATTGCGTCGGCACTAAGTTGTTGTGATAGATTTGAGTTTTGGTAACTTACAAGTATTGCATCAATATCTTTCAAATGATCAATATCTAAAAGTGCATATGGTTTTACAAAGATATCAAGTATTAACGTCTTTTTCTCACTTAGTTTAGAAATGATGCTTATTTCTTTTTCTGAAAATTTGTAAGCCTTATAGGGCGTTGTATTCGATCTATGAAAGCTCACTATAATTGTATCTAGATCATTAGTTGTACTTAAAATCTCGTTAATATTACTTTCATTGATTGTTTTGATTTTACCATAAATTTTAAGCTGTTTTTCAAAAATATTACTCGAATCGTCTCCTAAAGCAATATGTCCTACATTAACATTAGAATTAAGAGGTAAAACTTGATTTTTATTTTTTAATAATGTTAAAGCCTCTCCATACGCTTTATAATTTAATGCGATATCCTCAACTTTATTCAAATCTTGAATAAGTCCATCTATTTTCACAGGTCTGTAATTATTTAGACCCACTTTGTATTTAGCCATTAGAACTTTCTTTACTGAATGTGACAACCTTTCATCTGAGATAAGTCCTTTTTTATATGCGCTCAATATTGATGAAATACCCTTTGGAATATCATTGGATATTACAAGCACGTCGTGTCCTGCAAGAAAAGCCATCAAATCAATATTTTTAACTTTTGAGAATTCTGAGACTCCTTTCATGTTTAATGCATCGGTGACTACTAAACCCTTAAAATCTAAATCATTTTTTAAAATATTTTGGATAACATGTTCTGATAAAGATGTAGGCAATCCTTTTTCAGAAATACTAGGAACATCTAAGTGAGCAACCATTACTGAGGTCAGACCATTATTTATGAGTTTTCTATAAGGTTTGAATTCAACTTCTTTAAGTCTATCTGATGAAAGGCTAACCATAGGAAGGGTTTTATGAGAATCTTTTGATGTATCGCCATGACCAGGAAAGTGTTTTCCAGATGTCAAAACACCTGCCTCATGATGACCTTTCATAATTGCTAGAGCATGCTTAATAACTCTATCCGGTGAGGATCCATATGATCTATTGCCAATTATAGGATTTTTTGGGTTTGTATTAATATCTAAAGTAGGACCAAAACTGTAATGAATCCCAAGCCTTTTTTCTTGCATTCCCATTCTTTTACCAATTTTTCTTAGAAGAGTCGAATCTTTGACGGCTCCAAGTGTCATTGGCCATGGAAAAGGCATTACTGAATCCAATCGCATTGCTACTCCCCACTCTGCATCCATTGCTGTCATCAATGGTACTTTTGACTCTTTTTGAAAAGCATTTAACCATTTAGTCTGTTCAACAGGTCCCCCAAGAGAAAAAACTAAACCACCAACTTTATATTTTTTAACAAGATCAAGTGTGAAGTGAAAATGTGAGCTATCTCTTTCTGTAAAGACCATGGGCATAAATAGTTGTCCTACCTTCTCTTCTAAGCTTAGTTTACTATAAACACTATCAACCCACCTTTCTTGGGCAAAAGTATTTTTTTTGTCTATTAAGGGATTTGGAGTCTGCCCAGCTAAATTATTTGACAAATAGAAAAAAAAATAAAGGCACAAAGTCTTAATTGAAATTTGCATTACAAATTATTTTTAATAAACCTATTGTGCCAACTATTTTTCAACTCAACTTCCCAAATATTTTTATACTCTTTAACAGTATTGACCAAATTGTTAAAAACGATAGTCTCACTATGAATTTGTTTTTCTTTAAACATTTTTTTAAATGATTCTAAAGATTTAGAAACTAGTGAATTATTGTTCTTAAAAATAACATTCATTTTATCTAAAAGAATAACACCCATTTTATTTTCAATTTTTTTTATGTAGCGGACTGATGTATCAATTGAGCAACCACTTGCTTTTAATTTTTTTTCATTTACTGCTAAAACAATAAAACGATAATAAGGAAGATCAAATGATGCTTCCAGTTCTTGATTGTGAGCTGTCCACTGAGAAAGAAAGTTTTCTAAATCCTTTGTGAGGAAAGATATTTGATTCTCATCAAAGGTCTGATTTGATTGATAAATCCAAACTCTCGCATGATCAGGAAGTTTATTAAACGGAACAAACATTTGATTATGGGTCTTTGGCGTTTGCAATTAACTCAGCAACATCATAAATTTTGATTTTTCGATCAACTTCTTTGTTTTTAATTCCATCTGACATCATAGTATTGCAAAATGGACAGGCTGCAGCAATAATTTCGGGTTTAACCTCTAACGCCTGTTCAGTTCTTTCTATGTTAATTTCTTTATTTCCTTTCTCTGCATCTTTAAACATTTGCGCACCACCAGCACCACAACACAAAGCTTTTGATTTGCATGATTTCATTTCAACTAAATCTCCACTAAGTTTTTTTATAAGTTCCCTTGGCGCTTCATAAACTTTGTTGGCACGTCCCAAGTAACATGGGTCATGAAATGTTATTTTTTTTCCTTTATATTTTTTGCCACTTAATGTTAATAAACCTTGATCAATCAAATCTTTTAAATATTGAGTGTGATGAAATACTTTATAGTTTCCTCCAAGCTCAGGATATTCATTCTTTAATGTATTAAAACAGTGTGGGCATGTCGTAACAATTTTTTTTACACCATACTTATCTAAATTGCCTATGTTTTGCAGGGCCTGCATTTGAAATAGAAATTCATTACCTGCCCTCTTAGCAGGATCACCAGTACAAGTTTCTTCGGTACCTAGTACAGCAAAGTTGATCTTAATTTGATTTAAAATCTTAACAAAAGCTCTAGTAATTTTCTTGGCACGGTCATCAAAACTACCAGAACAACCTACCCAAAAAACTATATCTACTTTTTTACCTTCAGCATTTAAATCAGATAAAGTGTGTACATTTAATTTCATAACTAATTATCTGACTGACCGTCATCAAAAACTTCAATTGTAACTTCTTTTTCAATTAAGTCTGTAAATTTACCATTATATCTTGTTGCTTTCACTAGATGATTATCAATCCAGTGATAATTTCCTCCCCTAGGTTTTCCCATTAAAAGACTATGATATTTAAATCCATTATCCTTTAACCATTTTTCAGTAACAGTTCTGTGAGCCTCAACTCTGGCGGTAAAATAACAAATCCTATGTCCTTCGTCGTACCATCTATTTAATGTTTCTAATGCATCAGGATAATATTTTGCAGTTGCCATACGTTCAGGTTCCTCATTTGGTATGTCGTCACCAATAGTCCCATCAATATCTACTAAATAATTTTTAACTCCTTCAGGAAGTACTGGACTTATTAATTTTCCATCTTCTGATTTTTCATAGAGATAGTTTTCTTCTGTCTGTTCCATAGTATTATTTTAAATTTTTATTCCTCTACCCACTCAAGGCGATCTTGGTTACTAAATGGCCAAGGTGCCCCGTTATTTTCAATATTATTCATCATTAAGTTTAACTCAGCCGGAGCTGCTGATTTTTCAAGAGTCAAGTATTTTCGCATATCCATAATTATCGACAATGGGTTGATTTCTATAGGACATTCCTCAACGCAAGCGTTGCAAGAAGTACAAGCCCATAACTCTTCTGGGCTAATATAATCATTTAAAAGCTGTTTATTATCATTTATGAAGTTTCCATTGTTTTTATCTAGATTTTTACTGACCTCTTCTAACCTATCTCTAGTTTTCATCATTATAGCTCGAGGTGATAATTTTTTTCCTGTCAAATTTGCAGGACATACATTGCTACATCTTCCACATTCTGTGCAGCTGTATGCATTCATAAGTTGTATCCAATTCAAATCAAAAATATCTGTAGCTCCAAATTTATCAGGCGGGGTTGTTTCGACATTTATTTCCTTACCAGGATTCAAAATTAATTGAACCTCATCTTTAATAGAAGAATCAACATCGAATTTACCATTAGATTCAAGGTTAGCATAATAAGTATTAGGAAATGCTAATAAAATGTGTAAGTGCTTAGAATAATATAAATAGTTTAAGAATATTAAAATTCCAGTAATATGGAGCCACCAAAAAACCCTTTCAAAAAAAATCAAATTATCTATGGATAAATCAATAAATAATGGTTTTAAAAATTGTGAAATAGGAAAAATACCTGTTTTAACATATGAATCTACATTAGCATCTTGCAATAACATATCAGTGGCATTCATAAATAAAAATAAAAACATCAGTACGACTTCAAAGTAAATTATATTGTTAGCATCAAGTGTTGGCCATCCAATTGTTTCAGGGCTAAAGAATCTTTTCAATCTTACAACATTACGTCGTGTCCAAAAGAAAAAGACAGCAATAAGCACTAAAAAAGCAAGTATTTCAAAAATACTTATAAGATAATCATAAATCACTCCTAAAAAGGGGGCAAAAATTCTGTGCCTTCCAAGAATACCGTCAAGAATAATTTCAAGTAATTCAATATTAATTAAAATAAATCCAACATATACAATAAAATGAAGAATCGCAGCAACGGGACGAGAGCCCATTTTTGACTGACCAAAAGCAACTCGAAGCATATTTTTTAGGCGTGCATTAGAGTTATTATTTCTATTAACATACCTACCTAAACCTATATTCCTCTTAATTTTTTTAAGATTCCTAAAGAAAATATATAAACTTACTATTAAGAGAGACAAAAATAAGAGGTTTGGCAAATAAGCCATTATTATATATTTACAATAAAATTAAAAAAAAATGACATAGCGTCATTTTTTATCGTCTTCAGAAGACTTTTCTTTCCGACCAAAAATTGAAAAATGAACATAACGCTTGGGATTCTCTTTGAGATCAGATAATAATGCATCAAGTGCTTTTGATGAATTTACTAAGTTATTATATAACTGCTCATTATTTAATAGTAAACCTGCTGACCCCTTTCCTGAATTAATTCGTTTAATAATTTCTTTTAAATCTGTTGAAGTTGATTCAAAATTTTTTACTGTGGAATTAAGAGGCATTTGTTTTAGTGAATCTGTGAGTTTGGTCAAATTACTAGTCATTTGTCCTAGATTGTTAATTGTGCTTTTAAAACCTGTTTCATTTGTTTCAAGAATTCTGATCATACTTGATGATAATTTATTAATGTTAGCTATTGAAATATCTAATCCCTCAAGGATAGCTTTTAGATTACTTTGTGTCTCATAATTCATAACATTACTTACACCAGCAAATAATGAATCTGCTGAGGTTAACAAACCTTCTATTTTGTCTTGTAAGGGAGCTATTTGCTGATTGACAAGTTCAGTAAGACCTGGCTTAATTTCAGAATTCAAAATGTCACCGTCTTCAATTATATTTTCAGAATCATATACGGGCAATATTGCTATTGCTTTACCCCCGATTAGCCCAGCCTCATAAAGTTGAGCTGTACTCTTTTTAGAAAATTTTAAATCTTGTCTAATACTAAAGGTAACCTTAATCTTCTCGTAATTTTCATTAAAATCAATAATTTTAACTTTACCAACATTTAATCCATTTATAGTAACATTAGCACCAATAACAAGTCCTTCAACATCTTCATAAAGTGTATGAACAATTTTATCGTTGTCAAAAAAGGAAGTCCCTTTTAGATAATTAAATCCAAAAATGAAAACTGTTATACAACCTAGGATTAGGAATGCTGTTTTTACTTCACGGGTTATTTTCAAAACAAAACTTTTTGGGCTTTAAACAAATTTAGAAATAATTTCTTTAAGAGGACCTATTTTAAAAGGGTTAGTGCCTCACTGATTGAAATTTTTCTAGTTCCAAGAAAAGGCACAATAAAAGCATTCTTAAACCCCTGATTTTTGGCAAATTGCAACAATTTTTTTGCTTTTTCATAATTTGAGCTTGAGCCATAATAATATCGAAATAACTTTTCATTTTTAGTTCTTGAAATAGATTTCAAACCTTTAAAATTATATGGTTTCAAATCAATTTGCTTTTTACTTGCAGCGATTTGTATTTTAAACACTAATTTTTCGTTTAATTTATTCGATTTTTCAATTTTATTTGATTCGTTTACTATACTGGTCTTTTGGAAGCTGGCATTTCGATTATCTCTGTAATTTACAATTGCCTTTGCTAAAGCGTCAGCCATGTTTGATTGACCTTTCGATGAATTAAGATAAGCACCCTCTGATGAATTTGTAAGAAATCCTGTTTCAACTAGGACACTAGGCATATAGGTATATTTTAAAACAACAAAACCTGCTTGCTTAACAGTTCTATCCTTTCGTTTCAGATTACTAACAAAACTTTTCTGAATCGAGTTTGCTGCTATTATACTTTGATCTAAATAAGTTTGTTGCATTAAAAGTAAACTAATCACAGACTCTGGGTCATTAGGATTAAAACCATCATAATTTTTTTCATAATTCTCCTCTAAAAAGATTACTGAATTTTCTTTTTGTGCTACTTTAAAATTCCTATCATTTTCGTGTAAGCCAAGAACAAATGTTCCAGCTCCGAACACTTTTGATGAAGAAAATGCATCACAATGAATAGATATAAAAAGATCAGCATCAGCTTTATTTGCAATATTAGCCCTTTGAATTAATTCTACAAAAACATCTGATTTACGTGTGTATATTACATTGAATCCTTTTATTTTTTCCAATTTTTTTCCAATTTTAAGAGCGATGCTCAAAGCAATTTTTTTTTCATAATACCCATTACCCCTGTTACCTGAATCATGACCTCCATGACCAGCGTCCAAAACAACTGTAAAGGGTTCATCTTGGCCAAACGTATATACAGAACAAGAGAGTAAAAAATTAAATGTTATAAAAAAAAGGACTGTTTTTCTTTTAATAATTCCAGAAGAATCAATATATGATATAAATCCTTGACGCATCCTTAAAAATATCACTAATTTTGGTAGATTAAACCACATTGACAAATTTAGGGTTTATCGATTTGCAAACAAAGTTTTATAATATTGCTTACATGTTTTTTTTCATTGGTATACTACTATCTAATGGACAAGAAATTGAAAATGAAATTTACCAACAAAAAAAATTAGACAGCATTAATCAAACTCCAAAAAAACCATTACTCTTATCTGAGGTAAAATATACTGCAAAAGATTGCGTCAGAATTAATAGGAAAGAAAACAAACTCATATTATACAATGAAGCTGAACTTTATTATCAAAATATTGAGTTAAAAGCTGGAATTATTGTGTTAGATTACAAAACCAATGAAGTTAACGCAGGACGAATCGAAATTGACTCTGCTCTTGTTCAATACCCCTTTTTTAAACAAGGTAGTAATGAGGTTAATCCTGATTCCATCAGATTTAATTTTGACACTCAAAAAGCCCTAATTTGGAATTCAAAATCAGGGCAAAATGGTATGGATGTTTTTGCTGCTCTAACAAAAAAACAGAACGATTCTGTTTATTTTATTAAAGATGCTAGAGTTTCTACTGCAGGAGAACTAATTGGAGGAGATGAAGGTCAAGGTATTGACTATTATTTCAAAGTTCGCAAGGGTAAAATTATTCCTGGTGGAAAGATAGTAACTGGATTTACAAACATGTTTATAGCTGATGTTCCTACACCTGTTGGCATACCTTTTGCATTTTTTCCAACTACTCAAGATAAGGAATCAGGTTTCATAATACCATCCGTAAATCAGAGTAATCTTAGAGGTTATGCTGTTCAAAATGGAGGATATTATTTAGCTCTTTCAGATTATTATGATCTCGCATTAATAGGCGATTATTACACAAATGGGAGTTACGGGTTTAGAGGAGACTCTCAGTATAAAAAATTATATAAATTTAGCGGAAGGTTTAGTTTCAGGTATGAAAATTTAATCGATGGAGCAAGAGGCTTACCAGATTATTCAAAATCAACTGTTTTCAATGTAAGATGGAACCACAGGAAGGATCCTAAGTCAAGTCCTAATTCATCTTTTTCAGCATCTGTAAATTTTGGAAGCAGTGATTATTATAGACAGTCCGTAAATCAACTAAATACTCCAAACTTTCTAAATAACAATTTAAGTTCATCAATTAGCTATTCAAAATCTTTCCCTGAATACCCAAGAGTTAATATTTCGTTAACAACTGCATTGTCTCAAAACTCGAAAACCAAATCGGTAAATTTGACATTACCCACTTTTCAAGCAACAATGGAAAGAATTTTTCCTTTTGCTCCAAAAAATGGTGCAAAAAAAGGTTTTTTTCAGAATATAAATTTTCAGTATGCTGGACGCGGAGAAAATCGAATAAGAACTACAGAAGATGATCTTTTTGGTCCAAAAATGTTTGATAACGCAAAAACCGGAATGAATCATAAAATCCCACTGAGTACAAACTTTAAAGTCTTTAAGTATTTTAGCGTAAGTACAGGCGTAAACTTTGAGGAAGTTTGGACTCAAAATACGGTAAGATTCAATGACTTTGATATTGAGACAAATTCTGTTACAAAAGACACAATTAACAAAATAGGAGCATTTAGACAATATAGTCTAAACGCTTCTGTAGGTACTACAATTTACGGAACAGTAAATTTTAAAGAAGGAAGTAAAATTCAATCAATTAGACATACTCTAAGACCTAGTGTAGGTTACTCAAATCGTCCAAGTTTTGAGAAGTATTATGATACATACATAATTGATGCTGAGGGTAATACAGCAGAGTATACACGCTTTGAAAACAGCCTTTTTGGATTACCTTCAAGGGGTATTGCTAATGCAATGTCAATTAGCCTTGGTAATAATTTCGAGGCAAAAGTGAGAGACGATAAAGACACCACTTCGACTGAACCAAAAAAAATAGTCTTACTAAATAATTTAAATATTTCAACATCACATAATTTTGCTGCTGAGGCTTTAAGATGGAGTCCAATTAGAATGGGTACGCAGTTTTCTTTTCTTAAAAATAAAATGAAAATTAATGTCGGTACGACATTGGACCCATACACACTTGATGAGAACAATGTTAGAATAAACAAGTATCATATCACAAACGGTGGGGGATTATTTAGAATGACCAGCGCAAATTTGAATTTGAACTATAGGTTAACTAGTAAAGAATTAGAGGGTAAGGAAGAAGATAAAAAAAATCAAAATGAATTGAATGAAATGGAATCTATGTCAAGTGGAGGACGTGATGATGACTTATTTGGTATGGCAGAAGATTTTTCTGACAGAAGAATGAATCAAGAAGAACAGGGAGAGCCCTCAAAATATCCCAGTTATAGAAGTAAAATTCCTTGGGATCTAAAAATTGCTTATTCATTAACCTATAATAATAATAGAGGTCAAAAAGATTTAAGTAACAATTCCTTAATGTTTTCAGGAAATTTAGAACTTACTCCGAAATGGAAAGTCGGTGTATCATCTGGTTATGACTTCAGAGGTAAAGGATTCACATATACTCAACTTCGATTTGATCGAGATTTAAACAGTTGGAGACTTAACTTCAGTTGGGTTCCTTTTAGTGAAAGGGCTTCTTGGAACTTTTTTATTGGCATAAAATCAGGTTTACTTAGTGACATAAAATATGAAAAACAAAGCCTTCCTAACCGATCTTATTAAATTTAATTTAAACTATAGAAATGAAAGAAATAATCAATACAAAAAACGCACCTGCTCCAATAGGACCTTACAACCAAGCAGTTAAAGCAGGTAATACACTTTACATATCTGGACAAATACCTTTAATTCCTTCAACAATGCAATTATACAGTGGTACAATAAAGGAAGAAACTGAATTAGTTATGCAAAGTCTAAATTCAATTTTAGAAGAAGCAGGAATGAATTTTGAAAATGTAGTAAAAACGACCATTTTTATCAATGACATGAACAATTTTCAATATGTAAATGAAGTTTATGGAAAATATTTTCAAGACGAAAATGCTCCTGCCAGAGAAACTGTTGCAGTTAAAACACTTCCAAAATCAGTTCGAATTGAGATTTCAATGATAGCAGTAAGCTTTTAAAAGATCACTGATTTCCGATGAGCCTCTTATGATATTTAACTAACTCATCTATTGGTCTTTGCACGATTCTTCCCATTGTAAGCTTTTTCTTTCCCAAAGCATTAATTATTTCATCTTTCAAGTAGAAAGAAATTGAACCAATAAAATGAATTGGGACTCGGTCTGCATTTTTGAACTGAAGTATTTGATGATTTATAAAACGTTTTAATCCTGTTTTTATAATTTTTTGGAATTCTGGATTCGATTTATGTTCTATTAAGAATCTTGAAAATGAAGCTAAATATGCATTTGGGTTTTCTCTTCTGTAAATATTTTCTTTTATATTATCTGCTTTTAAATCATACTCAGAAGCAAATTTAGTTGCTAGTTCTCTGGGCATTGAGTTAAAATAGTAACTTCGTATTAATTGTTTTCCGTAATAATTTCCACTTGCCTCATCCATAAGGACGTATCCTAGAGAATCAACTCGCTGTTCTATTTCCTTACCATCAAAATAAGTACAATTTGAACCTGTGCCTAATATACAAACTATACATTTTTCTCCAGGTTTTGATGCTGCATACACTGCAGCATATGTGTCCTCCTTTATGGTTATTTTGCTTTTTGTAAAAATTTCTTCAAAAACTTTTGTAATTCTTTGCTGGGGAGATTCTACCCCACATCCCGCTCCATAAAAGTATAAGTGTGTAACCTTATTTCTATTTTGGTAGAGATCAAAGTTATTAATAATTCTTTCTTTTAAAATGGCACTTGAAAGAACTTGCGGATTAAGTCCAAGTGTTTGGGTTGAAAATAATTCATCACCATTATCGTCTACCGAAATCCAATCAGTTTTTGTTGAACCGCTATCTACAACTAAAATCATAATTTTAATGTTTAGTTATAGTTGATTGATATGCTTTGCTAAATCAATTAATTTGTTAGAGTAGCCGCATTCATTATCATACCAAGATATAATTTTAAAGAAACCTGAGTTAAGTTGCATACCAGCATTTGCGTCAAAAATTGAAGTTCTAATATCACCCACGAAATCCTGAGAGACAACTGGTTCTTCTGTATATCCGAGTATATTTTTTAAGTCAGTTTGCGAGTGCCTTTTCATTACAGTTTTTATTTCTTCATATGAGGTTTCTTTGATTAAGGATACTGTTAGATCTACAACTGAAACATTAGCAGTGGGAACACGAAATGCCATACCAGTTAGCTTACCTTCAAGAGACGGAATAACTTTCGTTACAGCCTTTGCCGCTCCTGTCGAAGCAGGGATTATATTCAAAAGAGAACTTCTGCCTCCTCGGTAATCTTTTTTTGATGGACCATCTACGGTAAATTGTGTTGCAGTTGTAGCATGTACAGTAGTCATTAAACCTTCTTTTATTCCGAAATTATCATTTAAAACCTTTGAAATTGGAGCAAGACAGTTCGTTGTACAAGATGCGTTAGATACAATAATCTGATCCTTTTCCAATTTATGATGATTAACTCCCATCACAAACATTGGAGCATCAGCTGAGGGTGCAGAAATTACAACTTTTTTTGCACCTCCGTCGATATGAAGATTTGCTTTTTCAAGAGTTGTAAAAATTCCGGTGCACTCAGCGACGACATCAGTATTTAATGAACCCCAGCCAATTGATTGAGGGTCACGTTCAGCTGAAATTTTAATTTTTTTACCATCCACAACGAGATCGTTTTGTTCCACTTTTATTGTTCCTTGGTAATTACCGTGTACAGAATCATATTTTAATAAGTAAGCTAGATGGTTTACATCCAACAAATCGTTAATCCCTACAATAACTACATCGTCTTGTTTCATTGCGGCACGAAAAACTAATCTACCTATTCTCCCGAAACCATTTATTCCAATTCTAATTGCCATTTTAATTTATTTATTTATTCTACAAAGAAAGTATATCTGATACTCTTACCAAATCTTTATTAATTTCTGATTTTCCCTTAATAGCTTTTTCAAGTGGTGTTAATATAATTTGATCTTCTTTTAAACCAACCATGACATTTGATTTTCCCTCATATAATGATTCAACAGCTTGCACCCCCATCCTTGAAGCTAGTACTCTATCAAAGCATGTAGGTCTGCCTCCACGTTGCATATGGCCTAAAACTGATACGCGAACTTCATAATTAGGCATATTTTTCTCTATATATTCTGCAATATCAAAAACATTTTTACCAGTTTTGTCTCCTTCAGCAATAACCACTATACTTGACGATTTTCCGGATTTCTCACTCCTACTCAGAGACTCTAATAGGCGTTCTAATCCCATATTTTCTTCAGGAATTAGTATTTCTTCAGCACCAGCTCCAATGCCAGTATTTAAAGCAATATGACCGGCATCTCTACCCATAACTTCAACAAAAAATAGGCGATTATGTGATATGGCTGTATCTCTAATTTTATCTATTGCGTCAATAACCGTGTTTAGTGCAGTATCATATCCAATTGTATGTGAAGTGCCAAAAATATCATTGTCTATAGTCCCAGGAATACCTATTACGGGAATTTTAAATTCAGACTGAAAAATCATTGCCCCTGTGAATGAACCGTCACCACCTATAATAACTAAAGAGTCTATTTTGTGTTTTTGTAATGTTTCAAATGCTTTTTTTCTTCCTTCTGTCTTATGAAATTCAGAACACCTTGCAGATTTTAAAATTGTACCTCCTTTATTAATTATATTATTGACGCTTCTGGGATTCATAATTTGAGTTTTATCTTCTATAAGACCTTGGTAACCCTGGTAGATTGCTACCGAATCCAATTTTAAAAAAGCTGCTGTTCGAACTACAGCTCTAACTGCAGCATTCATCCCAGGTGCGTCACCCCCAGAAGTTAGAACTCCAATACGCTTAACTGATGTCATAATACTTTGGCTTCATCACAAATTTAATTATTAAATTAAGAGTACAATAACGTGCAAGAATATTTTGTGAAAAACTATAAAAATTAAACTAATTCTTTTGAATAAAATTGATAATCTCTTGAGAATTCTCACCTTTTAGATCATTTTCCTTATTCACATTACTAGATTCAGCTCTTATCCTATTGATTAGTTGTTTGAAAGTATTAAAATCAACATCATAAGATAACCCTAAACCCTGAGTATATCCTAGTTCGTCACCAATGTATCGAAATTCATTTTCTTTATTAAATATCTTTGCCTTCAGTGAACCTTCATCATTTAAAATGAAATCGATCTGTACATTTCCAACAATTAGAGTTTGTTCTAGCCCACCTACTGGTACTCCTATTTTTCCATTCAACAAAATCTTTTCACTAATTTTTGTTGATAATGTAAAACCTAACCTATCTTCAGTAGCAATATCTATTAGAGCACTCTTATCTCCTTGTAAATAATCTATCCCAACCTTAAGTTTGTCATTATCCCTCTCACCAATTAAATTAGTTACAATATCGGATGCTTTTTGATACAAATTATTTGTTATTCCTTGCATAGAGACACTTACTTCGTTTATGAAAATACCCTGTGATAAAAGTGATAATGCCTGAAGTTGACTTCTTTGTGGATCAGCTAGCCTATAATTAATTTCGGAAGTCAGAGTAGCACTTGTATTTGGAAATTCGATTTCGAAAATTGGATTATCGGGCTTGAGCAAATTACCTTGTAATTTAATAATCACATCAGTAGGAATATTTTTATTAAAATTTGGATTATCAACTAAAAGGGCTGGGTTTGCGCCTCCTGGTACTTCATAAACAGCTTGAATATTCATTCTAGCTTCAAAAGGGTCTCCTTCCCAGATAATACTACCTCCAGGTTTTAAATTGAATTTTTTGTCAATTAATCCTAAGTTTCTAAAATTATAAACTCCAGTGTCTGTAATGAAATCTCCCCATATATTGAACTTTCCATTAGTATTAATTTCCATCAAAAGATCCCCCGAACCATTTCCACTAAGTGAGCTTCCTGTCTCTTGGTCAATAACAATTTCGATATTAGCTAGATTATTAATATCTAATTTGAAATCTAATTCTAATCCTTTAATTTGCTCTATCTTTTTTATTCTATTTTTAAATTCTAGTCTCTTTTTTTCATTTTTGTCAATAAAATTTACAAATGAGAAATCAGAAATTCCTAAATCATCGGAAAGAGGGATTTTTATTGAAGTACCATTTTCTGTAGATCCCTCAACGGAGATTTTTAAATTTTTAGTTGGTCCATTTAAATTTACTGTTCCATTCAGATAGCCCTCTCCAAAAAATAGTGATTCAGGCTTATTATCTGTATTGAGAAGAAGCATTCTGTCAGAAAAAATTGACAAATTGGCTACCCAATCAGAGAAATTTTTGTGAGAAAGGTCACCACTAAAAAATGCTGATGTTTGTTTTGAAAGGTCATTAATTCTAGTTTTTTTAAAAAGAAAACTTTGTTCCTTTAAATCTACAGTCGAATCCTCAACAGAATAATCTAAGTTTAAAAAAGGGATAGAAAATTTTCCGTCTCTTAGGTTTAAATATCCATCGTGAGTAATTTCATTTATATCCCCGGATAAATTAACTCGTCCATCTACAATACCATTAAAATTATTGATTGCTTTTTTACCTAAGGGTGAAAGAAAATTGATATTCATATCATTAATATCAATAACAAATTCAAAATTTGAATCCATCGTACCTTCCCAGAATCCGTGAATATCAAGGGTTTTTTTTTCTCTTTCACTATCAAATAATTTAATATCAGTTAAAAAAATATTTTTTGTACTTCCCCTTTCTGACTTAAAAAATAAATTACCCTGAGGCTGGTTATTGATTACAAGATCATTGACATTTCCATCGATTTCAATTTCATTTTGATTTGCCTTACTAATAATGCTGGCATTGATTTTTGCTGAACCTGCTATTTCAAATGATTTTATCGGTGGGAGAATATTTTGGAGCAATGTATTCCTGAGATTTAATTTCAAGTTATAATTATTATAATCTGCAAAACTACCTAGAAGAGAAATAAATTGATTACCTGAATGAGCTGTCAGATCGCTAAATTCTATTTTAGTATTTTTTGGGTAATAGGTTAAGGTCTGAGTATTTAAATTTTTGGGATTTAGTACCCATTTATCTTGTCCAAAAGGAATTGTTGACTTTTTTATTGAAAAATGAGAGTTTTTGAATTTATCTTGAGTATGATAAATATTTATCTGGTAAGAATCATTATGATCGTCATTGCCCTTAAATTCAGATTTGAAGTAAAGTGAATCTGATATTTTTTTAGATGTCAATTTAAAATTATTTAGTTTATAAAATTTGCTTGATATGTTTTTAACAGATAAAAGGCTGTTGTGAGCAGGGTTTTCAGTATTAGCTTCAAAATGAATTTTATTGAATTTAATTTCATTGTATTCAAATAATGGGGCGTCTATAGTCAATTTCCCAAAATTATTTTTTGAATCGATCAAACCAGCAACGTTAATATTTTCTGGAATTGAGGAATTTGGATATAAAACTTTTAAGATCTTTTTTTTGATATTTAATCTAAGGCTTGCTTCTTGATTAACATGATTTTTTTTGAATGGGACAAAGGGATATAATTGATTAAGCGTATTTTGAAAAAGAGTTGCGATTTTTGATAACTTAAAGTTACCTCTTAATTCACCTTCTATGAAATCTGTATTTTGAATTTCTATAAAAGTTTTTTTATCTCTAAACCCTTTTTGTAGTTCAATTGGATTAAAACTTATTGTTTCAAATTCATTTTTTATTGAGGCAGATGAAATTTTTAAATTTCCTTCTAAATCATCCAAGTTATTTCCAATTGTATTTAAGAGGAAAATACCGTCGAATTCAAGTTTTTTTGATCCTAATCTAAGGCCAAAGCCGCTCAAATCAATTTTATCAATATTTGCAAGTAAAGTTATTTTGGTTTTTTTTTGATTTAAATCTGCAAGAAAATCACTCTTAAGTACAAGTAAATTTGAATCAATATTCAAATTGTTCCTTAATTCCAGTTTCTCAATTCTTCCATTTAGATTTATATTATCAACTCTAATATTCTTATTTTCTAAAGCCATATTATTTACTACCCAATACAAATTAGGGTTTTTTAAACTTTCTAAATTTCCACTAAAATTATATTGAGTTGTAAGTTTGATTTTTTGATTTTCATTTGTTAGACGTGATAAGTCGAAATTTTTAATCTTTCCGGAAAGTTCAAAACCTTTATTGGGGTTAGTCTTATTTAATATGCCTATACCAAGCTTCCCTTTAGTTGAAAAATTACCCCATGTATTTTTAGAAAATAGGTCAAAATCAAGATTATTCAAATTAAATGTACTTATCCCTTTTAAATTAAGATTTGAGATTTTTGCTAAATTTTGATTTACTTGGTGAGGTATTGAATTTATTTTTCTAAGCTCATCAATTTTAATTTTAAGTGAATCAGTCAATATTTTTATTTTCAAATCCGCTTCATTTAATAAGTCTTTAACAATTAAATTTCCAAAGAATTTAAAAAATGGGTTCGAAACTTTCAGATTTTCAAGTTCTAATTGCGAAAAAGATCCATTGGCTAAAAAAGAGGCTCTAAGGGGAGGTATATCGTTCAAATATTTATTTTGTGGGAACATAGAAATTAACTCTATTTTACAGTCATCTATAATCATATTAATATTCCCGTTTGAGTTGAAATTATTTAAATTACCATTACTTCCTATCAATTCAATATTACCATTTAAGTAATTTGGACCAAATGATAATCGAAATCTGTCGAGGATAAGAGATCCAGGTTCGTAAGATATAGATGCACTCGTATTGATAGATTTCATAAAACTATCATTAAAATTTCCTTTAAAATTTTCAATATTTACTTTTAATTCATTTTTTTCAAAAACAAGTTTTGTTGCCCTAATTTTTTCAGAATTTAATTTGACAGTTTTTGACTTGTGATTATTTTCATTTCCAAAAGAGAAAAAGATCTTGTTAAGATCTATTTCTTTTACATTGAATTTTATTTTATGATTTGGATTTCTATTCTTTTTAAGTTTTTCCAAAAGAATGTTTAATGAGTGTGTTTTTTCATCTTTATAGTGTTTTAATTTCAAATAAATTTGATTCCCATTCAAATATTTCAGTTTAATATTTCCACTATACAAGCCTTTAAAATTTATCAAGGAGCTTTCTAAGGATTTCACAAAAATCAAAGTGTCCTTATGATGGTCCTCAATAAAAAAATTTGAAAAAATCATTTTACCATTCCAATCTAAGTTTAGACTTTCAAACAAGATTTTTTGATTCGTTTTTTTAGTAAAGTTTTCAGTAAGTCTTTTTACAATTTTTGTTTGGATAACCGAAGAAGATAATACAAAATAAAAACCAAGGATAACGAATAATGATATTCCTAAAAGTATTGATACTATTTTGTACTTTTTATTAATTGTAATCTGTTATTTTTGTTTAATTATAACTACTTCTTTTATTTACTAAAGCCGCATGCTATTAGCTATTGAAACTTCCTGCGATGATACTGCTGCAGCCGTCTTGGAAGGTCGAAAAGTACTTTCAAATTGCATAGCAAATCAGAATGTTATTCATAAGACGTATGGCGGAGTTGTTCCTGAATTAGCTTCAAGGGCACACCAGTCAAAAATAGTCCCAGTAATTTCACAAGCCTTAGTTGAAGCAAATATCGATAAAAAACAATTAACCGCAATTGCTTATACACAAGGTCCTGGACTGTTGGGTTCTTTACTTGTAGGAGGATCATTTGCAAAGTCAATGGCATTGGCTTTAGATTTACCCCTAATTCCTGTAAATCACATGCATGCACACCTTCTTGTGCATTTTATAGATGGTTATGTTACTCCAGAATTTCCTTTTTTAGGGATAACAATATCCGGAGGACACACACAGCTTATTTTAGTCAAAGGTTATTTTAATTTTGAATTAATTGGAACAACACTTGATGATGCAATAGGTGAGGCATTTGACAAATGTGGAAAGATTATGGGTCTTTCATACCCAGCAGGACAAGAAATTGACAAGCTTGCAAAAAATGGTGACAAACATAGGTTTGCCTTTCCAATAGCAAATCCCAAAGGATACAATGTGAGCTATAGTGGAATCAAAACTGCTTTTATGAATTTTATTAAGATTGAAGAAGCTAAAGATTCGAAATTCATTAAAAAAAATCTTAATGATTTATGTGCAAGCCTTCAAAATAGTTTAATCCAGACAATTTTGAATAAAATAAAGATAGTATCAAATGATTTCGGATTAAACAGAATAGTTATTGGAGGTGGAGTTGCGGCTAATTCAGAAATTTGTAATGAGTTGAAAAAGCAAAAAACAAAAAATAGATTGGAATTATTTATTCCTCCAATTGAGTACACAACAGATAACGCTGCTATGATTGGAATTGCAGGATACTTTAAATTGAATGAAAGAAAATATGGCAACCTTTTTGATGAATCAAAATCACGTTTGCAAATTTAGACATGACATTATTTTTTGATTCTCATATTACAGTTAATACTAAAAGTTTCGAGTTAGATCCATCAGAAAGTAAACATATATCGAAAGTTTTAAGAAAAAAGTCAGGAGACAAAATAACTGTTACAAATGGTAAAGGTCTAGAATGGAAAGGAAAGCTTTACTACAATAAAAAGAATACACTAGTTGCAACCAAGCAAATTGCATTAGAGCACAAAAAAAAGGTTAGAAAAATCCAAATTGCAATTGCACCAACTAAAAGCAATCATAGAATGGAATGGTTGGTAGAAAAGCTCACTGAAATTGGTGTTGATAGAATAACCCCCATATTATGCGAAAGATCTGAGAGAAAGGTTTTAAAGACTAAACGATTAATAAAGATTGCCATAACAGCACTTAAGCAATCAAATAACTTTTTCCTGCCAAAAATTGATGAAATAATAAAATTTGATGAATTTTTGGAAAATAATCAAAATCCTATTTTAATTGCACATTGCGCGCCAAGGCCAACTAAGCTGTTGGTTGACTACAAGCCCAACTTCAAAAAAATATGCCTTTTAATCGGCCCTGAGGGAGATTTCAGCACTAAGGAAATCGAAAAAGCTGTCAATTTAGGGCATACAGCTGTAAGTCTAGGTGACCAAAGATACCGAACTGAAACCGCAGGAGTTTTGGGATGTCATTTACTGCATATTCATCAACAAAAAAATAAAATTTGAAACTTTCCTATCTTTACATATGAATTCCAGAGAAATCACTACAGGAGTTTTTTGGGCAATAATAAGACTTTTAGGCCTGTGTATAGTTGCTTGGTTGATATTTCAACTTAAATCACTTATAGTCTATATGTTAATTGCAGGAGTTGTAAGTTTAATTGGCCGGCCTATAAGTCAGTTTCTAACTCAAAGATTAAAACTAAATTCAATTCTAGCATCAACAACAAGTATAATTTTTTTGTTGGGTGTCCTAATTAGTATTTTTTCTTTATTTGTTCCTCTGTTTATCAAACAAGTAGAAAATTTGGCTTTACTTGATGTCGATTTATTGAAAATCAATATTGAAACTTTAGTAAATGAAATTAGTATTTATTTTCAACTTGATAATACCTTTTGGCAGCAGCAACTTTCCGTGGATAATTTATTCAAAAATGTAAATTTTGGTCTTCTCCCTGAGTTAATTAACCAAACATTAGAACTATTTGGTGGTTTCACAGTAGGTCTATTTTCAATAATTTTTATATTATTCTTTTTTTTGAAAGATAGTTTTATTCAAAAGAGAATAATTTTAGCTATGGTAGAGGATAAAATATCTGACAAAGTTGAAAAATCCATCAATAAGATCAAAAATTTACTTTCACGTTATTTTTTAGGCCTTTTGATGCAGATTAGTATTTTGCTAATTATCTACAGTATAGTACTTGCTATTCTAGATGTTCAAAATGCATTTGTAATTGCTTTTCTGTGTGCGCTTTTAAATTTAATTCCATACTTGGGCCCCATAATAGGCGCATTCTTAATTTCAGTTTTAACTATGAGTAGTTTTATAGGGTCAGATTTTAGCTCTATAATTATACCCAAAACGGTTTTTGTTTTAATTGGTTTTTTACTTGGTCAAATAATCGATAATTTTTTTAGTCAGCCTTTCATATTCTCAAATAGTGTGAGATCGCATCCCTTAGAAATTTTTATACTGATACTTGCTGCTGGTACACTTACAGGTCCAGTAGGAATGATATTCGCAATACCACTTTACACTTCGTTAAAAGTAATAGGTCAAGAATTCTTCCCAAAAAATAAAATTATTAAATCGCTAACTAAAAATTTTTGAAAGTCTGATGGTATTTCAGATGAAATTAAAAAAAGTAGCGATGATAATCTTTTTGTTTTAATAAAGCTTTTTCAAATTCACCTTTCAATAGTCTAATTAATTCTCCAGTTGGTTTTACATCACTTATTGAAGTAACACCTTGACCTGCAGACCAAATTGTTTTCCATGCCTTTGCCTCCTCCTTGGCATGATCTAATTCACTTCCAAAATCAACTTTTTTTGTTTGTTTCCATAATTCCTGGGTAATGCCCATAGCTTCTAAACTTGGCCTCAAAAAACTTGCGTGGACTCCAGAAACTGCAGCTGTATAAATTATATCCTCGGCCTTACTATCCATTATCATCTTTTGATATGACTTATCAGCCATACTTTCATTTACATTTATGAAACGTGTGCCCATGTAAGCTAAATCGGCTCCCATTTGGAGAGCTGATGCAATATCATTACCGTTACTTATACAACCTGAAAGTAGAATTGTTTTATCGAAAAAGGTTTTGACCTCATTTATTAATGCCATAGGATTAATTGTCCCACCATGGCCACCAGCTCCAGCAGCAACTAATATCAGTCCGTCAACCCCAGCTTCTGTTGCCTTTTCAGCATGTCTCCTTTTTATGATATCATGAAATACAACTCCTCCATAATTATGAACAGCATCTACAAGATCAGATACTGCGCCAAGAGATGTAATGACTATAGGAACTTTATGTTTAATACAAATCTGCAAGTCAGGCATAACTCTTGGATTTGTTGGATGAACAATTAGATTTACTCCAAAGGGTGCTGATTTTTTCCCAGTTTCTTTTTCATATTTTCTCAAGGCTTCTTTAATTTCGATTATCCATTCTTCAAAACCCTCAGTAGTTCTCTGATTTAGTGCAGGAAGTGTTCCTACTATGCCATTTTTACAACACTCTATTACAAGCTTTGGACAAGAAATTAAAAACATAGGTGCGGCAACAACGGGAATAGATAAGTCTTTAAAAAATGATGGTTTCATAAAATTTATTTTCGTAAAAGGGTCCATTCAAAATCGAAGGTTGACACAATATCACCTTCTTCATCAACACCTATGGTTTGAAGCCATAAGGTTTGAGATTTATTTGTTTTCAACAATTTAGTAAATGTTTTCTCAACAGCTTCTCCATTATTACAAGAAAAAACAATCTGTCCTTTTGCTTTTTTTGTAAAAGTTGCTTTGTTGTTAATCACAAGCATTGAAATATCACATTTAAAACTTTTTGATGCCTGCATTATCAAAACCCCTGTAGAAAGCTCTGCGGCCATTCCTTGAATAGCCCAAAACATTGATTTAAAAGGGTTTTTATTAATCCAATTTAAATTTACTTTTGTGCTACAATATTTCCTTGTAATTTTTTTTACCCTTACACCACACCACCATGCTGAAGGTAAATTAAAAAAAGTGTACAGATTAATCCCAAAAGGAGTAAGTTCCATAGTTTTAAATTAGTGATTCAACTTCAGTGAAACCCAAATCGAATGTATCAGCAACCTCTTTATAAACAACTTTCCCATTAATTATATTTAATCCTTTGGCCAGTGAAGAATTCTCTTGACATGCTTTTTTCCAGCCTTTTCTTGCGAGTTCTATAATGTAACTTAAAGTCGAATTAGTTAATGCTATAGTTGATGTATTTGGTACTGCTCCTGGCATATTGGTTACTGCATAATGGATAATTCCTTCTTTTATAATAATTGGATTTTCGTGTGTTGTGGGTTCACTTGTTTCAAAACATCCCCCTTGATCAATAGCCACATCTACTAAAACCGTTCCCTGCATCATTTTTGACAACATTTTTTTATCAATTAATTTCGGAGTCTTAGATCCAGGTATTAAAACAGTACCGATTATCAAATGTGATCTTCGGATTTCAAGTTCTATATTAAGTTGATTTGAAAAAATAGGAGTAACATTATCTGGCATCATTTTCTCTAAATCACGTAATCGTCCCAAATTATTATCAAAAATTGAAACGTTTGCCCCTAACCCAGCAGCCATCAGTGCTGCTTCAGTGCCCGCGACTCCACCACCAATAATCATGACATTTGCAGGTCTTACACCAGTAACTCCACCCAAAAGGATACCAAAGCCTCCATAAGGTTTTCCAAGATATTTAGCTCCCTCTTGAGTAGCCATTCTTCCTGCAACTTCAGACATAGGAATCAATAATGGTAACTTGTCTTTTTCCTCAACTGTCTCATATGCTAAACAAACAGAATTTGAAGCTATCATCGCCTCAGTTAATTTTTTACTCGAAGCGAAATGAAAAAAAGTAAAGATCAATTGATTAGGCTTAATTAGTTTGTACTCCAAGTCAATCGGCTCTTTAACTTTAACTATCATTTCAGCAAAATTGTATATGTCTTCAATTTTACCTAAGATCTTGCAACCTACTTTTTGATATTCCTTGTCATCAAACCCGCTTAATAAACCAGCATTTTTTTGGATGCAAACTTGATGTCCCTCATTTACAAGGTATAATGCACCCGCTGGAGTAAGACCTACTCTAGCTTCTTGTGCTTTAATCTCTTTGGGTATTCCTATTTTCATTTAACTTTAATAGAATTAATTTTTTTGATTAGAAATTCTAAAATTTAAATTACTAAGATTAATTAAAATAAGGATCAAGACAATCAAATAGAATCAAATCTTTACAACCAAATAAATCAGTTTCTCTTTTTTCATATAAATACAATAAAGAAAACCCTTTATTTAAAGGGTTTAAAACTTTTTTAAAGTGATCGCGATAGGATTCGAACCTATGACCGTCTGCTTAGAAGGCAGATGCTCTATCCAGCTGAGCTACGCGACCGATGTAATATTTATGAAAGTTTACAGAGGTTTTACTTATTTTAATTTATTCTCTTGATTAAAAATCAAAATCACAATATTTCCAAAATTATATTATTCTATAAACCTTTAAAATAGGCAAGCAAATATAATTAAAAGGTCATAATCGATAACCCCCTCTTGTATCATAAATTTAGTTTTAAGAATTTCTCTAATAAAGAATACATGATCTGACTAACATTAGCATAGGGTTTGATTTAGTGGTTTTTTTGTTTGAAAAAACTAGTTAGGTAAATGTTTTTGCAAAAATAAAATTCCATTTTTAGATAATATTTTCTCAATATCATTAACTGAATAGCCTCTCCTACTTAAAATGTGTCCTAGATTTTGTAAATCAGCAATTGTGTCCAAATCTTCTGGGCATTGCTCTTTTCCAAATCCACCATCTAGATCTGATCCAATCATTACGTGATCTGTATTTCCCGAAAGTTGGCAAATATGGTCTATGTGATCTACAATTGATTCAATTAATAGTCCTTTATCCGTGGGTTTAGTTTTTCCTCTTTCCCAATTTGGAGTCATCATCCATGCATCAAATGCCATTCCAATAACTGCATTGTGATCAATTAAAATTTTGATTTGAGAATCATCGAACTGCCTTTTATTATTAACTAATTTCCTACAATTACTATGGCTTGCCCAAATTGGGCCTTGATAAAATTCAAGAGTTTCCCAAAAACTTAAATCACACAGATGAGTTACATCCAAAATAAGTTTGAGTTCTTCTATTTTTTTCAACAATAATTTTCCTTTTTCTCCAATTCCTCCACTTGAATCAGTACCATAAGCATAAGTCCCTGGTCCATAATGTGCTGGACCTATAGCTCTTAATCCTTTATTATACATTCTTTCTAAATGATCCATAGATATAATTGAGTCTGCTCCCTCGAGACTTAAAACATAACCTAATGGCGTACCAATTGGATTTGATTTCCACTTATTTAAATGTTTTTTTAAGTTCGATTTTGAATTTATTTGTACTAACTCCTTTTGATATTCCATTTCCTTATACCAAGCTAATTGCCCTTGAGTGTGAGCCCAAGCTTGTTCTTGAGAATTCCAACCTGGTAAAGAGTTTTTTGGTTTGACATATCTTGCTATAAGAGTTCCAACACACAATCCTATATTGCCGTTACGTAACTCAGGAAAAGAGACAGTTGAAAGTTCTCGACCTGGCAGATCATTCATTCCTTTTTCAAGTCTACGAATTGTATTTGTATTTAAACGATAATCTCGATTCCATTCAATTGCATTCATTGATAGGTCAAGATGAGCGTCAAAAATAAATTCCATAATTCTCTAAATAGATAATTGATAATCTCTTGCCTGAATATCCCACAAAGACTGTATTTCTCCATTTATCACAACATAAGATTTATTGTATTTCGCAACTGTAGGACAAATATGGTATGGAATTGCATAAAACAGGTCACCAATATTTAAGTTTTTATAGTCTTTATATTCAATCACAAGATGCTCTTCACTCTGAGATTTATGAAATGCTCCCTCCAAACCAAAAATTTCCATTCTTGGTAATGGCATCTCAGAAGAAACTGCCTTGTGGCCTATATCAAAACAATAAATATTTGGAGCTGGCTTGCTAATTAATCGAGTTGCTAGAACAGCGGCATGCAGAAATGGTGACTCTTTCCATATTTTCTGGTAACCTAAGTCCCAAAGAAGAGTTGTTCCTGGACTTAATAGGTTTGTTTTTCTTAACGAATGAGGATAAAAACTAGGTGTACCTCCTGTAATAATTTGTGGCAATGTTCCGATTTTATTTTTTATTTGTGCCACTAATTGTTCAACTTTTTCAAAATCTAGATTACAATGGTTTAATCTTTTACTTAAGGATGAATGTCGAATATGACCATCATACACGTGGAGACCATTAAATTTTAAGTTTTTATCCTCAAATAATTCTAGACAAAGACCTAACGCTTTATCTGGAATTATTCCTGTTCTATTCATCCCATTATTTATGTCTAACCACAAATTCATCCTAATATCATTAGCTTTTGATAGACTCGAAAAAAGCTTTAAAGAATCAATATTGTCCACAAGTGTAGAGAACTTAATTTTTGGATATTTTTTTTGAAGATTCAAAAATCGAGTTGCTTTTTCCTTAGTAGGCTGTATTGCCAATAATACGTGCTTCACCTTACATGAAATTAGCATTTCTAATTCTCCAAAAGTTGCACATTTGAATTCTTTTATACCATGATCCATTTGAAGTTTAACGATTGAGGGCATTTTATAAGTTTTAACATGGGGAATCAAACGATTTACGTCACCAGAAATAGAAATCATAGATTTAATGTTATGCTCTATTCTTTCAGGATAAATAATTAACCCAGGGGTTAAAATCTTACTTTCATCATTAACCTTAAACCAATTATTTATTGACATCTATATTATTCGATTAAAAAAGCAGCTTCAACCTCAACTGGTATATTATTCGGAAGATTCATACCAACAGCACTTCTTACACCAATTCCATTTTTTTCTCCAAAAACTTCTGAAAAAAGTTCACTAAATCCATTTATAACAAAAGGATGCATTTTAAAATCTGGGGTTGCATTTACCATTCCTAATACTTTTATAACACGTTTAATCTTTAAGGATTCTGAAGTGTGTGTTATAATGGTGGAAAGCATTGTTAGGCCAACCTGTCTAGCAGCAACTTTACCTTGTTCTTTATTAAGTTCAGATCCTACCTTACCATACATGAGACTCCCATCAGATAAAACTGGTCCTTGACCAGAAACATATAAATGATTATCAACGATTAAAATTGGACGATACACACCCGAGGGCGTGGGTGCAGGGGGTAAATCAAGACTCATAGCTTTGACACGATCTTTTAAATGTATACTCATTCTATATTAGTTGATTTAAAATTAAAACACCAATAAGTCCTGAAATTCCTATGCTTGTTTCCATAACAGTCCACGTGGAAAGTGTTTCTTTTACAGTTAAATTAAAATATTCTTTAAATAACCAAAAACCACTATCATTCACATGTGATAACATAAGACTTCCAGATCCAATAGATAATACCATTAATTCAGGACTCACATTTGTATTTTGAACTAAAGGTAAGACTATTCCAGCAGTTGTAAGTCCTGCAACTGTAGCAGAACCGACTGAAAAGCGAATAAGTGTTGCAATTATCCAGCCTATTAATAAAGGAGACATTGAAGATATTTCAAGTATTCCACCAATATAATCACTAACCCCACTGTCAATTAAAATTTGTTTTAGGGCCCCAGCACCTGATATAACTAAAAGAACCATTGTAATTCCTGATACTGCATCTGCATAAGTTTTCATGATTTGATTCATTGTTTTACCTCTTGAAATACCTAACGAGTATGTTGCTAACAGAAGCGTCAATAAAAGAGCAATTACTGGATTACCAATAAAATTTATACACTTTGATAAAATACTCTCCTCTTGAATTAAAAAAGAAATCAAAGTAGAAAAACCAATCAATAATACTGGTAATAAAGCGGTGGACATACTATTAAATAAACTAGGTAATTCGTCTTGCTTAAATACTCTCGTGGTCATAAACTGTTTAAGAGGCTTTGCTTCTACTTTAGGTAAGAAATGAGTTAACAAAGGTCCTGAAATTAAAATTGCAGGTATGGAAAGTAAAATACCATAGATGAGAGTCTTTCCAATGTCAGCTTCAAACATTACTGATAATGCAGAAGGGGCAGGATGTGGTGGTAAAAATCCGTGAGTAACTGATAAAGATGCTAGCATCGGTAATCCAACACCAATCAATGAAAGACCAGTTGCTTTAGCTATAGTAAAAACTAGCGGGACTAAAATGACAAAACCGACAGAATAGAACATTGTGATTCCTACTATGAAACCCGTTAGCATTACTGCTACTTTAGTGTATTTAATTCCAAAAATTTTAATTAAGCCATTTGTTATTTGTTGAGCTGCTCCACTTTCTGCAACAAGTTTTCCTAACATAGCACCAAATCCCAAAATCATGACAAGAAACCCCAAAGTATTACCAATGCCATTTTCTATAGAATTTACGATATTATTTAGTTGCATTCCTTGGGCTATTCCAATTCCTATTGCAACCAATATAAAAGAAATAAATCCATTAAATTTAAAAAGGGTTATTAAGAGAAACAAAAATAGAATTCCAAAAAAAACAATTACTAAAGGCATCTTTAAAATTTAAAATTTCACGAGTTTTTGATACTAATTTCATAAAAAACCCTCCTTTAGGAGGGTTTTTTATTTTAAAAGAACTCTACCACGTTTTTATGTTTGACATGGTTGCACTACCAAGAAAATTTGAATATTTTGATGTTGCTTTTTGAAATTTTAAAAATGCTTGTTGTTGCGATTGAGTTTTCGGTCCCCAACTTAATGCAGCTGCATAGTTTTCATGAGTCGTGAATGCATAATGAGATTCTCCCTTACTACTTGTCCCATGTGTAAATTGACCAAGTGATAAATAACCTAATTGAGGAAATGATTTAATTAAATCAGTAAACTCATTTCCAAAGGCAGCTGGATCTTCTACCCTCCATCTCCAAATTTGAGCTATTGGTTGTCTTGCTTTATCAACATTCATTCTCATTATAGTTGCTCCCGCACTTATGGATGTTATTTCAGAGTGTCTTAACATACTTGAATTGTACAATAGATATTTGTCTCCACTTCGTAACTCCCTCAATTTTGCTAAACCTTCTACAGAACCTGAAAATGTTAAAAAATGAGTTGCTGGAATATCATCAGCCTTGAAATTTATTGCGTAAAGTGTAATGTAGACTCCTTCAGGTTTATCAATCTCACTATAAAATCCATCAACAAGATCTAAAACTTGACCAGCGCTACCCGGTTTTACCTTTAAAGCTACTTGTTCAAATACGATGTTTTGAGCAAGAATTAAATTGGATGCTACGAAGAGCATTAAAAAAAATATTTTTTTCATATTTAGTTGGTTTATAATTATTTGTTCACCTAAATTATGAAAAATGAACAAGACTTGATTTTTATTCGATAAATTGCGCTGTTTTGCCTTAAAAATTGTTTCACAGAATTCACATACTATCTATAATTCTATTAAGTAATTATAATTACTCTCAAGAAAAATTTATTCCAAATAAAATCGACGAGGGTCAAATTACAATAGATGGGATTATATCTGAAAAAGAATGGAAAAATGCTATTTCTGTTGACCTTGATTATGAAGTTAATCCAGGAAATAATATTACCCCGAAAGAAAAAACCAAGACATATATTTTATACTCCGATACACATCTATATATTGGTTTTTATGCATATGCAAGGCCCAGTGAAATTCGAGCATCAGTGAGATCTAGAGATGACTTTGGGATTATAAGCGATGATTTTGTAGTAGTTGCCTTTGATACCTATGGGGATAGCAGAAATAATTATCTTCTTTTATCGAATGCTTTTGGAAGTCAATTTGATGCTAGAGCTATAAATGCTGTTTCTGACGAAGACCGATATGATATAAATTTTAATGTAGACTACGAAACTAGTGGCACAATTGTATCAGACGGCTATCAGGTCGAATTTAAAATTCCCTTCGCATCAGTCCCTTTTCCAAACGGAAACAATCAAGAGTGGAATTTTAATTTTAGAAGATATACTTTTAGAAATGGTATCCCAATAGACCTTAGAAGTCAACCTTATGATAGAACTGCTCCATGTCAAATATGCCAAACTACTGATAAACTAATATTAACCGATATCAAAATTGAAAAAAGAGTTGAGTTTTTACCTTACCTCGCAGGGAATATTAGCGGGAGTAAAGCTGATTTATTTGATGAAATCAAATATCAAAAAATACAACCTAACTTCGGACTAGGTCTTAATGTCGATTTGAATAAAAATAGTACTCTTGAGGTGACTTTGAATCCTGATTTTTCCCAAGTAGAGGCTGATGTTTCGCAAATTGATGTGAATTCTGCGGTTGCCTTAGAATATCCCGAAAGAAGACCTTATTTTAATCGTGGTACTGATATCGTCAATTATGTAAGTGGTGCATTTTATTCAAGATCAATAAATAACCCATTGATATCAACAAAGCTAATTAGTCAGGGGAAAAAAGAACGTTTATTTTTTCTTACTGCACTTGATCAAAATTCAATATATCAAATTGCAGGTGAAGATCGATCTTATTTGGGTGACGGAGAAGAATCTTTTGTCAATGTTTTAAGGTATCAACGTCTTCTTAGTAAAAATGCACGCCTTGGTTTTTTATCTACAAACAGATATTATAAAAATGGAGGCTATGGGAATTTATTTGGTACAGACGGTTGGTTTTTATTATCAAAAAACTTAAGGTTTACTTATGAATTATTTCTCAATTTAAACAAAGAGCCAGTTGCAGACTGGATAGAGTCTAAAGATAATATTTTCGGAAGGTCAGTAGTATTGGATAATCAAAATTTTAATGGTAAATCTCTTTACTTTCAGCTTTACAGAAATACCCAAAAATGGAGATCTTACTTAACTTACAGAGACTTTTCACCAAATTTCCAAGCAGATGTTGGATTTGTTGTAAAAAATAATAGGAGATGGGCAACTCTTTATCATACTTACCAAGTATTTCCAAATAAACCTGCTCTCCAATTTTTAAGTTTCGGAACTAAAGCAGATATAGTATATACCTACGAGGACTACCTAAAAACAATTAGTGTAGATGCCATTTTAAGTTTGAAAACTTTATTCAATACTGAAATAACTTATACCCTAGACTTTGACGCTTTTAAAAACTTTCTTGGTCGGGATTATAGAAACTTAGAGAGTAACCGATTTGTAATTAGAAGTAGCCCTAGTGAATCACTTTCACTTAATTTAAATTTAACAGTGGGTAGAGACTTAGCTTATAATGAAGTTATCCCAGAAAAAGGAAAAGAATTTACTTTTAA
This sequence comes from uncultured Bacteroidota bacterium, assembly GCA_902613595.1. GTDB lineage: Bacteria > Bacteroidota > Bacteroidia > Flavobacteriales > Flavobacteriaceae > MS024-2A. The sequence goes on from CACMHY010000001.1 coordinate 59,704, forward strand.
TTTTATTCCGTTAATACAGTTAAGTAATAAATTAAGAATTTCTCCCTCAGTTAGATATGCAAGATTGAAATATTTGGATAGTGATAATTTTTATTACAATGGGTCTATATCAAGATTTGCTATCCGATATCAGTTCAATAATTTTTTCAACATAAGAATAGTCTCTGAGTATAATACGTTTTCTGAAAGATTTTTTGTTCAGCCCTTAATTCAATGGAATCCAAATCCATCAACTGTTTTTTATATAGGTGGGAATCAAAACTCATTAAGTGAATTTAATGATGACTCGTACTCACTATTTCGCGTAGACCAAACTCAATTATTTTTAAAATTTCAATATCTATTTGGTATTTAAAAGAGTGTGACAAATATTAACAAAAAACCCTCCAAAAATGGAGGGTCTTTTAATGTAGTGTTGAAAACCTTAAAAATCAGCAAGGCGGACAAGCATTGTAGTATTAACTACTTTTCTTATTCCAGCTACTTTCTTAGCAAATTCAGAAAATCCAGGATCAGACAACATTTTCTTCATACTCGAAAGAGAAGTTTTTATGTCGGGGGCACCAATCCATACAAAATGACTAAAATCAGCATTTTTACCTAAAATTGGCATAGCTAGACCATATGAGTTTTCTTCAAAACCAAGTTTTTTTGCCATTTTTTGAGAAAAACTTTTAAATTCTTTAAGATACATTGAAGGGTTTGAAACGTCCATTTGATAAATCATAAAAACATTATCCTCAGCCCAATCTTCTCCATTATACCAAATAGGCATGTTTAAAGATTGAGAAACATCAACTGAATAGTCTGCTAGCTTCCCCTCAAAAAGTAGTTGTGCTAGTAAAGACTGTCCATAGCTCATAAATGCAGCTTCGAAAGCGGCTTCATTAGGAAAACAGAATTGAAGTGAATGAGTCGACTCAATAGTACCATTAGGTAGGTAGGCAAATAGAGATTTTGTTGCCTGCATATTTTTTGCCCACTCAGTATTCATGGCAGCTTTGATCGCTGAAACAACCATTTCTGGTTCTTCAGCTTTAATATCAAAAAACAAACAATACTGTGCATTTATTGATATAGTAGAAAGTGTTAGTATACTTAAAAATAATTTTTTCATTTTAAAAATTTTTATGGTTAAATTCTAAAAAAACAATGTACAAATAAATTTGATAAAGAATGTTTTGTATTTCAATTTAATGTCAATTCGTTTTGTACAATTTTTTCAAGTTGCAAACTTAGTTCTTTGAATCTATTATAAGCATCTTTGCCTAAAACTTGGTCTGCTTCAGTCACCATCCTATAAAGATATTTAAACTGGTCTATGAGCATTGGCTGCATATAATCACCCTCTTTAGTTTCTAATTTTTCTAAAATTGCGTCTAAGCCTTGTAACTTATTTTTATTTAAATTTTTTGATAGTTTCAATGACTTGATCTCATTTGAAATCCTTGTTGCCTCTCTAATCTTGTTGATTAATTTCAATTGAAATTGTTCAACTTCAACAAAGACATCCTGAGAGATTTCTGTATTTGGATCTTTTTCAACTGAAAATTCAGTTGAAATTTTATTGGCATTGTCAAGTGTTATTACTGCTATATAATTACCAGGCTTAACAAATGGTCCCACAATATTTTTTTCTTCATCTTCATCATATATTCCTTTATGTCTTAAATTCCATCTGAAACGATTAAAGCCTTTTTTGGTCGTTACTTTGTAAGTTAAGTCTGATGAATAATCACTAAGTTGCATATTGTAGTCATTTGATTCTTTAGCTTCACTCGAAATTGAATTAAAAGAGTCAATTGTTTCCCCTTTTTCATTTAAGATGGAAATCAAAATATTCTGATACTGATCGCTATCTAGATAATAGTCAATAAAAACCCCAGCTTGTAAATAATCATTAATTTCTATATCAGGAATGCTGTATTGATAACGAATAGCCTCAGAAGGACTTACAACTTTGGGTTTTGAACCATTTAAATCAGATCTTAAAAAATTAATGTCATCCATAACCCAAAATGATCTTCCCATTGTCGATAAGATAAGGTCATCTCTGTGTATTTTTAAATCAGTTACAGGAGTAATTGGTAAATTTTTCTGAAATTTAAACCAATTGTTACCACTATTTTGTGAGACAAAAATTCCAAATTCAGTGCCTGCAAAAAGTAGTCCTTTTTTTAGTGGGTCCTCTCTAACAACTCTCACTGGAAAATCTTCTGGTATACCATTGACAACTAATTCCCAAGATTTCCCATAATTTTTTGTTCTATAAATATAAGGTGACCAATCACCTAATTGATATCTTAAAATTGTAATGTAGGCTGAAGATGGATCATGACTTGATGGCTCTACTGAGTCTACTCGACCCCCTTTCAATAAATTTTTTGGAGTTACATTTTTCCAGTTTTTACCTCCATCAACAGTTAAATGTACCAAGCCGTCATTCGAACCTACCCAAATTAAATCTTTCTTTAAAATTGACTCTCTAACAGAATATATGGTACTATAAAACTCTTCACCTGTAATATCTCTAGTTATTGGAGATCCTGAAATAACTTGTTTTGATTTGTCAAATTCAGTTAAATCAGGTGAAATTATCTCCCAATTAATCCCTCCATCGATAGTTTTGTGAAGATATTGAGAACCATGGTATATCACATTTTCATCATGTGGAGAAATATGTATTGGTGACACTCTTTGAAATCTGAACTTCAAATCTTTTGGATTATGACCATACATGTTTTGAGCTCCAACATAATATTGTTTTTCCTGTCCAGTCTCTTTATTATATATACTAAATCTTCCCTTACAGTTTGAATAAACAATATTTGGATCACTTGGTTTTGGAACAGCTGGACCAGTTTCACAGCCACCTGTGGAAAGTATCCATGCATTTGGTCCTGCTTGAATTGGATATGGCGGTTGGCTTGGTACAGAAACCGTGGTGTAATTATCTTGCTGACCTCCATATAACCAATAAGGAAACTGTTGATCTACTTCAACTTGATAAATCTCTGCAGTAGGCTGATTAAATTGAGTGGTCCATGTTTTCCCAGAGTTAAAAGTAACGTTTCCGCCTCCATCATTTGATTGAATCCATATATTTTCATGATTAGGATTTATCCATATGTCATGATTATCCCCGTGAGGTGTTTCTCTTATATCCCAAGTCTTCCCTGCATCCATAGAAATCATAAACCTGTTAGCACTTGAATATATCACATCTGCATTTTTTGGGTGAGCATAAATATTACAGTAATAAAAGGGTCTATTTACCAATTCTTTTCTATGACTCATTACTTTGAAACTTGATCCTTTATCATAAGAAACATAAACGCCACCCTGACCTTCTCCTGCCTCGATAAGTGCGTAAACTCTATTTGTATCGGCTGGTGAAGTTGCCAAATCAATTTTTCCAATATTACCTTTTGGTAATCCTTTAAAAAGTTTAGTCCAACTTTGACCTCCATCAACTGATTTGTATATACCTCCATCTTTTGATCCGCTCATTATCGTCCATGGCTTACGATTAACCTCCCATGATGCAGCGTATATTGTGTTAGGGTCATCAGGAGAAAATTCCATGTCTACAATTCCAATTTTATCAGATATGTAAAGAATTTTTTTCCAATTTTTGCCTCCATCTATTGATTTAAATAATCCTCTTTCTGCATTTTGTTTAAATGGTTGACCGATTGCAGCAACATAGACTATGTCGGGATTTTTTGGATGAACCTTAATTGCACCTATTTGACCTGCACTCTTTAGTCCAATAAATTCCCAGCTACCACCAGCATCTAATGATTTGTAAACACCTTTTCCTACAATTACATTTGAACGTATTCCATCTGAACCAGTCCCAACATATATAATATTAGGATTTGATTGAAATACATCAATTGAACCGATTGAAGGAGATTCAAAATACCCATCACTAATATTATTCCAACTCAATCCACCATCGACTGTCTTCCACAAACCACCTCCAGAGGTTCCCATATAGAATGTGAATTCGTTTTTGATAACACCACACACAGAAGTTGATCTTCCGCCTCTTGTTGGTCCTACATTTCTATATTTAATGTCGTCAAAATTAATTTTTTGAAGTTCTTGGCCATATGAAAGGTTGCAAGTGAAAGTTAAAACAGTCAGAAGTAATTTATTTTTTAATTGATTAAACATTTACGAAAGATTTGTTGATTTTAAGGTAATTTATGAAAACTTAAAATTTATACTCTTCTTTTTTATAAATTAATCTAATAAAAGTATTTACTGTTCTAATTATGAGTAATCCAGTTTATGTTCTTCTTATGCTTTGTTTTATGATAATTTTATCATTGTATGTAGGCAGGACAAATTTAGGAAAGCAGTTTGGTTCAGCTCTTTTAGTAATATTATTTACGGCAATAATTGCTAATCTTAAACTTATTCCATCTGCTTCAAACACTATTAAATTATATTCTATAATTTTTGAATATATAGCTCCTATTTCAATATTTTTTTTGCTTCTAGATGTGAATATTGTTTCAATAAAAAAAGCAGGTTTACCAATGATCACATTATTTATAATTGGATCACTTTCAACGACACTAGGAATTCTAATCTCATGGATAATTATTTCTCCTCAAAATATATTAGGCTCAGATGCAAAGGTAATTGCTGGAATGCTGACTGGAACCTACACAGGAGGTAGTGTGAATTTTAATGCTGTGGCATTAGAATATGGTTTTCAAAAAAAAGGAATTTTATATGCAGGGACGGTTGCTGTTGACAATGTTGTAACAACAATTTGGATATTGGCTACCTTGACATTTCCACTAATCTTATCAAAAATATGGAAGGGTAAAGTTTTTTTAAAAAAAACTATTTCTATTGAAGAAAATTTTGATGATAATAAAATGGACTTAGTTTCCTTAGCAAGTTTAATCTTTCTTGGAATTTCAGCTTTTTATATTTCTGAAATTTTAGCTAAAAAATTTACTAGTATCCCACCCATTTTAATCCTTTCCACAATAGGCATTTTACTAGCTCAAACCAACTTTATTAGTAAATTAAAAGGAAGTCATAATCTAGGTTTATACCTAGTTCATTTATTTTTAGCAGTTATAGGAGCATATTGTGAAATAAGTGCGGTCTATGAGTTAAAAGAAATAGGAATTACCCTTTTCTTGTTTACATGTGTTTCAGTCTTCATACATGGTATCTCAATAATTGTATTTGGCGGTCTATTTTACCGAGATTGGCAAATGGTCGCAATCGCAAGTCAAACAAATATAGGTGGAGGGGCTTCCGCAATTGCCCTTGCAGAAACTTTTAAAAGAAATGAACTAATATTACCATCGATCTTAATGGGTACCCTAGGAAACGCAATTGGAACTTACCTTGGTTTTTTTGTAATATACATTTTAAACAATGCTTGAGATCTTAATATTAGTTATATACGTTACAAATTCAAATATTGATCCAATAGGTTATTTTCAAATTTATTGTCCTGAAATTGGGTATCAAATCGTTTTCAAGATAATTTGAATTGTCAGTATATACCAAAAATAAATCTGACAAAGGAGCAAAACGCCATTGAAGCCTAGAATTGATACCCAGTGAATTTGAAAAATTCGAAAACTGAATAAAACTAGCCCAAAAAATATTTTTACTGAATGTAAAATCTAATTTTGGGCTAACTAAAATTAAACCCACAGATTTTTGAGGTTCAGGTAGATTGATTTTATCATAGCTTAATTTTAAACTTGCTTGCAAAAGTTTATCTATCCTAAAATTGAAATTATTGCTTATTGAAAACTTTTCACCACTAAAATATCCTCCAAAACTAATTTCAGATTTAAATCTAAATTTCCTTCTATTCGTTGAGGTGTATCCAAATTCAAATTGAGAAGTATCATAAGCACCTTCAGTTATTGGAGAATCAATATTTATACCTGTTGGATCAAAAGTGTTTTCTAAATATATGAAAGTGTTAACGAGTGCTAAATCAATTCTAGATCTGTTTTTAAAATTGAAAGAAAGATTAGCATTCAATCTTCTATCAGTTACTAGATTATTTTCTTCTGGTTTGTCAATATAATACAACTCAGGTCCTATTGTAATACTTTGAATTGATTTAGATTTTGGAAAAAAAACTCTATCATATTTTGTGTAATTTTTTTTAAATCCTGTTCTTCTAGAAAACCCTAGATCACTTGTAAAATTTGGTGTTGTTCTTGTAAATACAGTCCTAAATCTATTTTTTATATCATTGTAATTAAATCTAAAACCTGACGAAATTCCCTCATTTTCTTCAGATGGTGAAAATGTATTATAAAAAAAAATCTTTCCTCTAATTTTATCATTTTTTGAAATAAAATTGTAATCAAAACCAAGTAAACGATTATAACGCTCTTGTTCTGATTCAAAGTTTTCTTGGCCTACTTCTTCTCTATTAACGAACAAAAATTTAAAATTCGATTTGGAAAAAACATTCTGTTGAAATGATAACACTGTATTATTGTTAGATGATATCAAGTTCTCTTCATCTTTTGCTGTTTGCATATTCAATAATCCAATTCTAAGACGTTTAGTGAGTTTTCCACTTAATCTTACCCCTGCACGAATTTTATTTTGAATTGTGTTACCATTAAGATCCTTAGTAACTCCAATTCGCCTCGTAAAAAAGGGTCTATTCTCGTAAAAATCTCCAAAGCCACTAAAAAGATCACTATTCTGAATGAAAAATTGTCTTTTTTCTGGAAGAGCAACTGCAAAACGTGTTAAGTTAATAATTTGGTCATCAACTTCTATTTGAGAAAAATCAGGGTTAATTGTAAAATCTAAATTAAGTCCTGTTCCGATGAATACTCTTCCATCGCCTCCATATTCAAGATTGTTAGTTTTTTCATTATTTTCAAAAGTCTTAGATTTTAATAAATTTACGTAAGGAATTATGGTTATCGGAGTTTTAGATTTTCCCAAAGGTCTTTCAAAAACAAGTGGTTCGGTAAATGAGAGATTTATAAAGGATTGTTCTTGAGGCACCCTGAACAAGGTAGAAATTTCATTAGCAATAATTCTTCTTCTGAATACATTATATCTCCAAGACTTACTATTGTTTGCGAATCTGATTGAACTCAACGGTATTCTTATTTCGGCAGTATAAAAATCTTCATAAATCTTAGTCTCTAGATCAAATTTTGCATCCCAGTCCCAATTTGTATCTTCTCCCAGTGTTCTTCCTCCATTAAAAAAAATTTCATCTTTTTTTACACCAACGGAATTTCCTCCAAAAGCATAAGCATTTGTTAAATCATTGAAAGTGTCAAATGTAAATAGAAAAAAATCTGAGAACCTTCCCATATCCCTTCTAAGGCTCGATATAATACTTTCTTCTTCACTCTCATAGCATTTAATAAATGCATAAATATTATTCAAATCATATAAAAACTTTATTTCAGTTTGTTTTAGAGCCTTAATGGAATCTGTAGGAAACCATTGCCGGAAATCAGACTTTAATTCTGCTTTTTCCCAATCAATTTCATCATCGATCCCATCAATTATAATTTTTTGATTTGTAAATCTAACATAAGTAGAGTCAGCCTTTTTTTGAGAAAATATTTGATTAAAAAAAAGGGCAAAGATTAAAAGAAAAACAGGTTTATTTAACATCTTTATTAAATCCGAAAACACATAATTTTAAGTTTTATTGTTTTGAATTTTTTTGACTTCATTTAATTCAAAAGTTTGTCTCAAAATAAAAAGTATAGTAAACAATAAATACTAAAGTACCACTTCTTTTGTTTTATTGTTGTTGTTGAACTATTTGTAAGTTTTTTTGAAAACTATTAAAAGGCTTGGTAACTAGCGGTTGACTCTGGTTTTCTGAGTCATTAAACTCCACTTTATCAAACTTAGAATTTCTTTTAGTATCTAAATATACTTTGACCTTCATAGACTGTTTTTCATTACCCTTAAAAACACCTTTTATAGGTGAACAGTCCTCATAATTCCTCCCAACGCAAAGTCTTATATGATATTTATCTGCAACACAATTGTTGGTAGGATCTAATCCAAGCCAGCCATAAAATGGAATAAATACTTCTGCCCAAGCATGGGTTGCTCCAGCACCTATTAAACCTCCTTTTGAAAAAACATATCCACTTACATATCTGGAGGGTATGTTTGACAATCTAAGCAATTGAATAAAAATATTTGTGAAGTCTTGACACACCCCAGATTTTAACTTCCACACCTCATCAAGAGATGAATTAATGTTAGTCACCCCCTTCTTATACTTAAAGTTTTTATTTACATATGTGCAAAGAACTTTTGAAAAGTTTAATACTGAATCATTTTCACTCCTTAACTCATTCAAAATTTTTTTAAACTTATTTTTAGCAAAAAAATTCTCAATTTTCAAGAAATGCATATAATCTATGTCTTTTGAAATATCATTTATTTTAGCCCATTCACTCATAATGTCAACTTCATCATTTGGTAGATTAATGCCCTTCAAAATTATTTCTGCCTTTGATGTGATTGTCATTTCCTTGTGAGGTGGGATATAGTTAAAGAAACCAACTCTATTATTAAACTCATCAATATGTGTAGATACATTTGGATTACCCGTAATTTCTAATTTATGACTAACTAATTGCTGAATCATATCATTGTATGGGTACAAACAGACTCTATTTGTATTCTCTTGAATATGATTTGAATATTTATAATGTGTCGAATGTGTTAAATAATATTTGAACATGTCATAAAATCTGATTAAAGTAAGTTTTGTTAATGCTATTTGAAATTTTATTTAATTCAAACTTAATATCATCTAAAAACTGCTCAAGGCCATTTTGTTTAATTGACTCAATAGTAGAATATTTTAAATGATTTTTTAGTTTTCCAACGGTAAAGTTTAATTCACCAGCTTTTATTTGATTAAACTCATTAAGCCTTCCAATGTGCACATTTAATTTATTGACACTATAAATAATTGACCTTGGAAAATTTTCGTTTATAGCAATCATTTTTACTACATTTTCTATTTTGTAAATTGATTTATAGGTTTTTAAATACAGTTGATACCCTCCTATTGAAATTAGTAAATTTTTAAAAAAATAGCTTTCATATAAATCCTCTTTTTTGTCATCAAGACTAATAATTCTGAGGTTTAAAAAATCTATACTCTGAACCACTCGTTCTAAATATTTTCCTAAATTCATAAAACAGTATGCTGTTCCTCTTTCTTGAGTAATATCTGCAACGCTATAATAGATGTGACTAAATTGAAGAAGTTCATTCACTATAGTTATTGGATCACTCTTTCTATACTTAAGAATCACGTCTTCCTCAGTAAGATGGAGAAAAAATTTGTTAACTGATAACCAGAGTTCTCTAGAAATATGTTCTTGGACACTTCTAGCATTTTCTCTAGCCTTGACTACCATATTAATTAGGGTGTTTGGATTTTTTTTGTCAAACAAAATGAAGAATATTGTTGATATTGAATCTTGGTGATTTTTATATTCATTTTCACTTCGAATTGCTAAATATGTGAACATAATTTTATTCCATGATGAGTAATCACCAGAATCTAGTGTAGAATTATAATTAGTTTTAATCAGATTTAATAGACCATAGCTTCTTTCCATGTATCTATCCATCCAAAATAAATTATTTGCTACTCGACTTAACATTTTTAGTGTTTCCTGATTACCCAAGTATCTTTACTTCCACCACCTTGAGAACTATTCACTATAAGGGATTTTTTTTTCATTGCAACTCTCGACAGACCCCCAGGACAAACTTTTATTTTTTCTGACCCGTAGATTGCAAATGGTCTTAGATCAATACACCTAGGAACTAACTTCTTTTCAATCACGCATGGACTTGTTGAGAGGTTTAGAATCGGCTGAGCAATAAAGTTGCTCGGATTTTTTTTTATTTGCTTAAAGTAAATATCTATTTCATCTTCAGATGCTTTATTTCCCATTAACATTCCATAACCACCGCTACCATCTGTTTTTTTAATTACCATGTCATTTATATTATTTTTAACATAAGCTTTTTGTTCACTGTTAGATAAATGATAGGTTTCTATGTTTTTCAAAATTGGTTTTTCATTTAAATAGTAATTAATCATCTTTGGAACATAAGAATAAATTGCTTTATCATCAGCAATTCCAGTTCCAGGTGCATTAACAATACAGACATTCCCTTGTCTATAAGCCTCCATTATCCCTGCTAGACCAAGAATACTGTCAGTATTAAAACTTAATGGATCCAAAAAATCATCGTCTATACGTCTATAAATAATATCAACTTTCTTATTACCACTGGCTGTTTTCATAAAAACCATATTATTATCTAATACCAGATCACTACCTTCAACTAATTCAACACCCATCAACCTTGCTAAGGTTGTATGCTCGTAATAGGCTGAGTTATATAGTCCTGGAGTTAATAATACAATTTCTGGATCATTCTTATCAACTAGTGTTTTAAGTTGTTGATACAAAATTTGCGGATAATTATCTACAGGCTGAACTTTATGAATTGGCATTAAATTTGGATATAATCTCCTAGTAATCTCCCGATTTTCAAGCATATAACTTACTCCAGAAGGAGTTCTTAAATTATCCTCTAAGACAAACAATTCGCCATTTTTATCTCTTATTAAATCAACACCTGATATGTGTGTATAAATATTTTTTGGTACTTCAAGTCTCATCATTTGTCGGAGATAACAATGGTTATTAATTAACAGACTCGCAGGTATAACTTCATCTTTAATTATGAATTTTTCATGATATACATCTTTCAAAAAAAGATTGAGTGCAGTGATTCTTTGAATTATACCTTTTTCAATTATTTCCCATTCATTCGAGTTTATTATTCTAGGTATTATATCAAATGGAAATATTCTTTCGACACCCTTATTATCGTGATAAACTGTAAAAGTTACACCCTGGTTTTTAAAAAATTGATTTGAGAATTCCTTCATCTGATTGAGACTATCAAGTTTAGCCTCACTCAAAAATTTACCAAAATGGGAATAAATTGTTCTTACTTTTCCAGAATCATCAAACATTTCATCCCATGTATTCGGATATTGCTCGTAATTTGCTAGTAAATCGTTCAAATAAGTTGTTTAATTCTAAAATATAAATTACCTCAACTACATTAATAGTAATTTACTACGAGAAAGAAAAAAATTGAATATTAATTATTATTTGATCTTTTTTTTAAAGATTTGTCTAAATACATTATTAAAAAATACAAAATATTAAAAACTAATTTTTCTAAAACTCCCCCATAAAGAAATAATTTATGAGGTTTTAATTAGCTTCAAGAAAATTTTTAATATTCCTTTTTGCTTGTAAATGATGTCTGTCTATATGATACCGAAGAAATTCAAGCCTTTGATGAAAGTCTAATTCACCAGAAATAGGATGTGCGTGAGCAATAACGCGTAACATATCATCTGTTAGTTTATTTCCAAATTGAAGAAGAATTTTTTCAAGACTAATAAATGAAGTGATCCAAAATTTAAATGATCCCCTAATCCGCGGAGCAGCGATGTCAGGAACTTTTTCTTTTTCTTTCCATGTTAAATCAACTATCTTTTCTATTGATAAATCTTTATTTTTTGAGTCATATTTAAGCTCTTTTTTACCCTCTAAAATTTCATTTAGAACTTTTGCCATAACTGCAATTCCCAAAAATTCTGCCCAATAAAGGTGTTCTGTTATTTCAATTATATTCCAAGAATGTTCATTTTTTTTGAACTCTATATTATCCTTAGAGAGTATTTGTACCGTATTTAAATAGCTAGCTCGCGATTTTTCAACAGAATTTATTAAAGCTTTGACTTGAGACATTTTAAAATATTTATTGGTGTTGTTATTTGATTAAATATAGAAAGAAAGTTTTGATGTAATTTTATTAATGTAGTTTTAAAATATTAAGCAATATTCTAAGAGAGTTGAAAATTGATATAAAACACACTGACCTTTAAAAAATGACAAAAAAAAATATTAAAGAAAAGTCTTTTTTTGAAAGAGTGCCACATGCAATAACAATAGTTTTTTGTATAATTCTTTTAGTTACAGCGTTGACATACATACTTCCAGCTGGTACATATGAAAGGATAAATTTAGATGGAAGAAGTACTGTAGTACCAGATTCATATAAAGTAATTGATTCAACCCCAATAGGAATTTTACAGATGTTTAAAGCTATACCTCTTGGATTTAAGTCTGCATCTGAAATAATCTTTATTGTCCTTGCTGGAGGAATTATGTTCGGATTTATGGAAAAATCTAAAGCGATAGAAAATGCAATTGGAACTCTTATAAAAAAAATGGGGTTAAAGAGGAAATACTTGATTGTTGTTATTATGACATTTGCCTATGGCCTTTTAGGAGTTTCGGTTGGACTTGAAAATAACATCGCCTTAATACCTGTTGCTGCTGTTTTAAGTTTAGCTTTAGGTGGTGATTTAATTCTTGCTGCTGGTATATCAGTTGGCGCTATGACGATTGGCTTTGGATTATCCCCGATAAATCCATACACTATTGGTACTGGTCACAAAATAGCAGAACTTCCAATGTTTTCTGGAGCATTTTTAAGAACTATTCTATGCTCTATCGGACTTGTTGTAATGGCATTATACAATGTCAGATATTTTAAAAAAATAATTTTAAATGATCAGGAAAGTTTAGCAATAGGTTTGAGTACAAAAAATTTAACTCTATCTAAACCTATTAAAGATTATTCATTAAGTATTAGTAATTGGTCGATTATTGGAATTTTTGTTTTAGGCCTCGTTTTAATCATATATGGTGTTTTTAATTTAGATTGGCATATAAATGAGTTATCCGCTATTTTTTTGATAATTGCTTTTTTGACTGGATTATTTTCTAAAATGGGAGGTAATTCAATGAGTAAAATTGTTCTTGAATCCGTTGCTGTGGCAGCTCCAGGTGCGTTTATGGTTGGTTTTGCAACAACTATAAAAGTTTTAATGGAAATGGGAAATATTGGAGATACAATTTCGTACCAACTTTCAATTATTTTGGAAGGTCTTCCTCTTTACCTCTCAGCTATCTGCATGTCTATCTCACAATCTTTTATTAATTTTTTTATACCATCTGGAAGTGGGCAAGCACTTGCCACACTTCCAGTAATGATCCCATTAGGAGAATCGCTTGGCCTTACAAGACAAATTACTATTTTAGCTTTTCAAGTTGGAGACGGTCTAACCAACCTCATAAATCCAACGCTTGGTGGTTTAATTGCAATGCTTAGTATGAGTAGAGTACCTATCGACAGATGGATAAGATTTATTTTTCCGGTTTTAATTGTACTAATTATAATTGCCTTTTTGGCATTAATAATTGCAGTAGCTATTGACTATAACTAATTTATCATGAATGTAGAAGAGATTTTAGCAAAACTGGTATCATTTCCAATTCTTGGTGGTCAAAGTAACATGACGATACTAAACTGGATAAAAGAATATCTAGAATTTTATAAAGTGGAAGTGAATTTGGTACCAAATAAAAACGGAAATAAAGCCTCATTACACTGCAGAATTGGACCACCAAAAGAGGGAGGTGTTATTTTATCAGGACATATGGATGTTGTTCCAGTAGAAGGGCAAAAATGGACTTCCGACCCATTTATTTTAACAGACAAAGGGGATGGAAAACTTTATGGAAGAGGTTCCTCAGACATGAAAGGCTTTTTAGCTTGCTGTTTGGCTGCTTTACCAGAAATGGTAAATGCAGATTTAAAAAAGCCTATATATTTTGCATTTAGCTATGATGAAGAAGTAGGGTGTCTTGCAGCACCAGATCTCACAGAAGCATTAAGTAATTTTTATAAAGAAAAACCAAAATTTGCAATAATCGGAGAACCTTCGATGATGGAGCCTATTATAGGTCAAAAAGCAATCTACATAATGGATACCTATGTGAATGGTTCTGCTGGTCATAGTAGCAGAATCAAAAAGGAAGTAAGTGCTATTCACGAGGCTATGCGTCTAATTTTGTGGCTTGAAAATAAAATGAACTCTTTAATCGATGAAGGTCATACCGATAATAGATTTAATCCACCTCATTCTTCCATTCATGTAGGCGTCATAAATGGGGGTATAGCTCCAAATGTAATAGCTGATAAGGTTCATTTTTCTTGGGATTTAAGAACAATTCCAAAAGATGATATTTTTTCAATTTTATCTGAATTTGAGGAATATTGTAAAGAAAGAGAAAACCAATTGCGTGGAATTTATCCTGGTTTTAAAATAAAAAATATTGAGAATCACCCAGTAGTTCCACATTTAGATACTTCAGAAAACGATGATATTTTATCACTTATTAAAAAAATTTCAGGAAATTCAAATTGGGATACAGTCTCCTTTGCTGCAGAAGCAGGTCATTTCGCTAATCAAGGGTTTAATACAGCAATTTGTGGCCCGGGAGATATTGCCCAAGCCCACAGAGGAGATGAATTCATATCCAAAGATCAACTAAATAAAGGGGTCGGAATGATTCAAAATTTAATTAAGGAATTTTCCTAAACCAATGCTTAAAATTTAATTAAAACTTATTTCTCCTTCTGAAATTTTTTTGTCAAGATTAAGAGTCTTCCTCATCCCATTTGCAATTATGAACACAATATTAGTTTGAGAATCAAAACTTTCAGTCAAAAATTGATTCTTTATTTTAATTGAATCAATTTTAGGGATATTAGAAGCCTCAAGTTCACAAATTATTAAGTCCTCTTCAACTCGTTCGGTATTTTCAAATTTCTGCTCTATAAAGCTCATATTAATTTCCATCTCATTAACTATTATTGAGAATTTTGAAAAAATATATTTTTCAATATGTTGTTTTGCGTTTTCATTAGGTGATTTTTTTAATATCCCTAAACTAAATCCTTTTTCATCAATAAATGTTTGTTCTAAATCATTAGCAAATAACTTTACCCTAATGGACAAATTTTGTTTTTCCGTACTATGCCTTATTGAAGTTACACTTACATAAAAATCGTGCTTGATACCATGAATTTTTAGAAAAAAAGAAGATAATAGCACTAAAACTATCTTGGGAATCATTATTTTAAATTTATAAACCGTATTTATCAATTAAATAAATAAGGCTAGCAATAGATGCAGTTCCTAATTCAAGCTCACGAGGATGTACAGAATCAAATGAATCATTATCCGAATGATGAATGTCAAACATACGCTGAGAATCTGGAATAAATCCGATTGTGGGAGTACCTAATAATCTATTTAATGGGTTGATATCTACACCTCCACCTCCTTTTTTAAAATAACTTATAGTGTTACGATCAAAATAAGGCAGCCATGTTCTGAACTTTTTAATAGTAGATGCTTCAGCTGTGACTCCAAAGCCCCTTGGAGTAAAAGCACCTGCGTCACTTTCTAAAGCAATTAGGTGATTCTCATTGTTTTTCTTTGCTAATTCAGCATATTTTAATCCACCGCGAGTTCCATTCTCTTCATTCATAAACATAACAGCACGTATAGTTCTTTTAGGTTTAATTCCCAGTTTTTGGAAAAGGCGAAGAACTTGAATAGATTGCATACAACCTGCACCATCATCATGAGCCCCTTGACCGACATCCCAAGAGTCAAGATGGCCTCCTATGGTTATGATTTCATTAGGAAACTCATTTCCAATTAGTTCACCAACCACGTTGTGAGAGGGAGCGTCTTGCAGAGTTTCACAATTCATTTTAATAAATAACTTAACATTTGGATTGTTTTTTAAAGCTTGTGTTAAAAGATCAGCTGATATAACACCTAATGCAGCAGCAGGTATTTTCTTTATTCCTTCAACATACCTAGTAACCCCAGTATGAGGCACATCATCAAAAGCTGTACCAATAGACCTAATCACAACAGCAACAGCTCCATATTTTGCTGCCTCTGCAGGTCCAGCAGTCCTTTGATCTACCGCACCACCATAAGCAGATCCAGTGGAAATTAAGCGTTGATCAGTTGGTCTATTAAAAAAAACAATTTTACCTTTTATTTTTTCTTTTCCTAGGATCTCTAAATCTTCAACACCCTTTACTTCAATAACTTTTGCAGAAATACCTTTTTTAGGAGTTGAAACAGACATACCAAGAGCAAGAACTCTTAGTTCATCATTTTGTCCAATAATTCTGGCTTCTTCTTTATCTCCTCGTTTCCAATTGGGGACGAAAAGATCTTGTTTATATGTTTTATCAAAACCATAACTATTCATAATCATTTCTGTCCACTCTACAGCTTTTGAAGCTCCAGCTGACCCGCTTAATCGATGTCCAATATTGTTGCAAAGATGATCTAATAATTTATAAGTATCTCGACTTGTGAGGGACTCATCATAAATCTCTTTTATGACTATAGCATCTTCCTTGTTTAATTCATTTGTCTGCGCATTAATAGAAATTAAGCTAAAAATAAATAAACAAGTAAAAAATAGTTTTTTTGAGAAGTAAAATTTTGTTTTTTTCATGATTGGGTCAAGTTGATTTTTTTTATGTTGATAGATTAAGCTAAATTAAAATTTAAACTAAATTATTTGTAAGAAAACATTCGAGATATTTTATCAAGAAAAAAATAACGACGGGGAATTCTAATTTATTTATTGAAACTTTTATTTATAGATATTTTTCAATTAGTCTTTTTGTGGCAAGAATCCCATCGTGATTATCAAGATAGCCTGAAAAAGCACCTTCATATTCAATAGACATAAATCCTTTGAAATTATAAGACTTTATGAGACTTATCATTCTCCCAAAATCAGTATTTAACTCTTCTCCATTTTTATCAAAATTGATAGATTTTGCACTTATCCCTTTAGCAAATGGTAGCATTTGCTCAACACCCTTATACTTGTCGTATTGATTTACGCATTTTCCATTGTAGTCAAAGACATTTTGACTTAATGGGTATCTTTCGATACAAAAGTTAGATGTTCCAAAATCAGGTAAAGTTCCGAGATACGGGTGGTTTATACTTTTGATTAAATTAACAAGCCAACTTCCATCAGCGGATAATCCTCCATGATTTTCGATAAGTATTGAAATATTTATACTTGAGGAATACTCTAATAGTTTATTTAAGCCTTCTTGACTTATTTTTTTTACCTCTCCTCCATTCATACTTTTAGACCACAAACCGACCCGAATAGAGTCGCATCCAATATTTTTTGCAATGTCAATCCATTCTTTGTATTCTTCGATAGCCTGAGCTCTAATTTTTTTATCAGAATCACAAATATTTTTAGTTTTCTTTGTTTGTATATCATATAGATCAACAAGCATAATTGTATTTTTTAGGCCATAATCATTGGTTTTACTAATTATCTCCTTAATAAAATTAGGATCTTTTCTTTTTTCGATTAATGGAACGTTCCAATATTCAGCCGCTTCGATATTAAAATCCTCTCTAACCATCTTAGGAAAATCTAAGATCGACATTTTGCCACTAAATATTTTATTAGCTAACGATACACATTGCAATGCAATTTTAATATCACTATCGGGAAACAAGGATTTTAAAAATAAATCTTCTCCAAGTAGTGGGAAAAGTAATGACTTAGCTAAAGCTTTCCTAATGAATTTACGTCTGCTATTTATCATATTTGTTTACTGATTTTGGTTAATCAAGTTATAAATATTTCTTATTCATAATTTGAGAATGATTAAATATTACCTTACAGTAATAATAAAGTAACGGAATTCGGCTCATACCAAATACTTTTTTTTGATTTTTACAAAGTCATGAGTTAGAGTTTTTTATATTAGTGTATGGTTAATTATAAATCAATTTAAAATGAAAAAATTCTTATTACTTTTTTTAATACTAACATTATCCTTTTCAAATGCACAAGATAAAGGGTATTGGGTATGCTTTAATGTTAACGTCGATCCTGAAGGACAGGAGGCATTTGTTGACGCCTTGGATGGTGTTTTTGAATCTGAAATTGGTTCTCAGTTTCCATTCACAGTGACACTAAATGAAATAATGTTTACTAGCCGTGATAATAAAATGACTCATCAACTTTGCTTTTTGGCGCAAAATGCTGAGGTTATGGATGTTTGGGGTAGCGGTCCGCCCCCCAATGCTGAGGGAAAACTAATTCAAATGCTTTTTGAGCAATATGTGGAATTTGAAGACTCTATTTTAGGTTCTCCACTTATTTTTGATCCTTCTATTGCACTAAATATGGATTATTTCACTGTTTGGCAACTTGCTGTACAAGATCCAGCAACTCTAGCATCAGCATTTGTGCAACTTGATAAGGATACTAAAAAAATGAGAACAGGGGTTTTTGGTCTTCATGAAGCTATAGCTGGGATGAGAGGGGGAGTAACACATTATTTTGTGGCTAGAGCTCCAAAAATGTCTGAGTTTTTAAATTCAAGAGAAAAAATTGTCAATTCAAAGGCTTTTGTTAATTATATTTCTAAAACTAGACCTGTATCTGATATTGTTGGAAATTTTAGTGGTAAAATAATTAAAAGATACAATATGCCTCAGTAAATGTTTCTGAGAATTAAAACATTTAAATGCCTCCTTGGTAAATTCTAGGGAGGCTTTTTTGGTTTAAGAGTGCAAAAAGATAAGCTGCCAGATGCTTTGATGTAGTCTTATTTTGTAATACTATTTAGGAATTAATAGTATAGTCAGTTTATGAAAAATTCAATTAGCTTGAAGTAATTCCTCTTTAATATTTAGAATCTTGTCAGATAACCAGAGCATATCTAAAACAATAATAATAAAAACAAACCACCAATGAAATTTAGGGTTTACAAAAAATTAAGCGGAGAGACAGGGATTCGAACCCTGGCAACGCTTACGCGTTGACAGATTAGCAATCTGCTCCATTACCACTCTGGCACCTCTCCAAATTAGGTCGTAAAATTAGTAGATCCAGCAAAATAAACAATTTTTTGATTAATATTATTCTGGATACTCAATTCTAAGCTGATAAACATTAATAAGCTTTTTGTATAAAACTTTTTTAACGGTTTCAATTTCTGAAAAGGTTATATCTGATAAATTAAATTGTTTTTCAGACATCTTACCATCAATAATTTTATCAATAAATAATTTTAAATCATTATGTGATGGCGCCTTTAAACTTTTTGAGGCAGCTTCAACAGAATCGGCCATCATTAAGATAGCTGTCTCTTTAGAAAAAGGTTTAGGGCCTGGATACTTAAATTTATCTGTATCAATGTTTTTAGGTGTAAGTTCTTGTTGTTTTTTATAAAAGTAATAAACTAATGATGTTCCATGATGGGTCCTGATAAAGTCAATAATCCTGTCAGGAATTTTATATTTTTCTGCAATCATTATTCCTTCAATTACATGATCAATAATAATTTTAGCGCTTTTTAAAGGACTAAGTTCATCGTGAGGAGAAACACTAGCTGTTTGATTTTCAGAAAAATATGATGGTGATTTTAATTTTCCAATATCATGATATAATGCCCCAACTCTAACTAATAAGGTGTTTGCCCCTATTTCATTTGCGGCTGCTTCAGCTAGATTTGCAACTTGTAAAGAATGATTGAATGTACCTGGCGCCTTATCTGAAAGTTCTTTAAGTAATATTGAATTGGTGTCAGATAATTCTAAAAGAGATACATCTGAAACTAAACCAAAAATTCTTTCATATATGTATATTAAAGGCTGTACAAATAGCATTAATAACCCATTTAACATAAATAGTGCTACAGGCGTAAAATTTAATTTTAAAATACTACCTTCTTGAATACTTGTAAATGCAAAATATCCAATGATGTATACTAAAACAATCTGTCCAACAGATATAAATAAATTAGCTCTTCTATATAGTTGTTCAACAGACTGAATCGTAATTATTCCTGCGGTTATTTGAAGAAAAACGAATTCAAAACTATTGGGAACAATAAATCCTAAAAGTAAGATTGTAAGAACATGAGTGAATAAACCAAGTCGTGCATCAAAAAAAGCTTTAATTATTAGTGGAAGAATACAAATTGGTACTGCAAAAACATAATCTGTATTGTAATTGGTAATTGCTGTAACTGCCATTATAACAATTAGAATATTGAAAAAAATGAATGTTAATTTTCGGTTATTTTCATAAATTTCAAACCTATATGAGTATAAAAATAATAGTAAAAGTGTAAAGGTCAGGACAATTAAAATACTGTATCCAAAAATTATCCAAAAGGAATTTTGTTCTCCTTGTTTACTGATAAATTCACTTCTTAGTGAGTCAAGTATTTTGTACGTTTTGTCATCAACTAATTCTCCTTCAGCTACAATAAAATCACCAGATGCGATAAAACCCTTAGATTTTGAAATATTTTGGAGCGATTGTTGTTTCTGTTTTTCAAAAAATTCATTGTCTAAAGTTATATTTGGAGCTATGATTTCAAAAAAAAGGTCATTGAATTTATCCTCATATTCTTCGTAAATAGAATTCATTAATTTTTTCCTCAAAAAATCAAAAATGGCTTCAGGGCGAAATAATTGATTAATATTAATTGAGATTTCAGTTTGTTTTTGAATAAGAAAAATTGACTCATTACCCTTATGAATATAATTTGGGGGTAAAACTCCAAACTCATATATTTTATTTAATTGTTGGACACCAAAACTATAAAGGCTGTCTGCCTGAAATTTTAGGTTTTCTTTATTAAAAAAATTATAAAATTCTGTATCGTAATTTTTAAAGACTTTATCTTTTAAATTGATATTTGATCTCAAATAAGGTTTTAATCCTTTTAATACCTCATCTTTGTCCCTATTTAATTCTTCACTAGTTTTCAATATTGAAAAATCAAATGGTGAATAAAAGTCAGGATATTGCCAAGCTCTTCCTTTCTGAAATTCATATTTAAATTTACCTCCAAAAGGAAGGATGTATAAAATTAATAATGAGCTTGTCAGAATCAATATTGACTTATAAAATAATCCTTGTTTAGAAACAATGTACTTCCAAAATGATTTCAAATAATTTATTTTGATTCAAATCTACATAATCTTGCTATTATTACATATATTTTTAGTAGTCCCTGACATTTAAGGATATAAAACTTTTATTTTTACAAAAATTAACAAAATAAATTTTAAATTATTTGGATTACGGAATATGTAATTTAAGCATAGTGCCGATTAGGATTAGTAATTCGCACAAAAGTGAGCTTATTTCTCAACTTTTGTATGGTGATTGCTTTAAATTATTGGAAGAAAAAGAAGATTGGATTAAGATAATAACACTTTTCGATGAATATACAGGCTGGATTAATAAAAGACAATTCTTAAAAATTAGTAAGGATAACGCAGAGGAAATTTCTTTTGAAAAAAATAAATATAGTAACCGGTTAATCGATTACATTGAAACATCCGATGGTAAATTAGCATGCTTATTTTTGGGAAGTAATGTTGCAGCAGCGGAGTTTCTTGGACATAAATTTGATGGACATTTTCAAGTAAAATCCAATAAAAAATCAAACTTGATCAAAATAGCCTCTCTTTATCTAAATTCTCCTTATTTGTGGGGCGGAAAAACGCCTTCAGGAATCGATTGTTCAGGTCTTACTCAAATGACCTACAGAATTAATGGTCACTTTATTCCAAGAGATGCGAGTCAACAAGTTGAGTTGGGTGAAACATTAAGTTTTATTGATGAAAGTCAAGCAGGCGATTTAGCTTTTTTTGATGATGATGAAGGAAAAATCATTCACGTTGGAATATTACTTGAAAATAATTATATACTTCATTCGCATGGTAAAGTTAAGATTGACAGGATAGATCAAACTGGTATATATAACTCAGAGACGCAAAAACACAGTCATAAATTAAGAATCATAAAAAAAATGTTTTAAAAAACACCTAAAAAATCTATTTCACTAAATCTTTCATTTTTTTAAAGCCTTCCGTATTTCCTAAAGTACCGTATATATTCATAAGAGTTTTTACTGCTTCTTGATTTTGATTTATTGAAACAAGTTTTTCCAGAATCGGAACGCAATCCTTATAAAGATTCTCTCTTTCAGTTTTTAGCACATCATATCGTGCATTGTCAGCCCTTGAGTTTCCTAAACCATTCATCTCCTCTACAATTGAGCTTTCACCTTGTAATATTAATGACACGAGATTCAAGTATCCAGATTCGAAGTTAGGATCTAATTCAATAGTTTTTTTGTAATATTTGATAGCTTCTGTTTTGTTTCCTTTTTTATCATTAACAACGCCAATATTGAAATAAAGTACAGCGTTCGTAGGATCTTGTTCAATCGCTTCTTTCATAAGCTCTTCAAAACGATCATTTTCGTTAAGTTGAATATAAAGATTGGCTTGAGTTATAATAAGATTTAGGTCTTTGGGATCGGTTTCCCTTGCAAGCTTTACTGCTTCCATGGCTTTATCATTTTCACCTTTCTGAGCATAAATTAGTGCAATATTTTTTATAATCTCAGGGAATCTTGATTCTGTGGTCTCTTCTCTAAAATCAGTATATTCTTTAGTCTTTTTGTATACATTATATTCAGACTCTGAAAATTCAACCTCTTCATCAGTTTCAACAGATTTTGCAAAGTATCTCGTTACAATACCTTCATATTTCATGTCTTTTAACATTTGATAATAAGATAGAGCTGTATCAAAATTAGATCCATTAACTGCAGCTGATGCTGCATAATAGAGATAGTCTTGATTAATTTCAGGGTTAATATTGTAAGCTAGATATAGTTTTGGTGCAGAATCAGAATAACGATTTTTAGCATTGTCTTCTATTGCACTATTAACTATGTCAGAGGTTAATTTAATTATTTGATTATCATATTCAGAATCTTTTCCACCTAAGGATGTATAATTCTTGTACTTATCGTATGAGGATTGAAAATTACCATTTTCCTGGTCAATTTTAGCTTCAAGGTATATTTTCTGTAACAATATTTTTTGGTCAGCTGATTCAAAAAGACTTTTACTATTGACAAGTATTTCGGAAGCACCCTTAACATCTCCTGATTCAAAGAGCTTTTCAGCTTTTTTGAGTTCCTTTTTCTGCGCACTAATTACATTAAATCCTAAAATTAGAGCTATTAGTATATATTTTTTCATTTCCTTGTTAATTTATTTAGTTTATTCAATAATTGTACCATCATTTACTTCTAGATCATTTACATCCTCTATCTTATCATCGTCTTTCATAACTTTCGCGACTGCAGCTATAGTATCCTCAGATTTCAAATTTATTAATTTGACACCTTGAGTTGCTCGACCCATGACTCTTAATCCGCTAATTTCCATTCTAATAGCAATTCCTGATTTATTTATTATCATTAGGTCATCTTGATCATTAACATTTTTGATAGCAACAAGTACTCCTGTTTTTTCAGTTATAGATATAGTCTTAACTCCTTTACCTCCCCTATTTGTGACTCTGTAATCTTCAAGGCTAGATCTTTTACCATAACCATTCTCAGAAACTACTAGTATGTTTGCATCCATATCATTTAGTGCAATCATTCCCACTACTTCGTCTTCATCATCATTAAGCTTAATTCCTCTAACACCACTGGCCCCACGTCCCATTGGTCTAGTTTTACTCTCTTCGAATCTGATTGCTTTTCCTGACTTAACTGCTAACATTACATGACTGTTACCTGTCGTTAATTTTGCTTCCAGAAGAACGTCTCCCTCTCTGATGCTAATCGCATTTATTCCATTTGTTCGGGGACGTGAATATTGCTCTAATGATGTTTTTTTTACTTGACCTTTTCTAGTAGCCATTATGACATAATGACTATTAATGTAATCGTCATCTTTTAGATCTTGAGTACATATAAAAGCTTCAACTTTATCGTCTTGTTCAATGTTTATCAAGTTTTGTATTGCTCTACCTTTTGATGTTTTTGATCCCTCTGGAATTTCATAAACACGCATCCAAAAACATTTTCCCTTTTGGGTGAAAAAAAGCATATACTGATGATTAGTTCCAACAAACAAGTCTTGGAGAAAGTCTTCATCTCTAGTGGTTGAGGCTTTTTGCCCGACACCACCTCTATTTTGGGTCTTATACTCAATCAAAGGGGTCCTTTTTATGTAACCTGCATGGGAGATAGTAATTACAACTTTCTCGTTTGGAATCATATCTTCAATGCTTAAGTCACCGCCTGCATATTCAATTTTGGATCGGCGCTCGTCTCCATATTTCTCTTTAACTTCAATAAGTTCATCTTTGATTATTGACATTCTACGATCTTTGTTTTCAAGAATGTCTTTAAGGTCAGCAATTGTTTTTACCAAACTTTCATATTCTGATCTTAACTTATCCTGCTCTAATCCCGTCAATTGTCTCAGACGCATCTCTACTATTGCCTTCGCCTGAATATCTGAAAGCTCAAAACGCTTAATTAAATTTTTCTTAGCTTCATCTGTATTATCAGACCCTCTTATTATCTTAATTACCTCATCAATATTATCGGATGCTTTAATTAAACCTTCCAAAATATGGGCCCTTTCCTCAGCTTTTCTTAATTCAAACTTAGTCCTACGGACGACTACTTCATGACGGTGCTCAACAAAATAATGAATCATTTCTTTTAGATTCAACATCTGAGGTTTACCTTCAACTAAAGCGATATTATTAACGCTAAATGATGATTGAAGGGATGTATATTTGTAGAGTTTGTTTAAAACTATGTTTGGGATGGCATCTCTCTTTAAGACATAAACAATTCTCATCCCATTTCGGTCAGACTCATCTCTTATTGACGTAATCCCTTCTATTTTTTTATCATTGACTAATTCAGCAGTTTTACGAATCATTTCTGCTTTATTAACTTGGTAAGGAATTTCATCTACAATTATACACTCTCTACCATTAATTTCTTCAATATTTGCATTAGCTCTTATTACAACTCGACCTCTCCCAGTAAGAAATGCTTCCTTAACCCCATCATAACCATAAATTGTTCCTCCAGTTGGAAAATCTGGGGCCTTTATGATTTGTATCAAATCCTCAATAGAAATATCATTATTTTCAATGTATTCAATTATTCCATCCACAACTTCACTCAAATTGTGAGGGGGCATATTTGTTGCCATACCTACAGCAATTCCAGAGGCTCCATTTATAAGGAGATTTGGAACTCTTGTAGGGAGCACTTTAGGTTCATTTAAGGTGTCATCAAAATTTAGTTGTAAGTCAACGGTTTCTTTTTCAATATCTGCCATTAAATCCTCAGACATTTTTTTCATTCGAGCTTCAGTATATCTCATAGCTGCGGGACTGTCTCCATCAATTGAGCCAAAATTTCCCTGACCATCAACCAAAAGATATCGTAAACTCCAATCCTGAGCCATACGGACCATGGTGTCATATACTGAACTGTCTCCGTGTGGATGATATTTTCCTAGAACTTCTCCAACAATACGTGCGGATTTTTTGTAAGCGGTATTAGAACGAATTCCAAGTTCATGCATTCCAAATAAAACTCTCCTGTGAACAGGTTTTAAACCATCTCTAACGTCAGGTAGAGCACGTGACACAATGACAGACATTGAATAATCAATATAAGCAGATTGCATCTCGTCTTCAATCTTAATAGGAATTAGCTTATCACTTTGGTTCATCAATTTTGAGTTTAGTAAAGCTAAAATACATAAACAGAGTACAATAAGTGATTATTATACACAGTAAAAACTTTAAATTATTAACATTATTTAGTAATAATTTGGTGGTAAATAATACAGCTCCTTTTTTTGAATTCTTAATATTTTTTTGTCAATTAGCAGTGTAAAATGATAATGGTATATTTTTTGACTGTCATTATGAAAAGATAAGTCTATGGATGATAATTTTTCACCTCGTGTAAAAGATGTGATAGCCTTCAGTAAAGAAGAGGCGCTAAGACTTGGACACAATTTTATTGGTACGGAACATCTTATGCTTGGTATTCTAAGAGACGGAGGAGGAAAAGCTATTACCATTTTGAATTCAATTGAGGTAAATTTAGAGGAACTTAGACGCAAAGTTGAAATACTTAACCCTGCTGTAATTGACAATGTTCAAACTTTAAATGATAAAAAAAATCTCCATCTGACTCGGCAAGCTGAAAGAGCTTTGAAGACAACATTTCTAGAAGCTAAGTTATTTCAAAGCGAACTTATAAATACTGTTCATCTATTGCTTTGCATACTTAGAAATGAAAACGATCCTACAACAAAGCTCCTTTCACAGCTAAGTATCGACTATGATATTGTTAAAGAACAATTTAAATTAATGCTTGCAAATGACTCTGCAACCTTCGAAGATCTACCTTCTTCTTCTTCTTTTCCAGACGAAAAAGATAGTGAGAGTGGTAGCAAAGAAAATCCATTCATACCAACTTCTGAAGCCAAAACCACGAAAAAATCAAAAACACCCGTTTTAGATAATTTTGGTAGAGACATAACCTTACTAGCTGAGCAAGAAAAATTAGATCCAGTTGTTGGAAGAGAGAAAGAAATTGAGAGAGTATCTCAAATTTTGAGTAGAAGGAAAAAAAATAATCCCTTACTTATAGGAGAGCCTGGAGTTGGAAAATCTGCAATCGCTGAAGGCCTTGCACTGAGAATAATTCAAAAAAGAGTATCTCGAGTTCTATACAACAAACGGGTTGTAGGACTTGACTTAGCGAGTCTTGTTGCTGGGACTAAATACAGAGGACAGTTTGAAGAGCGAATGAAGGCACTTATGAATGAGCTTGAAAAAAATGATGATATAATACTTTTTATAGACGAAATACATACCATAGTTGGTGCTGGTGGTGCTACAGGTAGTCTTGACGCATCAAATATGTTTAAGCCCGCATTGGCAAGAGGTGAAATTCAATGTATTGGAGCTACAACACTTGATGAATATAGACAAAATATTGAAAAAGATGGGGCACTAGAAAGAAGATTTCAAAAAATACTAGTAGAACAAACTACCCCTAAAGAAACTCTTGAAATACTTAAAAATATTAAGGATAGATACGAGAATCATCATAATGTGAATTATACGGACGAGGCTTTAAACGCATGTGTGGATTTAACCAATCGTTATATGTCAGACCGTTATCTTCCAGACAAAGCAATAGATGCATTGGATGAAGCAGGTTCTAGGGTACATATTAATAATATGAGTGTTCCAAAGGAGATTGTCGAACTTGAAAATGAACTAGATCAAGTTAGAGATTTGAAAAACTCTGTTGTAAAGAAACAAAAATATGAAGAAGCTGCTAAACTTCGAGACGACGAAAAGCGTGTAGAAAGATCATTATTAGAAGCACAAGAAAAATGGCAGGAAGAATCGAAACAAAATAGAATTACTGTTAGCGATAACGATATAGCAGACGTTGTTTCAATGATGACCAATGTTCCTGTCAATAAAATTGTTAAATCTGAAAAGAATAAACTTTCAAAATTAAAGAAGTTAATTCAATCAAAATTAATTGGCCAAGATGAAGCTGTTGAGAAGGTTGTTAAAGCAATTCAAAGAAACAGAGCGGGCTTAAAAGTACCAGATAAACCAATTGGATCTTTCATTTTTTTAGGACAAACTGGAGTTGGTAAAACGCAACTAGCCAAGATCTTGGCATCTGAAATTTTTGACTCAGAGGAAAACCTAGTTCGTGTTGATATGAGCGAATACATGGAAAAATTTGCGATTTCAAGATTGATTGGTTCACCCCCTGGTTACGTTGGATATGAAGAAGGCGGGCAACTAACCGAAAAAGTTCGAACAAGACCATATTCTGTCATTTTGCTAGATGAAGTTGAGAAAGCCCATCCTGACATTTTTAATATGTTGTTGCAAGTTCTTGATGACGGTTTTTTAACAGACAGCCTCGGAAGAAAAATTAACTTCCAAAACACTATAATAATAATGACATCAAATATTGGAGCCCGTCAAGTAAAAGATTTTGGAAGGGGGCTTGGCTTTGAAACCTCATCTCAAAAAGCTCAATCAAAAGAAATTGAGAAAGGTGTAATTGAAAAAGAGTTAAAGAAAACCTTTTCTCCAGAGTTTCTGAACAGAGTTGATGATATTGTGGTCTTCAATAACCTTGAAAGAAAACATATCAGAAAAATTGTGGATATAGAATTAATTAAATTAATTGACAGAATTGTTAAGTTGGGTTATTTAATAGAAATATCGAATGCGGCAAGAGATTATATAACTGAAAAAGGTTATGACAATAAATATGGTGCAAGACCACTTAACAGAGCAATCCAAAAACATATAGAAGATTTAGTTGCTGAAAATATCGTCAATAACTCAATTTCTGAGGGTGACCAGATTCTGATAGATAAAAATAAAAAAGAAGACAAATTAGATTTGATTGTAAAAGAGAAAGTCGAAAACTAAAATTTATATTCTAACTCTATTTTTTTATTGCAAACCTTTTCCACCAAATTGTTAATTGGCTAACAATAAATGTTATTTTTGCCATTATTTATTTAGATTCAGTTTAATACCATATCAACTATTTTATGAAAGTTCTAAAGTTTGGAGGTACTTCAGTTGCGAATCCAGATAGCCTTTCTTTGGTAATTGATATTATTCAGAAAAGTGATCAACGTCAATTAATTATAGTTTCAGCTTTAAGCGGTATAACAGATCTTTTATCTATTATGGCTGAACGCGCTAGTAAATCAGAAAAAAATTACAAAGAGTATTTAATAACTGTAGAAGAAAGACATAAAACTCTTATCGATTACTTCATACCAGTCACAGATCATAGCGAAATAAAAAGCTTTTTGAAAGCACAGATTAATGAGTTAGAGGAATTTCTAGAATCTCTTTATACACTCAATGAACTAACATCAAAGACTAATTCTAAGATATTAAGTTTTGGAGAAATTTTATCGAGTAATATTATTTTTAAAATTCTTAAACAAAAAGGATGCGATATTATTTTTAAAGACACACGAGAGCTAATTTTTAAGAAAAATATTAATGACCGAGAAGTTGTTGATGATTTTCTGAGTGAAAAAAAAACAATCTCATTTCTTAGTGAAAATAGAAACAAAATTATTTTACTCCCTGGTTTTATAGCAAGTGATAATGATGGTAACACTTTGACGCTAGGACGTGGAGGATCAGATTTAACTGCTTCATTATTAGCTAACTATTCTAATGCAAGAAAATTAGAAATTTGGTCTGATGTCAGCGGTATGTTCACTGCAAATCCAAAACTTGTATCACAAGCATTACCTATAAGAAAATTGTCTTATCATGAAGCAATGGAACTTTCGCATTTTGGCGCTAAGGTCATATACCCACCTACTCTTCAACCTTTAATTAAAAAAAATATACCAGTAATTATCAAAAATACATTTGAACCAAATGCAAGAGGAACAAAAATAGACATGAAAGGTTCAAAAAAAGTTGATGGGCATGTCGTTAAGGGAGTCAGTCATATTGAAAATGTTGCCCTACTAAATGTAGAGGGTAGTGGAATGATTGGAATTCCAGGTTTCTCAAGAAGGCTATTTCAAACTTTGTCTGATAAACAAATCAATATTATTATGATTACTCAAGCATCATCAGAACATTCAATTTGTATTGCAGTTAAACTGCAAGATGCAGATCAAGCAAAAAAAGTAATTGATGAAAATTTTGCATTCGAAATAAGTCTTCAGAGGGTGGAGCCAGCAAAAATTGAAAGAGATTTGACTAATATTGCAATAGTTGGAGACAAAATGAAAGAGCATCAAGGAATTAGCGGAAAATTATTTAGTAGCTTAGGAGCAAATAATATAAATATTAGAGCTATTGCACAAGGTGCTTCTGAAAGAAATATTTCAATTCTGATCGATAAAAAAAATACTCAAAAAGCACTTAATACAATTCATGAAAGCTTTTTTGAAGAACAAATCAAAGAATTAAATTTATTTGTAACCGGGGTTGGAAATGTTGGAGGTAAATTACTACAGCAACTTCTTGGTCAGCAGGATTATCTTTTAAAAAATTTGAGATTAAAAATTCGTGTAATATCGATATCTAATTCCAGGAAAATGATACTTTCAAAAAGTCCTATAAAATTAGAAATATGGAAAAATGAACTAGAAAAAATTGGTATTAAGGCAGATAGAAAAAAATTTTTCAACCATATAAAAAAACTTAATTTACGTAATAGTATTTTTATTGATAATACTGCCAGTGAAGAAATAGCTGATGAATATGTAAGTTATCTTAAAAACAGTATTGGAGTAGTTACTTGTAATAAAATTGCATGTGCTAGTAATCTAGATAACTATAATAATCTAAAAAAAACAGCGAGACGATTTGTAACACCTTTTCTTTTTGAGACAAATGTTGGGGCTGCACTTCCAATTATAGATACTCTTAATAATCTTGTTGCTTCTGGAGATAAAATATTTGAAATTCATGCAATCTTGTCCGGCAGCTTAAACTATATTTTTAATAATTATACACTTGAAACAACCTTTAAAAATATTGTTCAAAAAGCACAAAAAGAGGGTTATACTGAACCTGATCCTAAAATAGATTTAAGTGGAATTGATGTAGCTAGAAAAATATTAATACTTGCTAGGGAAAGTGGGTTTAAACTTGAATTAAGTGACATTAAAAATAATAGTTTTTTACCAGAAGAAGTGATTAGAAGTAGTAATAATGATGAACTTCTTAAATCTATTGATAGAAACGAAAACCATTTCAGGTCAATTCTAGAAAATGCAATTGAGAAAAACAAACGCTTAAAATATGTTGCTGAACTTAAAAAAGGAAAAGCCACTGTAGGTCTCAAGGAAATCGATGAAAATCATAGTTTTTATGATTTGAAAGGAAGTGATAATATTGTTCTTTTTTACACCTCTAGATATAAGGATCAGCCATTAATAGTTAAGGGTGCCGGTGCTGGAGCGGATGTTACAGCTGGAGGAATTTTTGGAGATATTATCAGGATAGGGAAATCATAATGATTAGTGAAGTCAAAATTTTTGCTCCTGCAAGTGTTGCTAATGTATCATGCGGATTTGATGTACTTGGATTTTGTTTAGATCATGTTGGTGATCTTATTCACGTAAAAATGAACGAAAAACCTGGCGTTTATATCGAAAATATTAAAGGCTATGATGTTCCTAAAAACCCACTAGATAATGTTGCTTGTGTTGCTGTAGATGCCTTATTAAAATCTTATTCTTCAAAAAATGGATTCAGCATAAGCATTGAAAAAAAAATAAAACCAGGTAGCGGAATTGGAAGTAGTGCGGCAAGTTCAGCAGGAGCTGTTTATGCAGTTAATGAGTTACTTGGAAGACCTTTTAAACGTGAAGAATTATTAGACTTTGCAATGGTTGGGGAAGCATTAGCAAGTGGTGAATACCATGCTGACAATCTAGCACCTGTTCTTCTCGGAGGATTCACTTTGGTTCGAAGCATTAATCCAATAGATATTGTTAGTTTACCATGTCCACCAGAATTGATTGCAACAATAATACACCCTAAAATTGAGTTAAAAACAATTCACTCAAGAGCAATTTTAAAAGATGATGTTTCATTAAAGAAAGCAGTCCTCCAATTGGGAAATTTAGGTGCATTTATAAGTGCCCTTCATACAAACGATTACGATCTTATGTCTAGAAGCCTAAAAGATGAATTAATCGAACCTTCAAGGTCAATATTGATACCAAAATTTGATGAAATTAAAAATGGAGCTATCAACCAAGGGGCGTTAGGTTGTGGTATTTCTGGATCCGGGCCATCAATTTTTGCATTATCAAAAGGAATGCTGAATGCAAAAAAAGTTGGAATAGCTATGGCGGAACCTTATAAAAAGTTAGGTTTAGAATATGATTTACATATATCTTCCATTAATAAAAAGGGAATTAAAATTTTATAAAATTTGAAATATTTCAGCCTTAATAATAATTCAAAAGATGTAGGCTTTATCGAAGCCATAGAAAGAGGTCTTGCACCAGACCGTGGTTTATATTTTCCAAAAGAGATTCCTCAACTTAGTAATCATTTTTTTAAAAACATCAAAAGATATACAGATTCTGAAATTGCTTTCCGAGTAATCCATCCTTTTATAGGGAACGACATCCCAAAAAATATATTAAAAGAAATTATCAAAAAAACTTTGAAATTCAATTTTCCAATAGTAAACGTTTCGAAGAATATTGCAAGCCTTGAACTATTTCATGGACCAACTTTAGCTTTTAAAGACGTTGGGGCAAGATTTATGGCAAATTGCCTTTCATATTCTAATAAAATTAAAAATAAAAAAATTACCATTCTAGTCGCTACATCTGGAGATACTGGAGGTGCAGTTGCAAACGGATTTTTTAAATTAAAAAACATAGATGTAGTAATTCTTTTTCCTAAAAAAAAAGTAAGTGTAATTCAAGAATATCAATTAACTACCTTAGGGAAAAATATCACTGCATTAGAGGTTGAAGGTAGCTTTGATGACTGCCAAAACTTCGTTAAAAATGCTTTTATTGACCCTGATTTGCAACAAAAAATTAATTTAACTTCAGCAAATTCTATAAATGTAGGAAGGTGGTTGGCTCAGATGTTTTACTATTTTAGTGCATATAGGGATCTTCCTAAAACAGATAAAAAGGTCGTTATTTCTGTGCCAAGTGGAAATTTTGGAAATATTTGTGCAGGCCTTGTTTCAAAAAAAATGGGACTTCCAATTAACCATTTTATTGCAAGCACTAACTCAAATGATACGATACCAAGGTATCTTAATTCAGGAGAATACAAACCCAAAAAATCAAAACAAACAATATCTAATGCTATGGATGTTTCAGATCCAAGTAATTTTATAAGGATTCAGAAATTATTTAACAATGATCTCTTTGGATTAAAAAAATCAGTTAGTGCTTACAGCTACTCTGATAAACAGACTGAAAAAGCAATAAGAGAAATTTATAAACTGAAAAATTATATTATTGATCCACACGGTGCTATAGGTTATCTCGGCTTAAATGATTTCATAAATTCAAAAACAGACCCCGAAAATTTTCAAGGTTTATTTTTGGAAACGGCGCACCCAATTAAATTTTCGAAAACAATTGAAAACATCATTAATCAAAAAATTCAAATTCCAAAAGAAATAAAAAATATCCTCAAAAAGAAAAAAATGAGTATACCAATAAAAGATTATAATCAATTAAAATCATTCTTAATCGCGAAATAATATTTAATATTTATCAATTTGAAAAAAACTCCTCTATATCATCTGCATAAATCTTTAAATGCCAAAATGGCTCCTTTTGGAGGTTATCTTATGCCTATACAATACGACAGCTTGATAAAAGAACATCTTTCGGTTCGAAACAATTTAGGAGTATTTGATGTTTCACATATGGGGGAATTCAAAATCAGCGGAGAAAACGCTATTGAATTTTTACAATACGTATGTAGCAATGATATTTCAAAAATTCCTATTGGAAAAGCTCAATACAACTATTTTCCAAGTGAATCAGGAGGAATTATTGATGATTTGATTGTTTATAAGTTGGATGATAAAGAATATCTGTTGGTTGTAAATGCTTCAAATATTGAAAAAGATTGGAATCATCTTGAAAAAAATAATAAAGCATTTGGTGCCAAATTAAAAAATATTTCAGACCAAACTGCACTACTCTCTGTTCAAGGTCCTAGGGCTTTAGAGGCTATGCAATCTTTGACAGACTTTAAATTAATTTCTCTCCCACACTATGGGCTAGCTATTACTAATTTTGCTGGTTTTCAAAACATATTAATCGCAACTACTGGGTATACTGGTGCCGGAGGTATAGAAATTTTTTTTCAATCAAATAAAGCAGAAAAAATCTGGTATTCAATACTTGAAGCAGGCTCAGCATTCGGAATAAAACCAGTTGGGCTGGGTGCACGCGATTCTCTTAGAACTGAAATGGGATATTGTTTATATGGTAATGAAATTGACGAGACTACATCACCCATTTCAGCGGGTTTAGGCTGGATAAGTGAGCCAGAAAAAAGATGTATAAATTTTAAAAACATTAGAAGGCAGAAATCAAATGGTACAGAAAGGAAATTAATTGGTTTTGTTATAGAAGGAAGGGCTATACCAAGAAATGGTTATATTTTAGTTGATAAGTACCAAAATCAAATAGGTAAAGTTACTTCTGGTACTCTGTCACCGTATCTCGAAAAAGCAATTGGTTTGGGCTATGTTAAAAGTGATTTTTCTTCTCCATTAACTGAGATTGGAGTGGTTATTAGAGGTAAGGTTTGGACTGCTAAAATAGTTAAAACCCCATTTATTTAATTTGAAAACATCAAGACCTATTCTAATATTAGGGGGAAGTGGTTTTATTGGTAATGCTATTTACAGTGAGCTGGCACCTTTCTATAAAACCTTGGGAACTTATAATAATTCCAAGGCATACGAAAATAACTCTCATTTTATCCATTTTAATCATGAAAACAATGAATTGCTTCCTATTTTAAGAGAATTCAATCCAAAACTAATTATATCTTCTCTTAGGGGGGACATAAACTCTCAAGTAGAAGTTCACATTTATATTAAAGAATATATTCAAAAAAATGATTGTAGAATAATGTTTATTTCTTCAGCCAATGTTTTTGATTCTTTCAGACATTACCCGTCTTACGAGTATGATAAGACACTTTCAAAAAGTCATTATGGACATTTTAAAATTAAAATTGAAAATCAACTTTTAAATCTAAGAACTGGTAAGTATGCAATACTTCGCTTACCTATGGTTTTTGGATTAAATTCTCCGAGAACAACAAATATCGATGAAGCATTAAAAGAAAATATCCCCATAGAAGTATTCCCAAACACGATTATCAATGTAAATAGTGATATTCGCTTAAGC
This sequence comes from uncultured Bacteroidota bacterium, assembly GCA_902613595.1. Classification (GTDB taxonomy): domain Bacteria; phylum Bacteroidota; class Bacteroidia; order Flavobacteriales; family Flavobacteriaceae; genus MS024-2A. The sequence continues at coordinate 94,592 of CACMHY010000001.1, forward strand.
CAACAAGTACACTACATTATAAACCATCAAAAAACAGGAATTTTTCATTTGGGTAGTACTGATTTGATTTCACACTATGATTTCATAAGAACATTAGTTAAAAAAAGGTACAAAGAGCTAGGAATCTTCAAACAAGTATTCACATCAAATACAACAAGATATTTAGCTGTTCTTCCAAAAGAAAATAAATTACCACACTATATTCAGCCTTCATATGAAGACGTTTTGGATGATTTAACAGTGTAGAATTGATAAAATTGATATATCAAAAAGATCCAAATTGTAGTTTCTATATCTTTGTAAAATAAACAAATATATGGGTAGAGCTTTTGAATTTAGAAAGGCAAGAAAATTAAAGCGTTGGTCTACAATGGCTAAAACATTTACACGGCTTGGAAAAGATATTTCTATGAGTGTCAAAGAAAATGGGGCTGACCCAGAAAGTAACTCAAGATTACGTGCACTGATACAAAATGCAAAGGCGGCTAATATGCCAAAAGATAATATTGAAAGAGCAATTAAAAAAGCAACTGAAAAAAACACTGAAAACTATAAGGAAATTATTTTTGAAGGATACGCACCTCACGGAATTGCAGTTTTAATTGAGACAGCAACAGATAATAATAATAGGACTGTTGCGAACATTCGCTCATATTTTAATAAAGCAGGAGGAAACTTGTCTACTTCAGGCTCAGTAGAATTTATGTTTGAACATTTATGTAATTTCAGAATTAGTAAAAATGACTTAGAAATTGAAAAAATTGAATTGGAATTTATTGATTATGGAGTCGAAGAAGTATTTTTAGATGATAATGAAATACATTTATATGCCTCATTCGATCACTTCGGTATAATTCAAAGGGAACTCGAAAATCGCAATTTAGAAATTATTTCCTCTGGCTTTGAGAGAATTCCTCAGTTAGTAAAATCCTTAAATTTTGAACAACAGATCGAAGTTCTTGATTTAATAGAAAAAATTGAGGATGATATGGATGTACAAAATGTATATCATTCTTTAGATATAAAAAAAACTAAAAGCTTTTTGCCTTAGAAAAGCCATTGAACCCCCTAAACAAGGTTTCTAATTTTTTTAAATCCATAAATTTATTATTAGTACTATAAAAACTTGGGTATACAATTATTTTTTTGTTGGTATAATCAAAAGTAACTGGTACAATTGGTATTTTTAATTCTTGCGCTATATGATAATAACCAGTTTTGAGTTGTTTGACTTTTTTACGAGTACCTTCGGGTGCAAGAGCAATCCTAAACTTTTTATTTTCTTTAAATAATTTAATTATAGATTGTACCGAACCTCCTGATCCTGATCTATCTATTGGAATTCCACCTAAAAGCCTAAAAAACCATCCAAAATATGGGGTGAATAATTCTTTTTTTCCAACAAAATTTATTTTTTCACCTAAAATACTCCGAACCATTAAGCCAACAAAAAAATCTACCCAACTTGTGTGTGGTACAACTGCAACAACGTATTTTAATAATTTTGGAAATTTACCTTCAATTTTCCAACCTAACAACTTCAGAAAAAAAAAATTTGAAAACAAACGAAACATATTCTTAGCTTTTAAAATTAAAATCTTCGGATGTAAAACCTATCAAATATAATTTTTTTGTTGAACGTGTAACAGCTGTATATAGCCATCTTAAATATTCTTTATTTGATCCATTAGGTAAATATGGCTTTTCTACAAAAACATTTTCCCACTGACCCCCTTGAGATTTATGACATGTAATTGAATATGAATATTTTACCTGTAAAGCATTAAAAAATTTATTCTTTTTAACTTTTATAAGTCGCTTAAACTTTGAAACTTCGTCAATGTAGTCTTCCATTATATTTTTATAAAGGCGGTTTGAATCTTCGTGTGATAATGAAGCTGTCTCGATTTGAATTGTGTCTAGTAATAAAACAGTATCAAATGATGGTTCTTCAGGATAATCCACTAAAAAAACCTGAGCTACAGCAAAAGAAAAGCCATAAATCTCTTTTTTAGATTTTATTTTTATTATTTGTATAATATCTCCATTAGCAATAAAACTCGGTTTAGATGCGGGTGATAGCCAAAAATAATTGTTTTTTATGACCATAAGTCGATCTCCTGATGATATGTCATTTTGAAGATTCAATATACTTTTCCTTATTTGCTCATTAAATAGATTAGCCCTTCTATTTGATCTTACTATAAATACCGTTTGATCTATTCCAGATATGTCATATGCTGACTCAACAGCTTCAAAGATATTACTTCTTTCGCTCAAATTTTCAATATCAGCAAATCCACTTAGATTAAATGTAAACTGATTATATTTTTTTTTGTTAAGTTGATTCCTAATTAAAGTTGCATTTTTCAAAATACCTGAGTATTGATCTTGTCTAACAACAAAATTTAACTCTACAGTAAATACTTTATTAAAATAATATTCTTCCAACAGGTCTATGTCTAGTGCAGGACTTAATGTTAAATTAATTGGTGGAAGCTGTGCTGGGTCACCAACAAATATAAGCTTACAATTATATCCATTTCTAATATAATTAACCAAATCATTTAGAAGTGAATTATTTTTGGAAAACTTAGTTTGAGAATCTTCACTTCCAATCATAGAAGCTTCATCAACTATGAAAATCGTATTTTTGTGTGTATTTTTTTTTAAATCAAAAACAACACTCCCTGTCTCTTCGGATTTAGTATTATATATCTGCTTATGAATGGTATATGCAGGGTAATTTGAGTACGCAGACATCACTTTAGCGGCCCTTCCTGTTGGGGCCATCATTACAGCTTTATAGTTGATTGTATTTAACTCATTAACTAAAGATCCCAACAATGTCGTTTTCCCAGAACCTGCGTAACCTTTTAATACAAAAACTGAATTCAAGTCTTTAGAAAGAATAAATTTTGATATCTCTTCAAACCACTGAAGCTGGGATTGAGTTGGTTTAAAATTTAGCTTTTTTTCAAGCTTTAAGGCAAAATTTTTAGAATGCATTAATAAAATCCGTTTGCTAAATATAATTTTTTTTAAAAACTTTTGTGATACAAAAAAAATTGTAGATTTGTTTTAAAGAAATTATACTATATGAAATTAGGCATCCAAGCAGCTTTATGGATTTTATCAATTTTCTTTGCCTACAAGATATATGATTCTATCAGTGGTCCAATAAAATTTAACCAAGTAAAAAATGAAAGATTTGCTCTTGTTATTAATAGACTCAAAGACATAAGAACAGCACAAATAGCACATAAAGATGTTAAGGGTCAATTTTCAAATAATTTTGATAGCCTTGTTAAATTTGTAGATGAAGGAATTTTTACATTAATAGAAAAACGTGATTCGTCCTACTTGGAATATGATCGTACATATAGAATTGATATGTTAAAAGAAGTAATAGTAGTTGATACTTTAGGATTTGTTGCGGTTAAAGACTCGCTTTTTAAAAATAATAATTCCTATAAAAAAATGGCTTACCTACCTATTGATGGTTTAGAGGATAGTACATTTCATATTAAAGCTGAAATTATAAATAAAAATGGTTACATGGTTCCTGTATTTGAAGTAAAAATTTCTAAAAATATCTTACTTTATGATCAGAATGAAGATCTAGTGAAACAGGAAAATGAAACTGTTTCAGTAGACGGCGTCAATGGTCCTGAAATTATCCTTGGGTCTTTAAGCAAAGTAAGCACAAACGGAAATTGGCCAACAATATTTGATGCTAAGCGAGAATAGTAACAAACAAAAAAAAAGCTTATCAATACATTATTTTAAAAAAGGCTTTTCATTTTGTACAACCAACAGTGTAGATTTTTTTTCTCACCCTGGTGATATGTCTGAATTTGAATACACTTTCAGAAATTTTTTAGAAAAAAACTACCATGAAAACTTTGAATACTTCAGCATAATTTTTTTTCAAAATCCCTCGACTCTAGTACCCTATGTTTTTTTTGACAACCAAAGGTTAGATGATTACTTAAATCTTTATTTTAAAAAACCTAAAGCAGAAATCGTGATTTTCGATAAATTAATAAATCAAGAAAGAATAAATATTTATTCGGTTCCAAAGAAAATTTATAATATAATTGATAAACTAGATATAGATTTCAATATTTTCCATTACAATTCATTACTTATAAAAAGAGTTTTAAACTTAAGTTCAATTAAAAAATTTTCAAAACAACTATTTATCCACCTACACTTCAATGCAATGGATATTTTTCTTGTAAAAAATAAAAGTTTATTATTTAATAATCGTTTCATCATTAAAAAACAAAACGATTTTATGTATTATCTTTTTTTTGTTATTGAGCAGTTTAACCTTGGACCACATCAGTTTGAAATAGTATTTTTAGGTAGGATAGATGCTTTTGAGAGCTATTATGAAATAGTCAAACATTATCATTCTAATATTACTTTTACTAACGAAGAACCTTCCATAAATTTAAAGTTCTCAAAACATCACGCCCCTTACCTCTCACCTTACTTTAACTAATGAGAATTATCTCAGGAAAATTTAAAGGAAGAAAAATTTACCCTCCAAAAAATCTACCTTCCAGACCTACAACTGACCGATTAAAAGAGGGTTTATTTAATGTTTTACAAAACAGATTTGATTTTACAAACCTTATAGTCTTAGATCTTTATTCAGGTACTGGAAATATAAGTTATGAGTTTGCCTCTAGAGGATCATTAAACATTACATCTGTAGATAAGAATAGAATATGTGTTGAATTTATAAAAAAAACATCACTATTATTTAATACAAAAATTAATGTTATCCGAACTGATAGTCTTAACTTTTTAAAAAATAATAATAATGAGTTTAATTTAATCTTTGCTGATCCGCCATACAAAATACAATATGATACCTACAAAAAAATCATAGATTTAAGTATCGAAAAACTTCTAATTGATGGCATACTAATTATTGAACACAACAGAAAAATTGATCTCACAAATCAACCCAATTATTATATGAAACGAAGGTACGGTGACAGTACTATTTCTTTTTTTAATTCTAATATTAAAAAAAAGCAGGCCTATAAGCCGGATTCTGTCTAGTCCTATCATTTATCTGGGTGTAAAATTACTTTAACACTCTTGCCGCCTACCCCTCTATATCGAACGAGCCATTCTTTCATAGATATACTTGGCGTTGCACCACACAGAGTTTACATGATTTCACTACAGCCTAACTGTACATTCTTTCTGTTGCACTTTTCCTCTTCTTTAGAAGGACGGGTGTTACCCGCTATGTTGCTCTTTGGTGTCCGGACTTTCCTCTCCTAAAATTTTAGAAGCGATAAGATAGCCTGCTAAACAAATTTAATCATTTGTTAATAATTATAAATAAATATAATCAAGACTGTTTAACAAAAACTTTATTAGATTTATATATTTATTTAAATGGAGCAATTCATAGTTTCAGCTTTAAAATATAGGCCAAAGTCATTTGAAGAGGTAATTGGACAAGATAATGTTACTTATACTTTAAAAAACAGTTTAATAACAAACCAAATTCCGCAAGCCCTCCTTTTTTCTGGACCAAGAGGAGTTGGTAAAACTTCTTGTGCACGTATTTTAGCAAAAGAAATAAATAATTTAGAGTCAAATAATTCGGGGGATTATGCTTTTAACATTTTTGAATTAGACGCAGCATCTAATAATTCAGTAGAAGACATTCGTAAAATTAATGAACAAGTTAGAATACCACCTAGAATTGGTAACTATAAAGTTTATATAATTGACGAAGTCCACATGCTTTCAAATTCTGCATTTAACGCCTTTTTAAAAACACTAGAAGAACCACCAAAACATGTAATTTTTATTCTTGCCACAACCGAAAAAAACAAAATTATACCAACAGTTCTATCCAGATGTCAGATTTATGATTTCAATCGTATTTCGGTCCTAGAAATCCAATCGTATCTAAAAAAAATAGCTGTCCAAAGTAAGTTTAAATTTGAGGAAAATGCTCTTTTTCTAATAGCCCAAAAAGCTGACGGATCTCTCAGAGATGCATTATCAATTTATGACAGGATGGTTAGTTTTACAAAAGCAGACCTAAATGAAAAATCGGTAGCTGACAACCTAAATCTCTTAGATAATAAAACCTACTGTAGTTTAGGAAAAATTATTTTTAGTAATAACATACCCCAATTAATAAAAAGTTACGACCAATTGAAAAGAAGAGGGATAGAAGATGCTCAATTTATTAACGGTCTTGCAAACTTTTTTAGAAACTTAATTTTGGCAAAAGATTCTAAAACTCTTCATCTACTTGAAGTTGGAGAAGAATTAAAGTTAGAATATGCCGAAATTTCAAAAAAACTTTTAGATGCTAAAATATTGGAGTCAATAGAATTAATAAATAAAAGTGAGATAAACTTCAGAAATGTTAGAAACAAAAGAGTTCATGTAGAGCTGACCTTAATGCAACTTGCTTCCATTGAATACGATAGTGAAAAAAAAAATGATCAAAGTTCAAATAATTCTAAATTACCAATATCAAAAGCAAATAATAATTTAGAGTTGTCCTCTAAAATTGAAGAAAGAAAAAATATTTTAAATGATGTTCCAAATGAATTTATTGAAACAGAAAAAAATAAGAGCTCTGACACTAATTTTAAAAAAAAAGAAGTAATAGAGACCAAAAAAAAAACATCGAATACAAATAGATTGGACAAAAATGAAAAGCATGGTAAAATTTCAAGATATTCACTCTCAAGTATAAAGGTTCAAAGAAGTTTAAAAGAAATTAAGAAAATTAAAAATGATGGTCATGATCTAGCGGAAGAAAAATTTAAACTTGAGGATCTAAAAGTTGTAATTCAGGAATATATAGAACAATTAAAAAAAGAGGGGAAACGAAATTTAATTTCAATTTTAAATATGAATCCAGTCAAATTAGATAATAATAATGTCGTTTTTACAGTTGCAAATGAATTGAATAGAGTAGAAATAAATCTTGAGAAAGAGAAACTATTGTCCTTTATTTGTAATAAGTTAAACAATTTTAAAATTGCGGTTAAAGTCAATATTTCCGAGATAGAAAAAGAAAAAATCATTTTTACTCAAAAGGAAAAATATCAACACCTTCTAAAGATCAATCCTTCTATAGAAACCCTAAGAAAAAAGTTTGACCTTGAATATTAAATTATTATATACATGTTAGGTTTGAAGTTACACTCTGACCAATCTGGGTAAGAATTGCAAAAAATAATTTACAAGAAATATTAACAGAATATACTTTCTGTAAAAAAAAGCTGCATGCACCCCAATCTCACTTGTAATTTCTTTTCTAGAAAAATCAGAATTAGTTAAAATAATGTTGGAGACAGCCAAAGATAAAATTATTCATTTTCACATGGTTCACGGATTAATTTTAGAGATGGAATTTTCCCTTGGCAGAGAAATGAAGATGAATACGTAATTAAATTAATATTATTTTTTTCAAAAAAGGGCGGGGGAATAGAAACAATAATCTTGTAAATAGATTATTATATGGTACATTAATTGAAGTAAGAAGCTGTGAAGTTTTAAAATTATTTTAAAAGAATTGGAAGAAAAAAAATTACGTTTATTTAATAATTGATGATAAGCAAAGCACATCACTATAATATTTTTTTTAAAAATTAGCTCGTAAACATGGTGGATTTAAAGAAAGAGTAAACCAAAAATAGGAATCATAATTAGAATTTGAAAAAAATCTTATTGGGGAACTAAATAATAAAGAATCTATTCATGGTTTGTAATTAATTTAGTTTTTTACATAATTCCTTGATCATACCGTCTGAGAGACCAACTCTTGGTACATAAACTTCTTTCGCACCACTCCATTCGAAAATTTTAAGAAATAATTCTGTCGCAGGTATTATTACATCTGATCTATCTTGATTGAGAGCAAATTTAATTATACGTTCCTCATATGATAGTGAATTAAGATTTTTATAAATTTTTCTTAATTTTCTATAAGTAAGAGGTTTATTCTCATTATTATTTGAAATTTTATAAAGCTTATTAATATTTCCTCCTGTCCCTAATAGAAAAATATTTGTAAAAGGTTTTGTATTAGTTATTACCCATTTTTTTGCCATAATCCAGGTTTCATTGTCTACACCATTAGTTAATAGACGTACTGTCCCTATTTTAAATGAAGTTGATTTTAGAGTTTTATTATTTTTTATAATACTTAATTCAGTACTACCTCCCCCAACGTCTACATATAAGATTGTTTTATTAGGATCAATACCATCGAAAACATTACTATTAGAAATTATTCTTGCTTCTTTTTTACCATCAATAATTTGAATATTTATCCCTGACTTTTTTTTAACTCTATCAATAACGTACTTTCCATTTTTTGCTTCCCTAAGTGCTGCCGTTGCAAAAGCTAAATAATTCTTAACATCATGCACTTTCATAAGATTTTTGAAAGACTTCATGGATCTGGATAGCTGCTTAATATTATATCTGGAAATTATGCCAGTTGTAAATGCGTCTTGACCTAATCTTATAGGGACCCTGACTAAACTATTTTTAAGTGTAATGGTTTCTTTTTTATGCTCGATGACATTTGAAATTAATAAACGTAAAGCATTAGAGCCAATATCTATTGCCGCATATTTGGTGATCCTCATAAATTATCATTATTTCTATAGTACTCGTAAATATCTAACTGTGAACGAACGGGAGATTTATTATTCCTAATGAATTGGTTTTGGGTATAGCCATTTATCCTTCTTGCTTTTACATTATCATTCCATGTAATGTCAAAAACATCAATAATTTGTTGTTGAAGATTTAAATCATATATAGGTGTTGCCACCTCTACTCTATTTTCTATATTTCTAGTCATAAAATCTGCTGAAGAAATATAAATTTTAGGTTTATCAAGATTTGTAAAATAATATACTCTAGGATGTTCCAAAAACTTGTCTACAATACTAATTACCTCAATGTTTTCACTCATACCTTTTACTCCTGGTATAAGACAACAAATTCCTCTAACAATCATTTTTATTGGAACACCAGCATTGCTTGCCTCATAGAGTTTTTCAATCATTTTAAAGTTTGTTATAGCATTTAACTTTAATTTTATACCACTCGCCAATCCAGCTAAAGCATTTTCTATTTCCTTGTCAATCATCTTTACAATGAAGCTATTAGTATAATGTGGTGATACAATTAGATGTTTATATTTTTTTAATTTGTAATGTACTTGAAGAAAATTAAAAACTTTATTTACATCTCTTAAAATTTTTTGATTTGCTGTAAAAAGTGTATAGTCAGTATAAATCTTTGCAGTATCCTCATTAAGATTACCTGTACTTATAAAACCATAACGTAAGTTTTTATTATTAACCTTTTTCTCAACTACACATATTTTTGAGTGAACTTTAAGTCCAGGGATTCCAAAAATTAGCTCAACACCGGCAGCTTGCATCTGCTCAGCATAAGTAATATTATTTGTTTCGTCAAAACGTGCTTGTAGTTCAATCTGAACCAAAACTTTCTTTCCATTTTTCGCAGCATTAACTAGTGACCTAGCTACATTAGAAATTTTGGATAAGCGGTATATGGTAATTTTGATAGTTATAACATCAGGATCTAAAGCAGCTTCACGAAGGAACTTTATAAGGAAAGAAAAACTGTGATAAGGTGTATATAGTAAATAATCTTTAGCTTCAACAGCTTTAAAAATACTCTTTTCTAATGAAAGACCTTTGATTGGTAAAGGTTCTTTATTTTCATATTGCAAATCTTTTCTATCTAGTTGAGGAAAGTTCATGTAATCACGGCGATGATGATAACGACCTCCAGGAATTAGACTGTCATTTGTGCCAACTCCTAAAAGATTTTTAATTACTTTCAATGTATCAGGAGCAATTCCTTTATCGTAAACAAGTCTGACTGGTTCTGCTAAAAAACGATCTCTAACGCTTTCAATTATCTTATTTATGTAACTTTTAGAAACATCACCTTCCATATCTAATTCAGCATCGCGTGTAACTTTTATCATATGTGCCTCAATTTTAACAAAATCAAAAAAATTAAAAATTAGATGAAAATGATACCTTATCAGATCGTCAAGGAACATAACATATTGTTTTTTTCCTATTTTGGGTAAAACAATGAATCTGTCTAAATCTCTAGGTATTTCAATGAGTGCAAATTGTTTATGCTCTGTACCATTTGATTCAAAGCCGAGTTTGACAGCGAGGAAAGCTAAATTATCTGAAAAGTCCTGAGTAGAATTTTCTCTTACTATAATCGTCATTAATGCAGGACTAACTCTCTGTATAAAATACTCCTTCAAAAAAGCTTTTTGTTCATCTAAAACTTGGTTTTCGTTTATAAAATAAATGTGTTCTCTTTCTAATTTACTCTCGATTTCTGAAAGAATTTTCATACTTTCTCTCTGTTGATCAATTACCTTTTTAGTAATTGTTTTTAGGAGATCAGAAGCACTCTTGCCTCCAAAAATCTTCTTTCCTGATTTTTCTGATTGTGCAATCCGCTGGACAGTGGAGAATCTAACTTGAAAAAATTCATCCAAATTGTTTGAAAAAATACCTATAAACCTTAATCTTTCTAGAAGTGGCACATGTTGGTCAGCCGCCTCCTGCAGCACCCTAGCGTTAAAATCTAACCAGCTTAACTCTCTATTGATATAGCGTATTTTACTAAACATACTATTTTAGAATTTCCTTTGGTATCCCAAGTTTTAATTTCCCATCAGAAATATTTTTCCATTTTGTTTGAGAAAAGTTTAATTCAGCCCAAGCAGAGGTTGGTAAATGATTAAAATCTCTTTTGGACAAATGTGATATAGCCTCTGTAAATGCTGGATTATGCCCAACGCAAATTACTGAATTATAATCATCTGAAATATTATAAATAAAATCAAGTAATTTCGATAATTCAAATGTATAAAGTTCCTTTTTTAAAACAATTTTAGTAAAACTCAATCCTAGAGAGTTCATCATTATACAAGCGGTGTGAAGAGCGCGATTAGCTGGACTCGAAAAAATTAAATCTGCTCCAGATAAAATATTTGAGCTATTAACTGAAATCATCCTGATACGGTTAATTCCCTTTTCTGTTAACGGCCTATCTTTATCAGAAACATTTAAATCCCATGAAGATTTTGCATGACGTAATAAAACAAGCCTCTTCATTTTATGGAGATAGTCTTTTAATTTCCCAAGAATTTTTAACCAAAGTACATAATATTCTGTCATGCAATCTATTAGGCCTTCCTTGCCAAAATTCAACAGATTTAGGCTTAACAAGATATCCTCCCCAGTTTTCAGGTCGCTTGATTTCTTTTGTAATATATTTTGCTTCCATCAAATCCATTTTTTTCTCAAGGATTTCTCTACTCCTTATTGCTTTGCTTTGCTCTGAAACCAAAGCACTAATTTGACTTCCCTTAGGGCGAGACGAAAAATAATTATCAGAATCTACAGAGGAAATTTTTTCGATTTCACCCTTTATTATGACTTGTCGTTCAAGCGGGGGCCAAAAAAAGGATAACCCGACTTTTGAGTGGTATTCGATTGATAAACCCTTTTCACTTTTGTAGTTAGTATAAAAAATAAAACCTGCTTCCGTAAAAGATTTAAGTAAAACCACTCTTCCCTTCGGAAAATCATCTAGACCAAGGGTTGTTAAAGTCATAGCATTTGCCTCTTCAATATCTTTATTATTAAGTGCATCATCAAACCATAACTTAAAAAACTCTATAGGTTGAAAATTGATATCCTCAAGATTCAATTTACTTTTATCATATGATTTCCTTAAGTGACTTATATCCTTATTTTCCATTTTAGTGCAATTTACAACCCATTTGTTTAAATCGAAAAACTTTTAAGATCTTCAGAGAGAATTACAGATTTAAAAACTTTACTAGCCTCTTTATAAAAGTCCTCTTTATCACCATAACGATTTGAATAATGGCCAAGCATAAGATTTTTTACACGTGCGTCCTTGGCGATTGTAGCTGCTTGAAGTGCAGTGCTATGCTTAGTGATTTTTGCTAATTCGGAGTGTTTTTCCAAAAAAGTGGACTCATGGTATAACAAATCTACACCATTTATAAGAGGAACCAAATCAGGTTTAAATGCAGTATCACTACAATAAGCGTATTTTTTTGGTGAATCAGGTTCTAATGAAATATCCTCATTATCCAGAAAAGTACCATCATCTAATTCTATAGACTTTCCTTGTTGAATTTGACGATAATGGTAATGTTCTAATTTGATACCTTTGATTGCATCTAGATTAATTTTTCGTTTTTTTGATGAGGTTATAAAAAGGAATCCATTTGTATAAACTCTATGATCAAGCGGAAGTGTTTTTACAGTCAAGAAATCATCTTTATATATAATTTCACTTTTTTTTGATACTAATTCATGAAAATTAATTGAATATTCAGTCCATGATTTAGCTAATTTGAGTTGAAGTGTTATCACTTCTTTAATTCCTTTAGGACCATAAATATTTAGATCCTCTTTTCGTCCTAATAGCCTGAATGTACTGATTAAACCAACTAAACCGTAAAAATGATCTCCATGTAAATGAGAAATAAAAATATGCTTTATTTTGAAAAATTTAACTTTTGCCTTACGTAGCTGGATTTGAGTTCCTTCACCACAATCAATAAGAAAAAGGCTTTCGTCAATTCTCAACAACTGAGAGCTCGTATGATTATTCTCTCTTGGTGTTGCAGAATGACATCCTAAAATTGTTAAATGCATAGTCTTAATAGTCTAAATCACGTTCTATACGCTCAAGTGAAACAAAATCAAATGCTTCTTTTTTAGTTGGTACAAAATTGAAATTATAATTGAATTTTACATCTGTTTCTGAAGAAATTATAATTACGAAACTTCTATTTATACTGCTTTGATGTACTGCAAGTTTTTTTAAAAAAGATTCTTCAGGGATAACCTTTGTGCAATTAATTATAAGATCTGATTTTGTGATTATTAATTCATTAAATGTGAGTTTTTTTTGAGAGTTAATTTCACAAAAATCGATGTAATTTATTTTTTCATTTATTTTTCTAATCATTAGATTTTATGTTCAATTTGGAACCTAAAAGATAAATAATTGCCATACGAATAGCTACACCATTTTGAACTTGATCCAAAATGATAGAATGGCTTGAATCAGCAACAAAGCTAGATATTTCAACCCCTCGGTTAATTGGACCAGGATGTAAAATTATAATTTCTTTTTTTAATTTTTTTATCCTATCAGCATTTAAACCAAAATTTTGACTATACTCTCTATTTGAAGGAAAATAAACTGTGCCCATTCTCTCATTTTGAATACGAAGTATGTTTGCTGCATCACACCAGTTCAAAACTGCATTTAGATCGGAGGAAACTGTTACTCCCATGGATTCAATGTGCTTTGGAATTAAAGATTTAGGACCGCAGAGTTTTACTTCTGCTCCCATCATTTTCAAAGCATAAATATTTGAAAGGGCTACTCGCGAGTGCATAATGTCACCTACAATTGCTACGCGCCTCCCTTTAAGACTACCAAATTTTTCTGTAAGAGAATATACATCAAGTAATGCTTGAGTTGGGTGTTCGTGTGTTCCATCTCCAGCATTTATTATACAGGCATTTAAATTTTTTGATAAATAATGAGCTGCCCCTGGATTTGGGTGTCTTAAAATTATCATATCAACTTTCATAGCTAATATATTTTTTACAGTGTCTGACAAAGTCTCACCTTTAGAAACTGATGATAGACTCGCGGAAAAGTTTATTATATCAGCAGAAAGCCTTTTTTCTGCAAGTTCGAAAGAAAGCTTGGTTCTAGTACTATTTTCAAAAAATAAATTTGCTATGGTAATATCTCTTAAACTAGGAACTTTTTTTATTGGACGATTAATCACTTCTTTAAATTGTGATGCAGTTTCGAAAATTAAATTAAAGTCTTCAGAGTTTAGATATTTTATTCCTAAAAGATTTGATACACTAAGATTTTTCATTCACTACTTTTCTCAAGATATACAATATTTTTAGCTGAGTTTTTTGACCATATTACTCTAACTTTATCCCCTTGTAAAGCATCTACTTGTGCACCCAAATAATCAGGTTGTATGGGTAGATGACGACTAAACCGTCTATCAATAAGAACTAATAATTCAATGGAGTTTGGTCTACCATAAGTGTCAATTGCTGTTAATGCAGAGCGAATACTTCTACCAGTATATAAAACATCATCAATAAATACCACATCCATTCCTTCAACTGATTGGTTCATTTCAGTTTGATTTGCATTTAAGGGTTTTTCGTTTCTCCTGTAATCATCACGGAAAAAAGTTGTATCCAGCTTTCCAAACTTTAGGTTCATTAGGCCTTGCTCATTTAATAATTTAACTAAACGCTCTAGGAGTAATGTCCCTCTTGGTTGAAGTCCAACTAATATTGTTTTTGAAAAGTCCCCATGCTTTTCTTTAAGTTGATAACATAATCTTCTAAGTATTATCTCTATTTTTTTTTCATTAAGTAGTATCCTAGAAGTCATTTATATCGATATATAACAAAAGTATTGTTTTCTTGAGTATAAAAAAAAACCCTTTTGAGTAAGGGTTTTTTTTGAAAATTGAATGTGAAAGTGTTATTACTTATCATCTATTTTTTCTTTTAAGTTCGCTAGTGCATCAAGGTCTCCAAGTGTTGCCTTATCAGAATTTTTGGATAAAGATTTAGCAATTGCTTTTTTATTATTTTTTGATTCTTTGTCTCTATAAACTGATGTATGTGACGCCACGACTCTTTTGAAATCTTTATTAAACTCAATTATTTTAAAAGTTGCTTTTTCACCTTTGTTTAGTTTTGATCCATCTTCTTTTTCCATATGACGAAGTGGAACAAAAGCAGTAATATCCTCATTAAATTGAATTGTAGAGCCCTTGTCTAAAACCTGGAAAATCTCAGCTTCATGTATCGAATTTAATTCAAAATCTTTTTCATACTTATCCCATGGATTGTCTTTTGTGTGTTTATGACCTAAACTCAATTTACGTCCCTCAACATCTAATTCAAGAACTATGACATCAATTTTTTCTCCAAGAGTCAAAACTTCGGATGGATGCTTAACTTTTTTAGTCCAAGAAAGATCTGATATGTAAACTAAACCATCAATACCTTCTTCTAACTCAATGAATACTCCAAAATTAGTAAAGTTTCTAACTAATCCTGTGTGCTTGGATCCTAGCGGGTATTTTGAGGTAATATCAGTCCAAGGATCAGGTGTGATCTGTTTTATTCCAAGGGACATTTTTCGTGATTCTCTATCAAGAGATAAAACAACAGCATCAACTTCATCACCTACTTTAACAAAATCTTGCGCAGAACGCAAGTGGGTTGACCAAGACATTTCCGAAACATGTACAAGTCCTTCAACACCTTCTTCGATTTCAACGAAAGCTCCATAATCTGCAATTATAACAACTTTTCCTTTGACTTTGTCTCCTTCTTTTAAATCCTTGGAGAGTTTATCCCATGGATGGTCACTTAATTGTTTGAGACCTAATTGGATGCGCGATTTGTTATCATCAAAATCAAGAATTACCACATTCAATTTTTGATCTAACTCCAGAATTTCACTAGGATGGTTAATTCTGCTCCATGAAAGGTCAGTAATATGGATAAGTCCATCAACACCACCAAGATCTATAAATACACCATAAGAAGTTATATTCTTGACTATACCCTCAAGTACTTGACCTTTTTCTAGTTGACCTATAATTTCTTTCTTTTGTTCTTCTATGTCAGCTTCAATTAGAGCTTTATGTGAAACAACAACATTTTTGAATTCGTGATTAATTTTAACCACTTTAAATTCCATGGTTTTATTAACATATTGATCATAATCTCTAATAGGTTTGACATCAATTTGAGATCCAGGTAAAAAAGCTTCAATTCCAAAAACATCCACAATCATTCCACCCTTAGTCCTACATTTAACAAATCCACTAACAATTTCAGAATTATCATGTGCATTATTAACCCTATCCCAAGCTTGGATTACTCTTGCTTTTCTATGAGAAAGAACTAACTGACCTGTTCGATCTTCACGTGTATCAACGATTACCTCAACTTTATCTCCAATTTTTAAATCAGGATTGTATCTAAATTCATTCAAAGAGATCACTCCTTCAGATTTTGCATTAATATCTATAATAGCTTCTCTATCGGTCATATAAACAACTGTACCTTGTAAAACATCTTCATCAGATGTATCTACAAAGTTTTCTTTAACAAGTTTTTCAAATTCATCAAGCTGCCTTTCGTCAATTAACTCAATCCCTTCAGCATAATTATGCCAATTAAAATTATCTAAAAATTCTGATTTTTGTTTCGCATTAGAATTTGAAGACTTTTCACTGATCTTATCATTCGTTAAGTCAGTTTCTGAAATTTGTTGTAGCGGTTCTTCCTCAGCTAGAGTTTTTTTTAAGATTTTTACTTTGGTAACTGCTTTTGTTGTTTTTGTAGGTTTGGCAACTATTTTATTTGAAGTTGTTGATTTGGATACAGCTTTTTTAGTTGCTGTTGACTTAGGTGCTGCCTTTTTTGTAGTTGTTGATTTGGCCACAGCTTTTTTAGTTGCAGTTGGCTTAGAAGCTGCCTTTTTTGTAGTTATTGATTTGGTCACAGCTTTTTTAGTTGCAGTTGGCTTAGAAGCTGCCTTTTTTGTAGTTGTTGATTTGGCCGCAGCTTTTTTAGTTGTAGTTGGCTTAGAAGCTGCCTTTTTAGCAGTTGTTGATTTGCCCACAGCTTTTATAGCTGCTGAAGGCTTGGATACTGCCTTTTTTGTAGTTGGTACTTTAGATGTTACTTTATTTACAGCTTTGGGTTGAGACGGTTTCTTAGCCATTTCATATTATTTTGTATCCTATCCTGCAGGAAAAACCTCAATTACTCGGATAGAAGATGGTTTTAAAATATTAACTGCTTTCGGTTTTTCTATTTAATTAAAAGCTTGCAAATATAATAGTAATAGATTGATCTTCAAATTACAATTGAGTTTTTTTTAGTTTAGTGTTTATTTAATTTCTTTTTTATGTATGACAACATTTTATCGTAAACCTCGTCTAATGTTAGATCGCTTACATCAATTTTAAGGGCACCTTTAGCCTTCATAAGAGGACTGCTTATTCTATCTGTGTCTAACTTGTCTCTTTTAATTAGGCTTTTCAAAACCTTTTCATAAGTCTCTTTATTATCTTTACTTTGTTGTTCAAAATACCTTCTCTTTGCTCTAACTTCAACATTCGCAACAAGAAAAAATTTACATTCTGCCTCTGGAAATACAATTGTTCCTATATCTCTTCCATCCATAATAATACCTTTATTTTTTCCAAACTCTTTTTGCTTTTTTACTAAATAAGACCGAAGTTCAGGTATTTTTGCTAGTTTACTAACTTGATTTGTAACGTAAGGTTTTCTAATCTCATAACTAACATTTTCGTTGTTTAAAAAAATTAGTTGTTTTTCTTTTATTGTCTTAAACTCAATTTTTATCTCTGACAGAGACTGAATAATTTTTTTTGGATTAAGTTTGTTTTTAGAATCTAACCTTAAAGCAAATAGTGTAGCTGCCCTATACATTGAACCAGAATCAATATGAATATAATTTAGTGAATTTGATAGCCGCTTTGCTATTGAGCTTTTCCCGGTAGCTGCAAAACCGTCTATGGCAATAATAATTTTCTGATGTTTTGCCATAAATATTCGTAGTTAATATTTAGTTGCAAGTAGGTTTTTTGCTCCCCTGACCTTTTGGTTAGTAATTGAAATTTCAATTACATCTTTCATCTCTTTTACAAAGTGAAACTTGAGTCCTTTTAAATAAGAATCGTTAATTTCTTCAACATCTTTTTTATTTTCATCGCATACTATTATTTCCTTAATTTTTGAACGTTTAGCCGCAAGAATCTTTTCCTTTATTCCTCCAACTGGAAGCACTTTACCTCGAAGAGTAATCTCACCTGTCATGGCTAAATTCTTTTTTACCCTCTTTTGAGTAAGTAGCGATACTAATGAAGTTAACATGGTAATTCCTGCACTAGGACCATCTTTAGGTGTTGCGCCTTCAGGGACATGAATGTGATAATTATAATCTTCAAAATTAAATTCTGAAATACCTAATTGGTTCTTGTTTGCTTTGATATATTCCATTGCAATGGTTGCAGACTCTTTCATAATTTTGCCTAAATTTCCAGTTATACTTAAATTTCCTTTACCAGGTGAAATAGCGGACTCTATGAAAAGTATGTCTCCTCCTACTGCCGTCCAAGCTAGTCCAGTCACAACACCAGCAACATAATTATTCTCATAAATATCTCTATAAACTTTTGGTGGTCCGAGAATTTTCTTTAGGTCTTTGATGTCAGGATTGTAATTATAATCTTGGCTCATTGCTAATGATTTTGCAGCAAAACGAACTGCCTTAGCAACTTGCTTTTCTAGTGCTCTGACACCAGATTCACGTGTATAGCATTCTGTGATTTTTTCTAGGACAGACCTTTTTAACTTTAAATGCTTTCTTTCCATACCGTGCTCCTTAAGTTGCTTTGGTAATAAAAATTTCTTAGCGATAGATGTTTTTTCTTCTAACGTATAACCACTAACATTTATCATTTCCATTCTATCTCTTAATGCTCTACTAATAGTGTCTAAGCTATTTGCAGTTGCGATAAACATTACTTTAGAAAGGTCATAACCCATTTCCAGAAAATTATCATAGAAATCAGTATTTTGTTCAGGATCTAAAACTTCAAGTAATGCTGAAGCCGGATCTCCTTGGAAACTTGCTGAGATTTTATCAATCTCATCTAAAACAAAAACTGGATTCGAAGTTCCTGCTTTTTTCAAATTTTGTAATATCCTGCCGGGAAGAGCACCAATGTATGTTTTCCTATGTCCTCTTATTTCGGCCTCGTCTCTCATACCACCTAGTGAAATCCGAACATATTTTCTACCTAATGCTTCAGCTATTGATTTTCCTAAGGAGGTCTTTCCTACGCCAGGAGGTCCAAATAGACAAAGAATAGGTGATTTCATATCGTTTCTAAGTTTAAGAACAGCTAAATATTCAAGAACTCTTTTTTTTACTTCATCTAACCCAAAGTGATCTCTGTTGAGAATTTTTTCAGCACGTT
Source organism: uncultured Bacteroidota bacterium (assembly GCA_902613595.1). GTDB lineage: Bacteria > Bacteroidota > Bacteroidia > Flavobacteriales > Flavobacteriaceae > MS024-2A. Next base: position 113,805 of record CACMHY010000001.1, read on the forward strand.
TTAAATCAAAATTATCTGTTGAAAACTCATTCCAAGGAAGTTCTAAAAATAAATCAAGATAATTTCTTTGAATTGAATACTCAGCAACTTGAGGATTCATCCTTTGCATTTTAATCAACTCTTTATCAAAATGATTTTTAACCTCAATATTCCACTTTTTGATTTTGGCTTTTGCTTTCATTTCCTCAACCTCTTCTTCATATGATACACCTCCCAATTCCTCTTGAATAGTTTTCATTTGTTGGTGTAGATAATATTCACGTTGTTGAGAATCTATTTCTGAGCGAACACGAGACTGAATATCATTTTTTAATGCAAGTTTTTGATACTCCTCATTCATATACTTTAAACACATAACAGCTCTCTGAAACAAATCTAATTCAGAAAGAATTTTTTGCTTCTCAACTACACTAACATTCATGTTTGATGCAACAAAGTTTATCAAAAATGATGGTGTCTGAATATTCTTAATGGCAAAAGAGGCTTCAGAAGGAATGTTAGGGTTCTCATTAATTATTTGCAGTGCTAAATCTTTAATTGAGTCAATTGTTGCTGAAAATTTTTTATCATTTTTTTTTGAAAAATTTTCTTTTACAGATTCAATACATGCCTTCATATAGGGCTTATCTTGAACGATGCTTTTAATTTTGAATCGTTTTTTCCCTTGTATTATAATCGTCGTATTACCATCTGGCATTTTTAAAACTCTTAAAATTTGTGCGACTGTCCCAATTTTATAAATGTCTTCAAAATTTGGGTTTTCTATAGATTCATTTTGCTGGGCAACTACCCCAATAATTTTATTTGTTGAATTTGCATCTTTGATCAATCTAATCGATTTATCTCTTCCTGCTGTGATTGGTATTACAACGCCAGGAAATAAAACCGTATTTCGAAGTGGTAAAATTGGAACAATATCTGGAAGAGATTCACTTTCGAGTGCTTCTTCATCCTCAGTACTCATTAATGGTATTAAATCAGCTTCTGATCCAATATCTTGGAGTGACAAATTGTCAATGCTCCCTAAAAAAGATTCACTCATTGGATTTTATAAGTCGTTTTGTCATATTATAGTTCTAATTCTAATATATACCATAAAAAAAATCGAATGTCTATTTTTCTTTAGACTTTATATTATATAATGTCAATAGTTGTGCCATTAATTATTTTAAGATCATTTTAAAAATTAACGACTAATTAAATTTTTTAAAAAAATCTTAATAAATAATAGCTGAAATAAATTTTTATTTAAAGTTATATTATTTTTTAGGTATTCGACTTAACATCAAAGCACCGAGCATAAAAAAAACTATAAAAAATAAAATTCCATTTCGCATGCTACCTGATATTTGGTCAACTAGTCCAAAACATAACATTCCAATTACAATTCCAATTTTTTCAGTTACATCATAAAAACTAAAAAATGAAGTTGTATCTAAAGTTTTTGGCAATAGTTTTGAATAAGTGGATCTAGATAATGATTGTAATCCACCCATTACCAAACCTACAAGTCCTGCTATGGAATAAAATTGTAATGGCGTTTTTACTTTATACGCCATAATGCACAAAATTATCCAAATAATGTTTATAGAAATTAACACCCTGATATTTCCAAACTTTTCAGAAGCTCTAGCGGTTAAAATTGCTCCAAAAATTGCAACAATTTGAATTAATAAAATACTTACAATTAAGCCTAGCGTTTTTTGATTTGAATCTGTCCATGCAATCTCTTCTTCACCAAAATAAGCTGCCACCAATAAAACCGTCTGTAAGGCCATACTATACAGAAAAAAGGCTGGTAAAAATCGCTTTAATCTTGTAAGACTTTTTAGTTGAATAAAAACAGATTTAAGTTTTCTGTAACCATTTAATAATATGTCTTTCGTTATTTTGGACTTATGATTACTTTTTGGTAGATAATAAAAGGAATATTGACTAAATAAAGCCCACCAAATTCCTACAGAAACAAAAGAAAATTTCATCGCCTGAACTGAGGCATCTGTTTTGTTTCCCTCAATTCCAAATAAATTAGGTTGCATTATCATAGCTAAATTTGCAAGTAGCAAAATTACGCTTCCTACATAACCGTAGGAAAATCCTCTAGCACTAGCTCTATCCTGCTGTTCAGGATATGCGATGTCAGGTAGGTAGGAATTATAGAAAACTAAGCTAGACCACAAACCTATCATCGCAAAAAAATAAAAAAATAAACCCAAATAAATTGTTTCTAGCTCAAACCAATATAATCCGATACAAGATAAGGAGCCTAGGTAGACAAAAATTTTCATGAATTTTTTTTTATTCCCTATATAATCAGCAATACCAGATAAAATCGGTGAGAAAAAAGCGATAATTAAAAAAGCAACAGCAGTCAGAAAACTTATAACCGCGGTGTTTTTCAACTGATATCCTAAAATATTTATTGTGTTTACATCAGAAAAAATTACACCATAATAGATTGGAAATATGGCCGACGATATTACAAGAGAGTAAACTGAATTAGCCCAATCATAAAATGCCCAAGCATTAATAAGTTTACTACTCCCTTTTTTTAAAGGAGTTCTTTTACTCATCTTTTGAAATTTTGTTTTACCAAAATAACAAAATACTGTCATAATGAATCGATTACAAAAAGTTTAATTTCAAATTGTCATTTTATAACTAAAAAAAGATTCATTATTTTTATACAAAAATTACTATGAGAGTAAGTCCCATTTTATTTCTCCTAATATATTTAGTGTCATGTAACATTAAATCTCAAAGTAATAACAAACATGATAAAAAATACGATATCACTAAAACGGAGGACGAATGGAAATCTGAGTTATCAGAAATATCATATTATGTTCTAAGAGAAGCAGGTACTGAGAGAGCATTTACTGGTGTTTTAAATTATAATAAGAAAAAGGGTATATATGTTTGTGCGGGATGCAAAGCACCATTATATGATTCCAAATATAAATATGAATCAGGTTCGGGTTGGCCCTCTTTTGACAGAGGAATTGAAGAAAATTTAGAATACGATGTAGATTATAAAATTGGTTATCCAAGATCAGAATTGAAGTGTAACAAATGTGGAGGACACCTAGGGCACATGTTTAACGATGGTCCAAAAAATACTACTGGACAGAGACATTGTATAAATTCTGCCGCATTAACTTTTATTCCTGCAAATGAGTAGATCAAAAAAATTTCCTATTTCAAAATCTGAGGCGGATTGGAGAGAAGAATTGATGCCAGATGAATTTAATATTTTAAGGGAAAAGGGAACCGAACTTCCTTTTAGTGGCAAATACAATAATCACTTTGAAAAGGGAATTTATAAATGTAAAGGTTGTAGTGCCCCATTGTATAAATCTGAAAATAAATTTGACAGTAACTGTGGCTGGCCAAGTTATGATATGGCTATACCTGGTGCGATAGAATATATTGATGATTTAAGCCACGGTATGCGACGTATTGAAATAGTTTGCGCTCAATGTGGTGGGCACCAAGGACATGTATTTAATGATGGACCTACCTCTACTGGGAAGAGATATTGTGTTAATTCTGCAAGTATTTCGTTCTCTGAAGAAAATAAATTCTAAAAAAATATTCTCCATATTTAGTAAATTTGTAAATGAATTTAAATAACATCTAATGACTGAATACGACATCATAATTATAGGCAGCGGACCTGGGGGGTATGTTACCGCAATTCGATCTTCACAATTAGGATTTAAAACTGCGATAGTAGAAAAAGAAAGCCTCGGAGGTGTTTGCCTGAATTGGGGTTGTATTCCAACAAAAGCTTTATTAAAATCAGCTCAAGTTTTTGATTATTTAAAACATGCCGAAGATTATGGTCTTAAAATTAAAGAATATGATAAAGACTTTAAGTCAGTAATTAATCGAAGTAGAGAAGTTGCTGCGGGAATGAGTAAAGGGGTTCAATTTTTAATGAAAAAAAATAAGATTGATATTATTAATGGACATGGGAAAGTTCTACCCGGAAAAAAAGTAAGTGTTTCAAATGGTAAAAAAACTGAAGAATACTTGGCAAAGCATATTATTATTGCTACAGGTGCAAGATCAAGAGAATTACCAGCGATACCGCAGAACGGCAAAAACATAATTGGTTATCGAAAAGCAATGACTTTAGAAAAACAACCAAAAAAACTTGTTGTTGTAGGTTCCGGAGCTATTGGTATTGAATTTGCATACTTCTACAATACTATGGGTACAGAAGTCGTGATTGTTGAATATCTTGATCGAATTTTACCAGTCGAAGATGAAGAAGTATCGAAACAACTAGAGCGCTCATTTAAAAAGAGTGGGATTAAGATTTTCACAAACGCTGAAGTTAAAAAAGTTGAAACAAAAAATAAATCTGTCAATGTTACAATAAAAACTAAAAGTAACGAGGAAATACTTAGTGCTGATATTGTTCTTTCTGCAGTTGGTATTAAAACAAATATTGAAAATATAGGGCTTGAAGATGTTGGTATTGCGACTGATAATGATAAAATTATGGTAAATGATTTTTATCAAACCAACATTCCAGGTTATTACGCAATCGGTGATGTAACGAGTGGACAATCTTTAGCGCATGTTGCTTCTGCCGAGGGCATATTATGTGTTGAAAAAATTGCAGGGCATAACTTGGAACCTTTGGATTATGGAAATGTGCCAGGTTGTACTTATTGTACTCCAGAAGTCGCGTCTGTTGGGATGACAGAAACTCAGGCAAAAGAAAAAGGATATGAAATAAAGGTTGGAAAATTTCCTTTTTCTGCTTCAGGTAAAGCACAAGCAGGCGGTAATCCAGACGGATTTGTCAAAGTTATATTTGATGCAAAATATGGAGAATGGCTTGGTTGTCACATGATAGGTTCTGGCGTTACAGATATGATCGCTGAGGCAGTGATTGGAAGAAAACTAGAAACAACTGGGCAAGAAGTTTTAAAAACTGTCCATCCACACCCTACCATGAGTGAAGCTGTAATGGAAGCTGTCGCAGATGCATATGATGAAGTGATTCACATATAAATTTACGTCTTATTCAAACTATTTTTTTATAGATTTAGAATAAATATTTTTAAAGATTTTTTCAACAGAATTTAGAATTATGAGAGTGATTACATCTGCTTTATGTTTTACGTGCTTTTATTTTACCTGTGGTTTTTCTCAAGTCAAGTACGAAAAAGAATACCGTATCAAGGAGAACAAGGTTCCCGAAAATATCAAATCATATCTTAGTGAAATTTCTTTTAAAAATAAAATAAAGTGGTATAAAGACGAAGCGCTTAGCAAATACACTTATGAAGCAAAAACTTATCATAACAATCTAAATTTTAGTATCGAATTTGATTCTTTAGGAATCATTGAAGATGTAGAATTTAAAATTGAATGGAAAAATATACCTGAGCTCATAAAAAAAAATATAGAATTTTATCTTGATAGCATATATCAAAAAAAGAAAATTATAAAAGTGCAGATTCAATACACTGGAAAACCAGAAAGTTTGATTAACATCTTAAAGGATCTAAATCAGAATCAAAGATTAACAAGGAAATATGAAATCGTTTTAAAAGGAAAAGAAAATAAAAAATATCAAATGATGGAATATTTGTTTTCTGACAAAGGAAAATTTGAAGATAAAGCAATTATCATAATGAAAAATACCGATAATCTTGAATACTAACTTTAAGCTAGGGATTTCAACTCTATTTCTTTTATTAGGTAACTCAATCTTATCACAAAACAAAACTTTTGGTGGCTTGCCTCAGTTAAATATTAACAAGATTTTATCAGAAAAATGGCGGCTAAATCTAAAAATTGAATCTCGAAATAAATTTTATGAATCTATTAAGGAATTTGAAAATTCTATTAAATTTCAGAACCTTAATACTGATTACAGTATCATTTTTTCGAAACGAATAGGTCTAGGTACTTCTGTGGCAGGAGGTCTATTATTTCGTTCAGGAGATAAATATTTTAAAAATAGATATATTCAGCAGTTAACATTAGTTAATCAGTATGCTTTTTTTAGAATCGCTCAACGTTTTTTAGTTGACCAAACAATAAATGTAAATTCACCTATCGAGATTAGATTTAGATACAGGATGACTTTTGAATTACCTCTAAATGGAAGATCAATTGATAGTAAAGAATGGTATTTAAAACTCAATAATGAATTTCTTAATTTTTATGAAAATAAAAAATATAACCTAGAGTTTCGGTCCTCACCTCTTCTTGGATTTAAATTTTCAGATCAAAACAAATTAGAATTTGGTTTAGACTATAGAAATAAATCAGTACTGTATAGAATATCAAAGCATCAATTTTGGCTAAGCTTAAATTGGTTTATTATTTTATAATATTATCCTTTTCGTGATTTAATTTAAAATACTTTCAATAGCCATTCGATATGAATCCAGTCCAAAACCAACAATTAAACCCTTTGCAACTGGAGTGATATAAGAAACATGTCTAAAATTATCTCTTGCGAAGGTGTTTGTTATGTGAATTTCAATAACTGATGAATCAATACTCTTAATAGCATCTCCTATAGCTACGGACGTATGGGTATAGCCACCCGCATTAAGTAATATTAAATCAGAAGTAAATCCAACTTTTTGTAAACGATTTATTAATTCACCTTCAACATTAGATTGGAAATAATCGAACTCAATATTTGAGTATCTTTTTTTTAAATTCAAATAATATTCATCAAATGTTTGATCACCATATAAGCTAGGTTCTCGAGTTCCTAAAAGATTTAGGTTTGGTCCATTAATTATGCTGATTTTCATTTTTATTATTTTAGTAAATGTATGTAAATTAAAAAAATTGACATAAAAATTATGAATTGGCAGAAAGCTCTCAGCAATTTTAGAATGTATCTTAGAATAGAAAGGGGCCTTTCTGAAAATTCGATAGAAAACTACAGTTTAGATATTAAATCTTTTAAAGACTTTCTCTATAATCAAAGAATTGACGAAACACCTTTAAACTGTAAACAAGAAACAGTTAAAAAATATATATATGAGACAGCTAAAATATTAAGCGAACATACTCAAGCTAGAAGAATTTCTGGACTAAGGAGCTTTTTTGATTATTTAATCTTTGAAAAATATAGGTCTACCAATCCTACTGATCTAGTAGAAGTTCCAAAATTAGGAAAAAAACTACCTGACGTATTATCAGTCAATGAAATTGAACTAATTCTAAAAAATTTAGATTTGAGCCACCCTCAAGGACATAGAAATCGAGCAATCGTTGAGACTCTATATGGAAGTGGGCTTAGAGTGTCAGAAATAATAAATTTGAACTTATCTAATTTATTTTTCAAAGAATCACTTATACAAGTTTCAGGGAAAGGAAATAAACAGAGATTAGTTCCGATGGGAAGTGTTTCAAAAAAACATCTTGAAATATATATTAAACAAGTTAGGAACTGTCAAAAAATAGATAATAAATATCAAGATCTTGTATTCTTAAATAGAAATGGGAAGCAATTAACAAGACAAATGATTTTTACATTAATCCGTAATTTGGCATTAAAAGCTAAAATTGATAAAAAAATTGGCCCACACACGTTTCGGCATTCATTCGCGACACATCTTTTAGAAAATGGTGCTGATCTAAGAACTATTCAGGTTTTACTTGGACACGAGAGCATTACAACAACCGAGATATACACACATCTAGATACTCATCATCTAAAACAAATTATTAAAAAATTTCACCCAAGAAGTGAAAATCAATCGTCTATCACGAGACGAAAACCCTCTCCATGAATATTTAAAATCTGAACCCTTTTGTCTTTCATAAGATACTTTCGAAGCTTCGCAATGTATACATCCATACTTCTGGAAGTGAAATAATTATCGTCACGCCAAATTATATTAAGTGCTGTTTCACGAGGTAGTAAGTCGTTTGTATGAATTACAAGTAAACGAAGAAGTTGATTTTCTTTTGGTGAAAGTTTAATCTCTGATACATTCCTATAGGTCAAAATACGCAATTTTGAATTTAGTTTGAAATTACTGAAAGTAAATTCGAAAATATCATTATCAGGTACCAGAATTCTTTTCTTTCTATTAAGAGTAGCTTTAATTTTTGCCAAAAGAACCTCTGAATCAAAAGGTTTCGTCATGTAGTCATCTGCGCCTATCTTGAAACCTTTCAAAACATCCTCTTTTAAATGTTTAGCGGTAAGAAAAAAAATTGGTACCTCATCATTTTTCTCCCTTATTTCTTTAGCCAAGGTAAAGCCATCTTTGTATGGCATCATTATATCTAAAATGCATAAATCAAAATATGATTTATTAAACTTCTCAAAGCCCTCAATACCATTCTTAGCAAGAACAATATCATAATCATTAAGAGTAAGATATTCCTTTAAAATTTTGCCAAAGTTAGGATCATCTTCAACTATTAAGATTCTTTTATTTGAATTATTCATTACTATTTTTTTTCATATTTAATTAATAATTATTAGGAAGAAAAATGGTAAATGTAGTTCCAATACCGTTTTTACTGTTCAAATAAATTTTACCCTTATGTAGGTCGATAATTTTTTTTACATAAGCTAAACCAAGACCATGTCCCTTGACATTATGAATATTTCCTGATTCTGCTCTATAGAATTTATCAAATACTTTTCGCTGAATAGTTGGGCTCATACCAATACCATTGTCTTTTATTTTTAGGACAAAATTTTCATCTTGATTGTAAGTTAATATGCTGACTTGAGGTTCTTGTTTAGAATATTTTATAGAATTGTCAAGTAAATTTACAATTACATTAATAAGGTGATTTTTATTTCCACTAACAATAATTTTTTTTGCCTTAAAATTTGTTACTAATTTACCTGATTTATCATTTAAAATTAATTGTATATGGCCAACCGCCTCTTTTATTATCCTATGTATATCAATTTTAGTTTTTTGAAATGGCTCATTACTCCTATCTAATTGTGATATACGTAATACATTTTCTACTTGTGATAGCATTCTAGTATTTTCTTCACGTATGGTTTTAACGTATTTAAGAATCTTTTGGGGTGTTTTAGATACTTTTGGATTTGATATAGCATCTAATGCCAAATTAATTGTAGCTATTGGTGTCTTAAATTCATGTGACATGTTATTTATAAAATCTGTTTTTATTTCAGATATTTTCTTTTGACGAATAATTTGATATAATGCACTTGAAGAAACTAAAACTATAAAAAGAGTTAGAAATAAAGTAAGCCCACCTACACTGAGTATAGAAGAAAAAACATATTTATCTTTTTCTGGAAATGAAACTATCAATTCATATTTTCGTAAACTTTTTTCATCCTGGAAAATTGGTATTGAATATTTATATCCTTTCTGTATTTCAATATAATTATTTGACATAATCTTAGTCGCTAATCCATTATCATATATACCAAATTCATAATTTGTAACTATCATTTTAGCATCAAATTCTTTTTTTAGCACATAATCGAGCTCTTGAACATTAAGTCTTTTATGTATGGGTCTATTTGCAGTATAATCTTTAAAAGTTGATCTGATTCTCTGATTTGCGATATTCATTCTTTCAATAGTTTTTATCTTTTCAACTGAAACAGCAATATTATTCTCACGATTAAAAACGTCATTTTTGTTAATTATCGTTGTATTACGAACTTGTTTTACATCAGTTAATTTTGTTAAAGTATCTCCAAGTTTTGGATCCAAATAAGGGGCGATTTTAAAATCCTCCTCAAGGATTCCGAAAGCATAGTAAGAAACTAGATTGTTTGTCTTATCTTCATCCAAAAACAAAAATACATTAGCAAAACTAGCATCATCTGGAGTTCCAATCGAATCAATTAGTTTTTCATAAGCATTTATATAATCTGTCAACTCTCGCTCTTGTATTTCTTCTGCAACTCTTATAAGAGACTGTTGTACTGCTAATGAGAACTCCTCTTCTTTGTCGTTCCAAGCCGAAAAAATCCAGTACCCTTGAAGTATCAAAATACCAAGGATAGAAATTATCATAAAGCTCACTAATGAAATGAAAAGGTTTTTTTTCATCGATTAACTCTTTTAAAATTAAGAGGCAACAAACACAAAACTATACTTTTAACAAAAAATTTTAATACAATAAAAATAAATATTAAAGTTGTTTTAGTGAGTACCCTTTTTATTGTTTAACTTTTCAATAAGAATTTTTACTTTTTCAAATGTTTTATCCAAATTGATGTTTTCAATCACATAATCGGCATATTTTTCTTTTTTTTTATCTTCCCATTGGTTATTTATTCTTTCAATTACATCAGGTTCATTAACGGCATCCCTAGCTACAATTCTTTTAATTCTTTCATTTCTAGGTGCTTTAACCAAAACAATGAAATCACATGATTTATAGCTTCCACTTTCGATTAAAATAGCAGCTTCCTTTATTATTATGGGAAAGTTTTCATATTTGTTCTTGAATTTAACGAAAGCTTTATGAACTGCTGGATGCACTGTATCATTTAAGTTTTTAAGTAATTTAGAGTCAGAAAAAACTTTTTTTGATAACACCCTACTATTTAAGATTCCTTTTGGATTATATATTTCTTTCCCAAATAACTTTATTATTGAATCTTTTAATTCGCCCTCCAAAAGTTTTTTGGCAACTTTATCGGATTCAAAGCAAGGATATCCATTATTTTTTAAATAATTTAAAATTGTAGATTTTCCACTACCTATTCCCCCTGTAAGACCAATAATAATCATTTTCTTATTAGATAATTTACTTCGTTTGGTTCTAAAATTATTTGTTTTACACCACTAGGTTTTTTTTGGATGAATAATTCTAATTTTTGAGTTTGCCCATTTAATATTTGATTGTAATCAGCAATTAACCTGAAATCTGAAACTCTAATATTTCCTATAACTGACATAGGTATTGTGGCCCTTACTTTTGTATTAGGTGGAAAAAGCTTTACTTTGACTCCTTCTGGTTGATTAATTAATTCAATAGGTATATTAAATTCTTTTTCTGAATAACGAGAAACCGAAAGTTCAATATCTACAAAATCTTTAGAAAACTTTGCACCTTCAATAGGACTAAGATTTATTTTTTTTGAGATAGATTTATAAACATCTTCTTGGTTATATGCAATTGTTTCAGCATAATAAATAGAATCTAAAAGAATTTTTGGACCACGGACAATGATACAATCCGGTTTGCTAATAACATTAGAATCGGTCAAATATCCAGCTCTTAAATTTATTCTTGTTTTAGGAATAATTGGGATTTTCTTTTCACTTAGACGACTAAATTTTATTTTGACTAAAGATGGAGTAAATTGGTTGAGCAAGGTGTTACTATACAATTGTTGTTGTATCAAAAATTTTTGATTTTCTAGATTTAAACTGAGATAATCTATTTCAAAATTTGCTTGAATTAGGTCAATTTTTAAATTATTATTGAATAGCCTGTAAAGAATAATTTCAACACCACTAGCTGTTATAGAAGTGTTTAATTTTTTATTATTTTCAGAAATAACTATACTCTCAGGAATATTTATCCATTCAATATTAAAGATTTGTTCAATTGTATATGAATTTGAAAGTTTTGTGCTAATCCAAAAAGAAAATGAAATAAAAACAAAAAATAAAAAAAAGTGCAGACGATTCTTAGAAGGGAATCTTTTTTTTAATCTTTTATTTCCTTCAATTTTTTTTAACATTTTCTAAAAATTAGATTCTAATCAGAAGGGTTTATAGAATCAATAATTTCTTGGCTAACACCTACACTCGAAAATCCACCATCATGAAATAAATTTTGAAGTGTAACTTTTCGTGTCATATCAGAAAATAAAGAAACTGTATAATCTGCACATTCCTTTGCTGTAGCATTTCCTAAAGGAGACATTTTTTCGGCATATTTAAGGAATCCATCAAGACCTGCAACTCCTTTTCCTGCAGTTGTTAAAGTTGGTGACTGAGATATTGTATTAACTCTAACTTTTTTGTCTTTCCCAAAGAAATACCCAAAACTTCTCGCAATTGATTCTAAATATGCTTTATTATCTGCCATATCATTGTAATTAGGAAAAGTTCTTTGCGCAGCAATATATGTTAAAGCGACAATACTACCCCACTTGTTCATGGCGTCCTTTTGGTATAAACACTGCATCAGTTTATGAAATGATAAAGCAGAAATATCCCAACCTTTAGTCATCCAGCTATAATCTAAATTAGTGTAGTGTCTACCTTTTCTTACATTTAAAGACATTCCAATTGAGTGTAACACAAAGTCTAATTTTGATCCAAGAATTTCTTGTGATTTAACAATTAATTGCTCTAAGTCTTCAGTATTTGTAGCATCAGCAGCAATTACTTCAGATCCGGTATTTTCTGCAAGAATATTTATGTTTCCCATTCTTAATGCAACAGGTGCATTTGTAAGTACATAACTCCCCCCAGCTTCAGTTACCGATTCGGCTGTTTTCCATGCAATAGAGTTCTCATCTAAGGCACCAAAAATTATTCCCTTTTTACCCTCCAAGATTTTGTACGACATTTTTTTGTTGTTAAATATTAAATATACATTTTAATTAATTCATTAATTGTTTTGCATGCTGAATTGCTGTTTTTGTTACTCTATTTCCAGATAACATTTTAGCGATTTCTTCAATTCGTGAATTTTGATTTAAAACTTCTAGAAAAGTTATTGTTTTATCATTTTCCACCTTTTTCTTAACTCTAAAATGATGATTTCCTTTTGCAGCAACCTGAGGTAGATGCGTAATCGTAAATACCTGTAATTTTGTTGATATAGTTCCCATAACTTCAGCAATACTATTTGAAATTTTTCCAGACACCCCCGAATCAATTTCATCAAATACTAGTGTTGGTAATTTTTTGTATTGTGATAATATAGCCTTAATAGCAAGCATGATACGTGATAATTCACCACCCGAGACAACTTTTTTTAGTGTTTTAAAACTACTTCCTCTGTTCGCACTAAACATAAATGAAATTTGATCGGTACCATTGTCATAGAACTCATTCCCTTTATTCAATTCAACTTTGAATTCAGCTTGTCGCATTCCCATCTTATTTACTAAAGTTTTAAGTTCTTTTTCTAAAATCAATATGGTTTTTTTTCGATTAAGTGATAGTTCACCGCTATATTTTTTTAATTTATTTTCTAATTCTTTCTGTTTTTTTTCAAGGTATAGTAACTTTTCATCAAATTTTGAACTTTTATCAATATTCTTTTCAAGTTTTTGCTTAATGAATATTAAATCATCTACATTTTTTACTTTATGCTTTAGATATAGAGATGTCAAATGATCTATTTGTGAATTCAATTCAGCTAACTTTTCTGGATTTATTTCTAACAAATCAAATTGAGATTTTAGATCCTCTAAAATATCCTCTAATTCAATATATATTTGGCGAATACGGTCATTTAAGCTTTCATACCTATTGGACTTTTCATACATTCCTAAAATGTTTTGACTTAACTCGTTGAATTTATCTAAAATTCCATAAGAATCTAATTCAATTATTTGTATCGAATTTGCGATCTTATTTTGAAAATATTCAATACTATTAAGTTCATTTACTTTTCCCACCAATTCCTCATGCATCCCAATCTTTAAATTCGATGACCTTAACTCTTCTAGTAAAAAGTTATCAAGTTCAAATGTATTACGAGATTCAGATTGAAAAAAAAGAGCTTCTTTATATTCTTTTGTAGTATTTTTTAATGATTTTAATGTTTTTTTATATAGAATTAATAACTCATCATTACCCGCTAAGGCATCTAAAACCTGAAATTGATATTCATTTTCTAAAAAACTTTGAGTGTCATTCTGCGAATGGATATCAATTAAATTAGAACTAATTTTTTCTAATAAATTTAAATTTACAGGTGTATCATTTACAAAAGCTCTAGATTTTCCTTTAGGTAAAATTTCACGTCTTAAGATTGTTTCGTCAGAATAATCAAGGTCGTATGCCTCAAAAAATTTTTTAAGAGAATATTTACTAATTTGAAATGTTGCTTCAACTATACATTTTCTAGATGAATCAAACATACAAGATAAATCTGCGCGTTTCCCTAAAACAAGCGATAGGCCACCTAACAAAATTGACTTTCCAGCACCTGTCTCACCAGTAATACATGTCATACCATCAGAAAAATCAACCTCTAAGTCTTCAATTATGGCAAAATTTTTTATTTTTAATTTAGTAAGCAAATTTGATTTAATTTAGATAAAAATATACAAAATTATGCTTTGATTTGTTTCCACCTTCCCGCAAAAAAAGGAGCAATTTTTTTTAAGATATCCTCAGTTTTCTTAAAATCTATCTTAGGCCCCTCTTTGAATAGATTGACTATCTCCTCTACTTTAGCATCAAAAAACAATTGTATTAAAAATGCATTAGGTCTTCTTTGAAATAGCGGCTCCAAACCTTGAATCGCCGACATCAAAGCTGTTTTTCCAATAACTGGGTCTGTCGTCATTTGATCTAATCCTAAACGATGATAATCATATAGTGTTTGACGGTACTCCTTGAATGTATTTGATCTTAGGGAATCAATCAGCCAAAATCTGTTTCTAAGACCATCTCCTGGTTTCCAGCCTTTTCTACTTGTAGTTTGAGCGAGATTTACAACTTGTCTTGCCATTTCAAAATATTTATTACCTCCATTTTGAATAAAAGTATCAGCATCTAGTCCAATGATTATATAAGCATAAAAACTTACCAATGAAATTAAATTTGATTCAAAACTGGATTCATTATAAAAAAGTGGTTGAAACTCTTGGTAAGAGAAAATTATATCCTTATCTAAAAAATTTAAAACAGGAGTGTCATAATTTGTCTGGAAAACTGGTCTTTCAGATTGTACTTGGAGAGTTGCCTCAAATTGATCATTATTATAAGCTGATAGATTAAATACAAAAGAACAAGAGATTTTTTCTTGATTTAAAAGGTCTTGATCTGTCCATACTTGAGTATTAATAAATTCATTGAGAGAACGTTCTAAGGTTTTAAATATTTGCTGATTTGTTTGATTTACCAAGTCAGAGTTTACAACCACTTGGGCACTTAATTCTTGAGAATTGGCTTGAAAGCAATACAAGTATATTATTAAAATGTAAATAAAAAATTTCATGGAGATAAAATTTGTTCAAATATACTTTTTGCACAATCTAATTTTGATTGGAGTGGAAATTTTTTAGTAGAATGATCTGGTTTTATAAATGAAATTTTATTTGTATCTGTTGAAAACCCAGCACCCTTGTCATTTAAAGAATTCAAAATAATAGCATTCAAGTTTTTTTCCTTTATTTTAATCTTTGCATTTTCATATTCATTATCTGTTTCTAAAGCAAAACCCAAAAGGAATTGATTTTTTTTCTTTGAACCCATGTAAGCCAATATGTCTTTAGTAGGAACAAGATTAAGTGTGGTTTTAGTATTGGTTTTTTTTATTTTACTTTTAGATGGAGATTCAATTTTAAAGTCACAAACTGCTGCTGATGCTATAGCAATATCTGACTGAGCATAATATTTCTTTACAACTTCATACATTTGGTCAGCCGTAGTAACTGAATGAAGTTCAACTGAAGAAAGATGGTTAATTTTTTCATTGGTAGGACCTGAGATAAGAATAACCTTGGCTCCCAATTTTGCTGCTACTTCAGCTAAAGCAAAACCCATTTTACTAGACGAATGATTTCCAATGAATCGAACAGGGTCAATGTGCTCATAAGTAGGACCAGATGTTATCAATACTTTTTTACCAACTAAGGGTTGTTTTGATTGAAAGTGATTTATTAAGAATGACACTATCTTAGTCGGTTCAAGCATTCTTCCCTTTCCATCTAAACCACTAGCAAGAGGTCCTTTGCCAACAGGTAGAACAATATTACCATAAGATCTTAGTTTTTTTAAATTATCTTGATTCGAAGGGTGATGATACATATCCAGATCCATTGATGGTGCAACAAAAGTTTTACACTTAGCAGAAAGATAAACAGCTAGTACCAAATTATTACAACGCCCATTCGCCATTGAAGAGATAGTATTGGATGTTGCTGGGGCAATTATTAAAAAATCTGCCCACATTCCAATTTCTACATGGTTATTCCAAACGGGATTATCTTGATCTATTGATTCAAAAGAAGATTTCACCGGATTTCCAGATACGGTAGACAGTGTTAATGGTGTAACGAATTCCTTAGAAGCTGGAGTCATTACAACTCTTATGTCAACTCCTTGCTTTTTTAGTTCTCTTACTAATATTGGTGTTTTGTAAGCAGCTATTCCTCCAGAAATTCCTAAAACAATTTTCTTGCCTTCTAAAAGACCCATGATTGATTATTTTGGATCTTCAGTCTGGCGGGAATAAATTTTATCATTTAACCACTCTTCAATGGCCATAGCGTGTGGCTTGGGTAATCTTTCATAAAATCTTGAAACCTCTATTTGTTCTTTATTTTCAAAAATCTCTTCTAAGCTATCATTATGTGTTGCAAACTCATCGAGCTTCTCATGTAACTCTTTTTTTATCTCTAAATTTATTTGCTGTGATCTTTTAGCTATGATTGATAAAGCTTCGTAAATATTTTCAGTATTTGATTCTAATTCATTACGATTGTATGTTTTGGTTGTTTGTGCTGCTTTGGATTCTCTATATTTTGTCATAATTTCTTAATATATCATGTTACGTTTAAATTTTGAAGTTCAATATTGACTTTTTCCATTTTCTTGTTTAAATCTTCGAGGAACAAAGTCTCTGGATAATAGCGTAAAATTAATTCGTATTGTTGCTTTAATTGTTTCAATCTCTCTTCTTTTTTTGTAAATATACTGTTTATAGCTATTTCATAGAGTGATAGAAACTTAATATACATGGATTCTTCTCTAAACTTTGTGCCTGGAAAACCGGCAACAAAATTTTCATTTGCTTTTATAGCTGCCCTGTAATCACGGATTGTAAAATATTGTTTTGCAATTTCAAAATCTTTTTTTTCTAGTTTTTCCTGTAATTCGGATATCATCTGATTAGCGTCAGCAGAAAATTTTGAATTTGGATATAGATTTATAAAAATTTGTAGTTTTTCTATTGCATTATAGGTCTCTTCTTGGTCAAGACTAAATGTAGGGGACTGAAGGTAGTAGCATTTTGCTGCTTTAAATGTTGCTTCCTGGATGCGCTCGCTCTTCGGATAACTTTTAATAAAATTTTCATATTGATATGCAGCGAGACTATAACTCTTTGTTTGAAAATAGGTTTCAGCGAAAAAAAAGATTATTCTTTGAGATTGAGGTCTTCCCCGATATTTAGGGATAATTTGTTCAAAAAGACGGTTAGCCTGACGATATTCCCCATTGTTGTAATATATTTCAGCTTGTTTATATTTTTCTGATGCATCATCGCTATTTAATAACTTCTGATATTCGCTACATGAAGAAAAAATATTTGAAAAAAAAACTAAAAACATTAGAAAAATTAACTTCTTTTCCATGTTATAAAATTAATAAATATCCACAATAATTGAAATATTATTATTTACTACCCTAAACATCAAAAAAAGAATTATTAAAAACCTTTTCTATTTTATCGACTAAATGTGACGAAGCACTAACCAAAGGAAGGCGAACTTTTTTTGAACAGATTCCCATAAGTTCCATGAGCCCTTTAATTCCCACAGGATTACCTTCTTCAAATAGCAATCTAATCATATCCATTAAACGATGATTTAATTCATAGGCTTCATTTAAATTTCCATTTTTAATGTGGTGGAATAGATTTACAATGTTTTTAGGTAAAGCATTCGCCAATACAGATATAGTTCCGACTCCTCCAGCTAGAAGTATAGGTAAAGTCATTGAATCATCTCCTGATATAACTTGAACTTGTGGGGATGATTTATTAATTATTTCTCTTGCTTGTGACAAATCACCACTGGATTCTTTTATGGCGTAAATATTTTCACAATCGTTACACAAACGAATAAAGGTTGATGGATTAACTGAACTTCCTGTTCTTGATGGCACATTGTAAACAATAATCGGGAGGTCACTAGAATTTGCAATTTCTGAAAAATGTTGGTAAATACCTTCCTGAGATGGTTTATTATAGTACGGAGAAACTGACAATATTGCTCCAAATGATGATAAATCCGTTTGACAAATCTCATCAATAACATTGTATGTACTATTACCACCAATTCCTATTACCATAGGCAACCTATTTTGATTAGCTTCTTTAACTATTTTAATAATATCCTTTTTTTCTTGGGTTGAAAGACACGGGACTTCAGCTGTCGTTCCCATTAGAACTAAATAATCAGCACCACCAGAAATTATATTTTCAACAATTGTAGGAATAGAATCATAATCTACTTTACCATAAACATCAAAGGGTGTAATCATTGCTACACCTAATCCTTCTAAATTCATTATTTTAAAAGAGCTTTTAAATAATTTTTTGATTCATCTAAAAAGGTTTGTTTATCATCTAGGTTAATATTCAGTATTATATCATTAATTTTATGATTTACTTGGTAAAAACCAAGCCTTAATTTAGACGAGCAGCAAGCACTTACAAGCTCTGGAAATATTGTGCTGTTGGAAAAATAATTTATCAATAAATCAAACTTTTGATCAAAAAAAGACAACATTTCACTGTCAAATTTTCCCAACAATCCAACTTTTTCTCTTGAACAGTAAATAATTTTTCTAAATCTTGCTTTGGATTTTGAAAATTTCTTATCACTAATTACAACCAAAGTTATTTTTTTAGAGGATATTTTCAATGACTCCGCGAGCGAGAAAAAAACTTTTTCATCAATCTCATTATTTGAGGTTAAAATCAGCATTGAACTAAAAGACTTAATTTTTTCTTTAGATTGTGACTCAAGGATCTTTAATCTTTTATTTAATCTGTAGCGCAAAAAAATATTTTTAAAAAGATCTGTCATTTTAAATAAATATAACCTACCTATTAGAGAGTAAAATAAAGATCAATCTTTTAGCTAAGGATATTTTTCGTCATAAATATAACAATTTTAAGTGCTTATGAACTTTTTAAATTATTAAAGTCTTTTTCAGATAGTATTGGAATATTTTGACTTTTCGCTTTTATCTCTTTCGATGGTCCAATGCCTTTCCCAGCAACAAGATAATCGGTTTTTGAAGATATTGAAGTTACTAATATTCCACCAAGTTTTTCAATTTCATTTTTGATTTCCTCTCGGCTAAAAGCATCAAAGATTCCTGATATCACAAATCTTTTATTATAAAATTCTGGATGATTATAATTGTGGTTATTTAAAGTTTTCATTTTTAACCCAAATGATTGTAAAGATTTAACAAGTTTTAAATTATCTTGAATTGAAAAGTAATCAATAATGCTTTGAGCAATTTTTTCGCCAATCTCATTAGTATTTGTCAAGTTCTCTTTTGATGCTGATATCAAATTATCAATGGAGTTATATGATTTAGCAAGTTTTTTTGCTACTGTTTCACCAACGTATCTTATTCCAAGGGCAAATAAGACCTTTGAAAATGGTTTTTCAACTGATTTACTGATAGCGTTAATAATATTATTTGCTGATTTTTCAGCCATCCCCTCTAAAGGTAAAATTTGTTCCTTTTTTATTTTATACAAGTCTACGATGTTAGAAATTAAACCAGCATGATAAAACATAGCTACAGTTTCACCTCCTAAACCCTCAATATCCATTGCCTTTCTACTTATAAAATGCTGAATTTTTCCTATTTTTTGTGGTGGACATGCATTTTCATTTTTACAATAATGTTGGGCTTCGCCTTTTTCACGAAACAGAGGAAAGTTACATTCTGGACAATTACTTATAAATTTTAATTTATCGATTAAATCTCCTCTTTCTGATTCTTTAACCCCTGTAATTTTTGGTATTATTTCTCCACCTTTTTCCACAAATACTGTATCTCCAAGTCTCAATTGCAATTTTTCTATCTGATCTGAATTGTGCAGAGAAGCTCGTTTCACCAGAGTTCCTGAAATCAATACTGGTTTAAGCCTTGCGACCGGAGTTACAGCTCCTGTTCTTCCTACTTGAAAATGCACTCCTTGTAATATAGTTGCAGCCTGTTCTGCTTTATATTTATAAGCTATCGCCCAACGTGGGGATTTTGCTGTATAACCTAATTTATCTTGGTGATTTAAACTATTAACTTTTATGACCACTCCATCTATTTCATAATCTAATTTTCCTCTTTCAGAGTCCCAATATTTTACAAAATCAAAAACCTTATCTATTGAATCAACAAGTTTTGCGGAATTAGGAACCTTAAACCCCCATTCTCTCGCTTTTTTTAATACTTCGGATTGATCATACAAGTTTAGTTCATCACCTACCACTGAGTAAATAAAGCATTTTAATGGACGTCTAGCAACTTGGCTGCTATCTTGTAATTTTAAACTGCCTGAAGCAGTATTTCTAGGATTGCTGTATAGAGCTTCTCCTAATTCTGCTCTTTGCATATTCATCTTATTAAAATCTTTAATTGGTAAAATTATTTCACCACGTACTTCAAAAAATTTAGGATATTCACCTTTTAATCTCAATGGTATAGTCTTAATTGTTTTTATATTTTCAGTAATTTCATCTCCCTTTAAGCCGTCTCCTCTTGTTAAAGCTTTAACTAATTCTCCTTCTTTATAAGTAAGATTTATTGAGGCTCCATCAAACTTTAACTCACAAGAAAAAGATATGGTAATATCATTACCTAAAATCTTAAGGATCCTTTCTTCCCATTTTATTATTTCATCTTTAGTGTATGTATTAGATAGAGAATACATTGGATATCGATGTGATGAAGACTTAAATGATTTTGTTATGGATCCCCCAACCCTTTGCGTTGGTGAATTAGGATCAAAAAATTGAGGATTTTCAGCTTCTAATTCTTCAAGTTCCTTAAGCATCAAATCAAACTCCAGATCTGTTAAAATTGGATTGTCTTCAACATAATATCTATGATTATGATTATGCAATTCGTTTCTTAGAAAATTTATTTTTTTTCGTATATCTTGCATCACAAAGTTTTTTGAAGGCGGAGCATTCTAACTTTTCCAAAGATATCTATTCGCTGTTTTATTTTAAAATTATATGCAGAGATAAGTATTCTCAAGTCTTTAATTAATAAAGGATTAATCTCAAAATATATAAGTCCAGATTTTTCTAGATTTAATTTTGCATAATCCAGAATTAATCTGTAAAACTTTAATGGATCTTCATCATCGACGAATATTGCCTCGTTTGGTTCATGCTTAAGGACATTTAATTTCATATTTTTTTTCTCTTTCTTTAAAACATATGGTGGATTTGAAACTATAATATCGATTTTCAGGTTTAATGAATTCAAAAAATTAATATCCTTTTTAAAAAAATTAACCTCAACATTATTTTTTTTTGCATTTCGCTTTGCTAATTCCAAAATTGCATCATCATTATCAAGTGCATAAACTATATTTCTTTTTAATTCTTTTGCTAATGAAATTGCAATACAACCCGAACCAGTCCCTATATCAATAATATTTTTCTTTAGCTGAATATCTCGAAAGTCTTCTATCACCCAATCCACTAACTCTTCAGTTTCTGGTCTTGGTATTAATACATTTTCATTAACGTATAAAGTCAATGAACGAAAAAATGCTTTTCCAATTATAAATTGAATTGGTTTTTGAGCCAAAAGATTTTTTACAGCCTGTTTTAGAAAAGTAAATTCGGAATTCTTTAAGCTTGATTTTGGATCTAAAGCAAGTTGCAACTCATTTCTTTTAAAAACTTCGCTTAAAATTAATTTATAATAATATATGATCTCCTTATTATTATATGTATTCTCTAAATTCTTTAAAAAAAAATTTTTTCCATCCATTAAAGTCATTCTTATTTATATTTTATGCGGATTATTAATTTTTTTCTCTGTTATTTTGAAAATATTTATGTCGATTTTAGTAAAAACATTTTGGTTTTCAAAATATTGAACGGCAAAACTCAATTATTAAAATATTACCTAAACATCCGTGAATTTTATTACTATTAAATTTTCAGAAATTAGATGATTTTACAACAAACAAGGCAATTTTGATTATGGTTTCAAAAAAAATTACCGATGAATATTTCATGAAGTGCTGTTTGGATTTAGCTGAAAATGGTCTTGGAAAAACCTATCCTAACCCAATTGTTGGTGCATTAATTGTCCATAAAAATAAAATTATAGGTAGGGGCTGGCATGAAAAGGCAGGCGAAAATCATGCTGAAATTAATGCTATTTTAGATGTAAGAGATAAATCGCTTCTTTCAAAAAGCACGATGTATATTAATTTAGAACCATGCTCCCATCATGGTAAAACACCGCCTTGTGTTGACACTATCAAAAAATTCTCAATTCCAAAAGTTGTTGTTGGTTCAATTGATCCAAATCCAAAAGTGGGTGGTAATGGAATAAAAATACTTCAGAAATCAGGATGTATTATTAAGTATGGTATATTAAAAAAAGAAACTGACTTTGCCAATAGACGTTTTATTACTTATCATCAAAAAAAACGACCATATATTATTTTAAAATGGGCAAGAACATCAGATAATTTTATAGCTCCTTTAGATGAAGAAAAAAAATCAAGGAAAGTATTTTGGATAACTAATGATTTGTCTCGGAAAATTGTTCACAAATGGCGCAGTCAAGAAGCAGCTTTACTCGTTGGTGTTCAAACAATTGTTAATGACAATCCTAGATTAACAAACAGACTTTCTAAGGGAAATAATCCCTTAAGATTAGTTTTTGATCCAAACAATAGAACACCCCCAAATTCATTCATAATTGAAGATAAAGAACCAACTATTTTTTTTAATAAAGAAAAAAAAATGGACATAGTTAATGGTAAAAAGTATGTAATTATGAACCCATTTAGCCTTGAAAAATTTTTTGAATTTTGCTATCTAAACGAAATACAATCCGTAATAATTGAGGGAGGAAAAAAAACATTACAAAAATTTATTGACTCAGGCTATTGGGATGAGGCAAGAGTTTTTACAAGTACAAAAAAATTAAAAAATGGAATTGGCTCTCCAAATATTTATAAAAGCAAATCCTATTCAAAAAATATTGACGGAGATACATTAGATTTTTACTTCAACTAAACTTCTCATTCAAGATTTTTGGACATCTTGTAGGGCGCATTGTTTTTTTTGATAAAAAAGCCAAAACAGTTTCTCCTTTACATACGGTTATATTTTTACTATTAACAACAACGTATTGGAATTTCAAAGTTGCTTTTGGAGGATCTATTAAAGAAACAGTAATTTTAAAACTTTCATCAAAAAAAAGTGGTTTTATATATTCAGCTGAGGCTCTAACTACAGGCATTAATACTCCACTTTCCTCAAGTTGTGAGTATGAGATACCCAAAAAGTTTAACCACTCTAACCTAGCTAGTTCAAAATATTTTAAATAATTGCTATGATGCACAAAACTCATTTGATCAGTTTCCACATACCGAACACGAACTTCAACTGTAGTATAATTCATAAAATTTGGAATTCATATTTTTTGTAAGAAAATATTTATAAGTAACACAAAATTACTCCTGAAGAATATCTAAAAAAAAAACTTAAAATTCAATAGCTATTTAATTTTTTTTTATGTTTTTTTAATGAATATTTGTGAAGAACGAAACGAGTTCACTTTAACCATAATTCTAACAAAAAAAGAATAGAAAATAAATGAACATTAGTGCCTCATCTGTTTGGGATAAATGCCTTTCTTTTATAAAAGATAACATACAGCCCCAAGCATACAAAACATGGTTTTTACCGATTAAACCTGTCAGGCTTAGTGATAATGTTCTTAGTATAGAAGTTCCGAGTAAATTTTTTTATGAATGGCTTGAGGAGCACTATATAAAATTACTAAAAACTGCATTGCAAAAGGAGTTGGGAGATGAAGCCCGTCTAATTTATTCAATCCGGATGGAAAATACATTTGGTGGCAAGGTTGCATTCACTGAAAACATTCCAAGCAATAACAAAGCTGGATTGTCTCCTCAAAACGTTGAAGCACCTCTTAATTCTCACTCACCTGAATTGAAAAATCCTTTTGTAATTCCAGGGATTAAAAACCTTCAAATTGAATCTCAGTTAAATCCAAGTTATAATTTTGAAAATTTTTTAGAAGGAGATTCAAATAGACTCGCTCGTTCTGCCGCACTTGCTGTTGCATCGAAACCTGGCGGAACATCCTTCAATCCACTTTTGATATTTGGTGGGGTTGGATTAGGAAAAACTCACCTAGCCCATGCCATCGGTGTGGATATAAAAGAAAAATATCAAGATAAAACAGTTCTTTACATTGCGGCAGAGAAGTTTACTCAACAATATATTGAAGCTGTTAAAAAAAATACTCGAAACGACTTTATTCATTTTTATCAATTGTTAGATGTACTTATTATAGATGATGTTCAATTTCTCTCAGGTAAAACAGGAACCCAAGATGTGTTCTTTCATATATTCAACCATTTACACCAAAATGGTAAGCAAGTAGTCCTTACATCTGATAAAGCTCCTGTTGATATGCAAGACATTGAGCAGCGGCTTCTTTCCAGATTCAAGTGGGGTTTGTCTGCAGAACTCCAATTGCCAAACTTCGAAACACGTATTTCAATATTAAAAAATAAGTTATACAGAGACGGTGTATCAATCAACAATGATGTTATTGAGTATGTTGCAAAAAATATAAAAACTAATGTACGCGAGTTAGAGGGAGCCATAATTTCCTTAATAGCACAATCTTCATTTAATAAAGTTGAGATCACACAAGAGTTAGCACAAGACATTGTAATGAAGTTTGTAAAAAATACAAAAAGAGAAGTCTCTATTGATTATATACAAAAAGTGGTTTCAGATTATTTTCAGATGGACATAGAGACTCTACAATCCAAAACTCGCAGGAGACATATTGTTCAAGCCAGACAATTAGCCATGTATTTTGCAAAAAAATTTACAAAGGCATCCTTAGCAAGTATTGGAAGTCAAATCGGTAAACGAGATCACGCAACGGTTCTTCATGCATGCAAAACTGTCGATAATTTGACTTTTACTGATAAGCAGTTTCGTAAATACGTGGAAGATTTAAGCCAAAAACTAACTCCATAGTTATTTATTCCATGGGATTGCTTTAAGTTCTCATGTATGATTAATAATTTTTTCCATTTATTCATTTATTTCTAACAGATCAATTTCTTAATTAGATGAAAATTACACTTTGATTATGGAAGGAAAAAAACTTAGAAAAGGTATATTACATTTAATTCCAACTCCAATTGGAAACAGCTCTCCATTTCAAGTAATTCCAATTTCAGTAAAAAAAGAAGTCACAAGCTTAACCAATTTTATAGTTGAAAGTGAACGAAGTGCTCGTCGTTTTATAAAGAAAATAATTCCAAATAAAAATCAAGATGAGTTAAATATTTTTCTATTAAATAAATTTACAACTAAAAGTGAACTGGGAAGTTATTTAGATCCCTGTTTGAATGGACTCTCAATGGGTCTTCTTTCCGATGCGGGATGCCCTGGAATTGCTGATCCAGGAGCCTTAATTGTTTCAAAAGCTCATGAATCTGAAATAATAGTTAAACCTCATGTTGGTCCGTCCTCTATAATTTTGGCCTTGATGAGTTCGGGAATGAATGGACAGAACTTTTCTTTTAATGGATACCTCTCAATAGAAAGAAAACAAAGATTAAAAGATTTTAAAAAATTTGAACAAATCGCGATCAATAGAAACCAAACCCAAATTTTCATAGAAACACCTTACAGGAATGATTCCTTTTTTTTTGATGCACTTAAAGCTTTAAAAAATAATACGAGATTTTGTATTGCATGTGATCTCAACCTTGATTCAGAATATATTAAAACACAAACTATTTGGGAATGGAAGAAAGTTAAAACTAACCTTAATAAACGCCCTTGTATTTTTATTATTGAAGGGGGGAGCTAGCGAAATAATTTATTTCTATTTAACCACTCAGTGTAAAGCTTTTTATTTCTTATGTGTTCTGAATAATTTTTCGAAAAAAGATGAAAACCTGGATCGGTTGGAGACGCAACAAAATAAAGATAATTATGTATTCCTGGATTTAGGACTGCTTCAATCGTAGATAGGTTTGGCATACATATAGGGCCTGGAGTTAAGCCCTTATAGCGATAAGTGTTATATGGAGAATTCAGTTTAAGGTCTCTATATAAAACTCTTCTAATAATTTTTTTAAAGTTTTTTTCTTTCTTTTTGATGGCATAAATAACAGTTGGATCAGCTTGAAGTTTCATATTTTTTCTTAAACGATTATGATAAACTCCAGAAATTATATTTTGTTCTTCAGAACGTAATGACTCCTTCTGGACTATTGACGCTAAAATATAAACTTCAATTGGACTTAAATTCAAGGCATTTGCCTTTCGAACTCTTTCCTCATTCCAAAATAAATTGTAGTATTCCAGCATCCGGTTTCTAAAATCTTCGGGTGTAACATCCCAAAAAAAATCGTAAGTATTTGGTAAGTACATCGCAAGAGCCGTTTCCGAAGTAAAACCTAAAGATTTTAAAAACTTTTCATTTTTAAATGCATTTAATAATTCAACACTATCAGCCTCAATTTGTTTTGAAATACGCGCAGCCAAATCCTCTAAACGCTCTAAATTATTAAAAACAACCTTAGTGGTGAGGCGCTCTGTACGAAGAAGATTAACAATATCGTTATTACCCATGCCTCTTTTAATTCTATACTTTCCAGGACGAACTTTTGAAAAAAATCCTTTTTTTTCAGCTGCAATTGTAAAATATTTTAAAGATTTTAATATTGGTTTTAAATTTATTAAAAGTGAGTCTACGTTGTCATCTTTGTCGATATACACGTATGAATAGTTATTGCTAAAATTTGTGTTTGACCAAAAAAAAATCTTATAAAAATGTATCACAAAATAAATTCCTAAAATTGAAAGTAGTAGACTAAATAAAACTAAAACTCTTTGTTTATTCATCTTAAGACAATAATTTTTGATAAAGATATTCATCGTGAAAGCTATTTTCATAAAAGTTCCATGATTTTTTCAAACCAACTTTAACAAATCCCGATGACTCAAACAAACCTATACTAGCTATATTTTCAAAAGCTATATTCGCGTAAAGACAATTTATATTTAAATTTTTTTTTGAGTGAGTCATTAATAAATCAAGTGCTATTTTACCAAGTCCTTTATCTCTAAATTTATCAATAATCACTATTCCAACACCCGCTCTTCTGTGCAAAGGCTCAAAATCAAAAAGGTCCACAAACCCCAAGGTTGAGATTTTTGGGCTAGAAACAATAAACCTTTTTTGTTTTACTTCAAAGATGTCATGTTTTTGTTCTGAAATAAAATTATAAAGTGTTTCCTTTGAAAATGGTTCCGTAGTATTTGAATATTTCCAATAATTTTCGTCATTTTCAATTTGCATGAGAATGCCAATATCATCTGGTTCAAGTGCTCTTAAAAAAAGATTTTTGGAGTTCATATTTTGTATATACCAGAAAAAACATAGCTAGCAGGGCCCTCTAAAAAAATATTTTTATACGTATCATTATGAAAATTAAAATCAACTTTTAGGCTACCTCCAAGAGTGCCTATATCTAATTCGGTATTCCCAGATGTCTCACCAATATGATGTAAAATAATTGCAGCTGCTACTGCTCCAGTACCACAAGCTAAGGTTTCATCTTCAACACCTCGCTCATATGTTCTAATTAAAAAATTAGAATTATTTTTTTTCTGCAGAAAATTTACATTTATTCCTTCAGAAGCAAAATCTTTTGAATAACGAATCGCAGAACCTTGTTTCTTTACATCTATTTCATAAATATTATCAACAATTTTTATATAATGTGGTGATCCAGTATTTGTTACAAATGAGTCATTGTACTTTATAAAATTTTTCACGTCATTAAACCCTAATCTAACAATATCCTTCGATAATAAGGAAGCTTCGTGGATACCGTCAATTGCATCAAATTTTGTTTTTTTACCGATCATTTTATTATTATGAGCATAAGACACAGCACATCTTGCACCATTACCACATAGAGAGCTTAGTTTTCCATCGCAATTATAATATTTCATCTCAAAGTCTGTGCTTTGTGAAGCTGCTAAAATGATAACACCATCTGCCCCGATTCCTGTTTTACGGTCACACATTTTACTCAGCTGCTGAATGCTTAACTTAGAATACTTATTATTAAAGTCATCAAGAATTATAAAGTCGTTGCCAGCTCCTTGGTATTTATCAAAACGTATATCCATACTTGACAAATGTAGTCATTTTAAAAGGTGTTAAAGAGGAGTTAAAGCAAAATCATTTTTACTTAATTTCATTAAATTTGTCCAAAAAATTTAGAAAAATGAAATTATTTATAAAAACTTTTGCGATAGCTATTTTAAGTGCTATTTTTTCTGTCTTTATATATGACAATTACTATTTGAAATCGGAGATGGAAATAAATGACAGTTCCAAGCAAACTTTAATTCCAACTACTTATAAAATAAATACATCTAATATTCCGGCTGAAAGTACTGACTTTACAGTTGCTGCTTCAAAAACTATAAACGCCGTTGTACATGTTAAAAATACAAGTTCATCCAATTCAAACTTACCCACATTTTATAAATATTTTTACGATGAAGACGAATTACCGGAAAGAATTGGAACTGGTTCAGGAGTAATTGTATCTCCTGATGGTTATATAATCACAAATAACCATGTTATAGAAAATAGTAATGAAATAGAAATAACCACAAATGATAATAAATCCTTTAAAGCCAAAATAATTGGAACTGATACTGATACTGACATAGCAGTTCTTAAAATTGATGCTGGCAAAAAACTTCCTTATATTTATTTTGGAAATTCTGATGCAACTAGAATTGGAGAATGGGTTTTGGCTGTTGGAAACCCGTTTAATTTAAATTCAACTGTAACTGCTGGAATAATAAGCGCAAAATCAAGAGATCTAAACAAAAGAGATGGTGTAAATGAATCATACATTCAGACTGATGCAGCTGTAAACAGAGGAAATAGTGGAGGTGCATTAGTAAATACACAAGGAGAACTAATTGGCATAAATACAGCTATAACTTCTGTTTCTGGGGGTTTTGTTGGTTATTCTTTTGCTGTGCCAAGTAATGTAGCTCGAAAAGTTTTTGAAGATCTCATTGAATTTGGGGATGTGCAGAAAGGTCTTCTGGGTGTTGTAGGTCAGGCATTAGATTCAGAAACTGCAGAACGTTTTAACGTAATAGAAACAGAAGGTTTTTATATTACAGATTTAGAAAAAGGCCTGGGTGCAGACTTAGCTGGATTAAAGCCTGGAGATATAATTAAAAGTGTAGATGGTATTATGATAAACAAATTTGCTGATTTATCTGGGTATTTATCCACAAAGAGGCCAGGAGAAAAAGTTGGGGTTATATACATACGTGAGGGAAAAGAAAATAAAGTTAATGTCCAATTAGAAAAAATTAATCGTGCTATATTTTTTTACATGGAAGTCAGAGAATTAACCTCAGAACAGAAAAAAGAATATAACACTGACTATGGTCTTTACATATCCAACATGAACAACCGAAGGCTTTATCAAAATGGAATTGATAGTGGATATCTTATATTAGAAGTGAATGGAAATAAAGTTGATGTTCTTTCAGATGTAAAAGGTTACAAAATCAATGATTTAGAAAGTATCTTATTTTTGAATCCAGATGGTGAAAAGGAAAAAATAATATTACAATTTTAAAAATAAAATTATAATTTATCGTGGCCTCGAGTATTTTTAATATCAAAACAAAATGTGATGCGGATCGATATTATTACATTATTTCCTAATTTAATTAAAAGTCCTTTTGAATCTTCTATACTCAAAAGAGCAATAGCTATGGGGAAGGCTGAGGTGCATTTTCATGACCTAAGGAATTATGCCACAAACAAAAATAAACAAGTAGATGATTACCCTTTTGGAGGGGGTGCTGGTATGGTTATGATGATTGAACCCATTGATCGTTGTATTATGATGCTAAAAAAAAATAGAAATTATGATTCAATCATTTATCTGACACCTGATGGAGATCAACTAAATCAAATGAAAATTAATACTTTTTCAACACTAAAAAATATTATCATGTTGTGTGGACATTACAAAGGAGTTGACCAACGTGTCCGCGATCACTTAATTACAGACGAAATATCAATTGGTGATTTTGTTTTATCTGGAGGAGAATTAGCAGCTACAATTTTATGTGATTCAATAATTCGCCTAATTCCTGGAGTAATTGGTGACGAATCATCTGCTCTTTCAGACAGTTTTCAAGATGACCTTTTAGCGCCTCCAATATATACTCGACCATCAAATTATAAAGGTTGGAAGGTGCCTGATGTTCTATTGTCTGGGAATGCCTCCATGATAAGTAATTGGAGAGAGGAGGAGTCTTTCAAACATACACAAGAACGCAGACCTGATCTTTTGAAATAATATTTGAAATCTCATAAATCAATAAATATTGTTTTAGGGGTGTTGTTTACATCAAAAAAGTTTAATTTTGCAAATTGACTTTTAAAAGTAAAAATAATTAGATAATAAAATTCCTTATTCATAAACTTACAACTTCACCCCATGGAATCCTTAATTAATTTTGTTCAAAATGAGTTTATAACAAAAAAAAATCTTCCAGACTTTAAAACAGGTGACACACTAACAGTCTATTATCAAATCAGAGAAGGAGAGAAAGTTCGTACTCAGTTTTTTAAAGGAACTGTAATCCAAATAAAAGGGCAAGGTCTCTCTAAAACATTTACAATCCGTAAAATGTCGGGTACGGTAGGAGTTGAAAGAATATTTCCTATAAACTTGCCTACGATAGAAAAAATTGAAGTTAACAAAAAGGGTAAAGTTCGCCAATCACGAATTTATTATTTTAAAAACCTTCGTGGTAAAAAAGCAAGAATAAAAGAGTTATAATAATCTAAAAATATTTCCGTTTTATTTTAGGGAAGACCCTACCATGGTTTATTAAATTTACTAAGGGCTTTTAAACAAAAAAAAATAATCTAATGTCAAAAATTAAAGTTGTTAACCCAGTGGTAGAGATGGATGGAGATGAGATGACCAGAATAATCTGGAAGTTTATAAAAGAACAACTTATACTCCCCTACCTAGATATTAAAATTGAATATTATGATCTTTCAGTTACATCACGTGATGCTACTGAAGATAAGATTACGGTACAAGCAGCTCATGCTGTAAAAAAACACAATGTTGGAATAAAGTGTGCTACAATTACTCCCGATGAAGATCGAGTAAAAGAGTTTAATTTATCAAATATGTGGAGATCACCAAATGGGACAATTAGGAATATTGTTGGTGGAACGGTATTCCGTGAGCCAATTATTATGAAAAACGTGCCACGTTATGTTCAAGGATGGACAAAACCAATCTGTATAGGAAGGCATGCATTTGGAGACCAATACAAAGCTGCTGATACTGTAACAAACGGAAGGGGGAAATTAACAATGACTTTTACGCCAGATGATGGGGGTACACCTAAAACATGGGAAGTTTACCATTTCAAAGAAAATGGTGTGGCAATGAGTATGTACAATATTGATTCATCTATATATGGATTTGCCAGGTCTTGCATGAACAGGGCATTAGATAAAAAGTGGCCTTTATACTTATCGACTAAAAATACAATACTTAAGGCATATGATGGTCGCTTCAAAGATATTTTTCAAGAAGTATACGAAAATGAATTTCATGATCTTTTTAAAAATGCTGGCATAAAATATGAACACCGACTAATAGACGATATGGTTGCTGCTGCAATGAAAATGAATGGGGGATTTGTATGGGCCTGCAAAAATTATGATGGAGACGTACAATCCGATACGGTCGCACAAGGTTTTGGTTCATTGGGGCTAATGACATCAACCTTAGTAACTCCAGACGGCAAGACAATGGAAGCTGAAGCAGCACATGGAACAGTAACTCGACACTACAGACAATATCAGCAAGGAAATGAAACATCAACTAATCCTATTGCCTCTATATTCGCATGGACTCGTGGACTAGCCCACAGAGGTAAACTTGACGAGAATAAAAACTTAATTGACTTTTGTTTGACACTTGAAAATGTATGTATTGAAACTGTGGAAAGTGGAAAAATGACAAAGGATCTTGCAGTTTTAATTCATGGGAAAAAAACCAATAGCACACATTATCTTACTACACAACAATTTCTTTCAGAGTTGAAAAAAAATCTAGAGTCTAAAATTGGATGAAACCCCATATATTGATAAAATATTGTTTTTTAAATGACTTTTAAAAAAATCACCGAATCTGAATCTCATCATAAAGGTTTAGAGAAAAAAACTGTTAGTCAATTGCTAGATGGAATGCATGAAGAGGATATTAAAGCTGTTAAAGCTGTTGGACTAGTCAAAAATAAAACTGCTAAACTAATTTCTGTAATTGTTGAACACTTAAAAAAAGGTGGTCGCCTTTTTTATATTGGTGCAGGAACAAGCGGTAGACTTGGAGTTTTGGATGCATCTGAATGTCCTCCTACTTTTGGAACTTCACCAGACAGAGTAATTGGAATCATCGCTGGAGGCGATGATGCATTAAGAAAATCTATAGAAAAAGCAGAAGATGATACGAAACAAGCATGGAATGATTTAATTACATTCCAAGTTAATGATAAAGATATAGTAGTTGGTATTGCGGCATCTGGAACTACGCCTTATGTTGTTGGTGGTCTAAAAGAAGCTCAAAAAAATGGAATTACAACAGGCTGTATTGTATGCAATATGAATAGCCCACTTGCAAAAGTTAGTGATTATCCAATTGAAGTTATTGTCGGGCCAGAGTATTTAACAGGTAGTTCAAGGATGAAAGCAGGAACTGCACAAAAACTTATTCTTAACAGTATTACAACAGCAACTATGATACAATTGGGCCATGTCAAAGGAAATAAAATGATAGACATGCAGCTCTCAAATGATAAGCTTCAAAGTAGAGCTGAAAAAATTGTAATAGATATAACTGGAGCAGACATCAATTTAGTTAGAACACAGTTAAAAATTCACAGCAGTGTCAGAAAAGCCATTGATGAGATTAATAAAAATTAATTTTTTTACTCAAAAAATCATATTTATCAAATACAACATCTAAGTTGGACAAAAAGTTATTAAAAAAAGGAATTAGATTTATTGCAATTTCAATTTTGTGCTGCTTTATTGGTCCAATAATTCTTTATCAGTCATTTAAAAACCAGGAACATCCCTTATATTTTTTTGTCCTGAGTATTGGATTATTGTTTTTATTCTTAGCTATTCATAATGGTTTTAAAGGTATTATGGGTATTGTTAGTGCTTTTATAGGTGAGAGAAAAAAGCGGAATATTTGATCCATCATTGTAACACTCGATAAGACCAACTATCTTTGTCAAGTTTTACTAAATAAAATGATAGAAATTTGTTTTCCTGATAAGTCAAAACGTCCTTTCAAAAAAGG
Source organism: uncultured Bacteroidota bacterium (assembly GCA_902613595.1). GTDB lineage: Bacteria > Bacteroidota > Bacteroidia > Flavobacteriales > Flavobacteriaceae > MS024-2A. Next base: position 147,423 of record CACMHY010000001.1, read on the forward strand.
TGTAACTCCACTGGAAATTGCACAAAGTATTAGTGAAGGTCTTGCAAGGAATGTTTTGTCATCTTCATTTAATGGAAAAATTATTGAAGTATCTACACCTCTAAAAAAAAATGGAGATCTCAAACTGTTCACATGGAAAGACTTTGAGGGTAAAGCTGCATTTTGGCACTCGTCTGCTCATATTTTGGCACAAAGCATTTTATCACTTTATCCAAAAGCTAAACTCACAATAGGACCCTCAATTGAAAATGGGTTTTACTACGATGTTGACTTTGGGAATTTTTCATTTACTGAGAGTGATTTGGTTCCTTTGGAAAAGAAATTTTTAAACTTTGCCCGTGAAAAATTCAAATTCAAAATGCGAATGTCTTCAAAAGCGGAAGCTCTCAAATATTACAAAAAAGAAAATAATCCCTATAAGTTAGAATTAATTGAAAATTTGAAGGATGGTGAAATTAGCTTTTGTGACCATGCTGACTTCACAGATTTATGTAGAGGAGGGCACATACCAAATACAGGTTATATAAAAGCAGTTAAGTTATTAAGTATCGCAGGGGCATATTGGAGAGGGGATGAATCAAGACCACAGCTCACCAGAATTTATGGTATTTCTTTTCCAAAACAAAAAGAGCTAAATGAATATTTAAAATTATTAGAGGAGGCAAAAAAACGTGATCATAGAAAACTCGGGAAAGAACTTGAACTTTTCACATTTTCAAAAAAAGTAGGCCAAGGGTTACCACTCTGGCTTCCGAAAGGGGCTGAACTTCGTGAGCGTCTGGAAAATTTTCTAAAAAATGCACAGAAATTAGCGGGTTACGAACAAGTAATTTCTCCTCATATAGGAAATAAAGAATTATATGTAACATCAGGACATTATGAAAAGTATGGCGCTGATAGTTTTCAGCCAATACAGACTCCAGCTGATGGAGAGGAATTTCTTCTCAAACCCATGAATTGTCCCCACCACTGTGAAATATTCAAATCAAAACCTTGGAGTTATCGTGATTTACCAAAACGTTATGCTGAATTTGGAACTGTATATCGTTATGAGCAGAGTGGGGAATTACATGGATTGACAAGAGTTAGAGGGTTTACACAAGATGATGCGCATATTTTTTGTGCCCCTGAACAACTTGATGATGAGTTTAAAAAGGTTATTGACTTAGTATTATATGTTTTTAAATCCTTAGGTTTTAAAAACTTTTCCACACAAGTTTCTTTGCGCGATCCAGATAAACCTGAAAAATACATCGGTAACTTAAAAAACTGGGAAATGGCAGAAAATGCTATCATTAACGCAGCTATTGAAAAAGATTTAAATTATAGTTTAGAAAAGGGTGAAGCTGCTTTTTATGGACCTAAACTTGATTTTATGGTTAAAGATGCGTTAGGGCGAAGATGGCAGCTTGGCACAATTCAAGTTGATTATAACTTGCCAGAACGATTTGATTTATCATACAAGGGTAGTGATAATAATCTTTACAGACCAATCATGATCCATAGGGCACCTTTTGGAAGTATGGAACGTTTTGTTGCTATCCTTCTAGAGCATACAGGAGGAAATTTTCCAATTTGGCTTACACCTACACAAGCTAATATACTTTGTGTGAGTGAAAAACATAAAAATTACGCGCAAAAAGTTTTAAAATTCTTTGAAAATCACGAAATTCGCGCCCTCATAGATGATCGTAATGAAACAATAGGGAAAAAAATTCGTGAATCAGAAATTTCGAAAATCCCTTATATGATTATTCTAGGAGAAAAAGAAGCTCAAAGTCAATCAGTTTCTCTGCGTAAACATCAGAAAGGAGACGTAGGCAACTTTGATTTAGATTCGGTTGTAAAACTGATCAAAAATGAAATAAAGGATAGCCATGTTGGCTTGAACGTTTAATTTAAAAAAAAAGATATAGCAATACGACGAAGAAGATCTAGTAGTCCAGGGAGAGTGTTCAAAGAAGACCCCCACAGGATTAATGAAAAGATCACAGCACACGAAATACGTCTTGTAGGAGATAATGTAGAGGTTGGAGTTTATACTCTTAATAATGCCTTACAAATAGCTCGAAACCTTCAGCTAGATCTTGTTGAGATTTCACCTAAAGCGTCACCGCCAGTATGCAAGATACTTGAATATAAGAAATTCTTATATGAACAAAAGAAGCGAGAGAAAGCACTAAAAGCAAAATCAAGTAAAATTGTAGTAAAAGAAATTCGATTTGGTCCAAATACAGATGAGCATGATTATGAATTCAAAAAAAAACATGCAGAAAAGTTCCTTAGAGACGGTGCAAAGCTTAAAGCTTTTGTTTTTTTCAAAGGTCGCTCAATTATTTTCAAAGAAAAAGGCCAAATATTGCTCTTACGCTTAGCACAAGATCTTGAGGAAATTGGAAAGGTAGAGCAAATGCCTGAATTAGAAGGCAAAAAAATGATAATGTTTATAACCCCCAAAAAAAAATAAAATAGGAAATTATGCCAAAAATGAAAACAAAGTCAAGTGCAAAAAAACGCTTTAAATTGACTGGCAGTGGTAAAATCAAAAGAAAGCATGCATTTAAAAACCACATATTGACAAAGAAATCAAAAAAACGCAAATTAAAACTAACTCATTCAGGACTAGTAGATGATAGCGACACCAAAAACATAAAAGAACAATTACGCCTTGTATAATTTAAAAGGTATTAAAAACAATTAAAGTAACCTGAAGTAAGGCTCTTTAAAGAGTATTTTACCGCCTGCTTCAAAAAACAATTAAAATGCCAAGATCACTAAATTCAGTAGCTTCAAGAGCTCGCAGAAAAAAAATTATTAAACAAGCAAAAGGCTATTTCGGACGTAGAAAAAACGTTTGGACAATTGCAAAAAATGCTGTTGAGAAAGCAATGCTTTATTCCTACAGAGATAGGAGAGTAAAAAAACGAAGTTTCAGATCCCTCTGGATTGCACGTATTAATGCTGGTGCTCGAGCAAATGGAATGTCATATAGCCAATTTATAGGAAAAGTGAAAGCCAAAAATATTGAGCTAAATAGAAAAGTGTTGGCCGATTTGGCCATGAATAACCCCGAAGCTTTCAAAGCTATTGTGGATAAAATTAAATAAGTCAAACCTTACCACACTCACTTAAAAAAATCTGACACATATTGGTTTTTTTATTTTTCGCCATGATCAAGATTTACCATAACAATCGGTGTCGCAAGTCTAGAGAGGTTTTACAGTACTTGGTAAATAAAGCATTAAACGTACAAATCATCGAATACATGAAGAATCCGTTGACTGCAATAGAATGGAAAGATCTATTTTTACAGATCGGCAAATCACCTCAGGAAATGATACGTACTCAAGAAGCTTTATGGAAGAATGATTATAAAGACCAGGCAATCGATGATGCAAAATTGCTTGACATCTTTTCAAAACATCCTAAACTCATAAAAAGGCCCATCGTATTAAAAGGAAAAAAAGGAGTTTTGGTCCAGCCTATAGAGGTTTTGAAAGTATTTATATCTTAACATTAACCTTCATCTACATATATCTAGGCTGACAGTAAAATAAACAACAAGTAATGAAAAAAAGACACTTTGGAATCTTGTTACTTATTGGAATGTTCTATACTTATGGACAAAAGTCTGAAGATTCGCCGAAATTCACTATTACTGGAAAGGTAATTGATAAAGAAAATAACCAACCACTAGAGTACGCAACAATTACCTTAAAAAGTAATAATCGTCCCGACTTTATTCAGGGTGGAATCACAGATTCTGAAGGAAATTTTCAAATTGAATCTGTCCCAGGAAAATACGATATAAATATTGAATTCATCAGTTTTGTAACTTACACTATGAACGGCGTATCCCTGAAGTCGAATTTGAATTTGGGAACCATTGCTATGGAAATCGATCCCAGTGAACTTGAGGAAGTAGAGCTGGTAGGTGAGCAAACTCAAGTTGAAATAAGATTAGACAAGCGCATCTACAATGTAGGTAAAGATATTACGGTTCGTGGAGGCAGCGTGGCCGACGTTTTGGGAAACATCCCTTCCATCACTGTGGATGTTGAGGGAAATATTGCCCTGAGAGGTAATAATAATGTTCGAATTCTTATTAACGGGAAACCCTCAGGCCTTGTTGGCATTTCTGGACCTGATGGACTTCGCCAACTTCCCTCTGAATCTATCGAGAAAGTAGAAGTTATCACATCACCTTCCGCCCGTTACGATGCCGAAGGCACTGGTGGTATTCTCAATATAATTTTAAAAAAACAAGAACGTTCGGGTTTCAATGGTAATTTTAATATAAATGGGGGTATCCCTGAGACCTTTCGGGGAACGGCCACTGTTAATTGGAAAACAAAAAAACTAAACCTGTTTTCTACCAATACTATTGGCCGAAGAACCAGTATTAGCAATGGATTATCTGAAAATGAGTATTTCAATGAAGAGGAAGCCAATTCCTATCTCTTTGAAACAGGAAAAATCAATCGAGAACGCGATCAATTATTTATTTCTCTAGGAGCGGAATATTTTATTGACAAGTCCAGTAGCTTTACCTTAAATGGATTTTATCGAGACAATGAAGGAATAAATGATGGTGTTGTTACCATTGATGAACTAAATTCACTAGATGGAAGCACTATTTCTACTGTTGAGCGCAAGCAATATGAACCAGAACTTGATGAATCTTTTCAACTCTCAGGACTTTATGAAAAGAAATTTAATGACAAAGGACATGAAATCAGTGCCACCTACCAGTACGAACAAAGTACTGAAGATGAACTCGCACAAATCACAAGTCTTCAAACATTTCCTTCTATAAGAATCAACGATAACGAAGAAGTGACCACACTAGAATCACAAAAAAGGATCTTGGCTCAAGTAGATTATATCTATCCCCTAGATGAGAATACCCAAATAGAACTGGGATATCGTGGTACTTTTAATACGATTGAAACCGATTATGAAGTTGCTTTTATAGAAAACAACAATCGTAGCATCGATGCCGATCTAACTAACGTATTGGTGTATAAAGAATATGTAAATGCTGCCTATTCTCAGTTCGGAAAGAAAATTAATAAATTCTCTCTTTTACTTGGATTGCGAATGGAGGATTCCAATATTGTGATTGACCAAAGAACAACCAATGACTACACAAATAAACGATATACCAATTGGTTTCCTACAGTCAACCTCTCCTTTGAAATCGATCAAAAAGAAAGCATTACATTAGGTTATGCCAAAAGGATTCGACGTCCCCGTGGATTTTTTTTAAATCCCTTTCCTTCACGAAACAGTATCACGAACTTTTTTCAAGGAAACCCTGATTTGGATCCTGCTAGCACTGGGAGTTTTGATTTAGGTTACCTTAATCGCTTCAAAAAATTCACTATAAATGGATCCATTTATTATCAACGCACTACGAATAATTTTCAATTTGTTAATGAAGATACGGGGGAAACGGTTATCTTGAGCGGTGACCCTAACGATCCTATTTCTGATCTTGTAATTGTACCCGTATTAAGAAGAGGTCCTATCAATCTTTCCAAAAATAAACGCTATGGAGGAGAGGCTAATTTGACTTTTACTCCCAATCGAAAAATTCGTTTAAATGCGAATTTCAACGTTTACAGCAATGAAGTTATTGGAACTTACAATGGGTTTGTTTTTGACGCCAAAAATGTAAGCTGGTCTTCACGATTTATTTCAAGTATTAATTTTGGTAAAGGTCTTAGCTGGCAAAATCAACTTTTTTTTCGTGGGCCACGCGTAACCGCACAATCCAAGAGCAAACCGTTGGGCGGATTGTCTACCGCAATCAACAAAGACATCTTAAAGGAGAAAGGGACATTATCCTTTCGGATTAGTGATGTATTCAATTCTCAAAAGTATCGCTCAAATACCTTCACCGATACGTTTAACAGTTATACTGAGTTCCAATGGCGGCAACCTACCTACATTGTAACTTTAACTTATCGATTGAATCAAAAGAAAAACCAACGAAACCGTCGAAGCGGATATCGAGGTGATGACGATGGTGGGTATGGTTATTAAAAAAGCATCTAAATACAGACGTTTTTTATAAGTTTATTTTTTTTTAGCTCGCCATTCGTCAAAGCGTTCCTTAGCAGCACCTAATAGCCAATAAGGTATTGCAAAAGTAAGAAGGAAAATCATCAACCAGAAACCGATAGTAAGTATACTCAAAAAAGCGAGGAAGCCTAAATATTGGTCAAATTCAAACATTTATCAAGATTATATTACAAAGGTAATTTTTTTTATTTATTTGTTAGAATTGAATAATTAAAATCTCCTAAAAGAAAATATTCTACGTTATATTAATGTTTATTGTTAAACCTAGTATTTTTATATAAAATTATTAAATATGAAGTACCGTATTGAAAAAGATACAATTGGAGAAATTAAAGTGGCAAAAGACGTTTATTGGGGTCCACAAACAGAGCGCTCACTAAAAAACTTTAAAATAGGTTCTTCTGGTTCCATGCCAATGGAAATCATATATGGATTTGCACAATTAAAAAAAGCTGCTGCTAACACAAATTTTGATCTGGGTGTATTATCAAAAGTAAAAAGAGATCTAATAGTTAAAGTTTGTGATGAAATTTTGGAAAGGAAATTAGACGATCATTTTCCATTAGTGATTTGGCAAACTGGATCAGGGACTCAAAGTAACATGAATGTAAATGAAGTAATTTCAAACAGAGCTCACGTCTTAGAAGGGAAAATGTTAGGTGAAGGAGAAAAAACCCTTGCACCAAACGATGATGTAAATCGATCTCAATCATCAAATGACACTTTTCCCACAGCAATGCATATTGCTTGTTACAAAAAAATAATAGAAATAACAATCCCGGGTTTAACAGATTTAAAAAACGCCTTAAATGATAAAGCAACTGCATTTAAGGACATTGTAAAAATCGGAAGAACCCATTTGATGGATGCCACTCCCCTAACCCTAGGTCAGGAATTCTCCGGTTATTCTAGTCAATTAGAAAATGGTATAAAGTCTTTACAATTTAGCCTCAACCATCTTGCTGAAATCGCTCTAGGTGGCACTGCAGTCGGAACAGGGATCAATGCACCCAATGGATATTCAGAAAAAGTAGCTTCATATATTTCTGAGTTTACAGGTTTCCCTTTTAAAACAGCGCCTAACAAATTTGAAGCATTAGCTGCTCATGATGCTATAGTTGGATCTCATTCAGCTTTAAAGCAAATTGCCGTTTCATTAAATAAGATTGCTAATGACATACGATTAATGGCATCAGGACCTCGCTCTGGTATTGGAGAGTTAATATTACCAGCAAACGAACCTGGGAGCTCTATTATGCCTGGAAAAGTTAATCCAACACAATGTGAAGCTCTGACTATGGTGTGTGCTCAAGTCATGGGTAATGATGTAGCTGTTACTATTGGCGGTGCACAAGGTCATTATGAGTTAAACGTTTTTAAGCCGCTTATGGCTGCTAACACAATTGAATCAGCTCAACTTATTGGAGACGCATGTTCTAGTTTCACTCAAAATTGTATAAAAGGTATCAAACCAAATTACAAACGAATTAAAAATCTAGTTCAGAATTCATTAATGTTAGTTACCGCGCTAAACACAAAGATAGGATACTACAAAGCTGCTGAAATTGCTAAAAAAGCATATGATGATGGAACAAGTTTAAAAGAAGCTAGTTTAAAACTTGGCTATTTGACGGAAGAACAATTTGACAATTGGGTTCGTCCGGAAGATATGATAGGAAATGAAAAAAATTAATTTTAGAAAATATTCCAATAAGGATGCTTCTATTTTTAAGTCTTTAAACTTGCAGTGGCTAGAAAGCTATTTTTTTGTAGAACCTATAGATGAAGTAATTCTCAACAATCCTACATCAAAAATATTAGATCCTGGGGGGCATATAATTATGGTAGAATTAAATGGTAAAGTTATAGGAACATTCACATTTATCAAGATAGAAGAAAGTATTTTTGAATTTAGTAAAATGGCTATTAATCCAATTTACAGAGGGCAAGGGCATGGAAACTCTATTATGAAGTACGCAATTTCGTTTGCAAAAAAAAATGAATGGAAAAAAATTATTCTCTACTCTAATACTAAATTAGAGAATGCAATTCATTTGTATTATAAATATGGTTTTTTGGAGGTAGAAATGGAATCTAATATTATTTATTCTAGAGGGAATATAAAAATGGAGTTAAGCTTAAACTGATCATTTTAAAATTTAGATTTTTATATTTTGCTAACTTAAATCCGGCCTCTCAAAGCATTAAAAGCCCAAGATATAGCATAAAATCCAATCCCAGCAATTGAAAATCCTATTGCATATTCTCGATACTTAAAGATGCCTACCAAAATTAGAGCGGTACCAATTATAGCCATTATCAATGCAGTAATACCTGCTATTTTATTTTTATTTAAATTCATTATTCTTTGCACCTCAAATATCGAACAATTATTTAAAATGACACATATATAAATTATTACTTTAGTAGTATCATTTATTTAACAATGGAACTTGAAAAAGAAAAAAACAAGGACTCAATGAAAATGGCTTGGGCTAACATTGAGTCTAAATTTAGAAAAATTAAGTTAGGAGGTGGCAAAAGCCGCCTTGAAAAAATTAAAAGCCAGGGTAAATTAACAGCCAGAGAAAGAGTAAAAAATCTTGTTGACGATACAAGTAAAATTTATGAAATTGGAATTTTGGCAGGTGAAAAGATGTACAATGAATATGGTGGATGTCCGTCAGCGGGAGTTATAGTTGCAATTGCTAAGGTATCAGGGAGATATTGTGTAATTGTAGCAAATGATCCAAGTGTAAAAGCTGGTGCTTGGTTTCCAATGACAACTAAAAAAAATTTAAGAGCACAGGAAATAGCTATTGACAACAGAATTCCAATAATTTATTTAGTAGATAGTGCAGGTATTTTCCTTCCCCTTCAAGAAGAACTTTTCGCTGATAAAGAAAACTTCGGTAGGATATTTAGAAATAATGCTAAAATGAGCAGTATGGGTATTGTCCAAATTGCAGCTGTGATGGGAAGCTGTGTTGCAGGAGGTGCTTACCTACCAATTATGTCTGATGAGGCAATTATAGTTGAAAAAACTGGAAGTATTTTTTTGGCAGGGAGCTATCTTGTTAAAGCAGCTATTGGGGAAAATATTGATAATGAATATTTAGGAGGAGCTGACACTCACAGTGGTATTAGTGGGGTTACCGATTATAAATTAAAAGATGATAAAGCAGCTTTGGATAAAATAAGAAGTATTATCGATAAAATTGGTTCTTACCCCAAGGCTGGCTTTAAGCGCTCTGAAACTAAAATTCCTGAAATTGAAAAAGACAAAATTTATTCAATTTTACCAAAGAAAAACACACAACCTTATAACTCATATGAATTGATTGACTCGCTTGTTGATGATAATTCGATTGATGAATATAAAAAAGAATATGGTCAAACTATAATCACTTGCTATGCTAAAATTGATGGATGGTCGATTGGAATTGTAGCTAATCAAAGAAATATAGTAAAAAGTAAAAATGGTGAAATGCAATTTGGTGGAGTAATTTATGGCGATGCAGCTGACAAAGCAACAAGATTTATAGCGAATTGTAATCAAAAAAACATACCACTGGTTTTTCTACAAGACGTTACTGGATTTATGGTTGGAAGTAAAGCAGAGCATTCTGGAATTATTAAAGATGGTGCCAAGATGGTAAATGCAGTTGCTAATTCAGTTGTTCCAAAGTTTACTATAATTATTGGAAACTCTTTTGGAGCTGGAAACTACGCGATGTGTGGAAAAGCTTTTGATCCAAGGCTAATAGTCGCTTGGCCTACAGCAAAAATTGCTGTAATGGGTGGAAGTCAAGCAGCAGAAGTGTTGCTACAAATTGAGAAATCATCTGCTTTAAAAAATGGGGAGCAACTAGATGAAAAAAAAGAATCTTTAATGAAAGAAAAAATAAAAAGTAAATATGATGAGAAAACTGATGTAGTATTTGCAGCTTCTCAATTGTGGGTTGATGCTGTAATAGATCCTGCAGAGACTCGATCATGGATTAGTATGGGGATTGAAATAGCAAATCAATCTCCAATAGATAGGAAATTCAATATGGGAATTTTACAAGTCTAATACTTTAAATGGATTTTGATCCATTGTTTCCTTACGCTTTATCTTACCACCGTATGTTTGTATGAATTTTTTGTGTAGGGTAATGTATTTTGGAATTTCATATTTCTCAAGCTTTTTAAAACTCTTTATTTGATAACAAAGTTTCTTAATATTGATCTTAGCATTGTCTTCAATAACTATAGTTAATTTTTCCTTTTTTGATTTAAAGGCTATTTTATCAATGAAAAAATGAAAGGATATTTTTTCGGATAGCTTACGTTCAACTTGCTCAGGGTGTATATTAAAATCATCCAACTTAATTATGTTATCTATACTTCCAATCAATCGAAATTTAGTTGGACTATATAATTCTACCTGGTCATTTGTAATAAGTTTTTTAATATCTAATCTAGGTGCATCGACAGTTAGACATTTGCGATTATCTTGCCCAACATAAATCCCTGGCAAACACTTGAATTCAGATATAGGATCAGTCATCTTACGAACAGCAATATGAGAAAGTGTCTCCATCATTCCATATGTTTCATAGGCATTTATTTTAGCTTTTATCAAAGCTTTCTGAAGAGCGTTGGAAAGATAAGCACCTCCTATTATCAACTTTTTTATTCTACCTAACTCAGGTATAGAGTGAAATGCCTGAATTGGGGTCATCGCTGCAAAATCATAAAATTTTTCATTTTTGTAGAAGGGTTTTTTAGATGGAGAAATGAGATCAATTTCAAGACCTAAAATTAATGCTCTTATTAACATCATTTTACCCGCTATATAATTTGTTGGAAGACAATGAAGAGCTTTATCCCCAACACTTACCTTAAAAAAATCTCCAGTTGAAATTGCACTACTTACAAGTGACTGTTTTTTAACCAATATCTTATTTTTCTTTGATATTGATGTACTGAGATAAATTGAGTCTGAGTTATCAAGCCAATCTAAAATAAAGTCTCCCATAAAGGTTTCATAGAGATCTCCCTCCTTTATAAAATTATAGGCTACTTCTTTCAGGGTATTTCTATCATAAAAATAACCATTGAGGCGAAAACGATTGTGGATTTTTGAGAATTTAGGTGTTTCCATTTATCTAACTAATTAATAATTTATTTTTCCAATTTGACAATTTATATTTTTTTGAAACAATAAATAAAAATACAGGATACACGACTAAAAGAGGGAAAATGACTTCAAATCCGACTGAGGGTTCGGAAATATCCAAAAAGATTGATTCAGTCTGAAATGCAGTCCATGAAGAGGTTAATAATAAAGATATCAATAAGTTATTTGATATATGAAAGCCCAAAGCTAACTCTATACCCCTGTCAACAATTGTTAAAATTCCTAAAAAAAAGCCGGTACCGATGTAATATATCAAAATACTATAGCCAATTTTTTCAACTTCTGGATTAGATGCATGTAAAAATCCAAAAATGACTGATGTCATAATTAATGACAACCATGGCTTTTTAAAAAATGAAGTAAAGCCATGTAAAAGATAGCCTCTAAAAATATATTCTTCAAAGCCTGCTTGAATCGGTATCATAGTAATAGTAATAATAAAAAGAATTATGAAAGGTAATAATTTGAAATTCCATTGATAATCGGTAGGATTAAAAAGGTAATCCACAATCAAAAGTAAAACTGTAATAAGACCCCATAAAAAAAAAGCAAAAAACATTCTCTGCCAATCGAAATTCTTCCTTGAGGTCGAAATAGTTTTTAATGACTTTTCATGTAATTTGTATACAACCAAAATCAGTCCAGAGAAGCCGACCAATGAAGGAATTAAGAGTAAAAAAAGTTGGAGATTTTTGTCCAGGCTTCTTAAAGCTAAAATTGGATCACCACCAGCGGATAGTAACTTTTCCCCTGAAATGAAAAATGTCAATGGTAATTGACCAAGTATAGAAAAAAATGTTATAATGAATGAACCCAAAAGGTACATCCAAAAAGGGTTTTTGGTGGATTCAGCCTCATTTAGAAACATAGATTATTTTTCTAAAGATAAAAAGTTGAAATAATTCCCAAACAAAAAATAATTTGATAATAAATAGTATGGATATTGTAGTAAACTAATTTTCTAGAATCATAAAATTTATAAAGACCTACAAAAATGTACATACCATATATAATCAATAATAAGAAAATTAATAGCATAATATACTGATAATCACTAGTTTGGAAGGAATCTTTAAAAAAATAAATTGTTGTAATATAGATCACAGAAAGGTTGGCTAAATATATCCATCTAGAATATTTTTTTCCAAAGAAAACAACCAAATTTATTTTATTAGATTTTTTATCTGACTTTAAATCTGGAAACTGATTAATTAAAAGGATATTTGTTGTTAGCAAGCCTAGTGGAACACCAATCAAAGAAAAATTTTGCAAAAGTTGAAAAGAAATTTCAATTGAAGTATTTGACATTGCGAAAAAGCTTCCTAATGTTAGAAGTGGTCCAAAGGTTAAAAAAATGGTTAATTCACCGAGTCCCTTTCTAGAAGAAAATTTTAATGGCTCAGCTGTGTAAAAAAATGCCAAAAATAAACCTAAAAAACCAATTATACCAACACCATATATGTTATCAAATGATCCTGTTTGATAGTATATATTGATTGAGAGAATTATAAGACAGGATAAAGCAAATATAATCATTAAATTCCCTAATATTTTTGTTTTCTTTAATGTAATTAGTCCTAATTCTACTGCTCTACTACCTCCCGAAATCTGTGCTCCTCTTAGCATTAATGATTTGTCACCAACATTAAAGTATTCACTGTTATTTTCATCAGTTCCCGATTTTACGTCGAAATAGTCATTGTATAGATTCCCGAAAATATGAGCACAAATTATTCCAATTATAGACAGAATAGCATTTGTTAATGATAATGAATTTGTTTGACTTAAAATCAACGAAACAATTACCATAGGCAATATAGATGCCAATGTAAAACCACCCCTTGTGATTGCAATTCCTTTAATAATTTTAGTAGTTAAGCTAATTGGAATATTTACATTCTCCTCAATCTCTTTTGTAATCCCACAGTAGCCAGTTTGAGGTTCGTCCTTACCATTAGCAAAATTAGGTGTGATTATAATTTCAGCATTGAAATATGATCCGTCTTTCCTTACAAAATTTGTTTTAACGATAGATTTTCCATGTTTATTTGCTTCTTCGAGCCAGCCCAAAACATTTTGAATTACGATTTCTCCAGGAGAAAAAATTGAAACCCTTTTTATACCAACTAATTCATCCTTTGAGTAACCAAACATTTCAAGAGCTCCATTATTCATCTCCTGTATTACTCCTTCCATATCACAAATAATTACACTTTTCATCTTTTTTGTTTAAAATTTGAAACAAATATATTCTAAAAAATAATTTAAATTTTGTTATCGCTTCGTAAAAGTGGTTAGCTTACATAATGATATTAATTCATCTTTTTGATCAACGACTTTTATTTCCCAGTATTGTATGGTTTTACCCCTATGAATTGGTCTAGCAGTAGCATAAATAAAACCATCTGAGATACTCTTTATATGATTAGCAGTAATCTCAATACCACGAACTTTGGTATTAGGATCTTTATTAAAAATATATACTGCTGCACTACCTACACTTTCGGCCAATGCGGCTGTAGCACCACCATGTAGTATTCCATCTGGTTGATGAACCTTTTTTGAAACAGGCATTCTTGCTTTTAAAAAATCATCTCCAACATCAGTATAATATATTTCTAATGTTTCCATTAGTGTGTTTTTGGATATACTATTTGCAATTTCCAGAACTTGTTTTTTGTTCATTAATAAATATAATTTTTAAATAAGAAAACCTGCTTTTTATGCAGGCTTTCAAAAGTTTATTTATCAGAAGATGGTATATTTAGTTTACTAATCCTTCACTTCTTCAAAATCAACATCTTGGACATCATCACCAGATTTTTCTGTCTTTTGATCCTCTTGAGAATTTGTATTTTTCGCATCAGCTGATCCTTTTTCAGATTGTGCTTTATACATTTCCTCTGAAGCATTTTTCCAAGCTTCGTTAATTGATACTAAAGCTTTATCAATCGCCTGCAGGTCTTTTGACTCATGTGCTTTTTTTAACTCATCAAGTGCTACTTCAATTGGCTTTTTCTTTTCTTCAGATAACTTGTTACCAAATTCACTAAGCTGTTTCTCAGTTTGGAAAATCATTTGGTCTGCTGAATTGAGCTTCTCCGCTTCTTCTTTAACCTTTTTGTCAGCATCAGCATTGGCTTCAGCTTCTTTTTTCATTTTTTCAATCTCCTCTTCTGTTAAACCCGAAGAAGCCTCGATACGAATATCTTGAGATTTATTGGTAGCTTTATCTAGAGCACTAACTTTGATTATTCCATTGGCATCAATATCAAAAGTAACCTCAATTTGTGGTGTTCCTCTCTGTGCTGGAGGTATTCCATCTAAGTGGAATCTTCCTATTGTCTTATTATCACTTGCCATGGATCTTTCTCCTTGTAAAACGTGAATTTCGACTGAAGGTTGATTATCAGCCGCAGTAGAAAATATTTGGGATTTTTTTGTTGGAATGGTTGTATTAGATTCTATCAATTTAGTCATTACTCCACCCATAGTTTCAATACCTAAGGACAAAGGTGTAACATCTAGTAATAAAACGTCTTTTACATCACCTGTTAAAACTCCACCTTGAATGGCTGCACCAATAGCAACAACTTCATCAGGATTTACGCCTTTGGATGGCTTTTTACCAAAAAACTTTTCTACTTCTTCTTGGATTATAGGAATTCTGGTTGATCCTCCGACTAAAATTATCTCATCTATATCACCAGTCGTTAATCCAGCATCATCTAATGCTTTTTTTACAGGATCCATAGATCGTTTTACTAAAGAGTCGGCTAGTTTTTCAAAATTTGCTCTGGTAAGTGTCGTAACAAGATGTTTCGGCCCTGAGTCTGTAGCCGTAACATACGGAAGGTTTATTTCAGTTTGGGTTGAAGAGGAGAGCTCAATTTTCGATTTTTCAGCAGCTTCTTTAAGTCTTTGTAAAGCCATGGGATCCTTCCGAAGATCAATCGATTCTTGCTTTTGGAATGTTTCGGCAAGAAAATCAATAATTACTTGATCAAAATCGTCACCACCAAGGTGAGTATCTCCATTTGTTGATAATACCTCGAATACGCCGTCGCCTAATTCTAAAATTGATATATCAAATGTACCACCTCCCAAATCATATACTGCAATTTTTTTATCAGAACCACCTTTATCGAGTCCATATGCAAGAGCCGCGGCTGTTGGTTCATTAATTATTCTTTGTACTTTTAAGCCTGATATTTCTCCTGCCTCTTTAGTTGCCTGTCTTTGCGAGTCACTGAAATAAGCTGGAACTGTTATCACAGCTTCGGTAACCTCGTGTCCTAGGTAATCTTCAGCGGTTTTTTTCATTTTTTGGAGAGTCATGGCAGAAAGTTCTTGAGGACTATACATTCGACCATCTATGTCTACTCTTGGTGTATCATTATCACCTTTAACTACCTTATAAGCAACTGATTTGACATCATTTTTTGATTCTGAAAATTTGTTACCCATGAAACGTTTGATAGATGCAATTGTCTTGGTAGGGTTAGTTACTGCCTGTCTTTTCGCTGGATCACCTACTTTAATTTCACCGCCTTCTACAAAAGCAATTACAGATGGTGTTGTCCTTTTACCTTCAGCATTTGGTATTACAACTGGTTCGTTTCCTTCCATCACAGAAACGCAAGAATTTGTCGTACCCAAATCAATTCCTATAATTTTACTCATTATAATTTTTTTTTCTCACAAAGTTCAAGCACTATGCCACTAAAGATAAAACTGACAGTATGGCAGAGTAAATAAAATATTATATTTGTACAACCTGTAGAAGTAAAGGAATTAAAAACAAATAATTTTTATTTAGATAAATAATTATGTCAAGTAATAAATATAGTCGGATTACAACCAAAACACTCTTAGAAATGAAATCTAAAGGTGAAAAGATTGCAATGCTAACAGCATATGACTATAGTTTTGCTGGCTTAGTTGATAACTCCGAAATAGATGTCATTTTAGTAGGTGATTCTGCTTCTAACGTTGTCGCTGGACATGAAACAACTTTACCAATTACGCTTGACCAAATGATATATCACGCAACAAGTGTTGTTAAAGCTGCCAAAAGAGCGTTAGTAATAGTTGACTTACCTTTTGGATCATACCAATCCGACCCTAAAGAGGCGCTTAGATCCGCAATAAGAATAATGAAAGAATCTGGAGCACATGGTGTAAAATTAGAAGGAGGAAATCAAGTTAAGGATTCAATTGAAAGAATAATCCAAGCAGGAATACCTGTTATGGGTCACTTGGGCCTTACCCCACAATCAATATACAGATTTGGGTCTTATAATGTTAGAGCTAAGGAAAATATTGAAGCTAAAATGTTACTAAGTGAAATAATTATGTTGGAAAAAATTGGCTGTTTTGGAGTGGTTCTTGAAAAAATCCCAGCTATACTTGCTAAAAAAGCTTCAAAATCAATTAAGATTCCTACGATTGGTATTGGGGCAGGTGTAGACGTTGATGGTCAAGTTCTTGTTTTACATGACATGTTGGGCATGAATAAAGAGTTTAGTCCGCGTTTTTTAAGACGATATTGTGATTTGGATGAAATTATTTGTAAAGCTATAAAACAATACAGTAAAGACGTAAAGTCTGAAAAATTTCCTAACAAAAAAGAACAATATTAATTTTTGGATTTAATTAAGCGTGTCATATTTGAAGATAATCATATTATCATCATAAATAAAATTCCTGGTGAATTGGTACAATCAGATAAAACTGGTGATACTTCGTTATCAGATTCAATAAAAAATTATTTGAAAATTAAGAACAACAAACCTGGTTCTGCCTATTTAGGATTAGTACACCGTCTAGACAGGCCAACAAGTGGTGTTTTAGTTTTTGCAAAAACATCAAAAGCACTCGCTAGATTAAATAATCAATTTAAACTTAGGTTAACAAAAAAAATTTATTGGGCCCTTGTAGATAAAAAAATTCCAAAAAATTACACAAGCTTATCGAATTGGATGACAAGAAATAGAAAGAAAAATAAATCTAAAGCCCATATAAACAAAGTGCCTGAGAGTAAATTTGCACAATTAAATTTGAAGCGAATAAAAGAATTTAAAAAATATTGTTTATTAGAAATAGAACCTTTAAGTGGTCGGCATCATCAAATTAGAGCACAATTAAGCAGCATTGGTTTTCCTATTCAGGGAGATATAAAATATGGATCAGCTAGGGCAAACAAAGATAAAAGTATAAGTCTTCACTCAAAGTCCTTATCATTTACACATCCTGTCTCGAAAAAAAAACTTTTTTTTGAAATACTTCCTATGAATACGGGGATATGGAAGATCGTTCTTTACGATTAATCGTAGACGCTTTTTCACGAATAATATTTGCAATAGGTACATTTTTGATTTTACTTTCTAGCCATGAAAGGATGTCTAAATACAAAAATGATCTCCTTTCGTAGGGATCGTTTTCATACTCCTTTAATTCATTATATAATGATTTAAATGCAGTTTTTAATTCGTGAGGATAGATCTCACCCAAACCTTTAACAAATCTAATCATAGCTTTTTGCACCTCATGTAAGTCGTTCATCTTTATTAGAAATTTATATGTTTCCCTTAAATGAGTTTCAAGGTGATAATCAAATCCAGCTTCATAATGGGCGAAAATATTTAAAACTCTGGAGAAACACAATAAGTCCTCTCTCATTTTTAAGCTTTTATTGCTAATGATTTTATCCAAAAATAAAATACAATTTTCATAATCCTCAGATCCAAAGTAAATACAAGCAATTTTATAATAGAGCATCATTATGTGATGAGGATCAATTTGATTGCTGTAGTGTTTAATACCTTTTTTGATTTCAGGAATTAGTATTAAACCCTTTTCAAAACTACCTTCTAAAAAATGAAAATTCAACTTATTACTATAATAGAATTGAAAAGTGAGAGCCTTTAAGTTATCATTTTTTGGAAAATTATTATGTTTGGTCCAATAAACCATTTGCTCAATGGTTTCGTTGAACTTAGAGGGATATTTTATTAAAACAAGACTTTCCATTAAATAATTATTCCCTTTCAAATAAAAAACTGGATGAATATTAATCATGGCTGGTTCCTTATCAAACATTTTTACCCATTTCGAAGCATAGCGATAAGTTGATAAAAAATCTTGGGTCAGGAAGCTATACCAAACATGAGCTTTATAGTACCAAAGTTTTTCTCTAAATCCCAATTTATCGTAATCAAACTTTGGTAGATTTTCATAAAAAAATTGGGTTATTTCTCTATATTCTTGATCACTTTTTGCATAACCTGCTTTTATCAAACGTTCATAAAGTTTTAGAGAAAGATTAGAAAGTTTGGTAGTCAAATTATTTTGTAAACGAAGCCTTTCCGATTCAGCCACCAACGTTTCTGTTCGATTACTTAAGCTTCTTGTAATGTACTGTGATTCGATAATTTTTTCTAGTTCGACAATATCGTAGGCAACATACTTTTCCTGATGTTTGTTTGCAAGTATTTTTGATTTTTCAAGAATTTTTAGACTTTGCTTATATAAACCTTTTTGATACAATATGGTAGCAAAATCTAGTTGTTCTCTTATCTGGATTCGTATATTCTTATGTATAGGATTCATACGCAAGCTAACCAGGATTTGTTTATATAAATGGGCTTTTAAATTTGATAATTGTTGTTTTGTAACTATTCCTTTACCTAAGATTACTTTTTCATCATACCTATTCATTTTATCTAAAAGTTGAAACAAATTGAGAAATTTTGAATTTTCATTAGAATCCATTCTTCCTACATACAGAGTAAATTGTCTTTTTTCGGATTTTGTCAAAGACTTTATAAGAATGAACAAATTATCTTTCAGGTCATTTGTCATTGTAAATTATTAAAATACAAATTACTAATAATTAGCATGTTAGGTGTTTGTTTCACACAACGGATATTGTAATACAAAAATAGCTATTTTTATTATTAGAAAACATAAATTATATTTTAGTTTGATTGTAAATTTCCCTTTGGATTAATAATATGGAATTTGTAGAAATATTTGACACTACTTTACGCGATGGTGAACAAGTTCCTGGTTGTAAATTAGATTCCTCAACAAAACTTTCAATTGCAAAACAATTAGACGAATTAGGAGTTGATATTATAGAGGCTGGGTTCCCCATATCAAGTCCTGGGGATTTTAAATCTGTGGAAAATATTTCTAAACTGGTAAAAAATTCAAAAGTATGTGGTTTAACTAGGGCAGTAAAAAGGGACATTGATGTAGCAGCTGAAGCATTAAGATTTGCAAAAAGAGCAAGAATTCATACCGGAATAGGTACATCAGATAGTCATATAAGATTTAAATTTAATTCAAGTCCTGAAAAAATTATCGAACGTGCAACAGCTGCAGTTACTCATGCTAAAAGTTATGTAGAGGATATTGAGTTTTATGCGGAAGATGCAGGAAGAACAAACAATGAATTTTTAGCTAAAATATGCCAAGCAGTAATAAAAGCTGGAGCAACCGTTTTGAACATACCTGATACAACTGGATATTGTTTACCTGAAGAATATGGAGCTAAAATTAAATACCTTAAAGAAAATGTAAAAGGTATTCACAATGCCATTATTTCATGCCATTGTCATAACGATTTAGGACTTGCTACCGCAAATTCGATTGCAGGTGTACAAAATGGAGCTAGACAAATTGAATGTACAATAAACGGTATTGGTGAACGTGCTGGAAACACTTCTCTAGAGGAGGTTGTTATGATACTCCGTCAACACCCAAAATTAAATCTTGATACAAGAATTAAATCAAAACAACTCTTGTATACTAGCCAACTTGTTTCTGAAAGTATGGCAATGCCTGTCCAGCCAAATAAAGCAATTGTAGGTGCAAATGCTTTTGCTCACTCTTCTGGTATACATCAAGATGGTGTTATAAAAAAACGTGAAACCTATGAGATAATTAACCCAAAGGATGTAGGTGTAAATGAATCATCCATAATTTTAACTGCTAGATCTGGAAGAGCGGCTCTAGCTTACCGAGCAAAAAAAATTGGTTATGAACTAGATAAGCTTCAACTTGACCGTGTCTATGAACAATTTTTGGTAGTTGCAGATAAAATTAAAGAAATAGGTGATAAAGATCTCCCAGACATAATTAAAGCAAGTAATCTATAGAATTAAAATCTTAATATATGGCAAAAACTCTATTTGATAAAGTATGGGACGCACATGTTGTGAGAAGAATTAAAAACGGACCTGACGTATTATTCATTGACCGTCACATGATTCATGAAGTCACGAGTCCTGTAGCTTTTCTTGGCCTAAAAAAAAGAAAAGTTTCTGTACTTTATCCTAAAAGAACTTTTGCAACAGCTGATCATAATACACCCACAAAAAATCAACATTTACCTGTAACTGATCCTGAATCAAAAAATCAGCTTGAAGCACTCGAAAAAAATGCGAATGAGCATGGTATTTCCTATTGGGGGCTTGGGCACAAAAAAAATGGCATTGTCCACGTTGTTGGTCCTGAATATGGAATAACCCAGCCTGGAGCTACAATCGTTTGTGGTGACTCACATACTTCCACTCACGGTGCTTTTGGTGCAATAGCTTTTGGAATTGGAACTTCCGAAGTAGAAATGGTACTTGCAACCCAGTGCATTATGCAACCAAAACCAAAAAAAATGAGAATAACTATTGATGGAAAATTAAATAATGGAGTTACTCCCAAAGACGTAGCATTATTTATAATTTCAAAACTAACTACATCAGGAGCAACAGGTTATTTTGTCGAATATCACGGAGAAGTATTCCGTGAGTTGAGTATGGAAGGCAGAATGACAGTCTGTAATCTCAGTATTGAAATGGGTGCTCGAGGTGGAATGATTGCGCCAGACAGTAAAACTTTTGAATATATAAAGGACAGAGAATTCACTCCAAAAGGAGAAGATTTGTTAAAAACAAAAGAGTATTGGAGTACACTCTTCACAGATAAAGGAGCAAAATTTGATAAAGAGTTTTTTTTTAAAGGCTCAGAAATTGATCCAATGATAACATTCGGAACAAATCCTGGAATGGGAATTAGTATCACAAAATCAATTCCAAAAGCGAGAGATGTTGATAATGGTAAATTAACATATATAAAGTCATTAGATTACATGGGTTATAAAGAAGGTGAAAGCATGCTTGGAAAACCTATTGACTATGTCTTTATAGGAAGCTGTACGAATGGACGTATTGAGGATTTCAGAGCTTTTGCAAGCATCGTAAGTGGTCATAAGCGTTCTAAAAATGTGACTGCATGGCTTGTTCCAGGTTCACATAAAGTTATGGAAGCTATTAAAAATGAGGGATTATTAGAAATCTTTAAAGATGCTGAATTTGAATTAAGAGAACCGGGTTGTTCAGCTTGCTTGGCAATGAATGATGATAAAATACCTGCTGGTAAATATGCAGTAAGTACTTCTAATAGAAATTTTGAAGGTAGGCAAGGTCCTGGAGCAAGAACACTTCTTGCAAGTCCACTTGTTGCTGCTGCTGCTGCAATCACAGGCAAGATAACAGATCCAAGATCTCTAATTTGATTAATATGTCATACGAATCATTCAAAGTATTAAAAAGTTCAGCTGTTCCATTACCAATAGAAAATGTAGATACAGATCAAATAATTCCTGCAAGATTTCTTAAAGCAACAGAGAGAAAAGGATTTGGTGAAAACTTATTTAGGGACTGGAGGTTTACTCAAGATAACAGAATTAAAAATGATTTTGTTTTAAATAATCCAATATATTCCGGAAAAATATTAGTCGGTGGAAATAACTTTGGCTCAGGTTCATCAAGGGAGCATGCAGCATGGGCAATATATGACTACGGATTTAGGTGTGTTGTGTCAAGTTTCTTTGCTGATATTTTTAAAAATAACTGCTTAAATATTGGTGTACTTCCTGTTGAAGTATCACGATCATTTTTAAATCATATTTTTGAGGCTATTTATAATGACACAAAAACTGAATTAAAAATTGACCTACCAAACCAATTAATTAGCATGTGTGATTCAAAACTTTCAGAAAATTTCGAAATAAATTCATACAAAAAAGAAAATATGATTAACGGTTATGATGATATTGATTATTTATATAATATGAAATTGGATATAGAACAATTTGAATCTAAATCTCCTCTATAGAAATATCCTATTTTAAAATGAACAAGCATTTAGAAATAATGGATACCACCCTTAGAGATGGAGAGCAAACTTCAGGAGTTTCTTTTTCTATTTCTGAAAAACTTACTCTTGCACAACTTTTACTACAAGAATTAAACATAGATAGGATAGAAATAGCATCAGCTCATGTTTCCGAGGGTGAATTAAAAGCTGTAAAAGGCATAACTGATTGGGCTAAATCTAACGGATATATAAATCGAATCGAGATTCTAACTTTTGTTGATAATGGAAGTTCAATAAAATGGATGAAAAAAGCGGGAGCAAAAGTTCAAAATTTACTTACGAAAGGGTCATTAAATCATCTAAAATATCAGCTAAAACAAACTCCCAAAATACATTTTAAAAATATTTTAAAATGCATTGAAATTTCAGAAAATGAAGGTTTTAATACGAATATTTATTTAGAAGACTGGAGTAATGGTATGGCAAATTCTAGAGATTACGTATACAATTTCCTTGATTTTTTATCTAAACAGAATATTGCGAGGGTTTTGCTTCCAGATACATTAGGAGTTCTAACACCTGAAATGACATCTGAATATTTATCTGAGCTTGTAAGCCGTTATCCTAATATACATTTCGACTTTCACGGTCATAATGATTATGATCTCAGTGTTGCAAATGTTCTAGAGGCAGTAAAATCAGGGGTTAAAGGAGTTCACTTAACTGTAAATGGTATGGGTGAACGTGCCGGTAATGCTCCGTTGGCAAGTGTTGTTGCAGTAATAAATGATTTTCTTCCAGAAGTAAAAATAAATATTGAAGAGAGCGCTTTACACAAGGTTAGCCAACTTGTCGCTACTATTACTGGATTCAGGATTCCTGCGAATAAACCGATTGTAGGTGAAAATGTTTTCACGCAAACAGCAGGGATACATGCTGATGGTGATCACAAAAGAAATCTATATTTTAATGATCTTCTTCCAGAGCGTTTCGATAGAAAAAGAAAATATGCATTAGGGAAAACATCTGGAAAAGCCAATATTCAAAAAAATCTTCAAGAATTAGGTTTAACACTTGATAATAAAGATCTTAAGAAAGTAACTCAACGCATTATCGAACTTGGTGATAGAAAAGAACGAGTAACAGCAGAGGATCTCCCCTTTATAATTTCAGATGTTTTAGGGGGGGAAATTCCTGATAAAGTAAAAATTGACTCTTATGTATTAACACATTCAAAAGGTTTAAAACCAACTACAAGTATTTCTTTAAAAATTGAGGATAAAATATTTGAGGAAAATGCTTCAGGCGATGGTCAATACGATGCTTTTTGGAATGCTTTAAACAAAGTATATCAAAAACAAAAAAAGAGTTTACCAATTTTAATAGATTATGCAGTAAGGATACCCCCAGGCAGTAATTCAGATGCTTTATGTGAGACCACAATCACTTGGCATGACGGATCTAATGATTTTAAAACTAGGGGATTAGACTCTGATCAAACTGTTTCAGCAATTAAAGCTACAGAAAAGATGTTAAACATAATACAACATTAGCTCCACTTATGAATTTAAAAATAGCCCTTCTTTCAGGAGACGGAATTGGACCTGAAGTAATAAATGAAGCTGTTAAGGTTTCAGATGCTATTGCCAAAAAATTTAATCATGATATTGAATGGAAATCTGCTTTAACAGGTGCCACAGCAATTGAGGCTCTAGGGGATCCTTATCCAAATGAGACACATGATATTTGTCTAGCTTCAGATGCAGTTCTTTTTGGAGCTATTGGACATCCCCGATTTGATAACGATCCATTAGCAAAAGTAAGACCAGAGGAAGGGCTCTTGAGAATGAGAAAAAAGCTTGGCTTATTTGCTAATGTCCGTCCAACTTTTACATTTCCCTCTCTTCTAGATAAGTCACCCTTAAAAAAAGAGCGTATTGAAGGAACAGATTTAGTGTTTCTGAGAGAGTTAACGGGAGGAATTTATTTTGGAGAGAGAGGAAGAAAAGATAATGGAAACTCAGCTTTTGATACTTGTACATACAATCGAGATGAAATAAAAAGAATAGCTGTCAAAGGTTTTGAATTGGCCATGAAAAGAAATAAAAAACTATGCTGTGTTGATAAAGCGAATGTTTTGGAGAGTTCTCGATTATGGAGAGAAACATTTCAAGAAATGGAAAAAGATTACCCGGATGTAAAAGTTTCTTATGAATTCGTTGATGCCGTTGCAATGCGACTTATTCAATGGCCAAACTCTTATGACGTTTTAGTAACTGAGAATCTTTTTGGTGACATTTTAACCGATGAAGCGTCTGTTATTTCTGGATCAATGGGTCTTATGCCTTCAGCATCTGTTGGTACAGAAAACGCTTTATATGAACCCATACACGGATCATTTCCCGAAGCTGCAGGACTCGGAATTGCAAATCCTTTAGCTACAATTCTTTCTGCAGCAATGATGTTTGAAATGAGTTTTGGTTTAAATGAGGAGGGTGCTCTCATTCGCGAAGCCGTAAATAAATCATTAACTGTAGGAATGGTTACTAAAGATTTAGCTGAAAAAGGCGAAGATTTTTTGTCTACCTCCGAAGTTGGAGATTATTTAATAAAACTGATCAAGTAATATATATATTTGTACAAAATAATACTTAAATGAAATCCGTTTTTGCTATAATTTTTTCAATTTCTTTACAAACATGTATTTCAAAAACTGCTCCTGTAAATAATTCCAAAGCAATTTGGACTCCACCAAAAATTAATCAAGAAGGTTTAAAAAAAGCATATTTTGCTTCAGGCTGTTTTTGGTGCGTAGAAGCTATTTTTGAAAGTGTAAAAGGAGTTAAAGAAGTTTACTCTGGTTACGCTGGGGGTTTTACAAAAAATCCCAATTACAATCAAATTGGAACTGGAAGAACGGGACATGCAGAATCAGTTGAGGTCATTTATGATCCTAATCAAGTAAATTATGCTACCCTTTTAAGAGTATTTTTTGGCTCTCATGACCCCACTACTCCAAATAGACAAGGCCCAGACTATGGTACTCAATACCGTTCGATTGCATTTTATACTGATGAATTCGAGAGAGAATCTATTGTTAACTATATAAAAATTTTAAATGACGGTAATTATTTTTCAAATGAGATAATTACAGAGATTAAGCTTTTAGAGAAATTTTATTACGCTGAAGATTATCATCAAGATTATGAAAAAAATAATCCCAATAATCCCTATGTGGAAAACGTTTCTATTCCTAGATTAAAAAAATTTCAAAAACAATATCCAGAGCTTTTAAAAGAAATACATTGAAAACATACACATTAGATAATGGAAATATTAAAGCTGTATTCTTATCATTTGGTGCCATTCTTCACGAATTATGGGTTAAAAATAGAAATGGAAATTTCATAAATATAATTCAAGGACTTAAAAATATTAATGATTACATTTCAGATTCGTGGTCAAGGGGTGCAATTATAGGACGATATGCTGGAAGACTTTTAAACCCTATAAAAGTAAAAGGAAAATTGTATGAAATTGAAAATGAAAAAGGTGTCATGCTGCATAGCGGTTCTGAAGGTTGGGGTAAAAAAAATTGGGATTTAGTAGATTTGTTTGAAAAGAAAAGAGTTGAATTAAAATATGAGTGTCCTGCAGGAACAACTGGATTTCCAGGAAAAGTTCAAGCTAACGTTTCTTATTCTATAGAAAATAATAAATTAAATATTGACTATTCTGCTATTACTGAATCCCCAACTCATATAAACTTAACAAACCATGCATATTTTAATCTCAATAATAATGAACTAATCGGTAACAGTTTCTTGAAGATAAATGCAGAAAAATATTTAGAACTAGACAAAAGCTTAGTTCCTACTGGAAAAAAACTATTAGTTAAAAATACAAGTCTCGATTTTAGAAATTCTAAGAAACTCGGTAAAATTCGATTGGATGACTATTTTGTGGTTAATCAAACAAATAGTCCGGTGGTAGAATTTTTTGAGCCAAAAAGTGGAATAAATATGAGTGTTTTCACAAATCAACCTGGCTTAGTCGTTTTTACACCTCCCCATTTTCAAGCGATTTGCTTTGAAACACAAAAGTTTTCCAATACCCCAAATATTCTCTCGTTTCCCTCAACCTTAATAAATCCCCGTGAGGTTTATCGTCATAAGACTTCATTTGTTTTTAATATCCAGAAGAATATTTAGTTTTCTCCCATATCCTGTAAAATACAATTCCTATTACACTTCCCACAATCATCCCGCAGAAAATATCAAGTGGATAATGTACCCCAATGTATATTCTACTGTATGAAATTAGTCCTGCTATAAAAATTAGAATAATATTTACCATTTTAAAATGTCTTTTGACGACTCTTCCAAAGAAAAAAGCCAAGGCAAATGAATTAGATGCGTGTCCAGAAAAAAAACTAAATTTACCACCACAAGATGATTTAACTAACCTAACCATATCTTTTAATTGAAAATCAAAGCATGGTCTTAGTCGACCTACTTGAACTTTACAAAGGTTAGTCAATTGGTCAGTAACCAAAATTAGAATCAAACCAAAAATTACTAAGCAGATTATCTGTTTTCTTTTAATTTTTAAACTCAGTAATAATATTATTGACACATAAACCAATACATTAGATCCCCGATGAGTAATTAACATCCAGAATTGATCGAATCTATTACTTCCTAAGCCATTGAGAAATAAAAATAATTCTTGATCGAAAGTAATTATTGACTCCATTTTACAAATTATATAAGGCCAATCTCCTTATCATAAAAACTTAAAGCGACATTAATTAGCAATTCTGACTCAAAATTTAAAATTTCCTCATCTTTTTTATCAAAATCTTCTAACCAATGAACTTCGTCATTTGTAATATTCATTATAAATCTTGGATATTCAGTATGTATAACGAAAATAACATTTTGTAATGAGGAGTTGTCTGCTAGGAGGAATTTAGGTAGTTCCATTCAAGATATAAGTAAAAGTTGTTTTGTCAAATATCGAAATCTCAAAAAAAGTAGTAATGCAGAAGATGAAAGTCCAGAAAGTAAACCAATCCATATTCCTACTGCACCTAATTGAGTATGAATTCCTAAAAAATATGAGATTGGTATCCCAAAAATACCATAAGAAAAAAATGTTATTAGTGCAGGAATATTTACATCTTGAAGACCACGTAAAGCTCCTAAAACAACTGCTTGTATACCATCTGAAATTTGAAAAAATGCTGAAACAATTAATAGGGTAGATGCAATTTTAACAACTTGATCAACATCGGAAAATTGTAAAGGATTACTTCGATTTAAATATAGCCATGGTAAATTATCACTTCCTAAAAGGAATAACATACAAAAAACTACGTCTAAAATAAATACTAGGAGAAATATAGAATATGCGATCCGTTTTAATGATATGTAGTCTTTTTTCCCTTTTTGATTTCCAACTCTTATCATAGCAGTAACTCCAAGCCCCATGGCGAACATAAAAGTCATTGATGAAAGGTTTAAGGCGATTTGGTTAGCTGCTTGTGGGTTTTTCCCTAGAAATCCCGAAAGCCAGATAGCGACCGTAAAAAAAAGTACTTCAAAAAACATTTGAATTGCAGATGGAAATCCTATACTAAAAATTTTTCTAAATAATTTAAAATTTAGTGAGATATATCTCAAGTTAGTTAGATAAACAGTAAAACTCCTATTAAATTTGACATAAAAAATAATAAAGAATAACATAAAAAACCGAGAAAATAGTGTACCCAAAGCTGCTCCCTCTACACCCATTTTTGGAAAAATCCAGAATCCAAAAATTAAAAAATAGTTTATTATAACGTTGGTAATATTTCCTAAAAGTGTAGCATACATGGCGGGCCTTGTAAAAGATAAACCCTCTGTAAATTGTTTTAGCCCTTGGAAGCTAATCAAGGGAATCAATGAAAATCCAATCCATTTTAGATATGGAAAGGCCAAAAAAGTTACTTCTTTTGGTTGTCCCATTCTAAATAAAAGTGGTTTGCAGAAAATGACAACACAACTTAATAATATTCCTAAGGATACGCATAGTATCAAACCATGAATAAAAATATTTTTTCCTAAAGTCACATTTTTCATGCCATCTGTTTCAGCAATTAAAGGTGTAATAGCTGTCGAAAAACCAATACCAAGTGACATAGCAATGAAAAAGAAACTATTTCCCAGTGAAACTGCAGCCAATTCAGCTGTCCCTAACTGTCCAACCATTATATTATCCACAAATTGTACGAGTGTGTGCCCTAAAAGACCAATTATAACTGGATATGAAAGGTTTATATTATAGTAAAATTCTTTTGTGTATTTTTTAATCATTAAAATTGAAATAGTCTCTTATAAGCCATTTTGATCTACTAAATATATTAGGCTTGCGATGGATGCAGCACCAAGCTCAAGTTCTCTTTTATTTACCGCTTGAAATACATCAGTCGCAGCATTATGATAATCAAAGTATCTTTGAGAGTCAGTCCTCAAATAAGAAAGAACAGTCTTGTTTCCCCTTAGAGGACTAATAATAGATTTTTTGTTCACTTGTGAAAATGCGTCTGATTGATATGGTTTAAAATAATTTTGCCAGCTATTAATTTTTTTAAGTTGATCATTATTTGCTTCAAAAGAAAACCCGCGTGGGGAAAAACCTCCAACATCTGATTCAAGTGCAAACAGATGTTTTTCATTATTTTGTTTTGCTATTTCAGCATATTTTTCAGCTCCTTTACTTCCATTGTTTTGACCCACGAACATTACTATTCGAATGGTTCTTTTTGGATTATAATTAAGTTGCCTAAAAATATTTAAAACTTCCATTGACTGCACTATCCCAGCACCATCGTTGTGCGCTCCGTCTCCTAAATCCCATGAATCTAAATGCCCTCCTAAGATAATTATATCTTCTGGAAATTTACTGCCTTTTATTTCGCCAATAACGTTATAGGATGGTACTTCAGGATAATTTTGACAATCTTGTTTCAAATAAAAATATAAGTCATCGTTTAAAGATAACATAGAACTTAATAATTGAGCACCATTAGTACTGATTGCTGCAGCAGGAATCCTCATTTTAT
Source organism: uncultured Bacteroidota bacterium (assembly GCA_902613595.1). Taxonomy (GTDB): domain Bacteria; phylum Bacteroidota; class Bacteroidia; order Flavobacteriales; family Flavobacteriaceae; genus MS024-2A. The sequence continues at coordinate 176,960 of CACMHY010000001.1, forward strand.
TTGGTAAATCACCATAACTCATATTTCCTGTATGAGGATAGTCATCTAATCTTAAATTCATTGAACGTACAATAACTCCTACAGCTCCAAGTTTTGCTGCCCGACTAGCCCCATGAAGCATTATATCAACTATTTTTTCATAGGCTGAAAAGGTATCAATAAAATTTTTACGCATCGCATTATTGAAGAATACAAACTTTCCTTGAATTTTTTCTTTTCCAAGAGATTCTAGCTCATCAAAACTTTTAACTTCGATAACTTGTGCTCTTAGTCCATAAGAAGGAGTTGCTATTGAACCACCAAGGGCACAAATTGGAACATTAATGCTCATTCCCGGCGCTGTAATAATACTAGCATACTCAAAACTTCCCCTAATCCATTTTGGGATCATAACCTTCTGCAAGTAAACTCTATCTAAACCAAGTTTGTTTAGCTCATTTTTCCCCCATTGGACAGCACGTTCTGCATTATGTGTTCCTGGTAGTCTACCACCGATTTGATTACACAAAAAATCTAACCAATCGTATGATTTACCATTATTAAGAGCATAATCGTAGATCTTACTTATTTGTTCTTCATAAATTTGGTCCTGTGATATAGATGTATTGAGGAATAAGACAAAAAATAAAATTAGAATTTTATATATCATTTTATTTTGATGCAAACTGTTCAATATTTCTAACTGTAATGGGATTTTCTCCCAAAATCATTAATCTTTCTACAACGTTTCTGAGTTCCCTGACATTTCCAGTCCAAGGATACTTCTTTAGCTTTGAAATTGCATTCTTGGAAAATTCTTTTTTCTCTAAACCTTGTTCTTTACAGATCGACTCCACAAAGTATTGAGTTAAAATAGGAATATCATCTAATCTTTTTACAAGAGAGGGGACTTTAATCATTATTACAGCCAGTCGGTGATAAAGGTCTTCTCTAAAGTTCCCATTTCTTATCTCTTCTTTTAAGTCTTTGTTTGTCGCTGCTATAACACGCACATCAACAGAAATATCTTTATCATTACCCACTCTTTGTATTTTTTTTTCTTGAAGTGCTCGAAGAACTTTAGCTTGAGCTGCTAGGCTCATATCTGCAATTTCATCCAAAAAAATTGTTCCATTATTGGCTGCCTCAAACTTACCTGAGCGATCTTTAAAAGCCGATGTAAAAGCTCCTTTTACATGACCGAAAAGTTCACTCTCAATTAATTCAGATGGTATTGCAGCACAATTTACTTCAATAAAATTTTCAGATTTTCTATTACTTTGTTGATGTATTTGATGAGCAACTAACTCCTTGCCAGTCCCATTTTCGCCTATTATTAGTATGCGAGCTTCTGAAGTTGCAACTTTCGCAATCATATCTGTAACTTGTCTGATTGCTATACTTTCGCCAATTATTTGATACTTTTTAGCTACTTTGCGTTTTAACTTTTTATTTTCGATTCGCAGCGATTTATTCTCCAAAGCATGTCTTACAGCTGTTAGTAGTCTATTTAGATCTGGAGGTTTAGAAATAAAATCATATGCACCTAATTTCATCGCCTCAACAGCAGTGTCAATATTACCATGGCCTGTCAACATGATAAACGGGGAAGAAAATTTAATTTTTTTTGTTTCCTGCAACACTTCAATACCATCCATTTTTGGCATCTTTATATCACAAAGAACTAAATCAAATTTTTCTTTTTTAATGAGAGACAAACCTTCTTTACCATTGGTTGCTTGCTTAATATCAAAATTTTTATCTTCATCAGATAATACACGGATCAAAACTCTTCTAATTTGTTCTTCATCCTCTATTATTAAAATTTTTTTCATTAAATAGTTTTTTTGAAAAAGTAATTTCGTTTCATAAAAAAAGAAATTTTAATCCCACACGTTAAGTTTTAAATACTAAGTGTCTTTTTAATTATTTCGTTTAACCTCATTACTAAAAAATAAGAATTAAATTAAAAAACTTCAACATGGTTAAAGTTAGTATAAAAAACAAAACCCATCCTCTAACGAGGATGGGAAAAAATTGCTATGAAAAAGAAAATGAATACTAAAAGAATTAGTATTCGATCAAATATATTATTTTTTTTTTAATCCTAGCTTTTTAAGCAAACATATCTTTTACTTTCTCAAAGAATGATTTATCGGATTTCTCTGGATGGGGAGTAAAATTGGTATCTCCCTGCATTTTCTCAAAAAATTGCCTTTGTTCTTTGTTTAATGTTTTGGGTGTCCAAACATTTACATGAACCAATAAATCTCCATTCCCATAGCTATTGAGACTTGGGAGACCTTTACCTCTGAGCCTAAGGGTCTTTCCAGATTGAATACCTGAATCTAACTTAATTCTAGCTTTTCCATCAATTAGATGTAACTCCTTGGAAATTCCAAGTACAGCTTCTGAAATACTTATATACATGTCAAAATGTAAATGTTGGCCTTCTCTAACAAACTTATCATGTCTAAGTTCTTCTATTAAAACCAATAAATCACCTGAAACACCATTAGAGGGGGCATCATTTCCTTTGCCATTGAGTTTAAGTTGCATTCCCTCTTCAACGCCTGCAGGTATTTTAATTGAGACCATTTCTTCTTTTTTAATCATTCCATTACTATCCGAACCAGTGGGACGGTTTAGTAAAACTTTACCGCTACCTCCACAATTTGGACATGTAGATGAGGTCTGCATGCGTCCGAGTATGGTATTGGCAATTTTAACAATCTGACCAGTGCCATTACAATTTGAGCAAGTACCATATTTCACACCTGGAGCCTGTACTTTTCGAAGTACTTTAATTTTCTTTTCAATCCCACTAGCGATTTCTTCTAAAGTTAATTTAACTCTAATTCGCATATCAGAGCCCTTTGATCTTCCCTGAGCACCACTGCCAAAGCCCCCCCCAAAACTCCCTCCAAATGCACTTCCGAATATATCTCCAAACTGGCTAAATATATCCTCCATATTCATTCCTTGACCAAAACCTTGTCCACCTTCAAAAGCTGCATGACCATATTGATCGTATTTACTACGCTTTTGTTGATCACCTAAAACCTCATAAGCTTCAGCTGCTTTTTTGAAGTTTGATTCAGCTTGTTTATCTCCTGGGTTTTTATCTGGGTGAAATTCAATCGCCTTTTTTCTGTAGGCCTTCTTAATTTCTGATTCTGATGCATTTTTAGGAATGCCTAATATGTCGTAATAGTCTTCTTTCATTTTTATTGTCCAACAACAACTTTTGGATATCGAATTGTTTTTTCTCCAAGCTTATAACCAAGTTCAATAACATCAATTATTTTACCCTTTTGGTTTTCATTTGTGGCTTTTATTTGACTGATTGCTTCATGAAGATCGGGATTAAAAACATCACCTACTTCAACTTTTACCTCCTCTAATCCATTTGATCTTAGAGAGTCATTGAATTTATTATAGATAAGTTCTACACCTTTTTTATCGAAACCATTTATATCCTTATCAATTTGTAACACTGCCCTTTTGAAATCATCTAAAACAGGTATAAGAGATGTTAAAACCTCCTGATTAGCTGTTTTAAATAAATCGAGTCTTTCTTTTGCAGTCCTTTTTTTAAAGTTTTCAAACTCAGCAAATAGTCTTAAATATTTTTCTTTTTCAAGAGCAAGGTCTTGCTTTAGATCCTTTAGCTGAGAGTCGGACTTGGAAACTCTTGCTTTTTTTGTGTTCTGTTTTCTAGATTTAGCTGTTTTACTAATCCCTACTTTTTTTGTCATAAGACAAGATTTATTATTCCGTATTACAAAATTTCTGCCACATTAAAAAAATGCCAAAATGTCATGGATTACTTTTTTTAACTAGGTCTTTCATTGCCAATTCTATATTTTCATATTTGAAATTAAAACCTTTATCCTTTACTTTTTGTGAACTAATCCAGTGACTGTCTAAGACCAAGTGGCTCATTTCGCCAATTAAAATTTTCAGAAGGTATTTCGGAAATGATGGAAGGAAAAAAGGACTTTTTAGCGCTTTTGCTAAAGTCTTAACCAGTTTTTCTTGAGAAACAGGATTTGGCGCAACAGCGTTAAAAATTCCATCCCAATTATCATTACAAGCTTTAAAGAATATTTCAACTAAATCCTTTATATGAATCCAAGGCTGGCCTTGAGAACCATCTCCAAAGAATGTTCCCATTCCAAGAGAAGTTGGGATTTTTAGAGTTTTTAGTACTCCTCCTGAAAAGGATAAGACTAATCCGATTCTTATTTTTGCCACAGGAATATTCAAAGAACTGAAATTTTCTATTTCTTTTTCCCAAGCAACCACCACTCTTTCCATAAAGGAATTTGAAGTTGAATTAGTTTTTTCTGTTTGAACCTTGTCAAATTCTGAGGGGTAAATTCCGATTGCAGATGCTGATACAATATTTTTTATGTTGTATGATTCCATATTATTTTTTAAACTCGAGAATAACAAATGTGTTGAGTCAATTCTGCTGGATAAAATATCTTTTTTATTAGATTTTGTCCATGGTTTTGAAATTCTTGACCCTGCTAAATGAATAATTGAATCAATACCATCAAAACATTTTAAGTCCAAAATTTTTCTAGCTGGGCTCCAATAAAAACCACTTGCTCCTTTTATAGAATGAATTTTAGATTTTTTAGTTGTTAGAAAATTTACTTTTACCCCTGCAGAAAAAAATTTTTCTACTAATGCTTTACCAATCAGCCCAGTAGCACCTGTAATAAGTACTCTCATAATTTTCTGTTATTAATTATCTTAAATAATTTGAATTTAAGATATGCTATAAATTTAGTTCTAAAAATTAAGTTTTTATACCTCTTAACATTTCTCTTTTTCCTGGTGGACCAGGAAGCCGTTGAACCTCAAATCCTGAGATTTTCAGACCACGTCTAACGCTTCCTTTTGCACAGTAACTAACCCAAACCCCTCCTGGATTTAAAATATCAAAACATTTTTTCAAAAGATCAGGAGCCCATATTTCGGGTTGCGCGTGTGCTCCAAATGCATCATAAAAAATGATGTCATACAAATCACTCGCTATAAATTTTTCAAATAAGATTTCCTTTTTAGTTATGCTGAAATTTGGAGCTATTTGATGATTGAGTTCCCATTTTAATTTTGAAAATTCTTCAAAACTTTGAGTGGAATCTTTCTCTTTAAATAATTGATTATAATTTAATTCTTCGAGATTTCTTGTCGAGACAGGATATGCTTCCAATGAAGTGTAATCTATTTTTTTTTTGATTTTAGAAGAATTTAAATATGTTAGAAATGCAACCAATCCAGTGCCATATCCTATTTCCAAAACTCTGCACTTAGCAACAGAACTTGCTTTGGACCAATATTTAAGTCCTTTATTAATGTATACGAACTCAGATTCAGTTAATGCACCATTTCTTGAGTGATATAACTCTTTTAATTCCTCAATATATAAAGTTGAGGTTCCATCCTCAGTAGTTATAGCTATTTTATTAAATCTCTGCATACTTCAAATTTCAATGTTTTTTGTTTACCTAGTTCAATTACATTAAAAATAACATTTGAATCAATAAATAAATTATTTAAAATAGGTTACTTAGTTAAATCAAAAAAACTAATTTTGATTTAAGGATTATTATAAGTTATGATTGAGGTTGATAAAACATCAAAACTTTTAAAAATAGAGACTGCAACAAAATCCAAATTGACAGGTGTCAATTTCGATGATATTGTTTTTGGTAAGACATTTACTGATCATATGTTTATGTGCAAGTATACTGATGGTAAATGGCAAAATCCCGTCATCCAACCCTTTCAACAAATAACTTTAGATCCTTCGGCAAGTGTGCTCCATTATGGGCAAGCAGTATTTGAAGGTATGAAAGCCTTTAAAGATGATAATGGAACTGTTTGGCTTTTTAGACCAGATGAAAATTTTAAAAGATTAAATCGTTCAGCTCACCGTTTACAAATACCAGAGTTCCCTGAAAATTATTTTTTTGAAGGGCTGCAAAAACTTATAAGCTTGGACAGTGAATGGATAAAACAAGGTGTAGGTAATTCGCTTTATGTAAGACCATTTGTTTTTGCTAGTCAAGCAACTGTACAAGCAATTGCTTCATTGGAATACACTTTTCTAATCATCTGTTCTCCTGCAAAATCATATTATGATGGTGGAAAGATAAATGTCTTAGTAGCTGAAAAATACAGTAGAGCTGCTAACGGAGGAGTTGGATTTGCAAAAGCTGCTGGAAATTATGCAGCACAATTTTATCCGACTTCAGAAGCAACGAAAAAAGGTTTCCAACAAATTATTTGGACAGATTCCGAAAAACACAAATATCTTGAGGAAGCTGGTACAATGAACATCTTCTTTAAAATTGATGGAAAGTTAATCACCTCTCCTGTAAATGACCGTATCCTCGATGGGGTAACTCGAAAAAGCATAATTACTATTGCAAAAGATCAAGGAATAGATGTTGAAGAAAGACCCTTGAGTATTGATGAAGTGGTTGATGCTCATAAAACTGGTAAACTTGAAGAAATTTTCGGAACTGGAACCGCTGTTGTTGTTTTACCCATTAGTAGTTTCTCCTACAAAGATGTGTCATACAACTTATCACAAAAAGCTGATTTGGCTGAAAATCTAAAAAAGGAATTAGTAGCAATACAATATAACCAGATCCAAGACCGCTACGATTGGACAGTTAAAGTTGATTAGCTTTTGTTCAGGATTTTTTTAATATCTGGTTTAAAGTAGTTAGGACCCTTTAAAACTTTTCCATCCTCTCTATAAATTGGTTTTCCATCAATCCCTAACTTACTCATATTACTTCTTTGTATTTCATCAAAAATTGCCTCTATTTTGTCCTGAAATCCATGAGAAATTATCGTCCCACATAAAATATATAACATATCTCCCAAAGCATCACCAATTTCAATTAAATCATTCGATTTAACAGCCTGTAAATATTCTTCATTCTCTTCTTTCATTAAATTGTATCTTAATTCGGTAATATCAGAAGATAAATCTGCTTTGGGTTTGTACTCCACACTAAGTCCAAATGCTTTATGAAATTCTGTAACTGCCTTTATTGGTTTATTAATCATTTTGTTTGTTTATAAATGGTATTATTATTTCTAAATTAGTTAAAAAAAAAGGGAGATGTTTTCTTATGGCCAGATGATCTTTGGGATTTTATTTTTTTTAGCTTTCCTAGGAATAATAATACTTCAATATAGAGTAGATAAAAAATCTCAACCCAATTACTTTAGGGGAAGCTATAAAGTACTATTAGGATTTATAATTGCATTTACGATTCTACTAACAATCAAAATTCTTACTCAAAAATGAAAGGCTTCCTATTAATTTTTTTAGGAGGTGGGTTAGGAAGTTTAACAAGATTTCTAATATCAAAATTGATCCCTGCTTCAAAAAATGACTTCCCCCTTAATACACTTATTGCGAATTTTATTGGCTGTTTTTTGATAGGTTATTTAGTTGGATGGATTTTAAATAAATATGGATACCAGAATGAATTATATCTGTTTTTGGTTATTGGTTTCTGCGGTGGGCTCACCACTTTTTCAACTTTTAGCAATGAAAGCCTCCTACTGCTGAGATCTGGCAATTTTGTAACTTTTTTAAGCTATACTTTGATTAGTATAATAGGAGGAATACTTTTAGTGTCTCTAGGTTATTATTTATTTAAATTATCAACTTCGTATTGATTATATCTTTTTTTAAGGATATCTTAAAAAAGTCTTAAATAATTTTGCAGCTTGTAATAATTTATGGCTTAAAATTTCGATTATATAAAAATGTAAAACATCGAGGTTTTTTCTTTGGGGTAATATTTTTACTTAGTTATGTTTGAACACTAAATTTTAAACAAAACTTTATTTATTATGAAAAACAAACAAAACTTTTTAATCTTTTGCCTTGTTGCGTTGTTAAGTTTTACAACAACTTCAGTTGTGGCTCAAGATGACGATACTGCTGACGAGCCAACATTTAGTTTCAGCGGTAGTGTGGACACATATTTCAGAGCAAGTTTCTCAGAAGATCCTGCAGCTCCTGGCACTTCTTTTGCAAATCTTAATGGATTTGCCTTAGGTATGGCAAATTTTATTGTTTCTTATGAAGGTGAAAAATCAGGATTTGTAGCTGATGTAGTTTTCGGACCGAGAGGTTCTGATGCTGTTTTCGGTTCTGTTGGTAATTCTTCAGAATTAGTTAACCAGCTTTATGCTTACTATAATCTATCTGATAATGTGACTTTTACGCTCGGTAACTTTAACACATTTTTGGGTTATGAAGTAATTTCACCAGTAGCAAACTTTAACTACTCAACATCTTACATGTTCTCGTATGGTCCTTTTTCACATACTGGTGCAAAACTAGATTTTAGTGTTTCTGATGATGTTTCTATAATGTTAGGTGTGTTTAATCAGACTGATCAAACTGAGGCTAATTATGACCGTTATACTGCATTTGGTGCTCAACTAGGTCTTTACGGACAATACATAAACTATTTAGGTGGTGATGGATATTCACAATTTGACTTTACAGGTGGTATCGACTTATCAGACAGTTTCTTTTTAGGGATAAATGCTACAACAGCATCCTTAGAAGGGGATACTGGTTTCGCAGGGGTAGCTCTTTATCCTCAGCTATCAGCTAGTGATAGTTTTGCAATAGGATTAAGAGGTGAATTCTTTTCTGAAACAGATGGTTTTGGAGCCCTTGTTGGTGATGGCGACGCAGATAACTTTTCAGTGACATTAACTGGAAGTTTTACTTCGGGGAATTTCATATTCAAGCCTGAATTTAGAATAGATTCATGTTCATCTGAAATCTTTGCGATTTCGCCAACAGAAACTGCTGACAGTTTATCTTCTTTCGTATTTGCTATGATATATAGCTTCTAACTTTAAATTTTAAAATATGTTAAACACTTTACTTATAAATTTACCGCTCTTAATTCAAGATACAGCTGCTGTTGAAGGAGACATGGGTATGCTATGGATGCTATTATCCGGAATACTAGTTTTCTTCATGCAAGCCGGATTTACTCTAGTTGAAGCGGGTATGACAAGACCTAAAAATGCAATTAATATAGCAATGAAAAATTTGCTTGATATCAGTGTAGGGTCAATTACTTACTGGTTAGTTGGTTACTCATTAATGTATGGTGATACTTCTAACGGATATTTTTTCTGGGGTGGATTATTCCAAGGAGAAGGAGCAGATTTGTTTTTCCAAACTATGTTTGCTGCCACAGCAGCAACAATTGTTTCTGGTGCTATAGCAGGTAGAACAAAGTTTGAAACTTATGCAATTTTTACCCTTGTAATGACTGCAATTATCTATCCAATTTCAGGCGGATGGCAATGGCAAGGCTCAGGATGGTTAACTGAATTAGGTTTTATCGATTTTGCAGGTTCTTCAATTGTTCACGGTGTTGGTGGTTTTGCTGCACTTGTTGGTGCCTATATGGTTGGTCCGAGAATTGGAAAATATGTCGATGGAAAAGTTATGCCTATCCCTGGTCACAATATGGTATCTGCCACTCTAGGTGTATTTATACTTTGGCTTGGTTGGTACGGCTTTAATGGTGGTTCTCAATTAGCCTGGGGGGGTGACGATGCTACTGGTGCATCAACTGTTGTACTAGTTACAAATTTAGCTGCAGCTGCTGGAGCTATGGGTGGATTAATAACCACTTGGATTTATTTAGGTAAGCCTAATATCGCTCATACTCTTAATGGTGCGCTTGCTGGATTAGTTAGTATTACAGCAGGTTGTGGTAACATGACCGCCGGTGGTGCTGTTATGGCAGGTCTTATTGGTGGTATTATAGTTGTTTTTTCTATTGAACTTATAGAGAAGAAACTAAAAGTTGATGATGCTATCGGTGCTGTGTCAGTACATGGTGTATGTGGTTTTTGGGGTACCATAGTAATTGGACTTTGGGGTGTTGATGGAGCAGATGGCATTGGTTTATTCAATGGTGGCGGTGGAGCCCAGTTTGTTGCTCAACTCATCGGAGCTATAGCCTACATGGTATGGGCAATGGTAATGTCATTTATCGTATTTGCTGCACTTAAATACACGATAGGTCTTAGGGTTAGTGAAGAAGAAGAAGTCGGAGGACTTGATATGTCTGAGCACGGTCAAATTGCTTATCCAGGTAAAAGAGTTCGAGAATAAAGTTTAGTTTAAATTTTATAATTAAAAACCTCTTAAACATTTGTTTAAGAGGTTTTTTTATATCATCTAGTTAAATTTTGTTTATTTGCTTTTAAATTAAACAAATGAAAAAAATAGAGGCAATTATTAGAAAATCAAAATTCAATGATGTAAAGGAAGCTTTACATAGTGTTGAGGTGAATTTCTTCAGTTATTGGGATGTAACAGGAGTTGGAAATGAAAAAGAGGGACACGTATACAGAGGAATTAATTATAGTACATCTGAGATTCAAAGGAGGTATTTATCTATTGTTGTGAATGACGAGTTTGTACAAACAACAATTGACGCAATTTTAAAATCAGCTGCAACAGAAAAAGTAGGTGACGGTAAAATTTTTATTACACCGGTTGAAGAGGCTTACCGGATAAGGACTGGTGAAAAAGGTAAGGCATCACTTGTATAGATCTATTTATGTTTAAAATTTAATTCATGCGTTATCTTAAAATATTATTAATATTTTCTTTTTTTAACCTTATAGCACAATCTGAAAATAGCTTAGCTGAGGGCCCATTCAGTCAATTAATTATAAGAGGTGCAACACTAATTAATGGAAATGGGGCACCACCTATCGGACCAGTTGACATAGTTATTGAAAATGATAAAATTACCGATATAGAGGTAGTTGGATCTCCAGGCGTTGAAATAGACGAATCAAAAAGACCCAAGTTAAATCAAGGGGGAAAAGAAATAAATGCATTAGGGATGTACGTTCTTCCTGGATTTATTGATATGCATGGTCATATTGGGGGTGAAGATCAAGGAGCAGACTGGGACTATGTATTTAAATTGTGGCTTGCCCATGGAATAACAACAATCAGAGAACCAAGTGGTCGTGGAGTTAAATATGCTGTTGATTTAAAAAAGCGTAGTGCTAAAAATGAGATTATAGCACCAAGAATCTTTGCGTATACAAAATTTGGTCAAGGGTCAAAAAAATCTATTACTAACACTAATCTGGCTCGTGAATGGGTTCGGGAAAACGCAAAAAATGGAGCAGACGGTATTAAGTTTTTTGGAGCTGAGCCCGAAATAATGAAAGCTGCATTAAATGAAAATAAAAAATTAGGGTTAAGATCTGCCTGCCATCATGCGCAGCTTAGAGTAGCAAGATGGAATGCTCTAAACTCAGCTAGAGCTGGACTTACTTCAATGGAACATTGGTATGGCCTTCCGGAAGCATTATTTACTGATCGAACTATTCAAAATTATTCACCAGATTTTAACTACCAAAATGAGCAAGATCGTTTTGGGGAAGCTGGTAAATTATGGAAGCAGGCTGCTAAACCTTATTCAGATCATTGGAATAATGTCATGAATGAGATGATTAGTCTTGATTTCACAATAGTTCCTACATTTAACATATATGAAGCTAGTCGAGACCTTCACAGGGCCAGGAGGGCAGAATGGCATGATGATTATACACTTCCCTCACTCTGGCGATTCTATCAACCAAGTAAAATCTCACATGGCTCTTATTGGCATTTTTGGGGTACAGAAGAAGAGGTTGCATGGAAAGAAAATTACAGGTTATGGATGACTTTTATAAACGAATATAAAAATAGAGGTGGAAGGGTGTGTACTGGATCTGATTCTGGTTTTATTTTTCAATTATATGGTTTCGCATACATAAGGGAAATGGAGTTATTAAGAGAAGCTGGTTTTCATCCGCTAGAAGTGATAAGATCTGCAACTCTAAATGGAGCAGAAGCACTTGGTATTGACCATTTAACTGGTTCAATAGAAATTGGTAAAAGTGCAGACCTAGTTATAATAGAAGAAAATCCTTTAAAAAATTTCAAAGTGCTATATGGTACAGGTGCTATAAAATTAACAAATGAAAATAAGGTTGTCCGTGTTGGAGGAGTAAAAAATACTATAAGACAAGGTGTAATATATGATTCAAAAAAACTATTAAAAGAGGTAAAAAAAATGGTGGATGAAGCGAAAAAAAGTGAAGGTTTTATTTTAAAACAACCAGGTAAATAAATATTTTGAAGCGACTAACATTACTTATGTATTGCCCAGACAAGAAGGGTATAATAGCTGACGTTACACAATACATTAATAGATTTAACGGTAATATTATTTATATTGATCAGTATGTAGACAGATTAGAGAAAGTGTTTTTTATGAGAGTTGTTGTAGAAAAAAACTTTAGTTCAAATTCATTTGATTCATTTAAAAATTCTTTCAATCAAGAACTAGGCATGCCTTACAAATTGAAATGCGATTTTTTCTTAGAAGATCAAATTCCTCAACTTGCAGTTTTTGTCTCTAAATATGAGCACTGTTTATATGATATTTTGTCACAATATCAGTCCGGTAAATTAACGTGTAAAATTCATTTTGTTTTAAGTAATCATGAAAAATTAAAAAATATTGCTGAACAGTTTAAAATCCCCTTTTATCATATACCTATATTGAAGAAAAATACTGAAAAAGCGGAAGCTCAACAGCTTAAACTATTAAAAAAATATAAAATAGATTCTATTGTTTTAGCAAGATATATGCAAATTCTCTCATCTAATTTCGTGAATATATACCCAAACCAAATAATAAATATTCATCATTCGTTCCTCCCCGCTTTTCCGGGTGCTAAACCCTATCACTCAGCATTCAATAGAGGGGTAAAAATAATTGGTGCTACAAGTCATTACGTTACTGACGAACTAGACGGAGGGCCTATAATTGAACAAGATATAGTTCGTGTTTCCCATGAAAATGAAGTTGATGACTTTATTGCTAAAGGTCGTGATCTTGAAAGAATTGTTCTTTTAAGAGCTTTAAAACAGCACTGCGATAGAAAAATCATGGTTTATAATAATAAAACTATAGTTTTTAACTAGTTTTCAAAAGGAAAGATAAAAGCTTGTCATTGAATATGTCTGGTTGATCAATATTTACAACGTGTCCAGATTTTGATAGGGTTACAAGTTTGGAAGATTTATGATATTTTACTACTTTTTTTACGAAAGGTAAAAACATATAGTCTTGTTTTCCCATAATATAGAGTGTGGGAGTTTTAAACTTATAAGATCTTATTTTAGTAAGTAAAGGAAGTAGTTTGTTAGTCAATTTATACCATCTTATAAATTCGTTGTGAGAAATTTTTTTTGCTTCCATAATAAATAATGCTCTAGATTTTCTATGGTTCTTGTAGGGCATAACTACATAAGCAAAAAAGGTATAAATCCACATAAAGGGAAGTATGCTTTGTGTTAATTTACCTAATAGCATTAAAATTTTAGATTGAAAATTTAGATTTAATATAGCACCTCCTAAGCCTATTTTTTCAATCCGGTTTTCATGTGAAAAGAGCATTTTTTGAATTAGAATGCTACCAAGAGAAATTCCAACAAAGTGTGATCTTTTTATTTTATTATGATCAAGAACTTCAACTAAATCGTTAACTATGTTCTCGAAAGTATATTCGGTACCTTCTGGTGAACCCACTGATTTTCCGTGCCCTCTCAAATCAACTAGTAATACATTAAAATAATTTTTAAAAAAATGAACCTGATTACGCCATATTTTTGAGCTTCCACCTGCACCGTGGATAAATGTTATCCATTTTTTAGAATTATTAATTGATTGAAACTTAGAATAATACAACATCTAAATAATTTTAAATTGTTTTAAATATTCTGACATTTCTTTTTGCAAATTAATTGCTTTTTCAGCTGCTTTTGTACTAAAATCTGTTCCCGAAGAAGCATATATAATTCCTCGAGAAGAATTAACTAGTAAACCACAATTAGAATTTATACCATTTTGAACAACTTCTTTTAAATTCCCTCCTTGAGCTCCAACTCCTGGAATTAGCAAAAAAGAGTCAGGAACAATCTTTCTGATAGCAATCAGATTCTCAGATTTAGTAGCTCCTACAACATACATTAATTTGTTTGAATTTTTAAATTTTGTACTTAATCTCAACACTTTCTCATAAAGTGGAACCCCCTTATCTTCTGAAAATTGAAAATCTCTAGAGCCTTCGTTAGATGTTAAGGCTAACAAAACTGCGTATTTATCTTTATATGATAAAAAAGGTTCTATAGAATCTCGACCCATATAAGGGGAAATTGTAACAGCATCAACCCCAAAGTTTTCAAAAAATGCTTTTGCGTATCTACCAGCAGTATTTCCAATATCTCCGCGCTTTGCATCTGCAATTATAAAATGATTTGGGTAATTTTTATTTAAGTAATCTATAGTTTTTTCAAAAGCTTTCCATCCCTTGAGACCATAAGCCTCAAAAAAAGCTAGATTAGGTTTGTAAGCAACAGTAAAGCTGTGAGTAGCATCGATTATACCTTTTGAAAATGAAAATATGGGATCCTTTTCATTAAGAAGATGCGGTGGTATCTTATTTAAATCAACATCTAATCCAACACAAAGAAATGATTCTTTTACTTTAATTTCTTGATAAAGAGAATCTATATTCATATTACTTCACCCGCTTCCTTAAGCCTCTGAGTATTTTGAAATAATTGTAACTCATCAATCATCTTATTGATGTCTCCATTTACAAAGTTTGGAAGATCGTAAAGTGTTAAACCAATTCTGTGGTCTGTTACTCTTCCTTGGGGGTAATTATAAGTTCTTATTTTGGCTGAACGATCTCCTGAGGAAACAAGTAAATTGCGTTTTTCAGAATCTGAAGCAAGTTTTTTTGAAAGTTCGAGTTCATATAATCTAGATCGCAGCACTTTAAGTGCTTTTTCCTTATTTTTATGTTGAGACTTTTGATCTTGACATTGGGCAACGATACCCGTGGGTTCATGAGTTAATCGGACTGCAGAATATGTTGTATTTACAGACTGACCACCCGGCCCAGAGGAACAAAAATAATCTACTCTTACTTCATTCATATCAATTGATACATCGAATTCTTCTGCTTCGGGAAGAACCATAACAGTAGCAGCAGAAGTATGTACCCTTCCTTGAGTTTCAGTTTGTGGAACGCGTTGAACACGATGAACACCAGACTCATATTTTAAAATTCCATAAACATCTTCACCGGATACCTCAAAAATAACTTCTTTGAAACCGCCTACAGTTCCTTCACTAGAATCCATATCTGATATGACCCAGTTTTTAGATTGGCAAAATTTAGTATACATTCTATACAGATCTCCAGCAAAAATGCTTGCTTCATCTCCACCTGTACCAGCTCTTATTTCAATAACAACATTTTTTGAATCGTCTGGATCTTTTGGAATAAGCATAAGTTTGATTTCTTCTTCTAGTTTTGGTAAATCAGTATTTATAGATTCAATTTCCAGCTTAGCCATCGCAATCATTTCAGAATCTTTCTCAACCTTTAACAAGGACTCAGCTTCTTTCAAGTTTGATAGAGATGTCTTATAAATCTTAATTTTTTCTACAAGTATTGAAAGCTCTTTATACTCTTTATTTAATTCGATATAGCGTTTTTGATCAGAAATAATATCCGGTTGGACAATTAAGTCTGATACTTCATCAAAGCGTTGTTGAACAACTTGTAATTTTTCTAACATTGTATTACAAATTTACAAATTGTAAAAGTATTTCTAAACGTTATCAAGTGTCTAGCTCAATATTGTATTTGATCTCAAGTAGATCCTCCATTTTAATGGATAAAAAGGAAGGTAAATCTATATTAAAATCCGTTGGTGTCAAATTAAATTCTCCAAAAATTATCCACTTGGAATCTTGATTTTTATAAGATGCTGAAAATGTTTTTTTAATTTGCTTTCCATGAAAATCAAAAATTCCATTAATTATTAAATTTTCATTTTCAATCTTGATTGATTCAGAATAAAATTTAATTTCTGGATATTTGAGCGCTTCCAAAACTTCAAGAGCGTGAGCATCTCTTCCTGAATTTTGACTATCAAAATCTCTAACATATAAAAGAATTGCTAGTTTTTGTAAACTCTTATTTTTAGAATCTAAAACAGCTAGACCATTAACTTTGTTATTTGTTCCTTCCCATGAGTGCAGCAAATGATCTCCTAGATACTTGATGTAAGATTCATTTGTATTTACCCTCAGTTGATTGCTTTGACAATATGAAAGTTTTGAAAAACTTGATAAAATTATTATTAACGAAAAAATTAAATTGTATTTCATTTCAATTAAATTTAAAAACTAATACTGCGGCAGCAAAACTTCCCACTGCTGTGTATGCTGATATCTTATGGATTTGTTGATTTCTTTTTTTAAAAATATTGGTTGCCAACATGGCCGAAAAATGGACAGATGCAAGATATTTGTGAGCTTTTATTGAACTCAAACCTTTACTTTTTTTATTAATTAAAGGAGGGGGTGCAAATAAAGATAACCCAGCACCAGTAAAATAACTAATTGATGTTAAATTACCTACAGTTTTATGTGTGTTGTATAGGCCTCTTTCCCAATTATTATAAAGTTTACCTCCCAGAAAACCCTGGGTTACCATTCCAGCTAAAGTCAAATAACCAATAATTTGGTGAATTTTTAGCATTGATCTTCTAAGTTTTAATTCTTTTTCCCTTTGCTCAACATTTAGTGGAAAAATACCAAATTTTCTAAGTAAACCTTTATTTCCCCAAAGTGCTCTTTGCGTAAAAATCATCCTTTTAGGTATTAGTGACTCATCTTTTACTGTTTCTTGTCTTAGAGAATTAAATAAATCTTCACCTTGACTAAAAGATACTTTAGACCACAATAAAAGACTAGTCAATAAAAATTTTGCCCTAGAATTAGTATTGAATAGTTCCATAGATGGTATCTAGTGTTAGTTTTTTATTTTTTGAGGATTCTACATGTCCAATTATTTGCGCATCAATAGAAAACATTTTTGATATATTTATAACATCCTCTGCAATTGAAGGGTCTACATACAATTCCATTCGATGGCCCATATTAAAAACCTGGTACATTTCTTTAGGTGATGCGCCTGACTCTTTTTGAATCAAATCAAAGATTATTGGTGGATTAAACAACTTGTCTTTAATAATATGTAGATTGTCTATAAAATGTAAAATTTTTGTTTGACCGCCACCTGTACAATGTATCATACCATATATTGACGATCTTGAAACTCTTTCAAAGATTTTTTGAATAACAGGCGCGTAAGTTCTTGTAGGTGATAACACAAGACTTCCAATGTTAAGTTTTGATCCTTCAATTTTTTCAGTAAGTAACCGTGAGCCTGAATAAACTAATTTTTCAGGTACTTTTGGATCATAGCTTTCAGGATATTTTTTTGCTAATATTTTAGTAAAAATATCATGTCTTGCCGAAGTAAGACCATTGCTTCCTATTCCAGAATTGTATTTAGTTTCATAAGTTGACTGACCAAATGATGAGAGTCCTACTATTAAACATCCGGGTTTAATATTTGAATTATCAATAATTTCATGCCTAGAAATTCTTGAAGCCACTGTGGAGTCAACAATTATCGTTCTTACTAAGTCTCCAACATCTGCGGTTTCACCACCTGTTGTAAAAATTGTTATTCCAAAATTTCTTAGATCACTTACTAACTCTTCAGTGCCATTAATAATTTCAGAAATAACTTCACTTGGTATTAGGTTTTTATTTCTTCCAATTGTAGAGGACAGCATTATATTTTTTGTCACTCCAACACAAAGTAGATCATCAATATTCATAATTAAAGCGTCTTGAGCAATACCCTTCCAGACTGAAATATCACCTGTTTCTTTCCAGTATAAGTATGCTAAAGAAGACTTAGTGCCCGCTCCATCTGCATGCATAACAAGAGCATGATCTTCACTAGAGGTTAGAATGTCGGGTATGATTTTACAAAATGCTCTAGGATAGAGCCCCCTATTAACATTTCTAATCGCGTTATGCACGTCTTCTTTTTGGGACGAAACACCTCTTTGCATGTAACGCTTTGACATAGAAATTTTTTACAAAAGTAAGTTTTGTTTAGAAATTTATAAAACTAAGTTCGATTTTTATTATATCAATTTGAAACGAGAATATTTAAAATTTGTCAATTTTAAAAACCAATTATAATATTTTCAGGTTGCCTTTACAATTCTACTAGATTGGTCCATATACTTATTATTGTTTTTATATTTTTTTCTGTGTTTTCTTAATAAGACTGATAATTATTAAATTTTTTGATATAAAAAATGGTGGGTTAATAAAAATTAGACATTGTTAACTTCTTTATATAATAATTTTTATCGAGCTAAAAAGAATAAGTTATTTTAGGTTAAAATTTAAAATTATGAGCAAAACAAAATTAGAATATATCTGGTTAGACGGATATCTGCCGACAGCTAATCTTAGAAGTAAAACAAAAGTAGTTGAAAACTTCGGTGGTAAACTTAAAGATTGTCCTATGTGGTCATTTGACGGTAGTTCAACACGACAAGCTGAAGGAGGTTCATCTGATTGCCTACTTAAGCCAGTTGCTTGCTACCCTGATCCAGTAAGAAAAAACGCATTTCTTGTTATGACAGAAGTTCTAAATGCAGACGGAAGTCCACATGAATCGAATGGGAGAGCCACAATAGACGATGATGATAATGATTTTTGGTTCGGTTTTGAACAAGAATATTTCTTATGGGATCCTGAAACAAATTTGCCACTAGGATTTCCAAAAGATCAAACACCACAGGGGCAATTTTATTGTTCTGTAGGTGGAAAAAACGCTTTTGGAAGAGATATTATGGATGAGCATTTAGATATTTGTCTTGAAGCAGGAATAAACGTTGAGGGAACTAATGCTGAAGTAGCTGCAGGCCAATGGGAATTTCAAACATTTGCTAAAGGAGCAAAACAAGCTGGAGACGAGATGTGGGTTGCTAGATACTTATTAGAAAGAACAGCTGAGAACTACGGACTGGCAATAGAATATCACCCTAAGCCTCTTGGAGATACGGATTGGAACGGTTCAGGAATGCATGCGAATTTTTCGAACAATACTCTAAGAACATGTGGATCTAAAGAGACTTATGATAAAATTTGTGAAGCTTTCAGACCTGTTGTTAAGGAACATATTGATGTATACGGTGCATTTAACGACCAGCGTTTAACTGGAGAGCATGAAACACAATCAATTGATCAATTTAGTTATGGCGTCTCTGACCGAGGAGCATCAATTCGAATACCTATAATGACTGTTGAAAATGGATGGAAAGGATGGCTAGAAGACAGAAGACCAGCCTCAAATGGTGATCCATATAAAATCGCAGCTCGTATTATAAAAACTGTGAAGTCTGCTTAAAAAAAAGCCCTCTGTTAACAGAGGGTTTTTTTTTAAAACAATCTACTTATAAAAAAAATATAAAATATTATTAGTATAATACCCTCTGACCTACCGAACCTCATTCTGTTTGGGAAAAATACCAGTGGTAAAATCAAAAATGCTAAAGATACCATCCAAACTAGATCGCTATTGATCAATCCTTTGTCTGATATATATATAGGTGATAATATACTTGTTATACCAATAACACCAATCATATCAAAAATATTTGAACCAATAAGATTCCCAACCGAAATATTATGCTCCTTATTTATTATTGCAATAATAGATGTCGATAACTCTGGAATACTTGTACCAAAAGCAATTATTGAAACACTAACTATTCTTTCACTTACACCAAGTTTAGTTGCTAAACTTACAGCCCCTTTAATTAGTACTTCTGATCCAAGCCATAATAAAAAACCTCCTATAACAATTAAATAAAATATTTTAACATAACTAGTGGTTTTATCATCATCAAAAAACTCATCTTGAGTTATTCTACTTTTTTGATAGAAAACCAGAAAAATCAAGTAGGCCATAAGAAATATTATAAAAACTACACCTTCAATTCTAGATAGATTATCATTAGTTTTTATTAAAAAATAAAACAACAAGGTGACAACAATCATAATTGGCCAATCGTATTTATAAAATACTTTTTCAATTTTTATTGGAGTAATAATTGCGACTATACCTAAAACTAGAGCTAGGTTGGCAACATTCGAGCCTACGATATTTCCAAGAGCTAAATCAGGAAATCCTTTAAATGCAGATTGAACACTTACAACTAATTCAGGTGCGGAAGTAGCAAAAGAAACTATAGTTAATCCAACAATAAACCTAGGTATTTGTAATTTTATTGATGCTGACAATGATCCATTAAAAAGAAACTCTCCCCCCTTAATGAGAAAGAATAGTCCTAAAATAATTGCCAAGAATTCCATATAAAACCGGTGCAATTTACATTTAAGTTTTTGAACTTTTTATTTTTTTTGTTAAAAAGGAAATTATAATTCTAAAATCGTTTAGGAATATTTTTGTAAATCATACTTATCCTTATGTAGTTCCTAAGTATACACACCAGAAAGTAGAGGTTGAAGATGATACACCATTGTTTTCAGATATACAGATTGTAACTACTACTAATGAAAGAGAAAGGTTAGAAAAGGTCAGAGCATATGAAGAAAAACATAATGTAAAGATTTTATAATTTTATTTATTTTGTAATAAAAAACTAATCAAATGAAAAAAATAGTTTTCTTATTGTTAATCCTATTAACTTTTTCTTCTTGTTATGTTCATAAAAATATTGTTGGTGATGGAGCTCAAAAAGGTATTGTAGAAACCGCAAAGCAACATAATTTTGTTTATGGTTTGATATCAGGTAAAACACCAGATACTCAAGAAATGGCCAGAGGTGAAGATAATTATGAAGTTAAAACCGTTCATTCTTTTGTTGATGGACTAGTCAGTGCTCTTACAGGAGGACTTTATAATCCAACAACAGTTGAAGTCATAAGATAATTAAAATTTAGAATATATCTACTAGGTGTTTTTCTTCCTAAACTTAATGAAGAAGATATGCCTATGATTTAGTAGTACATAAATTAATTTGTAGTGGAGTAAACTTCTTTTCTAAACCTTTTTTGAATCCCGAAATCAAATTCCCTAGCTCTACTCATAAATAATCCATACAGTTTCTTTTCAGGGTCTATCCAAAAATGAGTATTATGATAACCCGACCACCCATAAATTCCTTTAGTTGCCCCTATTCCATCTATATCTGGGTTTTCAAGAACAAAAAGCGAGAATCCATAATAGAAACCTAACTGATCATATCCTGCATCATCTTCTTCGGGATAACCTTCAGAATGTTTTTTTGTCATTAAATCTATACTGCTCTGCTTTATTATTCGTTTACCATTGAAAACACCACCATTCACAAGCATTCTACAAAATTTAGAATAGTCAGTGAAAGTAGAAACTAGACCTTCTCCACCAAAATACGCCTTGTTATTTTCATTATAAGTTAGTTCATTTAAAAGATAAGTAAACCCTTTTAAGTTACCCGAGTTAATAAAAAGAGGTTGAAATTTTGTTTGTTCTTCTTTTGTTAAATAAAATTTTGTTTGATTCATTCCCAAAGGGTCAAATATTGTTTTCTTTAAATAATGATAAAAATCCATCCCTGAAGCAACCTCAACAATTCTACCTAAAACAGCTTGATTTATCCCATATAGATATTTTGTTCCAGGCTCAAATTCTAAAGTAACCTTTGAAACATCATCCGCAAAGGTTTTAAGATCTTCATATTTAACAGAACTTGTTAAACCTCTTATATTTTCAAATTCATCATAATATTTTAATCCAGATCTATGGGTCATTAAGTGATAAACTGTCATTTCATTATTGCATTTGTAACTTCCACTTGGGCTTTTGCAGGTTAATGATTCAAAGCTTGGAATATACTTACTAACAGGGTCATCTAATTTGATTTTCCCCCGCTCAATTAAAGTCATCACAGATACAATAGTAATAGGCTTTGACATAGACCAAACAGGAAATATAGTTTCGCCATCAATATTTTTATCCCCTGGTTTATTTGAATTTTCTATATGATGATAAATCATATTCCCATCCTTATAAACCATAGCAACATTACTCCCTGTTTTTTCTTCTTGAATTAGTTTTTTTTGAAAACTTTTAATGTTTTCGAATTGAGAAAAAGAGACCATTTGGACCGATAAAAAAAAGACTAAAAAATTTTTCATTTCAATTGATTTACGATTAATGGCAATAATATACAAATTAGTCCCTAAACTTAATGAAGAGGATATGCCTATGATACAAAATCAAATCAAAAAGAGTATTATATTTGCCCTCAAATGATACAGAAAATACTTATAATGGTAACAGCAATGGTAACAAATTTAATTAACAGGTTTACTAAAGGCCTTGTAAGTATTGTAAATACAACTAATGGCCTCGTAGCATAACTGAATAGTGCACTTGATTACGGCTCAAGAGGTTGCAGGTTTGAATCCTGCCGAGGTCACTTTCTTAATAATAGGGATGTATTTATGCATCCCATTAAAATATTTTGGTTTGATGTCAAATATTTTTTTCATTAATTATTGCTTATATCAATGTTTGTTTTTTTTTAAAAAAATTTTTTATCTATTAATTTGCTATAATATCCATTTTATTATATATCTCTTTCTTATTTGAAACCTAAAATAATCACTTTGAAAAAACCCATTTTTTTACTCATTTTTTTAAGTTTACTTGGATGTACAAAAGATAATTTAATTGAAGATCCTATTCTTGGCAAATGGCAATTTAGAATCACAACAACAATAAATGATCAGTTCTGGTATGCATCGATAATTTTCACATTTAATAACGATGGGACCGGAACAGCACTTTTCAGTGAAGGTGAAATATCTGAAGCTCAAGGAGATGAAGGATCATATAACGACCCTTGTTACTTACGCTCTGAAACTGGCTTTAACTGGTCAAACCTTTCCACAGATCTTTTAGCACCTCAACAGACATATCAATTTATTAATAACTACATAACGTGTTCTTCAGTAGACATCTCGGAAAGATCTATTGAATCTAGAACTAATGTTGAGATAATCAGATTCAACTCTGATTTTACTGAGTTTATTAAAGACGGCGACGTATACGTAAAAATGTGACTTTAGAAATTTTACAAAGCAAAGCCTCACTAGACTTTGACTTCATAATTTTGTATATTAAACTTTTATAAATTTTTTAGCTATATTAAAATGAATCTCAAATCTCTTGCTAGCAAAGAGTTAATGCCTGGTTTTCATGGAAAAATGGTCCACGGTGTTCAATTAACATGGGCATTTTGGACAGTTAAAAAAGGAGCCATAGTTCCTGAACACCATCATCCACACGAACAAATAATGTATGTTCAAAAGGGGGAATTTGAATTTACACTTAACGGTGTAACAAAAGTACATAGTCCTGGAGATATTGTTCATATTCCTTCAAATTGTAAACACTCCGGTAAAGCATTAACTTCTTGCCTTTTAATGGATGTTTTTAGCCCTACCAGAAATGAATATAAGTAGCCTATGGAAATTGATTTGACAGGAAAATTCGCATTGATTGGTGGAAGTACTAGTGGTATAGGCAAGGCTATTGCTACTAGACTTGCAGAATCAGGGGCTAGTATTTGTTTAATGGCCAGAAATAAATCAAAACTAGAAAAAGTCGTTAATGAGTTAGATAAATCTAAAAACCAAAAACATAAATTTTTAGAAGTTGATTTTTCAAATTACAGTATTTTCTCAAAAAAAATAAAATCTTTTTTTGAAACAAATCATATTGATATTCTAGTCAATAATACTCAAGGACCGGCAGCAGGAGGTGCTTTGGAAAAGTCTATTGATGATTATCAATCGGCCTTTGATCTTCTTTTTAAATGTGCAGTTAAAACTAGCCTATTAGCTTTATCAAGTATGAAGGATAAAAAATGGGGAAGGATTATTAATGTAGCTTCAATTTCTGTAAAAGAACCTCTAAACTATCTTGTACTTTCTAATAGTCTGCGTTCTGCTCTAGTAACTTGGTCTAAAACTCTTTCAGTTGACATTGCAAAATTTAATATTACTATAAACAATGTACTAACTGGTTATTTTAACACTGAAAGATTAAAGCAATTAAACTCCAAAAAAGCTGAAAAATTAGGAATAAAAATCTCAAAAATTGAGGATACAATTAAAGAAACGATTCCTATGAAGCGTTTTGGTAAACCAGAGGAATACGCAAATTTGGTTTGTTTTTTAGCCTCAGATAAGTCAGATTACATTACAGGAACAAATATTCCCATTGATGGTGGATATATGAAATCATTGTAAGTAGATTTTTTTTAGTTAGGAATCAATTAAAAAAAACCTTAATTTAAATAATTCAAATCTATAAGCTTTTTATTTATGAAAAAAATAACATTTTTACTAGCAATTGTTGTGGCATTTGCTTCATGTGATCAAAAGGCTGGAAGTTCAGCTCCAGACACAAGTGCTCTTTACGCAAAGAACCTTGCTACTGCTCAAAAGTTTTTTGAGCTTTTTAAAACTGAAGATATGGAGGCCCAAAAACCTCTTATATGTCCAGGAATTACCCATTATCCACCTTTTCATGGTGCAAGTCCAGTCAAATATGATGGGTTTATTGCCAATACCAAAGCTTGGATGGATAATTTTGATGATATTACATATGAAGCCAACGTATGGCTACCAGGGACTGATTCTTTGGGAGTTTTAAATGGCAGTGTTAGGACCTACGGAGTTTGGACTGCAAAAAACACGATGACCGGTAATGTTATTAAAACAAATGCCTACCACTCATTTGATTTTAACGGAAAAGGACAAATTCACATAGCACAAGATTACTTTGATGCATCGGGAGTTATGGCTGCTGCGATGAAAAAAGCAGAGTAGCTTCTTAATTAATAATTTTAAAAAACCCCTTATTTATAAGGGGTTTTTTGTTTGTGATTAAATAGCCTTCAAAAAATTAATTTTGAAACTGAATTTAATGACTACTTTATTTTTTTAATAAATTGAAGAGTGTCGAAAACATTTTTCTCTAGTTTTTTAAAGTCTTCATTCATTAATATTTCCTTTGATATTAATTTGGAGCCTAATCCGACACAATCGGCACCAGCCTTAAACCATCCCAAAAGATTGGACTGCTCAATTGAAACTCCTCCTGTCGGCATGATAGAGCTCCATGGCTGTGGGGCTTTGACGGATTTAATAAAATCTGGGCCATATATATTACCAGGAAAAAGTTTTACAAATTCACATCCCATTTCTTCAGCCTTGGCAATTTCAGAAAGTGAGCCACAACCAGGAACCCAAAGAACCTTTCTTCGATTACATACAATCGCAATATCTTCTCTTAAAACAGGGGTTACTACAAAGTTAGCTCCTAGAAGCATATACTGAGAAGCTGCTGCTGAATCAGTAACAGAGCCTATTCCAACAATCATTCCTGGTAATTCTTTGGAAGCAAATTTTATCAATTCAGAAAAAACCTTTATCGCAAAATCACCTCTATTTGTAAATTCTATTAAACGAGCACCACCATTGTAACAAGCTTGCAGAATATTTTTTGCAACTTGAAAATCAGAATGATAAAACAAGGGAACCATCCTTGATTCCATCATTTTGTTAATTACTTGTATTCTTGAATATTGTGCCATAATTATAAATTATCTTGAAACCCTACCAGACGCATCTCCACTTATTAATTTTTCAATTTCTTGTATCGAAACTAAATTAAAATCTCCTTTAATTGTGTGTTTTAAGCAGGATGCTGCTGATGCGTAATCTATAGCTTTTTGATTATCATCAGGATAACTAATAAACCCGTAAATTAAAGCTCCCATGAAAGAATCTCCTCCCCCCACTCTATCAACTATATGGGTTATTTCATATTCTCTGCTTTTAAACAAAGACTTACCATCATATAATATACCTGACCACTTATTATGAGATGCCGATATTGAACCGCGTAAAGTTGTTATAATCTTTTTTGCTCGTGGAAATTTGTCTTGCATTTGTTGACATACTGAAATAAATTTATCAGCATTTACTTTATCTCCCTCTTTAACAACATTTAATCCTTCAGGCTTTATTCCAAAATGCATCTCAGAATCCTCTTCGTTGCCTAAAATTATATCGCAATAGCTAACAAGCTCTGTCATTATTTTTTCTCTTTCTTTTGTATAATTCCATAATTTTGATCTGTAATTTAAATCAACAGAAGTTGTTATTCCCATTTTATCTGCAGTTTCTAACGCTTCCAAACAAACTTCCGCAGCATTTTTTGATATTGCAGGAGTAATTCCAGTCCAATGAAACCATTGAGCTTCTTCAAAAACTGATTCCCAATCAATCATCCCCTTTTGAATATTATGCATTGAAGAGTGTGCCCTGTCATAAATTACTTTACTTGATCTGTTCACCGCTCCAGTCTCTAAAAAATAAATTCCTAATCTCTCACCACCACGAATGATGAATTTAGTCCCAACATTATGCTTTCTTATTTCCATAAGAGCACAGTCACCAATTTCATTATTAGGAAGTCTAGTTACAAACTCTACTGGTATCCCATAATTAGCAAGTGATACTGCAACGTTGGATTCGCCACCTCCAAACACCGCGTCAAAACTGTTCGCTTGAGAAAACCTAAGAAACCCTGGTGGAGACAGGCGCAACATAATTTCACCAAAGGTTACAACTTTTTTCATTATCATAATTAATTATCAAAATAATCTAAAAATTTTAATATTAAGCCTTGTTCTTAAATATTTCCTTTTTTAATTTCTTTAATCGCATAATTGGAAGCTCTCGCAGTAATTGCCATAAAAGTTAATGAAGGATTTTGAGTAGAAGTAGAAGTCATACATGAGCCGTCGGTAACAAAAACATTTTTACACAAATGCATCTGATTCCATGCATTTAATAAGGATGTTTTGGGATCTTTACCCATTCTTACTCCACCCATCTCGTGAATATCGTTACCTGGACGACGTTTGTTGTCATTAATTTTAATATCAACAAAACCGGCTTTCATATACATTTCTGTAAATTGCTCATAGAAATCTTTGATCATCTTTTCATCATTATCATCATAATCTACATTAATGTTAAGAAGTGGAACCCCCCAAGCGTCTTTTTTATCTATATCGAGACTTACGTGATTAGAAATTTTAGGGATAGTTTCTCCCATCATATGGGATCCTACATTCCATACCCCTGTTTCCTTAGTATTTAAAAGTTGTCTTTTTAATTCATCTCCTATGCCCTCTCTAATTGTTTCTCTTACTGGAGAAGCTTGAAAACCAGCCGCGTAACCCCTTAAAAAATCTGTTTCTTGCTTAAGAACATTTCTAAATCTTGGAACATAATGTGTTGTTGGTTTTGCTCCTTCAACTGTATAATTTGGAAAACCTTCATATTTAGCACTTATAGTAGCTCTGTAATTGTGAAAAGCAATATATTTTCCGAGTAATCCATTATCATTCCCCAAACCATTTGGAAATCGATCTGACATTGAATTCAACAAAATTAAATTTGTGTTTAAGGTTGATGCATTTAAAAATATAACACTAGCATAATAATCCTGAGTTTTTTTTGTAATTGAATCAATTACTCTCACTCCAGTTGCTTTTTGCTTATTATTATCGTAAAGTATTGAGTGAACCACTGAGTGTGGTCTTAAGGTGAGATTTCCTGTTTTTAAAGCCCAAGGAATTAATGTAGAATTAGCATTAAAATAACCTCCAAGTGTACAACCTCTCTGACATACATTTCGGCTAGCACACAAACCACGTCCTTGTTTCACAAAGATTGGTTTAGATTCAGTTAAATGAGCGCAACGCCCATAAATTACGTGGCGGTCCTTATAAAACTTTTTCATCTGCTGACTAAAATACTCCTCTACTATATTTGACTCCCAGGGTTTCAAAAATTCACCATCTGGTAAGATATCTAAACCATCTTTATTCCCACTAACACCTACAAAACGTTCGACATAAGAATACCAATCATCTAGGTCTTTATAGCGTATTGGCCAGTCAACAGCAAAACCATCACGAGCAGGACCCTCAAAATCGTATGGACTCCAACGCTGAACTTGCCTAGCCCACATGATTGATTTACCTCCTACTTGATAACCACGGATCCAATCAAAAGGTTTTATTTGATTATAAGGGTGATCTTTATCTTTTACAAAAAAATGTTTTGAATCTTCTCTGAATGCGTAACAGCTGCTAGCTACGGGATTCTCTTCGATTTCTTTGGCAGTTAATCTACCTCGGTGTTTAAATTCCCAAGGTTGAAGGTTTGAAGTGGGATAGTCCGATATATGTTCAATATTTCGGCCCCTTTCCAAAAGTAAGGTCTTAAATCCTTTTTCAGTAAATTCCTTAGCAGCCCAGCCCCCAGTCATCCCAGCTCCAATAACTATAGTGTCAAATGTATTTTTCAAAGTAAAATTTTAAACCTGAACTTTACCATTATAGCGACCTGGCATAAATTCGAAATTCAAATAGTTTTTCATATAATTTTCAGAAGTTTCAAAATGTAATATAGAAAACTCTTTCATAAAGTCGAGAAATATCTTTATCTCAGTTTTATTATTTTCAAAACCTTCCAAAATGAATTCTTGTTTTTGATTTATTTGTAACATTTCAAATCTTTCATTTCTTTCTGAAAAAAGTGACAATTGGAAAAATTCAAATCCTTCTTCAAAGAGTTTTCTTTCCTTTTTTACTAAACAATCATTAGCCATTGTCATTATAAAACGTAGCCGGTTTTCGGGGGTGGGAAAGCTCTTTATATCACTGGGTAAAATAAACTCACTAATTGAAGCTAAAAGACCAAATTGCTTTTTTGTAAAACTAGTGAAATTAGAATAAGCCATTTCAGGTTCAAAATCACATTCATAAGGAAGAATGAAAGTGCTTCCTGTTATTATAGCAATATTTTTTAAAGCTATTCTTCTGAGCATTTTTAGAATGAAATTAAAATTTAGAAATCTCTGTAATTACCAGAAAGATATTGATTGGCTTCTTCCTCTTGGAATTTAGCTTTTTCATTGTCCCAATGCAATGTTTTATTTGGAAAACGACCAGCTATCACTCCTAATAGAATAGTTTCTGTTAATCGAGAGGAATATGAAAAAGGGGCTGAGACTTTATCTTCTCCTAGACATGCATCTACAAATTGGTGATAATGTTTTGGTGCATCTCTTTCATAATCATTTTTATTATTGCCTAAAGAGTCATTAGGATCATATTTACTAATATCTATTTCCTTGTACTCATTATCTACTATAAGACGTGGACGTTCCATAAAATGAGGTAATAGTAATCTACCTTTTTCTCCAATAAACATTGCACCTTGGAGAGGAAGTTTATCACGTTTAGGCAGTTTCAATTCTTTATTGCTGGTGGGAGCTCCTGGACCATCAGACCAAATCCATTTTAATGTGTTGGCCGTGAAAGGAGTTGCTGGAAATGTATATTCAACACTGTTATTTACTGGAAAGCCGTAGCCATTTGGTTTTCTGCATTTATTTTTAATTGTTAATGGTACATCTAAAGCTAATGCATTATATGGTGTATCAAAAATATGAACTCCCATATCTCCGAGTGTACCACATCCATAATCCACAAGCTTACGCCAGTTTGCAGGATGATAATACTTATCTTTGTAAGGACGGTCTGGAGAAGTTCCAAGCCACAGATTCCAATCCAAGTTTTTTGGGATTTCATCGTTTCCTGACGGTTCAGGACCATCATATCCCCAATTTTTAGGTGACCAAGCCCTAACTGTGTGAACTTTCCCAATAATTCCTGCCTGTATTAAAACAGTAGCTAACTTGTAGTCATAAAATGAATGAACCTGGATTCCCATTTGAGTTACTAATTTTTTTTCTTCAGCGATTTTTCTCATTGCCCTTGCCTCAGAAACAAAATGCGTCAAGGGTTTCTGACAATAAACAGGCTTATTCATCTCCATTGCTAGGATTGAGGCTGGTGCATGGGTATGATCAGGTGTCGAAACAACTACAGCATCAATATTTTCCGACATTTCTTTAAGCATGATCCTGTAATCCTTAAACGACTTAGCACCTGGATATTTTTTTTGAGCCTCATCAAGACTATTTTCGTCTACATCACAAAGTGCTACTACATTAACTGACTTATGTGAGGCTATTGACTCAAGATCTGATGCTCCCATTCCTCCAACACCTATATGTGCTGTTCTAAGAGAATTTTTTTTAGATGAAATTGATGCTAAAAGTGGCGAGGGAATTATGGTTGTAGATGCCAAAGCAACAGATGTTTTAAGAAAATCTCTTTTTTTCATGTGGTTGAAAGTTTAAATTACAATTTTTTGATTTTTACGTTTTTAAACCACAGATCACTACCATGGTCTTGGAATCCAATATATCCAGACTTAAATTTACCATAATCTGGCATATTATCCCATTTTCCTGAATTTTTCTTTTTGTACCAATCATCTGACCAAGGGACAAATGATAAGACTTTTTTACCATTCAGCCAATGCTCAACCAAATTATCAGTAAATATAATTCTTGATGTATTCCATTGACCTGGTGAATTTAAAATTTTCATTTCGGATGCAGCAACATGCATCGCGTAGTCAGAAGCTGTTTGTTGTAATGGATGTAATTCTGAAGGATTTTCAAATCCAACTCTTTCGTTGTCGGCTTTTAAATCGTGAATTGAAGCGTAATTTTCATCATCTATTAACTGGTATTCGGGTGCTACCTCTGGGATTCCTTCATAACCTTCACGGATATGATAAAAAATTCCACTATTACCGCCAACAGGTATTTTCCACTCAACATATAATTCAAAGTTGTCGAACATTTCACCTCCAAAAATGATGTCCCTGCTGCCTTTATAATCATAGTCTTGTTCTAATATTTGCTCTGTATTGAATGTTAAAACACTGTCTATGACTCTCCAGCCCGGAGGCATCATTTTTCCATTATACGCTCTCCATTGATCGATTGAGGGCTTTTCAATTAGATTTATCCACTCAGATTTTCCAATGTTTTTTGTTTTGCAACTTAAAAAAATTGACCCAACAAAAATTACACTTAAATAAAAAATATATCTATACATTTTTGAAAATTAAATTATCTTCTAACTTAATGAATCAATTGCAAAAAACAAGTCTTTCTAGTTTCTAAAATAGGGAAAAATATTATATTTGTTTATTAAACAACAATTGAATGAAATCAGTAAAATACTTTGCAATACTTTTAATCATGTCATTTGGACTTAATGCTCAAACGAGCGAAAATCCATGGGCAATATCAGTTGGAGCAGACCTGATTAACCTACAGGGTGATAACGTAGAGTCTGGTATAAACTTTGGTGCACCAGCTCTTAGCTTGTCAAGATATATTTCCTCTGGGTTTTCCATAGGTGCTAGATATGGACTGGGAAAGGCGAGTCCACAGGATAATGTAAATTTAGATTATTCTTATTTAGATGGCTTTGTTAGATTTAATCTGACTGAAGAAAATGTTGTTCCTTACTTATTTGGTGGTTACGGACTAAGTCGTTTTGCTGATGGCCAAGATAAAGAAGGAATTTTCCCTTCATTAGAAAGTGGTAGAACTACTTTTGGTGGAATTGGTATAGACATCCCTATTAGTGATCAAGTCAATATTAATGTAAGTACGTCCTACAGAGGTACTTCGGAAACCAACGGATCCTACAACCACTTGCAACACATTATTGGTTTAAGCTACAACTTTGGTGCTGGCGATGCTGATGGCGACGGAGTATCAGACAAAAAAGATGAATGCCCTGACGTACCTGGCCTAAAAGAATTTAATGGGTGTCCTGACACTGATGGCGATGGAATTCCTGACACTAAAGATAAATGTCCTGAAGAAGCAGGTGTTGAAGAACTACAGGGTTGTCCTGACTCTGATGGAGACGGTGTTGCTGACAAGGACGATAAGTGTCCAAATGTTGCTGGAACAATTGAAATGAACGGTTGTCCTGATTCTGATGGCGATGGTGTAGCTGACAATCTAGATAAATGTCCTGATGAGAAAGGCGACCCAGATAATGAAGGTTGCCCTCTAATTGACAGTGATGGTGACGGTATTGCAGATAAAGACGATAAATGCCCACAAGTTACTGGTAATGTTGACAATAACGGTTGCCCTTACGAGCCTTCAGATTTACTTGCATTTATTAGTAGTGATAAAAGTAGAATATTGTTTAAAGCTGATAGTAGTAAATTAGATGCTAATGACCTTACTATTATAGATACATTAAAATCACTTTTAGAAAAATATCCTTATACTACGGTTACAATTGAAGGTCATGCTTCAAGCGATGGAAGTGAAGCTTACAACCAAAAACTTTCAGAGAGAAGAGCAGCTGCAGTTAAAAAATCACTTGTAGATAAAGGTATAAGTGAAGAAAGGTTAAGCACAGTAGGCTATGGAGAAACCAAACCAATAGAACCAAATAACACTTCTAAAGGTCGAGCAAGAAACAGAAGAGTACAGCTTAACAGAAGTGCTCAGATTAAGGTGAATTAAAATATTGTAAACCACTTGTAAAAAAACCTCATCTTACTGATGAGGTTTTTTTACATCTAATTTTGAAATAACTTAATTAAATTTTATAATTTTTATTACATATTAGTTTAATGCCTTTAAACATATTTGATTTAATGAAAAAAACAGCAACTCTTTTTTTCTTTCTCCTCTTGTTTTTTGCAAATGGTCAAAGAAGAAATATCCCCGTTGACACAATTGTAGTTACAAATCATACCACCACAATTAAAAATCAAGTTATAAAGTATCAAGCACAAGCTGGAACACAGCCTGTATGGGATACTATAGGAAGACCCATTGCTACCTTATTCTATACCTATTACAAAAGAATTGACGTTAAAAATTACAATAAAAGGCCATTGATTTTCTCATTCAATGGCGGTCCTGGCTCAGGTTCTGTTTGGATGCATATCGCATATACTGGTCCTAAAATATTAAAAATTAATGGTGAAGGATACCCAATACAACCCTACGGCTATAAAAATAATCCTTACTCAATTTTGGATGTTGCAGATATTGTTTTTATAAACCCTGTCAATACAGCGTATTCAAGGATTTTGGAAATAGATGGAAAAAAAGCTGACAGAGAACAATTTTTTGGAATTAATGAAGATATTGGATACCTAGCTGAGTGGCTTAACACTTTTGTAACAAGAAAAGAACGTTGGGAGTCTCCAAAATATCTTATTGGTGAAAGCTATGGTGGGACAAGAGTAATGGGGTTGTCTGCTGAACTTCAAGAAAAACAATGGATGTATCTGAATGGAGTTATTATGGTTTCTCCAGCTGACTATAAGGTAATAAGAGTAGGTGGCCCCGTTTCTTCTGCATTGAATTTACCGTATTTTTCCGCAACGGCATGGTTCCATAAAAAACTAGATTTTAAATTACAACAAAAGGATTTGACTGATCTGTTGCCTGAAATTGAAAAATTTACCATAGATAAGTTAATACCAGCTATAGCTAAGGGAGGATTTATATCAGATAATGAACGTCAAGAAATTGCTTCAAAAATGTCTTTTTATTCTGGACTTAGTCAGGAATCAATTTTGTCAAATAATTTAGATGTTCCTGATCATTTTTTCTGGAAAGATTTACTAAGAGATCAAGGAAAAACAATTGGCAGATTAGACTCTAGATATCTAGGTATTGATCGCAAAGATGCAGGAATAAAACCTGATTATAATGCAGAACTAACCTCGTGGCTTCATTCTTTTACCCCTGCTATTAATCATTACATTAGAAAAGATTTAAAGTTTAAAACAG
Organism: uncultured Bacteroidota bacterium; assembly: GCA_902613595.1. Lineage (GTDB taxonomy): Bacteria > Bacteroidota > Bacteroidia > Flavobacteriales > Flavobacteriaceae > MS024-2A. Next base: position 210,860 of record CACMHY010000001.1, read on the forward strand.
ATATCAAATATAATATGTTCGGCCCCGTACACCCATGGAACAACGATAATGATAATACTAGGGAAGATCTAAGAAGAGCAATGGCAGAGAATCCTTATTTGAATGTATTAATTCAATCAGGTTATTACGATGGAGCTACCACCTACTTTAATGCTAAATATACAATGTGGCAAGTTGATCCGAGTGGTAAATTGAAAAATAGATTTAAATTCAAGGGTTATAGAAGTGGACATATGATGTATCTAAGGAATGAAGACCTCAAAAATGCTAATGAAGATTTAAGAAATTTTATTTTAAATACACAAACTAACGGTCTCCCAGCAAAGTATTGAATTAAACGTCACAAGTTATTACAGCTTCTATAAGAGATTTCATTCCAAAATCAGTTTTATCTAGAGGAATAAATTCTTGGGCTACATAACCATTAAATCCAGTTTCCTTAATCGCCTCCATAATTGCAGGATAAAAAAGCTCCTGTGTTTCATCTATTTCATTTCTTCCCGGTACACCTGCAGTATGAAAATGTCCAAAATATTTATAATTTTTCCGAATAGTATCTATTATATCTCCCTCCATAACCTGCATGTGAAAAATATCATACAGTAATTTAAAATTTTCTGAATCTATCGATTTACAAAGTTTAATACCCCATTTTGTATTGTCACACAAATAATCTGGATGACTAATTTTTGAATTTAATAGCTCCATTTGTAATACTACCCCATAATCTTCAGCTATTTTAACTATTTGCTTTAAGCCATTAATACAATTTTTTAAGCCCTCATCATCGCTCATTCCTCTTCTATTCCCGCTAAAACAGATTAAGTTGGTCCATCCTGCTTCAGAGACTTGTTTTATGTGACGTTTATAGTTACTTATTAGATCTTTATGAAATCTTTTGTCACACCAACCGTTAGTCAAACTTCTTGTAGACTTTCCTTCTAAATCGCCATAGCACATTGTTGATATTAAATCATACTCTTTTAATGTGTCCCATCCTTCTTTCCCAATAAGATCGATTCCGACAAGACCAATTTTTTTGGATTCTTCCGCTAACTTTTTAAGAGGAACATCAGAGTAACACCACTGACAGACTGATTGTTTAATATTACCCTTCAATGATTTACTTTTTTTCAAATAATTTGTATTTTGAATTTTTGGGATTGTAATGGCTGTTGTTCCCATAGCTATTTTTTTTATTGCATTTCTACGATTAAGTTTTGTATTTTTTCCTAACATCTTAATAATTTTTATTAAAATTGATTCTACAATTTAAAAAGTTTTTAAGACTTTTTTGCTATTTCCTTTTCCCAATTCCATGCAGATCTTAATCCATCTTCCAAATTAAATTTTGCCTTCCATCCCATTTTACTATTAATTTTTTTTACATCTGCAAAGGCAATTGGAACGTCACCCTCTCTTGGACCAACAAATTTGTGAGGAACATTTTCGCCTGTAACTTTTTCAAAGGCATTTATTACATCTAATACACTAGAGCCTTTTCCAGTACCAACATTAAATATCTCATACATTTTTTTATTCTTAGCAGATATTAGATAATTTATACTTTTAATATGAGCCTCAGCAAGATCCATAATATGAATATAGTCACGGACACATGTACCATCTTCTGTTTCATAATCAGATCCATATATCTTTAAAAAAGGGTGTTTACCAATGACAGTTTGAGTTAAATATGGGATTAAATTTTGAGGAGTTCCTAAAGGAAATTCTCCTATATTTCCACTTGGATGTGCTCCAATGGGATTGAAATATCTGAGAATGATTGTTTTGAATTTACAATAGGCATTAAAACAATCTTTTAATATTTGTTCTCCCATCAATTTCGTATTACCGTAGGGAGATTTTGGATTACTAGTTAAAGCATCTTCATTAATGGGAAAGGACTTGGCATCCCCATAAACTGTACATGAAGAACTGTAAATAAAAGGAATGTCTTTTTTAATTGAAAAATCTAAAATATTTAGAAGTCCTGTAATGTTATTATTGTAATACAATAAAGGTTTTTTTGAACTTTCATTAACAGCTTTATGTGCAGCGAAATGGATGATTCCTTGAATATTAGAATGTTCTTTAAAAAAGACGTCAGTTTCAGATTTATTTTTCAAATCTAAATTCTTGAATAAAGGCTTTCTCTCAGTTATTTTTTTTATTCCGTCAAGAACTTCCAATCTTGAGTTGTCGAGGTTGTCAATACATAATACCTCGACGTTTCGCTCTAAAAGTAAAACCATTACATGTGACCCAATATATCCTAAACCACCTGTTACAAGTATTTTCAAATTAAATTAATTAGCTTATTTTCCAGCCTTTTCTATAAACCCTTCTAACAAACTGGTTTGCTTCTTCAAAGTTTGTGATTTTCATATTATCACCATCCCAAAGTAATTTTTTTCTACCTATATAGTTTGGAACAGGGTTACCATATTCTTTCCTTTTAGATATGCCCTCAATCATATAACTCCTAATAGCTATGTTACCCATTAAAACTGTTTCTGTCATGGGCCCAGAGTAATCGAAACTTGAAGTCAATTCTCTATGTTTTTTACTATCAAATCCCTCTTTACATGCATCAACCCATTTTCTTTGATGACTAAATTCAGAGACATTTAAATCTTTTTTCATATCACCTTTAATTACTGGTTCTCCTTTAAGATAAAGTCTTGGATTATACCCGTAATCATTACAAGTAATCACACCTTTTTCTCCAATTATCATTACACCTCCATCATCAATTGGCACATCGGCAGGTAAAAGCTCGGGGTGAAATGGTTTTATCCCACCATCCATCCACGTCATCTGAATATCGGTGTCATTTTTTTCGGTAGCACCAAAAATGAGTGAAACCGCAGCAGATGGAGGGCAACCCTCTGGTGTATAAGCACTTTGATACATACCTGTGAGGATTTTTCCAATGCTACATTCAACTGACTTTGGATATTTTAAAGCTAATGCTTTGAAGGGAACATCTATTAAATGACAGCCCATGTCACCTAGTGCACCCGTGCCGTAATCCCACCATCCCCTCCAATTAAAGGGATGCATCTCCGGTATATATTCAGTATTCTTTGCAGGTCCAAGCCATAAATCCCAATTTAAGCCTTTTGGTTTTAGAGATTTGTTTGCTTTTGGCATAGGATTCCCTGATGGCCAAATTGGTCTATCAGTCCAAACATCAACTTTAGATATAGATCCAATTTTCTTTTGGTTAATCCACTCTTGTATTTTTATTTGATCAGGATTAGAGGCTCCTTGATTTCCCATTTGAGTAACAACTTTATACTCACGGGCTAATTCAGTTAAAAGGCGTGCTTCATAGACATTATGTGTTAATGGTTTTTGGACATATACATGAATACCTCTTTTTATAGCATTTACCGCCGCAGGTGCATGTGTATGATCAGGAGTGGAAATTGTTACTGCATCAATATTTTTTTCCTTATCCAACATTTCCCTAAAATCCTCATATTTTCTAGCTTTCGGATATTTTCTTACTGTTTCTAGCGCACTACCTTTTAAGTCTACATCACATAGAGCAACTACTTTTTCTTTACCATTTGATTCAGAATTTGAGATATCACTAGCACCTTTTCCTCCAGAACCAATCGCAGCCAAAGCAAGTTTGTCACTTGGAGCCGTGAATCCATTTCCCCCTAAAACGTGCCTAGGAACTATAAATATAGAGCTGGCAGCAACTCCTTTTTTAATAAATTTTCTTCTTTTGATTTTCTTTAAGAGAGTTTTTTTTCCATTCATACCTGTCAAATTTATTCCAAATCAAATTTACAAAAAATATTAGGCTAATTAACAAATTTCAAGGAACCAAATAAGTGCCTTTCCATTTATCTTCTGCGCTAAAAAAAGCTCTAATGTGATTCGGTCTTTTAAGCTTTAGATACTCCAAATTGATTGTCTGAAAAATTATCTTTCTAAAATAATCATTTGAATAGTCATAATTCACTTCATCTGGGGATTTAATTTTGGTACCTGGCTTTAAAACTGATGTATAATCTTTTTTGCTCGGATCTGGTAATGCTTTAAAATCGTTTTTTAAATCTATGATTTTAATCATTTTAACGTTAAGTATTAATTGAATAAGTCTTGATGAATCGTAAAATAAAAATTTACCATTCTGATTTAATTTTAATTCTTCGACTTTTTTTGATCGTGCATCAGTAAATATTGAAAGTTGGAATTTATTAGCATTGAATTCTCTTAGAACTACAGTTCTTAAGTTTGGAGTATCGTTTTCAGATATTGATGCTAATGTGAAATATCGAAAGGGGTGTTTTTTATGATTTAGGGCACCATTTAATTGTTTCTTACAGTCTAATAATATATTTTCTAGGGTCATTTTTGATTATTTACTAGCCAGTTTTGTGTTCTTAAAACTGCATTTTCTTCTATATCTTTCCAAAAAAGATTTATGTCTGCAAAGTGATAGTCTTTTATAAATGAAAGTAGGAAACGATTTTTAACTTTTGGTAAAGAAGACCATAAAATTCCGTCTATTTCTTTTGTATACAAGCTTTTGGGATATATTTTTTTATTTTTTCCTAACACTCCTAAATGGGAATTTATTGAGGACTCAAGGTTTTGATCCCATGTAATTGGATTGGAAACCACTCCCCCTTTATACCACTCATTGTACTTTGGAGGTAAATGATTTATCTTATAAGTATTCCAACTAATAAAGCCACCAAATGATTCTGGACTATTTAATTCATTAATATTTTTAAACTCTTTTGGTGTGACTCTGGCTCCAATCAAATATGCAGCTATTAGTTTTTTTTGCAATGGCTTTCCATCAAAAAACTCCTTTATAATTCTTTTAGCATGCAGGGTTCCTTGGCTGTGAGATGCAATAATTATTGGTCTTGAATCATTATATTTTTTTAGAAAATGTAAAAATGCATTTTTCACATCCTTATATGCAACATTACCAGCCTCTCTGCCTTGGATTGCGTAGGGCTCTAAAAAAATTCTGTAATGTGCTTGTCTGTAAAATGGAACATAAAGGTTTGCCGCTTTAACCCAAGCTGATGCTTGGTATGTCACTGCTTTTTCTATGACATCTCTTCTTATTTCCTGATCAAATATATTAGCATTCCAACATCTATTTTTTTTATTTGAAAATAATGTAGGGTAGACATAAAAAACATCAGCCGGTTTTTTTTCTGGTATTCCAACTACCCCTTCTAGTGATTTATTCCAAAGAGTAGGTAAAACAGCCCAGCTTTCCTTTTTAGAGTAATCAGGGGCTGGAGGTAGATCTTTTTGACTAAACTCAACAGTTTTGTAGTTCATTTTACAAGAAGATACTAATACTAGCAAAAAAAATAAGGTAGCTTTTTTCAATTATTAGTTATTTAAATTCAGCTAATAAATTGAGACTCTTAGTTATTTCAATATAACTTTTCTAATTGATGGATTAAATGGATTTTCAATAAGCTCTCCATAAGAATTTAATAGTTCAAGTTTTATAGTAATTTCCCCTTTCGGTAAACCCTCAATTATGTATGGAGCCCATTCATCAACTAAAAATTCAGTATCCTGGATAGTAACTCTTACTTTATTACCTTTTGCAGAAATGCTTGTGTTAACTAAATAGAAATCTAAGAGCAGCTTCTCTGTATCAGAACCTGTGTAAGTCCCTTTAGGTCTGCTGTAAAATAAATACTGTTTTTCTAAGTCAATTTTTTTACCGTCTCCGATTTGAGTAAAAATGTAAGCATTTGGATTTTTCACTGACTCATGGTGAGATCTTGACAAAAATGCTAAGACTACATTATTACCACCTTCTAATTTTTTTTGAAAGTTCTTTGAATAATGCGCCGAATATGGCTGATTATTTACTATTAAATGAATATGTTGTCCTTTGGCAGAATTTGCAAGTTTATATTTAAAATCATTTTGTGTTTGAATACCAAGCTCATAATTTTCTACCTCAAAGGAAAATTCATTTTTCTCATTTTCATTAAAATCATTTAATCTAAGTTTTGCTTGATTATATGTTGGAGAGCCTGTAAGTTTGGTTAGCGAGATTCCTTTGCTATTATTGCAGGAGACTAGAGCAAACAATACTATAATTATTAGGATATTTTTTTTCATTTGTATACTATTTTAACAATTTTTAATAAGGGTATAATTTATTGCTAATTAATGAAAATTATTTGTGTGTTACTAAAAATTGAATAAAAGTCTGCAATCTATAATTTGAAATTAGAAATTCCATTGACGAGTTACATCTAATTTTTCTTCAGCATCAAGGACATGCTTTGGTATAACTTTCAAAAATGATGGGTGTTGCTCAATTGCATACTCTATTTGTTCCTTTATATTCTCCAAACTATCATTTTCATAATCTATATCAAGCGGATTCTTAATTATCATTGACTGTAAAATTCCTCTTTTTTTAATCATTAAACCTTTTTTATCAAACGATCTTCTAAATCCGTCTATCACTATAGGAATAACAATTGGTTTAAAATGTTTAATTAGATGAGCAGTTCCCTTCCTTACTGGCTTAAATGGTTTTGTAGTTCCTTGGGGAAATGTAATAACCCACCCATCGTCCAATGCAACGCCTATATTAGATATATCACTCATTTTAACTTGTCTATTAATCTCAACACCATTCTCACGCCAAGTTCTCTCGATTGAAACTGAACCGGCATATGCAAGAATTCTTGGTAAAATTCCTGCTTTCATAGTCTCCCTAGCTGCGACGTAATATATATTTAGTTTTGGTTTCCATAAATACCCAACATTTTTTATGCTATCTATTCTTCCACTTAGACTTGCATTAAATACATGAAGCATAGCTACTACATCCGCAAAATAGGTTTGATGATTTGAAATAAAGAGTACATTTTTATCAGGTAGATTTTTTACAATATCTGATCCTTCAATTTTTAATTTATTAAATCCCCTGTAGCGACGATGGGTAATAAAGCCCATATATCTAATCAACCATTTCTTTAATATCAAGTAATGACCAAAAGGATTTTTTTTAAACATGCAAGTATATACTGGTGATCAAATATAGAATTAATTAATGCTATTAGAAGCTAAAAAAAACTTAAATTCACTCAGAATCATTGCACTTGCCCCCCAAATTAAATACTTTTTAAACTCAAAGCATGGGACCTCTCTACCTTTCATCAGTCCACACAAAAGATTAGTATATTTTATTTTTAAATTAAAGATTTCTGAAATAGGGAGTTCAATAATTTTAGCTACTTAATTCAATTCTGGATAAAATCGTGGAGTGAAATTCACATATGTTAAAAATGGAAATACTATAAAATTACTTGGCGGTATATATAGTGGGGTAAATTTTGTCAAATTCTTTTTTGAAATCAGTTTAACTCCCAATTCTTCATAGAATTCTCTCAAAGCAGTATGTCGTAAGTTTTTATCCTGATTATCTAATTTACCCCCAGGATAACTGATTTCTCCTGAATGAAAACTGATATAATCTGATCTCTTAATTAAAACAACATGCATCTTGTCATTTTTTGGATAACAAAAAATTAATACAGAAGCTTTTTTTGGATTATTTTTAATGATAATTATTTTTCGACTAACAGGAGATAACATGAATTGTGCTTTTTTACCAGGTAAGTTAGAGTCACCTGTTTTTGAAAAAAATTTGTTGAAATTTTTATAATTCATGAAGAAAATAAAAACACTCATATATATATTCACTTTTCAATTGACAATGACTAATTGTAATTTCAACAACAATGACAAAAACTCCTCTGCAATGGGCATAAAAAAAACCCAGAAAGATTCGAAAAAAAAAATTTCAGATAAAACAAACATTATTAAAGAAATTGACAAAGTAGATTCAATTGACCATGAAAAAAAAATAATACTAGATGATAAAAATGCTATACCATTTTTTTTTAATTACGGCAAGGAAAATCTGGAAGATAAAGTCCGTATTTCAACACGATTTGGAAATATTGATTTACAACTTTTTAATAATACACCATACCACCGCGCAAACTTTATTTATTTAACAAAAATGAAATACTTTAATAAAACAACCTTTCATAGAGTTGTTCCTGATTTTATAATTCAAGGTGGAAACTCTGATAGATATGAAACAGCTAAAAAAAGAAGTCATATAGGGAAATATCTTCTTCCACCTGATACCAAGAAGGGGTATAAGCATCATAGAGGTGTAATTTCCATGCCAAGTAGTGAAATCGAAAACCCCCACAAACTTGCCTCACCTTATGAATTTTTCATCGTTCAGAAAAGTCCAGGTGCTTATCACCTAGATGGAAATTACACTGTGTTTGGAAAAGTTATAAAAGGAATGGATGTTGTTGACAAAATTAACAAGCAAAAAACAGATAATAGAGAAACTCCTTTGACAAATGTTTTCATGGAAGTTTCAATTCTAAAGTAAATATTCTACACCAGATAAAGTAGAAACTCAATTTGGACATAAAATTTATTCCCAATTATAAGAATTTCTTATTAGATTTACACAAATAATAGTTTTTATGACTTTAACACAATTGGAGTACACTCTTGCAGTAGCTGAAGTTGGTAATTTTACTTTAGCAGCAGAAAAATGCTTTGTCACACAACCAACACTTAGTATGCAAGTTCAAAAACTTGAGGATGAACTGGGTGTAAAATTATTTAACAGAAATACTAAACCGATAGGTTTAACTCCTATTGGATCTAAAATTCTGACTCAAGCTAAAACAATAGTTGAAGAGTCGAAGCGTATGGACGATATCGTCTCAATGGAAAAAGGAGAGGTTAAGGGAGAATTTAAACTTGGTATTATTCCAACTGTGATGCCAACATTATTGCCAATGTTTTTAAATAACTTTATTAAAAAGTACCCAAAAGTTAACTTAAAAATAGAAGATCTAAATACATCTTCAATAGAGGAAAAACTACTAGGTGGCAGATTGGACGCAGGAATTGCTGCAACACCACTTGAAAATACCAAATTAATAGAAAAACCTTTATACTATGAACCCTTTGTTGGTTATATTCCAAAATCACATCCATTATCGAAATTAGAATATATTGAACCTGCAGATATAGAAGAATTAGAAATACTTGTTTTAGAAGACGGCCATTGTTTTAGGAATCACGTTCTAAAATTGTGTAAAACAACTTCTATTTCAAAATCATTTGATTTAAAAAGTGGAAGTTTTGAAACTTTAGTGAACTTAGTTAATGAGGGTCCTTGGATAACAATTTTGCCATACTTGCAAACCCTTAATTTGTCATCAATCGATAAAGCCAATTTAAGGTACTTCAAAAACCCTGAACCCGCAAGGGAGATTAGTATTGTCTATAATAAAAGCCAATTAAAGCTACCTATTATCGATGCCCTTTCAAACCAAATTGAAGGTATAATTAGGGGGGCAATTAAATTTGATAACATTCAATTAATTGCACCAAAATAATTTTTCAGTTTGATATAACTATTTGAAGGTCTTGCCTATCAGAAACAAATTCGTTTACCCACATACGAAGCACATGTTGTTCATTTGGTGTTAGAAAGTTTAAAGCCTTTTCTAGCTCTTTTTTGAAAAGTGTTACATCAAAGCTAACTTTTTTTAATATCTGTATATAATAATCTAAATTCTTCGACATATTTCAATTTCATTAAGATTACACAATTTATAGAGATTTATAAATTTTTAATGTTGTAGAAATGTTAAAAAATAATAAGAGATATATTTTTAATACTGAATGTTAATAAATTATGATACTTAAACAACTTTTAATTATCTGACCAGAGGATTAAAATTTAGGTTTGATGTAACTTTATTAAATGTTATATTTGCCCTCATTTCGGGGTGTAGCGTAGCCCGGTCATCGCGCCTGCTTTGGGAGCAGGAGGTCGCAGGTTCGAATCCTGCCACCCCGACAATAACTCTGTCTGTTTCGGGATGTGGCGCAGCCTGGTAGCGCACACGCATGGGGTGCGTGGGGTCGCAGGTTCAAATCCTGTCATCCCGACTAATGTTAATTTTTTAGATTTGTATTAAATTATTAAAGTAAAAATTTAATATGTAAAATATTTTTAGATTGAAAAACAGACAATTATGAGCAAAAGTATCTTAAAATTTTTCATTGTAACGCTTTACATTCAAACAGCTTGTTCACAAGAAAATATGCCACCGATTCTTGGGCAAGAAAAAAATTACTCCTATGAAGTGATTGTTGACGATATTTCTGTCCCATGGGGGATGGCTTTTATTAACTCAGATGAGTTCTTGGTAACTGAGCAATCAGGTATTCTTTATCATGTTCAAAATCGAGTAAAAAACGAAATTAAGGGTCTTCCAGATGTATATTTTAGAGGTCAAGGTGGTCTTTTAGATATTGCACTCCACCCAAATTTTGATACTAATAAAACTATATTTTTCACTCAAGGGGTAAACACTGAAAATGATAACAAAGGTGGGAACACGTCGCTATACTCAGGTGTAATTGACGGTTTTAAATTAACAAATGTAAAATTACTTTATAAAGCAACTCCTAATACCAAAACATCACAACATTGGGGATCTCGAATAGTATTTGACAGAGAAGGCCATATTTATTTTGGTATAGGAGATCGGGGAGAAAGAGACATAAATCCCCAAGATATAACAAGAGATGCTGGTAAAATTTATCGATTAAATCTAGATGGTACAATTCCAATTGATAATCCCTTTGTTGGATTAAAAAATGTTAAGGATGCCATTTTCTCTTTCGGTCACAGAAATCCGCAAGGAATGACAGTTCACCCAAAAACTGGCCAAATTTGGGAACATGAACATGGACCACGTGGTGGTGATGAAATTAATATTATAAAAGGGGGATTAAATTATGGATGGCCAAAAATTACATATGGAAAAGACTATCTTACTTACGTTGGTAGTAATCCTTTAGAAAAAACGACGAGTCTTCCAGGTATGGAACAACCTTTTTATTATTGGGTCCCATCAATAGCTCCAAGTGGTATGGCATTTTGCACTTCTGATGTATATGGTGATTGGAAAGATGATCTATTTGTAGGATCATTAAAATTCGAATATTTAGAGCGTTTAGTTATCGAAGAAGACAAAGTTGTCAAAAGAGAAAAAATTCTAGATGGAATTGGTAGAGTAAGAAATGTTGTTGAAGGACCAGACGGATATCTATACCTAGGTATCGAGGGGACAGGAATAGTTAAAGTTTTACCTGCAAAATGAAACCTTTTTTTTTATTCTATTTAACTTTTTGTTTTATTGGAATTTTAAACTTAAATGCGCAAAAAAATAAATCTGAAAGCATAAAAAATGGAATTAAATTGTACAGAGATTTTTGTTACAGATGTCACGGTTTTAATGGAGAAGGTCAAACTGATTTGATCCCCCCATTAAAATCTTCGGATTATTTATTGAATAATATTGACCTTTCAATAGCTGGATTAAAATATGGTTTAAAGGGTAAAATATTTGTTAATGGTAAGTTATATGATAGTTATATGGCATACCAAGGACTTGACAATGATGAGATTGCTGATATAATGAATTACATATTGAATGAGTGGGGTAATAGTTCAGAGGAATTTGTTACCCCCGAGAGGGTAAGCAAAGTCGAAAAATCCATCATCAAATGAATAAAAGTAATTTTAATTGGTTTAAGTTTAATTCACCCAGAAGCTCTTATTATATCTATGGAGGGATATTGATTGGCTTTACAATATGGATGGTTTTTATTGATTCACATTCGTTGGTAATTCACAGAGAACTCAACAAAGAGATTAAAAAACTTGAAAGTGAGAAAAAAGGACTTGAAACAATAATTGAAAATGACAGAAAAATTGTGAAGCAATTAAAAAACATAGACAGTCTAGAAAGTTTTGCGAGAGAAAATTATGGTCACAAAAAAGAAAACGAAACAATTTTCATTATTGAAACCGAGGATTAAAATAAGCCTAAAAATATTGTTGCAAATCTTTATAAATAATTCTGAAATCATATCAAAAGAATCTTTCTTGAGGGATTAAATTATTGTATTTTTAAAAAATGTTTTTCTTTATTTATGGGTAAAATCATCGCTATAGCAAACCAAAAGGGTGGGGTTGGCAAAACAACTACCGCCGTAAATCTTGCAGCTGCTTTAGGTGTTTTAGAAAAAAAAATATTATTAATTGACGCGGATCCTCAAGCAAACGCCACCTCTGGCTTAGGCATAAATTTTGACAGCAAAAAAAACGGCACTTATCAACTACTGGATAACAGTGCTTCTGCTTCTGAAAGTATAATTAAAACAAAAAGTATAAATGTTGATTTAATTCCTTCTCATATAGACTTAGTAGCTTCAGAAATTGAATTGGTTGATAAAGATGATAGAGAATATATGCTAAAAAAAAACCTTAAAGATGTTCAAGATATTTATGATTTCATTTTAATTGATTGTGCCCCTTCATTGGGTTTAATCACACTAAACGCTCTTGTTGCAGCACAAGCTGTGATGATTCCAATTCAGTGTGAATATTTCGCTCTTGAGGGATTAGGAAAATTGTTAAACACAATCAAAAGTGTACAAAAAATTCATAACAAAGAATTAGATATTGAGGGCCTCCTATTAACTATGTACGATATACGTTTAAGGTTATCAAATCAAGTTGTTGAAGAGGTTAAAAAACACTTTGGTAAAATGGTTTTTAAAACGATTATTCAAAGAAATATAAAGCTAAGTGAAGCACCAAGTTTTGGAGAAGATATCATAAAATATGATGTCTCAAGCAGGGGAGCTAAGAGTTATTTATCATTAGGAAATGAAATAATTAAAAGAAATAAACAATGGGAAAATCAAATAGAAAGCAAGCTTTAGGAAGAGGGCTTTCAGCATTGTTAAATGATCCAAAAGATTTAGCAAAATCAATTTCAGAAAAAAAAGAAAGTAATATCATAGGTAGTATAATTAATTTACCTGTATCTAAAATAAAAACAAACCCTTTACAACCTAGGACAAATTTTAATGAAGAATCATTAAGGGAACTAAGTTTATCAATTAGAGAACTTGGAATAATCCAACCCGTAACAGTTAGAAAAATGAAAGAGGGCTATTACCAGCTAGTTTCAGGAGAACGAAGACTGAAGGCATCAAAAATTGCTGGTATAGACGAAATCCCCGCCTATATTCGTTTAGCAAATGATTCAGAGTTATTGGAAATGGCTCTAGTTGAAAACATTCAAAGAGAAGACCTTGATCCAATTGAAATTGCACTATCCTATCAAAGACTTTTAGTAGAAATTAATTTGACCCAAGACCAACTTAGTGAGAGGATAGGTAAAAAAAGGTCTACAATAGCAAATTATATTCGCTTGTTAAAATTAGATCCCATTATTCAGACGGGTATCAGAGATAAATTTGTTTCCATGGGGCATGGACGTGCACTTATAAATATTCAAGATTTAAATATTCAGGTTGAATTATACAAAAAAATTATTAAAAAAAGACTTTCTGTTCGCCAAGTAGAAAAATTGGTTAAGGAAATTAAAAGTCCGAAAACTAAATCATATAATTACACATCACCATTTTTAAATCAGACAGCAGTTGAACTAAAGGAAATTTTTAAAACCTCAGTATCATTAATTTCAAATAATAAAGGTAAAGGATACTTAAAAATTGTTTTTGATTCACAAGAAAGACTACAGGATATTTTAAACAAAATTAAAGGTGAAAGTTAAAGAAATAAATTTTTTTGTCTTTTTGTTACTTTGTAATTTAAATTTTTCTCAAAAAATTCAACCTGATATTTTAATTAAAGATAGCATCTCTAGTAAGTTAAATTACTCTTTAAGAATAAAACGTTTAATAGATGATCCAACAACCCCTTCAAAAGCTGCATTTTATTCCGCAGTAATACCAGGACTAGGTCAAGCTTATTTGGGAAAAGCTTGGAAAATACCAATAATTTATGCTGCAATTGGGGCGTCTCTTTATTACTTTGATGTTAACAATAAAGAGATGAATGAATATAGAAATGCATACAAAAGAAGATTAAATGGCTTCTATGATGACAGATTTCTTGAACTTGCTAGGCCAATTACTACAGAACAACTTCTCCTTGGCATGGAGTTTCATAAAAACTATAGAGATATAGCAATAGTTTTAGCTGCTCTTTCTTATATGCTTAATATATTGGAAGCAAATGTAAGTGCACATCTACTTCAATTTAATGTGAGTGAAGACCTCTCAGTAAAACCAAATTTGATAATAGATGAAGAAATTAGGGGTTTTCGTTTAGCATTAAAATTTTAAACTATGAACATAGCTCTATTAGGATATGGAAGAATGGGCAAAATGATTGACTCATATGCCAAAAAAAGAAAACACAAAATCGCTTTTATTCTTGATAAAGATTATCAAAAGGGTTCATTAAGTCAAGCAGAAATAGCCATAAATTTTAGCGTCCCAGAAGCAGCTGTTTCAAATATTAAGCTCGCCTTAAAAAATAAAATTCCTGTTGTTTGTGGAACAACTGGTTGGCTTGATAAAATGACTGAAATACAAAAAGTTTGTCTTGAAAATGATAGTGCCTTTTTACATGCCTCAAACTTTAGTATAGGTGTAAATATTTTCTTTAAGGTGAATAAATATTTAACAAAACTAATGCACAAACATGGTTCTAATTATAAAGCTTCAATTAATGAAATTCACCATACTAAAAAATTAGATTCACCAAGTGGAACTGCAATAAGATTAGCTGAAGATATTATTAGAAATTCAGAATACAGAAAATGGAAGTTGGGAAAACAAAATAATGACTGTTTACAAATAGAATCTTCTAGAAATGGAGATAATCCTGGAACTCACTCAGTCAACTATCTATCAAAAGTTGATGAAATATCAATTAAACACGAGGCATTTAAAAGAGATGGATTTGCATTAGGAGCAATTATTGCAGCTGAGTGGTTAATTGATAAAAAAGGTATTTTCAGTATGGACGATGTCTTAAAAATTTAATATTTCTATGAATGGAATTGGATCTATCACTATTATATTTGAAAAAAAATCGATATGACGCTACTTCAATGGGTTTTGTTCTTTTTTCTTATACAAGTTGTCCATTTTTTAGGTACCTGGAAACTTTATAGGGCTGCGGGTTTTAATTTTTGGCAAGCTTTAATACCTGTATACAACGCCTATGTATTGATGCAAATAATCAGACGCCCAAAATGGTGGGTTTTACTTTTATTTGTTCCTACAATAAACCTAATTATATTCCCGGTAATCTGGGTTGAAACTCTTCGAAGTTTTGGATGGAATTCAACAAAAAATACTATGTTGGTAATCGTATCTGCAGGATTATACATTTATGCATTAAATTACAGCGATAATCCAAAATATATTCCAAATAGAAGTTTGAAACCAAAAACAAGTTTTGGAGAAACAATTAGCTCAATATTATTCGCTATTGTTGCAGCCACCATTGTTCACAACTATGTCATTCAACCATATATTATACCAACGGGATCATTGGAAAAGTCTTTACTTATAGGAGACTTTCTTTTTGTTAGCAAGTTCCACTATGGTGCAAGAGTTCCAATGACTGCTATTTCTCTACCAATGGTTCACGATACTATCCCCTTATTGAAAACACGCTCCTATCTTAAAAAACCACAACTACCCTACCTAAGATTACCTGGTGTCAAAAAAATTAAACGTAACGAAATTGTGGTATTTAGCTGGCCTGCTGATACAGTACGTCAATTCTTTGTTAAGGAGAAAAGGGTTGATAAACCAATAGACAAAAAATCTAATTATGTCAAGCGTTGTGTTGGAGTTCCAGGAGATACTTTAGAAATTTTAAATGGATTTGTATATACAAATGGATCAAAAAATATTTTACCGGATAGAGCAAAAGTCCAGTATACTCATTATGCTTACAGCCAAAAAGGAGTCTCATCAAGAAAATTGAGCTCAAAAGGTTATTCGGATTATACCCGTACCTACAAAATTGAAAATATCAGCGAAAATACATACAAGCAAATATTACCATATATAATTGGAAGGAAGGGTAATACTATAGAAGATTTCAGAGTAATAACTGGAAGCAAAGGTCTACCAACTAAATTAATTTATAAAACTGGGCTTAAGGTTAGCGAAATACTCGAATTAAAAAAAGAAATTACCCTGACTTTAAGGGAAGCTGAAAATTTAAGAAAAGTTCAAGGAATAGACAGTGTAGTCAGAAAAATAAACCAAGTAAAAGTTCCTAATGAAGCATTTTTTCCAAATAAAGTCCCATTTGATTGGAATGAAGATAATTTTGGACCAATTGTAGTTCCTCAAATAGGAATGACTGTTGATTTAAATCAAAAAAACCTTTCCATATACAAAAAAATTATAGGTGAATATGAGGGTAACACACTTGAATTGAATCAACAAGGTGTAAAAATAAATGGAGAATACTCATCCAAATACACATTTAAAAAAGACTATTATTGGATGATGGGAGATAATAGACATAAATCTGAAGATAGCCGTTTTTGGGGATTTGTGCCAGATGACCATATAGTAGGAAAACCAGTTTTCATTTGGTTTAGCATTAAAGGTATAAATGAGGGTATTAAAAATTGGAAAGTTCGATGGGATAGGGTCTTTACGACAGTAAATGGACCTGGAAAAAGAGTTTCTTATTTTCCCTACTTCATTGGTTTTATAATCATATGGCAAGGAATAGCTTTTTATCGAAAAAGGAAAAATAATAAAATAGCATGAAAATCGCTTTATGCCCAACTTACCTCCCAAATATAGAAAACTTCTCCTGGATGATAAGTCAGAAAAAAGTTCATTTTTATGGAGGGTTAAATTATCAAAAGCAAAGCTTGAGAAATAGAGCTGAAATTTATGGTGCAAATGGTAAGCTAAAACTGACTATTCCCATTAAACATTTACATGGAGGATTTCGAAAATTAGATAAGGATGTATGTATTGCCTATGATATAGATTGGCAAAAAAAGCATTGGAAGTCAATATGCTCTGCTTACAGGTCATCTCCATATTTTGAATATTTTGAATCAGAGCTTTATCCATTTTTTCAAAAAAAAGAAATTACACTCTTTCTTTTAAATATTAGATTAATTGAAAAGTTGATGTTATTGATTGATCACTCTTTTGATTACGAAATCATAAAGCCTAAAACAAAACAAATTGAAAAACTTAATTCATTAATTTCATCTAAAAAAGAGGTCAAAAGTGAGTTTAAAGAATATGTCCAAGTTTTTGGAAATAAATTTGGCTTTTTACCAAACCTAAGCATTTTGGATCTTTTGTTTAATTTAGGTCCAGAAACTAAGACCTATTTAAATAGTATTAAACTTGACTTGAATTAAGGCCACTTTAATGTAGCTGAAATTGGTTTATGATCTGACAGACTAATATCATAAACATTGAAATCAATTACTTTAATTTTCTTAGAGGTAAAAATATAGTCAATTCTAATGGGCAAGTACTGAAATTTATATGTTGCCCCAAAACCACTCCCCTTTTCAGTAAATGCATCATAACGGTTGTTAGTTAAATAAGTATAATTTTTTGAAAAAGCATTATTATTTAAATCCGTGCATATAATTTCAGGATAATCATTTGATATTAATATATCTTTAAATTTAACAGCTTGCTGTTTTTGAAGATCAAAAACATGTTTTATTTTCTCAACTGATTTTTTATATTTTTTTGAGAAAAGTAAGTTTTCATTTCGATCAAATCTTAATGATTCAAAATGAATATTATATAAGCGAAATGTATCTCTTTTCCAAATCAAATCACTCTGCATACCACCATTTGAAGATTTTGCGAATGATATTGCTTTTGAGTTCAACAATGGATATTTTGAAATTATAGATGAGCCAATGTGTCCATCAACAACATAAGGTTTAAAGACCTTGAAAGGATAGTCTTCAAATTCAGGAGATAAATCTTCTGCAAACTCTTGAAAACATATAACATCAGGTGAGACCTGTTTTATGAATGCAGCAATCGAACCAGGAATATTTTCTTTATCTAACCATCTGAAGCGATTAAATGAACGAATATTAAAGCTCATAATATCAAGCCCTTTCGAAGTTATGACAGCATCAGATTTAAATTGATAAACTAATTTCCACGAATCAAATCCAAATACAAGGTAAAGAAGAAACAGAATTGCAGGCCATTTCAGTTGAGATAGCCAATAGATAAAGAAAATAGCATTAACAATAATGAGGAAAGGAGTAATTAAAGTAATTATTGGCAACTCTAAGTTAAAGCTAGAACTATTAACGCCAAGGAATAATAAAATTAAGAACATAAGATTTATAGAAAGTCCTGTGTTGAATAGTATTTTACTCCCATTCATAAATTTATATTTATTTCTTACCTATCCTAAACAGAAAGTCCTTTTCCTCATTTGAGAGACTCTCATAACCTGACACGCTGATTTTATCTAATATTTCATCAATTCTTCTTTGGTGATCTCTCACCATATTACTTTTTTTGTTCTGTATATCTGACGTGTCTTTACTTTTGTAAACTGTTTTTATTTTTGATTTTCTTATAAATAATTGAGATATTTTCTCAACCAAATTATCTAAGGGTAAATCTATATCTAATCCTTTTTGAAGGCGTTGAGCATAAAAAAAACCAAAAAAGGCACCTCCTAGATGAGCAATATGCCCCCCAGAGTTTCCGTAAGGAATTTGAATTACATCAAGTAGAACAAAAGCAATACCGAGATAACGTAACTTTATATTAAATAAAATTAGCTTTATTTCTAAACTGGGGGAGTACGTAGACATAAATATAAATACTGACATAACTCCTGCAGAAGCCCCTACCATATAAGGATTAGCATCTTGAAATACAGGAAAAAAGTTGTAACTTAGAATGAATGTTAGGCCACCTATAATAATTCCCAAAAAATATAGTTTTAAGAATATTTTAGAATTAAACAGATTTAATAATAAGCGCGAAGAGAAGTAAAGTAAATACATATTCCAAAAAAGATGGAAAAAACCTGAGTGCAAAAAACCATATGTCAAAATTGTCCATGGTTTAAAAACTAAATCTTGAAATGAGGATGAAAGCTCAAAAAGCCCAACAAAAAAATTCTCGGATAAACTAAACAAAAAAAGTATAGTTTTAAAAAATAAAGGGAATACAAAACAGATAATATTTATAAAGATAATTTTTTCTGCAATATCAAGTTGCTGAATTCTATATTGTATATGATCTTTTAGCTTCATAGATCCCAGCGATTGTTATCAAATTGATTCTTTTTCCAATACCACATCATAATAAGTCCGGTAATAGCACCCCCAACATGTGCGAAATGAGCAATGGGTCCAATTGAATATGATGTAAACCCAAAAAATAAGTCACCAAGTATAAGAAGGGGTACAAGAAATTTAGCTTTAACAGGTATTGGTGGAAATAGCAACATTAGTTGTGCGTTTGGAAATAGAAATGCAAATGCAACTAAAACACCATATAAGGCTCCAGAGGCACCAACCATAACTCCGTTAAAAGCTGAAAGAGCAGAAATCAAATTATCTCTACCAACACTATTTATGTAGGAAAAAGGTAAATCACCCGAACTAAAAAAACTTTCAATATCTATTTGAGTTAAACCTTCACCAATTAAAGTAGAGTAAACATTATTAATTTGGTAGTTGTAAAGAAGTAATTGCAGAGCGGCAGCCCCAAAACCAGTTGATAAATAAAAAAAAATAAATTTGCTTTTACCCCACATTTGCTCTATAGGAGTTCCAAACATATAAAGCCCAAACATATTGAAAAAAATATGTCCTAAATCCCCATGCATAAACATATGAGTAAGTGGTTGCCAATACTGAAATTTCTCATTTGAAGGGTAGTGAAGTGCAAATAAATCGTAAATTAAATCGCCGAGGGAAATTGAAGCTATAAAAAAAATTATGTTTATTATTAAAAGGTGCTTTACAGTCTCGGTAATACTTCTCATCTAATTGAGTTTTTGATCCAATTCGCTCTTTTCTAAGGTAATAAAAATAGGCTTATTAAAGGGAGAAATTGTTGTCTCCTTACACCCAAAGAAGTCATCTAGAAGTGATTGCAATTCTTCGGACTCAAGATGTTTTCCTTTTTTTATTGATAATTGTTTAGATAGCAGTTTTGCGATTTTATCAGCTTGACTAAAATAGTCCTCTGTTATTTTTTTGTAATCGCTAGAAAGTATATAATCTATTAATTCCTCGATTTTTGATTGAGGGAAATATTGAGGGCAGCTCAAGATTAATAATACGGATTGTTTTTTTTGCTTTATTTCAAAACCCAAAGATTTAATCACATCTTTTATTTCAGAGTATTCATTTTTTTGCTCAGGATTTAATTTAATTTCTAATGGATATAGCAATTTTTGGGTTACACTCTTTTTTGATGTCATTGATGACAAAAATCTTTCATACAGTACTCTCTGATGAGCTCTACATTGGTCAATGATAATCATACTAGTTTTAAGTGGACATACAATATATTTCGAAAATAACTGGAAAACTCTATTATTTTTCGTGACATCAAAAAGCTCTTCACTGCCATAACTATTATAATTATTTTTCAAATTATAATCTAGTTTAACATTCGATGGAATATCGTTCCAGGATTGATCTTTTTGTTTTTTTGAATAAATAGATGAATTAGTAAATGGGTTAAAATTTGAATTAACTTCAATGGTAGGAAAAGTTGGTTTTTTTTGATTAAAAGAATAAGGTATGTCAAAAGATTTGTCTTTATCGAAATCTAAAGCTGGAATGACTTGAAATATTCCTAAACTATGCTTAACTGCTGCTCTCAAAATAGAATAAATACTTTGATCCTGTTCAAATTTAATTTCAGTTTTTGTTGGATGTATATTTATGTCGATAGACTTGGGGTCGACTGTCAAATACAAAAAATAACCAGGATTATATCCTGTTCTTAATAAACCCTCGAATGCACTGCACACAGCATGATGCAAAAAAGGACTCTTTATGAATCGGTTGTTAACAAAAAAAAACTGGTGGCCCCTTGTTTTTTTTGAAAATTCAGGTTTCACAATAAACCCTTCAAGCTTGACAAGTGTTGTAGTTTCTGTTATTGGTATAAGATGGTTTTCCCATTTTGATCCAAAGACAGAACAAATTCTTTTTTTTGATTTATTGACCGAAAGATCAAATAACTCATTCCCATTATTATAAAACAAAAAATTTATCTCTGGGTGAGCTAGTGATATTCTATTAAATTCATCTACAATATGTCTAAATTCAACTGTATCGGAACGCAAAAAATTTCTTCTTGCAGGTACATTGTAAAATAAGTTTTTGATAGAAATAGATGTTCCCTTAGGTTGAGTTGAAAACTTTTGTTCAGTAACTTTACCTGCCTCCATTTTCATAAATTGAGAAACTTCATCTTTAAATGTGCGAGTATGAGTCTCTATGCTTGATATAGCTGCAATTGAAGCAAGAGCTTCTCCTCTAAATCCCTTAGTTTTTAAATTATACAAATCATCTGTTCCCTTTATTTTTGATGTAGCATGACGCTGAAAAGCCAAACTCAAATCATCTCTATTAATACCCGAGCCATCATCAACAACTTGAATAAGGGTTTTTCCTCCGTCTTTAATTATAAGTTGAATATTTTTTGAATTTGCATCAACCGAATTTTCTAAAAGTTCTTTTACTACGGAAGAAGGACGTTGAATGACTTCACCAGCAGCGATTTGGTTTGATATATGATCAGGTAATAATTTTATTCTTGTAGTCATGAATTGGACCTTGTAAAAATACTTAAATCAAAATCTAAAATATAAAGGACTAATAAAGTTAATAATACAATTATTATAATTAATCGCATGGAGAAATGTCTGTTTTTGTAAACACGCATTTCCAAGCGTTTATTTTTCCATTGTTGGCCAAAATCGTTCCTATTATATGTTTCACGATATTTTAAGAATTTTGAATCAAAATGATAAACATTATTAAGTTCTTTTCCTTTAAAGTATCTTGGTGTATAATTATATCTTTTGTTCTTGCGAAGTTTAAATAAGTTTGATTTGAACATTTTAAATTAAAGGTATATGGGAAGTTTCACATTTTTTTTTGATATGATTATTTTAATTTTGGATTTGGGACTAATTCTGCCATTTTGAGGGCAGTTATTGCAGCTTCAACGCCTTTATTTCCATATTTACCTCCACTTCTTGCTTTTGCTTGATCAATATTATAATCTGTTAAAACGCAAAAAATCACAGGTACGTCAGATTTTACATTGAGATCCTTTATTCCATGTGTAACTGCTTGACAAATATATTCAAAGTGTTTTGTTTGACCCTGAATAATACTGCCAATCGCAATGACCGCATTTGGATTATTTTTCTGTGCTTTTTTGGATCCATAAATAAGCTCAAAACTACCAGGGACACTCCAAATCAATATATTTTCTTCTTTTACACCTGCCTTGAGTAATGTCTTTATGGCAGCTGAGGATAGAGAGTAAGTAATAGTCTTATTCCATTCAGACACAACAAGATGAAATTTGAAATTCTCCCCATTTGGTAATGTATGAGGATCATACTCAAAACTCTTCTTGTTTACAGAAGCCATATTTACTGCAATAAAGTTTTTAGCTTTGCAATCTGTACATCAACATAATTAGCCTCTTCTGATTCTGGGAACTCTTTCTTAATACGCATTAAATAAGAAAGTGATTTGGTAATTTTATCTAACTCAACACCAATCATTGCCGCTTTAAATAAATATTTAGGTGTACTATACAAATTGTTGTTAATTTTTGCTGCTTCTAAATAATATTGATATGCTTCTTCAGGTTGATTAATTTGTGAGAAAGCGTCTCCAATAGCCCCTTTGGATAAAGAGCTTAGAAGGACATCATCCGATGAAAATTCATCAAGATAAATAATAGCATTTTTATATTCTTTCAAATTTAAATATGCCATTCCTGCACTATACCTAGCTAGTTTAGCAGCTGGTGTACCTTTATATTTTTTTATTATATCTAAGAATCCAAATTTTCCATCTCCACCATTTAAAGATTTTTTAAATAGAGAATCTGATTCATTGTAATTATTAATTGCAAGGTCGAAATAATATTGTGCTTGGTTTAATTCACTTATAGCTTCTTTAGCTTTTGGTCTATAAACCATATTTTGATAACCTAGATAACTAAGTGCACAAACTGCAATTGTGCCTATTAAAATTAAAATTATATTTTGATATTTAACAACCCAATCCTCAGTCTTATTAGCAGTAATATCGAGGCTGTCAAATACCTCAGCTGTCTTACTTTCATTAATTTCATCAGAACCAATTTTTTTACTTAATGATTTTTTCGCTCCTCTTTTTTTGTAAGTTGCCATTTAAATATATTATATCTACAAAATTAATCTTTTTATTGTAAATCAAAACGGATCAATAGCTTGAACTTGTTATTTTTATAGAGTTATGCATTTAAAACAATTAACACTTACACAGTATAAAAACTTTAGTTCTGCTTCGTTTGATTTTAATCCTAATATTAATTGTTTCGTAGGCGAAAACGGTGTTGGAAAATCTAATATACTTGATGCAATTTATCATTTATCATTTTGTAAAAGTTATTTCAACCCTATTTCGGTTCAGAATATCCAAATTGGAACCGATTTTTTTATGATTAAGGGTATTTATGAAAAAAATTTACGTGAGGAAAAAATAATTTGTTCATTTAAAAAGGGACAGAAAAAAATTATCAAAAGAAATGGAAATGTTTACAAAAAAATATCTGAGCATATCGGTATGATTCCAACTGTTATTATTTCACCAGCAGATCGTGATATTATAATTGATGGAAGCAATACAAGAAGAAAGTTCATTGATAGTGTTATAGGTCAAACAGACTTAATTTTTTTAAACAACCTTTTGGAATACAACAAAATACTATCTCAGCGAAATTCATTACTTAAATATTTTGCATTGAATAAAGCATTTGATCAAAATACGCTTGAAATTTATAATAATCAGTTGGTTGAAAGAAGTCATCTGATATTTGAAAAAAGAAAAGCTTTCATGGATGATTTTGTTCCTACTTTTACTGAAACATACAAAAAAATTAGTCAAAAAAATGAAAATGCAACATTGTCATACGAAAGTCAATTAAAATTTAAAAATCATTCCAAACTTCTCATTGATAGTATTGAAAAGGACCAGATTTTTCAATATACAACAACGGGTATTCATAAAGATGATATAGCTTTATCTCTGAATGGAAAACCTATAAAAAAATTTGGAAGTCAAGGGCAGCAAAAAACTTTTCTAATTGCACTAAAGTTAGCACAATTTAATTTTTTAGAAAATTTAAACGGGTTTAGTCCGCTTCTTCTTTTTGATGACGCATTTGATAAATTAGATCAAAAAAGAGTTACTCAAATTCTATCTCTAGTTGACCAAAATTATTTTGGTCAAATATTTATAACTGATACTCACGAAGAAAGAATAATTGAAGCTTTGAAAAACATAAAATCAACTTATGAAATATTCAGACTATAAAATGAAAGCAGTTATTCTATGTTTATTATTTATTTTTATTGTTAATTGTTCTATTAATGAAAGAATTCAAATAGAGAGGTTAAATGGATATTGGGAAATTGAATTTGTTTATCAGAATGGAGAGAAGTTTTTTCCAAAAGTATCTCAACCAACTTTTGATCACTATCAAATTGAATATCCAAAAGGATTTTTAAATAAAGTAACTCTTGAATTAAATGGATCTTATAAAACTTCAAAAGACAAGACATTTTTTGAAATTGAAAAAAATCAAGAGAAATACTATATAAATTATAAATCTCGATGGGATGAATGGAAATTTAAAATAAATTTTTTGGATAGTTCGAAACTTATTCTTGAAAACGCAAAGAGGACTTTTCACTATAAAAGACCAAAAAATTAATTATAGCGTAATTAAAAAAACCAGAATGGATTTTCAGACTAACTCATTAAAAAACATTTTGAAACGTTTTGTTTCACAAAAGTCTTTACAAAAAGGCATGACCAATGTGAGAGTATGTAATGCTTGGAAAGAGGTCATGGGAGATAATATCGCAAAGTATACAACTCAGATTCGATTTTCTCGAAAAACTCTATTTATTGGAATTAAATCTGCAGCTTTAAGAACCGAATTAAGCTATCAGTCAGATATTATAATAGAAAATCTGAACAAACATTTAAATGGAAAATATGTTAAAAAAATTATTTTGCGTTAATAAATATCAAAACCCGAAAAATGAAAAGAAGTCTCTAATTGAGCATTTTCTTCACTATCAGAGCCGTGTATTGCATTTTCACCTTTTGATTTACCATAAAGCCGTCTTATTGTACCCTCCGCGGCATCATCCGGATTTGTTGATCCAATTAAAGTTCTGAAGTCACTCACAGCATTTTCTTTTTCTAACACAGCTACTACAATTGGACTCCTACTAATAAATTTTACAAGATCGTCATAAAATGATTGATCCTTATGAACTTTATAAAATTCCTCAGCGTTTTTTTTTGATAGATGAGTTAGTTTAAGAGCTTTAAATTTAAACCCGGCAGATGTTATTTTTTCAATTATATTTCCAATAAAACCGTTCTCAACAGCATCTGGCTTAATCATCATAAATGTTACATTTTCCATTTTTTTAGTAAAATTAATAAATTGGTTGCATCATCTGCTTGTAAAAGAATTTTATTTGCTTCGTAAAATAAGTTTCCTATTAAATTAAACAATTACTAAAGTATTATCTTTACCTTAAATGGAAAATAATTTTTTATCTGCTTTTAAGAGAATAATATCGACCCAAAAAAAAATTGTAATTATTCCTCACCGAAACCCAGATGGTGACGCACTTGGAAGTGCACTAGCCTTAAAACACTTTCTAGAAGCAAAAAAACATAAAGTCAACATTGTTTCTCCTAATGATTACCCAACCTTTCTAAAGTGGCTGCCAGGAGAGTCAGATATAATAAAATTTTCAAAAAAACCAAGCATTGCAAGGGATAAGATTAATAAT
Source organism: uncultured Bacteroidota bacterium (assembly GCA_902613595.1). Lineage (GTDB taxonomy): Bacteria > Bacteroidota > Bacteroidia > Flavobacteriales > Flavobacteriaceae > MS024-2A. The sequence continues at coordinate 236,952 of CACMHY010000001.1, forward strand.
GCAGAATTAATTTTTGGTTTGGATTTTAACTCCCTTTCAAGGATACAAGATCTGAGTGAAATTGTAAAAAAAACTAACGTTGATAAAATCATGATAGATCACCATGAATCTCCTGAATTTTTTGCAAATCTTAATTATTCTGATCCAAGTATGAGTTCTACATGTGAGATGGTTTACAATATTATTAATGCATCAGATTCTAAATTACTGGATAAAAAAATTGCATGTTGTCTTTACACGGGCATCATGACTGACACAGGCTCTTTTCGATATCCTTCTACAACTTCTAAGACCCACCAAGTTGTATCACATCTTTTAAGCCTTGGAGCAAATAGTAGTGAAATACATCAAAAAATATTTGATAGTTCTTCAATGAGTAGAATCAAATTATTAGGGATTTCTCTTTCTAATTTAGTAAAAATTCCTGATCTGCCAGTTGTTTATATTACGCTTTCAAAGGAAGAATTGGTTTTATGTGACTTTAAAAAAGGGGATACTGAGGGATTCGTTAACTATGGGCTTAGTTTAAAAGGTGTAAATTTTTCATGTATGATGATAGAAAACGAAAATGAAGGCAAAATAAAAATGTCATTCCGATCGCAGGGCAATTTTTCTGTTGACAATTTTGCAAGAAATTATTTTAATGGTGGTGGTCACCTCAACGCTGCCGGTGGGGTATCAACCGAATCCTTGGGTAAAACAATAATTCGTTTTAAAAATGCTTTGAAAAATCATATACCTGAGTTGACATAGCTAATTTATCTATGAAGCAGAATTTATTTTATCTCTTAATCGTAATTTTTTGTTCCTGTTCAGAAAATAATATTCGCTATCCCCTTAATAAAGGAAAAAAAACTTTCTTAACTAACTCAGCAACTAGAAATAAAATACTTTTAGCTAGAGAGGAGTTAATGATTCGAAAATCTGCTGATAAAGACAGTCTGTTTACCTTCTATAATTCAGAAAAAGGTTTTCTATATGCATATGTTAAAAAAGTTTCTGAAAATCAACCTCTTCCTCAAAAGGGAATAAAATTGCGTTTTACTTATAAAATTGAAGATTTAAATAAAAAAATACTCTACACCAAAAATGAACTAGGAATTGTTGACTATATAGTTGACAAAGACAATATAATACCTGCTTTAAGAGAAGGAATTCGTATAATGAGACCAAATGAAATTGTAGTATTTCTTTTTCCTTCATACCTTTGTTATGGATATCAAGGTGATGGAAATAAGGTTGGGGTAAGTCAACCCCTACGATACACAATTGAAAGATTATAAAATTATTTAGATAAATTATGATTCGAAAACAAAATATTTTAACTCTTATAGTATTCTATTTGTTTATAGGTTGTGCTGATAAAAATACTGCCCTAGATAATGGACTATATGCAGAATTAGATACAAACAAAGGTCATATAATTTTGAAATTAGCCATTGAAGAAGCTCCTATTACTGTTGCCAATTTTGTGTCTCTAAGTGAGGGTGATAATCCCAGAGTTAGTGAAGAATTTAAATCGAAAATGTTCTATAACGGATTAAAATTTCATAGGGTAATCAATGATTTTATGATACAAGGAGGAGATCCATTAGGAAATGGAACGGGAGGACCAGGCTATAAATTTGATGACGAGTTTAGTGAGTTGACTCACAAAGGTCCAGGAATTCTGTCTATGGCAAATAGTGGACCAGGTACAAATGGAAGCCAATTTTTTATTACACATAAAGCAACTCCTTGGTTGGATGGCAGGCACACTGTTTTTGGAGAAGTTGTAGAGGGTCAAAAGATTGTTGATAGTATTGAACAAAATGACGTAATTAAAAGCATAAAAATAATTAGAAATGGATATGAAGCGAAAAATTTTGATGCACCAAAAATTTTCGGAAATTATTTTGTAGAAAAGGAATTAGTAGCAAAAGAAAATGAAGAAAAAAAATCTAATGCCACAAATAAAAATTATTTAAAATTTACTTCACTTAAAAAACAAGCGAAACAAACAAAATCAGGTTTAAAATATCTCATTACCTATAGAGGCAATGGAAGATCTGTTAAAATTACAAATAAAGCAAGATTAAACTACTCAGTATATTTCAAAGATGGATCTCTATTAGAAACAAGTATTGAAGAAGTAGCAAATTTCAATGGGGTCTTTAGCATGCAAAGAAAGAATTCTGGGAGATACGAACCTATATTAGCAAGTGTGGGGCAAAATGATCCTATGATTGAAGGCTTTAAGGAAGGTGTGCGATTACTAGAAGAAGGTGATAAAGCGACACTATTTTTACCTTACCAAATAGCTTATGGTGAAAATGGTGTACAGGGTATTCCACCAATGTCTGATTTAATTTTTGAAGTTGAGATTAAATCTTTAGAAGATTAGTTTTTTTGGAATTGGGTTTAAAGAATTTGAAGTCAAAAAAAATTCATTTAACTCTTCTTTGTTTAATTCCTATTCAACTCTTTGTATTAAATTTTTTTAAAGATAACCCGGTATGGGTAGAAAAATATTACAGTGCTTATTTGTATCCTCTTATTTACAAAACGCATTACTTTTTTTTCGAAAATTTTTCTTACCCAATAGGAGATTTGTTATACAGTATTGGTATAATATTTATTCCAATATTATTTTTAAACTTATTTAGAAAAAAATTGTCGATAGGTTTAATTTTTATAAATATTACCTCATTTTTTTCATTAGTCTTTTTAACTTTCAACCTTAACTGGGGATTAAATTATTATCGTTTACCTCTTAGTAAAAAAATGAATTTAGATATAGAGTATAAAAAAAATGAATTAATAAATACATTCAATTATCTTATCCAATCAACAAATTTGTTGCACATAAAGCTAACAAAAGATAGAAATAAAATAGTAAAAGTTTCACATGAATCAGATCAAATTATAGAGATGATTTGTAAAGAGTTTCATTTCTTTCAAAAATTTGAGCAAAAAGTTTTTTTAAAAAAATCTCTATGGAGCAACTTATTAAATTATATGGGTTTTGCCGGCTACCTGAATCCTTTTACACTAGAATCAAATATCAATCTGAATATTCCAAAGCTAAATTTTATTGTTACAGCTGCCCATGAGATGGCACACCAAGTAGGATTTGCATCTGAAAGTGAGGCGAATTTTATTGCTTTTATTACTTGTTTTAAAAATTCTGATCCCCACATTCGATATGCTGGACTAACATTTGCACTAAACTATTGTTATTCAAACCTATTAAAAATCGACCCCGTAAAAGCAAAAAAATATATGAAACTGTTAAACCCTGGGATAATAGAGAATTATAAGGAAATATCAATGTTTTGGAATCAATATAAGAATCCATTTGAACCAGTAATAAAAAAAAGTTACGATTCATATTTAAAAGCAAATGGCCAATCAATGGGAATCGAGAGCTATGACGCAATGGTGGGATTAGTTATAGGGTATGTTAAAAATAATAATCTGATTGAATACAAATTTGATTAATTTAAGGTGTGGAACTTTAAAATATTTTAGTGAAAGTTATAAAAAGTCCTAAAAATTTAGAACTAAAAAAAATGCTTCTTCTCTATAAAAAACCAAGAGAAAGAAAAAAACAGGGCTTATTTATTATTGAAGGTGAAAGAGAGATTATTAACGGATTAAAATCTAAATATATACTTGAAAGAATTTTTTTAGAGGAAGGTATTGTCTTTAAAAATGTTAATATAAAAAGTGCAATCAATAATACACCAACTTCAGTTGTAGAAAAAAAAACTTTTAAAAGAATAAGTATTAGATCAGGTGGAGAAAAAATCATAGCTATAGCAAGAAGTAAATCACATCAATTAAAAACTCTTAAGCTCTCTAGAAAATCTTTAATAGTTGTTTTAGAAGAACCTGAAAAACCAGGAAACATAGGGGCATTGTACCGAACTGCAGCTGCAGCTAAAATTGATGCAATTATAATTTCTAATCCAAAAACCGATTTCTACAACCCAAACAGCATACGTTCCAGCCTTGGAGATATATTTAAAATACCAACTGCAATTGAATCTAATGAAAATGTTGTATCATTTTTAAAAAAAAGGGAGTTCAACATCTATACTACATTTATTAAAGTAGATTCAGTAAGATATGATAAATTCGATTATCAATTGCCATGTGCATTAGTAATTGGATCAGAAAGTGAAGGCTTAAGCAATTTTTGGTCAAAAGTGGCTAATGAAAATTTGGTTATCCCAATGGCAAAAACATCCAATTCTTTAAATTTATCAGTTTCTGCGGGCATATTAATATATGAAGCTGTTCGAAAAAACAACAAACTTGATAAGAACACAATTGTTTAGTATCTTTCATATTATATGATTATAGATTCAAAAGTAGAAAATAAAAAAATTGCTAATCAATATAAAGAGCTATTAAGAATTAGCTACCAAACTTTAGGTGATTCAGACAAGAAAATGATTAGGCTCGCATTTGACATGGCCGTAGAAGCTCACGGCGAACAAAGGAGAAAATCTGGTGAGGCTTATATTTTTCATCCCATTAGTGTTGCTAAAATAGTTGCTGAACAAATTGGCCTAGATGCTACCTCCATTTGTGCAGCATTATTACACGATGTAGCTGAGGACACAAAGTTAACTCTTAAAGATATTGAGCAATTACTAGGTGAGAATGTGGCTAAGATAGTTCACGGCTTAACAAAAATTTCAAATCTTAAAAAAGATAAAAATATATCTCTGCAAGCAGAGAATTTTAGAAAAATGTTACTAACACTTAATGACGATGTTAGAGTTATAATTATTAAAATTGCCGACCGCTTGCATAACATGCAAACTATGGATGCTATGCCTGAATATAAACAAATAAAAATAGCTTCAGAAACACTTTACATCTATGCTCCACTGGCTCATCGAATAGGGCTTTATAACGTTAAGAATGAATTAGAGGACCTGAGCTTAAAATATACTGAGCCAGAGAGATATCAGTCAATTAAAGAAAAAGTTGAAGAAACAAAAGAATTGCAAGACGAGTATATTAAATCCTTTACAAGGTTTTTAGGTAAGGAATTAAGAAAAGAAAGCCTCAAATTTGAAATAAAAGGGAGGAGTAAATCAATCTATTCAATTCACAGGAAGATGCTGACTCAAAACATTTCTTTTGAAAAAGTTTATGACAAATTTGCCATAAGAATTATTTACAAATCAAATCAGAGTGACGAAAAGTTTTTAGCATGGAAAATTTATTCCATTATTACAGACAACTTCACCCCTAATCCTACTAGACTAAGAGATTGGATTTCGGCTCCAAAATCTACTGGCTACGAGGCCCTACATATTACTGTAATGGGACCCTCAAATAAATGGGTTGAAATTCAAATAAGATCTGAGAGAATGAATGAAATTGCGGAAAAAGGATATGCTGCTCATTACAAATACAAACAAGGAAATCAAAAAGATATTGGTATAGAAAACTGGCTAAATAGACTTCGAGAGGTTTTAGAAAATAATACAGGTAACGCTGTTGACTTTGTCCAAGATTTTAAGCTAAATCTTTATGCTGACGAAATTTTTGTATTTACTCCAAAAGGAGAGTTAAAGTCATTACCACAAGGTTCCACAGCATTAGATTTTGCCTTTTTTATTCATTCTGAGATTGGAAAAAAAACACGTGGTATTAGGGTGAATAATAGACTGGTTCCACTGAGTAAAATATTAAAGAGTGGCGATCAGATAGAAGTAATTACATCTGAAAATATCAAACCCACAATTAATTGGTTAGATTTTGTTGTAACATCACGTGCGAGGTCAATTATTAAGTCCTCCATAAATGAAGAGAAAAAAATTAGGGCAATTGAAGGAAAGGAAATCCTTAGAAGAAAACTCAAATCACTAAAATTAAATCAAAGTGAAAAAACTATAAGCCAAATGTTAGAATATTTTAAATTTAAAAATGTTCAAGACCTTCACTACAGGGTAGCAATTGGTTCAGTTGACAATAAAGAGCTAAAAGAATTTGCAAAATCATACCAAAATAAATTATTAAATTTTTTTAAGAGGAGAGTAAAAAAGAAAGAAGATCCATCTGAAAAAGAAAATCAAAAATATAGTGAAAGATTCGATCAAATTATTTTCGGGAAACAAAAAGAAAAGCTCACCCATAGTATTGCCAATTGTTGTAGTCCAATTCCTGGCGACCCTATTTTTGGATTTGTTACTTCAAATGAAGGAATAAAAGTACACCACAAGGAATGTCCAAATGCTTTAAGCTTACAATCCAATTTTGCATATAGAGTAATATCTTCAAAATGGGTTGATTCAAGTTCTCAAGAATACAACGCTACATTAAAATTATCTGGAATTGACAGAAAAGGTATTGTTAACGAGGTTACAAAACTTATTTCTAATAATATGAGTGTTGATATTAGTAAAATAAATTTCGATAGTGAAGATTCCTATTTTACAGGAGTAATTCATGTAAGTGTTCCTAATAAAAACGTTTTAACAAAATTAGTTCAAAATTTATCCAAGGTTAATGGTATTGATGAAATTATTAGAGAATAAACCTTTATAACTATCTTTGCAGTATGATACAATTAAAAAAATCTAATCAAGATATCGTAAAAGAGGTTTTTGTGAATTTTCTTAACCTGAATGGACACCGTAAAACACCCGAAAGGTTTGCCATATTATTTGAAATATATGATAGTAATGAACATTTTGACATTGAATCCCTCTACATCAAAATGAAAAACAAAAACTATCGTGTGAGTAGAGCAACCCTTTATAACACAATTGAACTTCTTCTAGATTGCGGTTTGGTAAGAAAACATCAATTTGGTAAAAATCAAGCTCAGTACGAGAAATGTTATTTTGATCACCAGCATGATCATTTTATAAATACAGAAACTGGAGAAGTTAAGGAGTTTTGTGACCCTAGAATCCAACAAATAAAAAAAACTATTGAAGATATTTTTGAAGTCGAAATTTTAAATCATTCACTATATTTTTACGGTACCAAAAAAAATAAATAATTTCAATGGGAATTGATTTAATTCTAGGACTTCAATGGGGAGATGAGGGAAAAGGTAAGATTGTTGATGTATTAACTAACAAATATGATGTGGTTGCAAGGTTTCAGGGAGGGCCAAATGCTGGACATACATTAACATTTAATGGAAAAAAACACGTGCTCCATACAATTCCCTCCGGAATTTTTCATCCTAATTCTTTAAACCTCATAGGAAACGGTGTCGTAATAGATCCTATAACTCTAAAAAGTGAAATAGATGGCCTAGGTTCATACAACATAGATTTTTATAAAAAACTTTTAATTTCTAAAAAGGCACACATAATTCTTCCAACTCATAAAATTCTCGATGAAGCTTCAGAAGAAGCCAAAGGAAAATTAAAAATCGGATCTACCCTTAAAGGGATTGGTCCTACTTACATGGATAAAACTGGGAGAAATGGTATACGTGTCGGGGATATTTTAGACAAGGATTGGAAGATTAAGTATTTAAAGTTAACTAAAAAACACTTGGATATTTTAAAAAGTTATAATCCCACCAAAGATTATAATCTAGATAAGTATGAAGAAAAATTTTTTAAAAGTGTAGAATCACTAAAAAAACTACAACTAATTGATAGTGAGCAATTTTTATTAAACTCAATACAAACTGGTATGAAAATTTTGGGTGAGGGTGCACAAGGTTCACTTCTTGATATTGACTTTGGTACTTATCCATTTGTTACATCTTCAACTACAACTGCTGCTGGAGCTTGTATAGGTCTCGGAGTAGCTCCAAACCAAATTGGGGAGGTTTTTGGAATATTTAAGGCTTATTCTACAAGAGTAGGAAGTGGTCCATTTCCTACCGAACTTTTTGACTCAGTGGCTGAAAAAATGGCTAAAATTGGAAATGAGTTTGGTTCAACCACTGGAAGGGCAAGAAGATGTGGTTGGATTGACCTTGTTTCTCTAAAATACTCCGTAAACATCAATGGCGTAACTAAATTAATCATGATGAAAGGAGATGTACTTAGTGGATTTAAAAAAATAAAAATATGTACTGCGTACCAGGTTGACGGTGTTGAAATTGATTACTTTCCTTTTGATATAAATTCTAATAAAGTTAAACCAATATATAAGGAACTCTTAGGATGGGATGATGATCTAACGAGAATTAAAAATTTTTCTGATCTTCCTAAAAATTTCAAAAGCTACATCTCTTTTTTAGAGAATATGTTAGAAGTTCCAATAGAAATAGTATCAGTAGGTCCCGATAGAAAACAAACAATTTTTAAAAATGAGAATTCCCTCTAATGTTCTAATATTCGCATTAGTATTTACAATCAACTTCTCTTTATTGAGCCAAGAAAATAAGATTATCGAAATCCGAAAGGCCGGAGGATCAAGGAAAGATCAACAAACTTATCCTGGAGCAAATATACTTTTTAAAGACATAAACGATAGGGTCTTACTATTTCACGAAGGAGCTTTAATTGAATCAGACTTAGCTTATTTTTATTCAAAAGATAATTTTTTTAAGGCTGAGGGCAATGTAATTTTTACACAAGGAGACACGATAAAAATGACATGTAAAAAGATCGAATACAATGGAAAAACGAAAATTGCAAAGGCTAACGGAAATGTTTTTTTAAAACGTCCTGATACATCACTCTCTACTGAGGAATTGAAATTGAATCGAATTACTAATCAGGCCTTTTATGAAAGTGAAGGAGTAATTGTTGATAGTTCGAGTACATTAACTAGCAGCAGAGGTAAATACTATATTACAGAAAAAAAATATCGGTTTGTTTCGAATGTCAACATATACAATCCAAAATACACTGTTAATTCAAATCAACTAGATTACTATACAGAACTAAACGAAGCCTACCTTTATGGAAATTCAAAAATTAAAGGTGAAAATTACACAATTGAATGTAAGAACGGTTTTTATGACCTTAAAAATGAAAAAGGATATTTTAAAAAAGATGCTACCCTTTACTATGATAATAAAATAATTAAAGGTGACAGTCTATACTTTGAAAGCAAAAAAAATTATGCGGCAGGAACTGAAAATGTTAGTATTATTGATTCTATAAATAGTTCAATCATTAAAGGTCACTATGCTGAAATATTTAAGGCAAGGGATTCAGTTGTTGTTACAAAAAATGCTTTATCTATCAGTATTATTGACAAAGACACACTTTATATTCATGCAGATACGCTTCTTGCAACAGGACCTAAAGAAAAAAGGATAATTAGGGGCTACTATGATGTAAAAATTCTAAAAAATGACATAACAGGTCGATCAGATTCACTTCATTTAGATAGATTAGTTGGTTTGACTAAACTATTAAGAAAACCATTAACAAGAAAACAACAACAAATTTTCACTGAAGCTCAAAAAAATAAATCTAATCCCGTAATATGGTTTGACAAAAGTCAAATGTCAGGAGACAAAATTTATTTAATGTCAAATAAAGAAACTAATAAATTAGATTCTTTAAAAATTTTTGGAAATGTTTTAATTATTGAAAAAGATACATTGAGTGAAAATGGTTTTAACCAAATCAAAGGAGGTTTATTAGATGGATCATTCAAAGACGGAAAACTTGATAATATTATTATAACAAAAAATACTGAGATGATTTATTATCTCTATAATGATGAAGACTTACAACTAATTGGTATTGATAAAACTACCTGTAGTGGACTAATGATGAATTTTTTAGAAGGAGAAATAAATGATATCACTTTTTTGGTAGCACCAACTGGTAATGTGTATCCTGAAAATGAAATACCACTGAATGATCGTACTTTAAAAGGATTTATTTGGAGAGATGATGAACGCCCAAAAAGTATATATGATCTTTTCGATAAAGATGAAAATTAATTTAGTCTTAAAACTTCTAAAAATCTACAATAAAAATAAGTGAAAAATGAATTCGTTAAAAGAAGATTTTTTGAAATTTCAAGCGAAAACGAATCCCTATCCACTTTCTCTAGAGATTAAAAAAGCAAAAGGGTCTTATATTACAACAACTGATGGAAAAAAATATTTAGATTTCGTAGCCGGTGTATCAGCATGCAGTTTAGGGCATCTCCATCCCAAAGTAACAAGATCAATAAAAAATCAAATAAAAAAGTACATGCACGTTATGGTTTACGGTGAATTCGTTCAAGCTCCAGCTGTTAACTTGTGTAAAGAACTCTTAGAGCTTCTTCCAAAAAACCAAGAAACTGTTTATCTGACAAATTCAGGAACCGAAGCAATTGAGGGAGCTTTAAAATTAGCCAAAAAAGCTACTGGAAGAATCGAATTAATAGGTGCTTACAATAGTTATCATGGTAGTACCCACGGGTCCCTAAGTTTGTTAGGCTCAGAAAATCAAAAGAAAGGTTATGGCCCATTATTGCCCGAAACAAAGTTTATAAAATATAATGATAATAGTGAATTAGAAAAAATTACAAAAAAAACTGCTGCTGTTTTACTCGAAACTATTCAAGGTGGTGCTGGATTTATTGTACCAGACATTAATTATTTACAAAATGTAAAATCGAAGTGTGAATCAATGGGTGCATTACTAATATTAGATGAGATTCAGCCAGGTTTCGGAAGAACAGGACGTTTTTTTGGGTTTGAACATTTCAATGTTCAACCTGATATAGTTGTAATGGGAAAGGGAATGGGTGGTGGATTACCAATAGGAGCTTTTTCGTCTTCGTATAAGTTAATGAAATGTTTCCAAGATAAACCTAAACTTGGTCACATTACAACTTTTGGAGGTAATCCAGTAATAGCATCAGCGGCACTTGCTACCCTCAGGGTATTAAGAGATTCAAAGTTAATGAGCCAGATTAAAACAAAAGAGACTCTTTTTAGAAATGAATTGAAACATCCAGAAATTATTGAATTGACAGGAATGGGTTTGATGTTAGCTGCTATCGTTAAAAATTCAGAGATGGTTGACAAAATTATAGAAGCATGTCTTGAAAAGGGTGTCTTATTATTTAGATTACTTTGGAAAAAAAATGCTCTTAGGATATCACCACCATTAACGATTAGCGAAAAGGAAATAAAAAAAGGATGCATGATTATTCGTGAAGTATTGAATACTTTGTAATGTATTCTTGTGTTAATTAATTTGTTAAAAACAATATTCGTCTAAAATTTTATTCTAACCAGGAGTTTTTAAATTTAAATGTTGTTTTTAACGTATGTATAATTACAATTCAGGGGAAACCAAATCGTGTGTTGAAAAGTTCAAGCGTATGCTAAAAACTAACATGAACTACTACTTTGACCCCCAAGAATTTGAAGAAATTATTGTTTATTATTTAAGTCACGGAGACAAACAGTTGGCAAAAAGAGCTCTTAGAATGGGCTTACAACAACACCCAAGTTTTCACGGATTACTTCTTTTACAAAGCGAAATACATATTTTAGATGAAAATTATGAAGTTGCTATAAAACTTTTGGAGTATATCGAGAAACTAAATCCATTTGATGAAGAAATTTCATTACAAAGGGCTAATATAGCCTCAAAAAAAGGGGATCATATTAGCTCAATAAATTACTTACACAAAGCTTTAAAAATTTCAGATGATCCTGATGAAATTTGGAACCTACTGGGAATGGAACATTTGCTGGTTGAAAATTATATTGAAGCATCTTATTTTTTTAAAAACTGTTTGAGTAATAATCCTGACGACTATCCATCTCTTTACAATTTATTATACTGTTATGAGCAACTAAATATGACAGAAGCTGCAATTAATTCTCTTAACGAAGTTTTAGAATCAGATCCCTATTGTGAAGTAGCATGGCATCAACTAGGTAAAGTTTACTTAAAATGTGGTAAAAGCAAGGAAGCATTATCAGCCTTCGAGTTTGCTATAATCAGTGATGATAGGTTCACAGGTGCATATATTGAAAAAGGAAAATTACTCGAATCGCTCGGAAGATTAAATGAAGCTATTTTGAATTATGAACTAGCCTTAAAAACAACCGAATCAAATGCATTTATTCATAATTCTATTGGAAGATGTCATGAAAATCTTGGAAATTTTGATGCTGCTGAAACATTTTATTTTGAATCTGTAGAATTAGAGCCTACAAATGAGAGGTGTTGGGAGTCATTAATTATTTTTCTAATCTCACGTAAGAAATTTGAAAAAGCGAGAGTTAATATTGAGAAGTCTTTGGAAATTAATGACGATTCTATTGAGTTATGGAAAAATAACGCAGAACTTTGCTTAAAGATTAGGAAAAAAAATGATGCTTTTAAAGCATGCCAGAAACTCTTAAGTCTAGGATATTATGAATCCGAAATCATCTACAAAATTATTGATTTTTTAATTAAGAATAGAGACTGGAAAAAAGCTCATTCTATAGCTGAAAATGCTTATTCTTTTTGTCCGGACAACAAAGATTTAGCAATAAGGACTGCAGGTTGTTGCCTGAATTTGAATAAAATTGATGAAGGGCTATCAATACTTAATCTTCATAAATTAAATAATAAAGAAAAAAAATTATTCTTGTTCTTATTTCCTGGGCTAAATAATTTAGTTGCGAAAACATAAATCAAAAAAAATTGTTTTAATTTAAAATTACTACTTTAATTTCTAAGAAAGTAATAATGCGTTATTTGGTATTGTTTGTGAAAGGTTTATTGATGGGTGGAGCAGACTTAATTCCTGGTGTCTCTGGCGGCTCTGTAGCACTAATCACAGGTATCTATGAAGAACTACTGAAAACAATAAATTCAATTAGCTGGAAAACTTTTAGTAAAATAAAGACAAGTGGAATAAAATTTGTGTGGAACAAAATCAATGGTAACTTTTTGATAGCAGTTTTATCAGGTGTTATAACAAGTATAATTTTATTTTCTTGGGTATTAGAATGGCTTCTAAAAAATGAGACTATTGCGCTTTGGTCCTTTTTTTTTGGAATTTTATTAGCAAGTTTTATATTACTACTCAAAATTGAAATTCAAAAAAAAACATTTTCATTAATTTCACTTTTAATTGGAATCCTAATCTCATACCAAATATCAAAAATTAGTCCAAATCCCATCAATGTAGCCTCGCTGTGGTATATATTCATAGCTGGTTTTTTTGGGATTTCAGCTATGATTCTTCCTGGAGTATCTGGAGCATACATTCTTCTTTTAATGGGTGTCTATCAAACTATTTTAAGAAATTTTCGGCAAGCAATTGAGCTAATTTTTAATTTTAATAATGAGATATTCACAAAAGTAACTCCTGTTCTTGGAGTATTTTTTTTTGGTATTATCATTGGTATTAAGTTTTTTTCTAAATTTCTTATTTTTCTTTTAAAAAAGTATCCAAAACACACTATGTCATTTTTAATTGGATTAATGATAGGTGCTTTAAACAAGGTTTGGCCTTGGCGAAACAACATAAGTGAAAATTACAGTGATCTTCAGATGCTTTCTGTATTACCACAAAATTATAATGGGGATGACCCAGAATTAAGCAAAGCAGCTGGATTTGCATTTTTAGGTTTTATGGTAATTTTTGGTTTACAAAAAGTTAAATCGTTCTTTGAAAAATAATGACTTTGTCAACTAAAAAATCAATCGGTAATGGTCTAATTTTAATTTTAAAGGGTATGGCTATGGGTATAGCAAACAAAGTGCCTGGGGTTTCAGGTGGAATTATTGCCTTGGTCTTTGGATTTTATAGCGAACTTATTGATTCTTTTCAAAAATTAAATTTAAATGCTTTAAGTCGACTCTTAAATTTTGAATTTAAAGCATTTTGGAAATATGTTAATGGTAGATTTTTATTCTTAATTTTTGGAGGGGTGATTATTAGTTATTTCAGTTTTTCGCTAGTATTAGATTATCTACTGAAATTTTACGAAACTAATGTTATGGCATGTTTTTTTGGTATGATTCTCGCTTCTATATTTTTAATTTTTAAGAAAATAGATAAATGGGAAAAAAGTGTAATTTTTTTCTGTTTTTTAGGATTTACATTTGGTTTGTTACTAAGCTTTGTAAATCCCATGACAGAAAATGATAATCTACTCTTTATCTTTTTTTGTGGCATCGTAAGTGTCTCAGGGATGACTATTCCAGGTCTTTCAGGTTCTTTTTTACTTTTGATCATGGGAAATTATAACTTACTACTTGTTGATGCTGTAAATAATTTATATTACCTAATTTCTGAATTTATTTATTTTGATTTTTCATCTCTATTTGAACCCTATACAAGAAGGCTTTTAGTGATTTTAAGTATTTTCACTTTAGGTTCTCTTTTTGGATTAGTTATGTTCTCTAATTTTCTAAAATTGGTATTAATTAAATTTCCAAACCAAACAATTTCAACGATAATCGGCTTCATTTCAGGTACAATAATACTTGCATATCCTTGGAAAGCAAAAGAATATTTATATGACGAATATGGAAACTTTATTTTAAACTCAGTTGGTAAAGAAAGTGTTACAAATTTTCAATATTACCTCCCCGATCTAAACAAATTAGAAACTTATATTGAATTTTCAAGTATTATATTTGGTGTGATGCTTATTCTAGTTTTAAATTATTATGAAGAAAAAAGAACGAATTAAGTTGTTTGGTTTAATTGGTAGAAATATCGATTACTCTTTCTCAATTAAATACTTCTCTGAAAAATTTAAAAGAAATAATTTAAATGATTGTGTTTATCTTAATTACGATCTAAAGGAAATTAATGATTTTAACAAAATCATAAATAAAAATCCATCATTAAAGGGTTTAAATGTCACAATTCCTTACAAAAAAACTATTATCCCATTCTTAGATGAGTTATCAGACGAAGCCAAGGCTATAAATGCTGTCAATACAATCGTTTTTGAATCATCTGGTAGGAAAATAGGACACAACACTGATTACCTAGGATTTAATAAAGCACTCAAGGAAAAATGTAAATCAAAACCAGAAAATGCACTAATTCTTGGTTCAGGGGGTGCTTCCGAAGCTGTAAAATATGTATTAAATAAAATCGGATGTGATTTCAAAATTGTTTCTCGTCATCCTGATAAAAATCAAATTGGTTATTACCAAATAACAAAAGAAATCATAAAAACAACTAACCTTATTATTAATACAACACCAGTCGGAACATACCCGAAAATTAATGAAGCACCAAATATTCCATACAAGTACTTAGACTCAGAACATTTGCTATTTGATTTAATATACAATCCTAAAGAAACAGAATTTTTAAAAAGAGGTAAGGCAAATGGATGCCGAATTACAAATGGTTACAAAATGCTTAAATATCAGGCAGAAAAATCATGGGGTCTTTGGTCGAAAAAGCCTGAATTTTACTAATCCTAGTACAAAAATAAAAAATTGTATATTAATGTGCTAATACAAACGAACCTTATGGAAGAGAAAACTCTACAGCCTAGTGCGGAGGAAAAATCAAAGCCGCAAAAAAAGAAAGATACATTATCAAAAAAAGAGAGGACTGATAAATCTCATAGTAAAATAATTTCTCAAGAAAAAGAATCGAAAATATCTACGGAAAAAATAAAAAAAAACATAACAAAAGATAAATCAAAAAAATTAAAAAAGCATATAAGTGTAGATGAGAAAGATTTTAATGAGAAAATTACTGACTACACTAAATATTCTTTAGATAAGCTTTTAAAAACCTTAGATGAGATTTGTAATGATGACGCATGGTTAAAAAATCATGAATATATTAGGCAGATTGGGCAACTTTTTGAAAAAAAATTTCAGATTGAAGTAGATAAACAAAGAAAAATATTTATAAAGGGTGGAGGTAATGAAATAGACTTTTTTTTTAAACCAGATTACAAAATAAAATTTGATCAAATATCATTTGATTACAGAAAAAAGAGAAGAGATTACTATAAAAATCTGGAAGCAACGAAAAAAATTAATCTGGAAAGAAAAATTTATGTAATTGAGGAAATTAAAAAACTAATAGACCAAAACCAAATAGATCCTAAGACATATAAATCATTTAGAACACTTCAAGAAAGTTGGTATAACATTGGTCAAGTGCCAAGAAGCGAGAGCCAAAACATTTGGGAAACTTTTAAGCATCATGTAGAAAGATTTTATGCTTTTTTACATCTTGACCGTGAATTCAGGGATCTTGATTACAAGCATAATTATGATGAAAAGTTAAAAATTATTGAAAAAGCCGAAGCATTAGAAAATACAAAGGATATATTGAAAGCGTCTCGTGATCTAAATATTCTTCATCAAAAATGGAAAAATGATTTAGGTCCAGTTGCAAAAGAACATAGGGAAAGTCTGTGGCTTCGATTCCAGAAAGCCTCAAGGGTTATTCAAACAAAAAGACAAGAATATCAGAAAAATAAGCTTGGACTGATGCAAGAAAATCTGATTAAAAAAAATGGCCTTTTGAAGGATATGAAAAATATCATCAATGAAATACCTGATAATCATAACGGATGGCAAAACACACTTAAAAAATTCAATTTATTAAGAGAAGAATTTAAAAAAATTGGTTACGTCCCTGCTAAGGATAGCAAAACTTCATGGAAAAGTTTTAGGGAGTATGGTACAGAGTTGATGCGCAAGAAAAATGCATTTTATAAAGAACAAAAAAAAATATTTAGTAATAACATTAATGAAAAAAAGGAAATTATAGATTTTTCAAAAAAGATACTTGAAAGTGATAACTGGGATAGTTGTGTTGAGGAAATGAAAAGTACTCAAAAAAAATGGAAGAATATTGGATTTATTCCAAGAAGAATTGAAAACAAACTGTGGAACGAATTTTCGGAAATTCAGAAAGCTTATTTTGATCGTTTAAAAAAAGGATACAAACGTATAACAAGTGAACAAGAAATAATATATAAGGAAAAAAAATTATTTTTGAATAAAATCGAAAAGTCTCAACTTAATAATAGTGTAGAATTGATTCAAAATCAATTAAATGAATACTTGAATAAATGGAGTAATTTGGGAATTCTAGATAGGAAAAATGAATCAAAAAATAATCAGCTTTTCTTTAAATGTATAATTTCAAAAGTGAAAAAAGTTGATTTAGAAAAAGACGAATTAAAAGACATTTTAAAAATAATAAATACAAAAATGTTCGAATATGATTCAAACCTATTGGATATTAAATATGAGGGTGTAAAAAACGAATTATCAGATTTAAAGGGAGAACTAACTCAACTTGAAAATAATTTGGAATTTTTTAGCAATTCAAGTACTGAAAATCCATTATTCAAAAATGTAGAGCAACAAATAAAAAGTTGTGAAAAGAAAATTGAAAAACTTCATGAAGAATATATTTATTTGAAACAAATTAAAACTTCAAAAATTAAATCAGCCAACGAGAGTGAAACAATTGGAGATAAAAATAAGTCTTCTGAAGGTCTGAAAACTTCTTCTGCTAGTCAGTCGTGATTTTTTGCTTCTGACCATAAGTTATTTAACTGTTTAAAAGTTAATTCATTAATTGATTTCCCTTTTTTTTTGGCAATGTTTTCAATAAAAGACAAACGTTTTGTAAACTTTTGATTTGTTCTCTCTAAAGCACTATCAGAATCAATATCCAAAAAACGAGCATAATTAATTATTGAAAAAAAAAGATCTCCAAATTCTTCCTCAATTTTATTTTTATTTCCTTCTTTTATTTCAATCCTAAGCTCAGTCAATTCTTCTTCAACTTTTGACCAAACTTCCTCTTCAGCACTCCAATCAAAACCCACACCTGCAGCTTTTTCCTGAATTCGTTGGGCTTTAATTAAAGAAGGAAGAGAATGTGGAACTCCACTTAACAAATTATTTTTACCCTTTTTAAGTTTTAAAACTTCCCAGTTTTTTTTAACCTCAAATTCGTCATTTACTTTAATCTTACCAAATATGTGTGGATGACGATAAATTAGTTTCTCACAAATTTCCTCAATTACATCTTTAATATCAAATGCATTTTCTTCACTGGCGATTTTAGAATAGAAAACTATATGTAATAGTATGTCACCAAGTTCTTCTTTAATACCATTCTTGTCTCCTTTTAAAATTGATTCTGACAATTCGTATGTTTCCTCAATTGTCAGACGCCTCAAACTTTCGATCGTTTGTTTTTTATCCCACGGACAATCATTTCTAAGTAAATCCATTATATCAAGAAGCCTAGCAAAAGCATCTAATTTTTTTGATTTCGAATTCATTATTGAAATATAATTATAATAACTAAAAATTATTTTAGTTTTCTATTCATAAACTTCATCTCGTAGTTAACTTTAATTGATCCCGAGGAAATATTATTTAGTTTACCTTTAATGAGTCTTTTTTTTAATGATGATATATGATCGATAAATAAAATTCCTTCTATATGATCATACTCATGTTGAACAATCCTTGCAGCAAGTCCACTAAGTTCTAATTTGTTAGATTGGAAATTTTCATCATAATATTCAATTACTATTTTACTTCTTCTTGATACATCTTCTCTTATTTCTGGTATACTTAAGCAGCCTTCATTAAAATCCCAATGATTTCCTTTCTCCTCAATAATTTTTGGATTAATAAAGACTTTTTTAAAGTTCTTTATAGAATTTAATTCAAAGTCATTCATATTTTCATCATCTAAAAATGGAGTTGCGTCGATGACAAAAAGACGTATTGACAAACCTATTTGAGGTGCAGCTAAACCAACACCCTTGGCAGCATACATAGTATCCCACATATTACTAATTAGTTCATTTAAATTTGGATACTGAGGCGAAATATCAATTGCTACTTTTTTTAAAATTGGTGAGCCATAGCCTAGTATTGGTAAAATCATAATTTATTTTTTTTAAACTCAAGGTAAGATTGCAATATTAAAGTGGCACTAATTTTATCAATAATTCCCTTATCATGTCTTATCTTTTTTTTCATTCCAAATTCTTTAATAAAATTGCTTGCAATTTTTGAGGTATATCTTTCATCATAACGATCAATTTTTATTTCTGGGAAATTAGTCTTTATATTCTTAATAAATTTCTCGATTTTTT
This sequence comes from uncultured Bacteroidota bacterium, assembly GCA_902613595.1. Taxonomy (GTDB): domain Bacteria; phylum Bacteroidota; class Bacteroidia; order Flavobacteriales; family Flavobacteriaceae; genus MS024-2A. The sequence goes on from CACMHY010000001.1 coordinate 255,961, forward strand.
CCTCGACATTTGACGGTTTTCCATCCTTTTGAATTGGTTTTCCAATAATTAGCATTTCAACTTCAACTTTTTCGAAATAGGCTCCAAGAAATTTGATCACATCTTTTGTTAAGATGCTTTTCAAACCAGTAGCTATTATTTTGTTTGGATCAGTATATGCTAGACCAGTTCTTTTCTCTCCATAATCTATACCTATTAAACAGCCCATATTTTTTTAGCAAATATACTTTATTCATATTGATCATATTGATTATAATATTTTCTAATTCTTTAAATTTGAAAAAAAATTATATGCAAGAAATTATTGAAGCTGCATGGAAAAACAGATCCTTACTGATGGAATCGAAAACTCAGGAAACTATCAGAGAAGTTATTGATCTGCTAGACAAAGGTTTATTAAGAGTAGCTGAACCTTTAAAAATGGAATGGAAAGTGAACGAATGGATTAAAAAGGCTGTTATTCTATATTTTCCAATTCAAAAAATGAAAACTATAGAAGTGGGACCACTTGAGTTTCATGACAAAATACCTTTGAAAAAAAACTTTGCATCTAAACAAATTCGAGTTGTACCGCACGCTGTAGCCAGAAAAGGAGCTTACATCTCATCAGGTGTAATTCTTATGCCTAGTTATGTAAATATTGGGGCATATGTTGACAAGGGTTCAATGGTTGATACGTGGGCTACAGTAGGGAGCTGCGCTCAGATTGGTAAGAATGTTCATCTAAGTGGGGGTGTGGGAATTGGTGGTGTTTTAGAACCAATTCAAGCAGCACCGGTCATAATAGAAGATGATGTGTTTATTGGCTCTCGTTGCATTGTTGTAGAGGGCGTACGTGTGCAAAAGGAGGCTGTTTTAGGAGCTAATGTTGTTTTAACAGCTTCAACAAAAATTATTGATGTTACTAGCGAAAGTCCAGTAGAATTCAAAGGGAATATTCCAGAAAGATCAGTTGTTATCCCAGGAAGCTATAACAAAAATTTTAAATCTGGTTCCTATCAGGTGCCATGTGCATTAATAATCGGCAAAAGAAAAGAAAGTACCGATAAAAAAACATCATTGAATGAAGCACTTCGAGAGCACAATGTTTCAGCTTAAAATAAGTTCTATCTAATTTAATAATCATACTAAATTGTGGAATTTGAAAACCCCTCATTTGGATCTAAGTACGAGCAACTATTTAAGATTATAAGTACTACCTCTGCTCTATTAGAAATAAAATCTTATATCGTCGGTGGTTTTGTTAGAGATAATCTAATTAAATTAAAACCTAAGAAGGATATTGACATAGTAGCTGTAGGTTCAGGAATTGAATTAGCTTCAGAAGTTCAAAAAAAATTAAAGGGTTCAAAACCTGTTAAAATATTCAAAACTTATGGAACTGCGATGATTCAGTGGAAAGGTATGGAAATTGAATTTGTTGGTGCTAGAAAAGAATCCTATTCATATCAAAGTAGAAATCCAAAAATATTTTCAGGTACACTTGAAGATGATCAAAATAGAAGAGACTTTACAATAAATGCAATTGCCATTAGTCTAAATAAAATAGATTATGGAAATCTAATTGACCCTTTTAATGGTTTAAATGATTTAAAAAAAGGGATTATACGTACCCCATTAAATCCAAATACTACATACTCAGATGATCCACTTAGAATGCTAAGAGCGATTCGGTTTGCTACTGAACTTGGTTTCGAAATCGAAAAAGGTTCATTAGATGCAATAACTCGAAATTCTGAAAGAATAAATATTATCTCAAAAGAAAGAATTGTCGGAGAATTAACTAAAATACTGTGTTGTGAAAAGCCATCAAAAGGATTTTATCTTTTAGAAAAAACGAAACTTTTAGATCACATACTACCAGAATTAGTTTCATTGAAAGGAATTCAAGAAATTGATGGAAAAAGACATAAGGATAATTTTTATCATACATTAGAAGTAGTTGATAATTTGTGCTTAAAAAGTAAAAATATATGGTTGCGTTGGGCAGCCCTATTTCATGATATAGGGAAAGCTTCTACTAGAAAATTTGATTCAAAAACAGGTTGGACATTTCATAATCATGAGTATGTGGGCTCTAAGATGGTTTATAAGATTTTTAAGCGCTTAAAAATGCCCTTAAATGAAAAGATAAAATATGTCCAAAAAATAATACTTATGAGCTCAAGACCAATAATAATATCGGAAGATTATATTACTGATTCTGCAGTAAGAAGATTGGTTTTTGATGCAGGAGCCGACATTGATGACTTAATTACCTTATGTGAAGCAGATATTACAACTAAAAACCAAATACGTTTTAAAAAATACCTAAATAATTTTAAAATTGTTAGAGAAAAGATCGTTTTAGTTGAAGAAAAAGACCAGCTCAGAAATTTCCAGCCACCTATTAACGGAAAAGAAATAATGAATTACTTTGGTTTAGGGCCATCAAAAAAAATTGGATTAATAAAAGATGCCATTAAAGAAGCAATATTAGATGGGGAAATTTCAAATGAATTTGAAGCAGCTTTTGAAAAAATGAAAAATGAAGGTGAAAGATTAGGATTAAAACCACATGAATAAAGCATATAATTTTCTTTTGATTTTAAGTGTAATACTTGTTTATTTAGTTATAGTGGCTGGAGCTACAGTAAGAATGACAGGAAGTGGTATGGGATGTCCTGACTGGCCTAAATGTTTTGGTTACATTATCCCTCCAACCGATCGTTCGCAACTAGACTGGAAAAAAAATCGTAATTACAAGAAAGGACAAATTATCATTGTCGATGAATCCCTTTATGTTGCTATAAATGATTTTACATCAACCAAAATATACAATCCACAAAATTGGGTGGCATATACTAAACATGAATACTCAATTTTTAATTCTACGCATACATGGGTTGAATTTTTAAATCGTCTCCTTGGTGCAGTTGCTGGTCTTGTTACACTTTTACTTTTTATTACAGCAATTTTTAGTTTTAAAAAGGATTATTTTAAAATTTTATTTTCATTTTTTGTAATCCTTGGAATGGGCTTCCAAGCATGGTTGGGAAAATTGGTTGTTGATTCGAACTTAATGTCATATAAAATTTCAACCCATATGGCTATGGCTTTGTTAATTATTTTGTTGTTAGTTTTTCTTTTAGAGAGAGAAAATCAGCCCAAAATAAATTTCCCAAGAGAAAAATCATTTAAAATTTTAATATTAATTAGTTTAATAATGACAGTTTTCCAAATTGGGTTTGGAGTGCAAGTAAGAGAGTTTGTTGATCTTCAAATAAATTATTGGGGTTTGCAAAAAAAATCAAATTGGTTAGCAAAAGCACCTAACCTATTTTATATTCATAGAAGTTTTTCTCTTATTGTGCTTGCGGTTAACGGTTTTATTGGATTTAAATTATTAAAAAATGGACAAGTTCCTCTTTTATTTAAATGTATTATGCTCTTTATAGGATTAGAAATTCTTACAGGAATTATGATGTATTATTTTAAATTTCCATTTTCCACTCAACCTATTCATTTATTCTTGGCTTCATTATTATTTGGAGCTCAAAGTTTTTTTATGATTCGTATCTTTAAAAAATATGATTTTCAGAATTAGAGTAATATTAGATGTTGAAGAAGATGTACTAAGGGACATTGAAATTGAAGCTAACAGCACACTTAAAAATTTACATGAAGCAATTTCAAAATCTTTTGGTTTTCTCGGAAACGAATTAGCTTCATTTTATGAATCAGATAAAGACTGGGTGCAAGGAAAAGAGCTTCCTATATTATCAATCGATAATAATACTTCAATGGCGAATGAGAAATTAGATCAAATTTTCATAGGTTCTCAAAAGAGACTTATATATGTTTACGACTTTTTAAATATGTGGACTTTTTATGTTGAGCTAAAAGAATCAGGTAAAATTATTTCTGGAATAAATTACCCTAATCTAATTAATAGTCAAGGTGATGTTCCTGAAGATCCTCCTGAAAAAAAATTTCAAACAGACGGAGATATCTTGTTTGATCATAGTCAAGATAATGAAGAGGATATGAATTTAGATTACGATGAAGACTCCTTTTATTAAAAAAAATCTTGCATGTTTACTTTCTCATAATTTAATCTTACAAAATTCAATGCTGCGCTCATTACATCTCCCATAGATTTGCTCTTCAGAAAATCCTGATCTTTGGTAAAATTGTAAATTTCTTTTTTAAGTCTTTTAAGGTTAGATTTTAAAGTTGTCTCATCACTTTGCATTATTTTTAAGAGTTTTTTTAAACGATTCCCAGAACTTATTATTCGTCTTGCAACAATGGATCGCTCTTCAATTTTGTACTGATTAATCGAATCTCTGTTAAGTTTACTGCGAACTAATTCCATTATTGGGAAATTCTCCTTGAAAAACTGAGGCCGATAAACAGAAAGTTTACCTTCAAATGATTGCTGGTCAAAATCAATTGGACGAATTTTGTAAACTACTTGATCAAAATCATGAGTTGGCACAACTACATAATTATAGGCTCTCATATCTCCTAAAAGGCGAATCATACTTCGTTCGTTAAACTTAACATATTCTTTTGCAATTTGTGATTTTTCTGATTCATTACATTTCGGCAAAAAATCTCTTATAAAAGTATCTCCTGGAATCCCTGCAATATGTTCTTCAACTAACGTGTTTTTATTAACTAAAAAATTTAGGTTGTATGGTGAAAGCATGTGTTCATATTCTAAACCATAAATTCTTGAAGCATCGGTTTTTTTAATATAGTAGTAAGTAAAGTTGTCATTTAGGATATTTCTAATTTTAACTCTAAATGGTTTTGAGTTGCCAAAGGTGCAATAGTCTATTGAATCTACACTAAGATATTGAATACCAGATTCATTACCATCTGAATGAAGTAGAGTGTAAATTTTCTTTAAATTATAATCAATATCACGCCTTTCAGTTTCGGAAAAAAATACACTAACCCAGAGTGTGTCGTTATCATTTTTATCATATAAAATAATAGAACCCGAAAATCTTAATAAATCGCTGTAGCAGACGGGAGTTTCAATCCAACGATCATAGGACTTTAAAAATTTCTCAAGATCTAAGCATATAGGATAAAATGGTTTTTTTTGTGAAATTAATTTATCTTCCATAATCGCATTTCCATCAAATTTAATATTATTGAATTTTAAAATTTAATCCGAAACAATTAATTTTAAATTTTACAACTTTAACCGATAATTATAATAAAAAAGGCTATTTAAAAAAATAATTTCATTCAACCAGCAAAACTTTGTTATCAAAGTTTTTATTTTATCTATTATATTTAAATTTCTTTCATTTTGTAAATTTGAAGTTCTTTTAAAAAGCTATGGAATTTGAAGTAGTCTCAGATTTTTTGCCAACTGGAGACCAACCACAGGCTATCAAAGAAATTGTTTCCAATTTCCAATCCAATGAGAAATACGTCACTCTTCAAGGAGTAACAGGTTCTGGAAAGACATTTACAATGGCAAATGCTGTCGAAAAATTAAAAAGGCCTACACTGGTATTAGCTCACAATAAAACACTTGCTGCTCAACTCTATTCCGAATTTAAGCAATTTTTCCCGAAAAATGCTGTTGAGTATTTTGTCTCATATTATGATTACTATCAACCAGAAGCATACATACCAACTACAGGTACTTACATAGAAAAGGACCTTTCTATTAATGAAGAAATAGAAAAATTGAGACTAAGTACAACATCTTCACTCCTGTCTGGAAGAAGAGATGTGCTTGTAGTTGCGTCAGTATCTTGTTTGTATGGAATTGGTAATCCAAAAGAGTTTGAAAAAAATGTCATTGAAATTAAACAAAATCAAATCATTTCAAGAACAAAGCTAATGTATCAGTTGGTCCAAAGTCTATATTCTAGAACAACATCAGACTTATCTAGAGGTAATTTTAGAGTTTTAGGAGATATTATAGATGTTTTTCCTGGTTATGCTGACATTGCTTTTAAAATCCACTTTTTTGGAGACGAAATTGAATTAATTGAGGCTTTCGATCCCATTAACAATAAAAAAATTGAACAATATGAGAAAGTCAATATTTTTCCGGCAAATATATTTGTAACCTCTCCTGATATTCTTCAAAACGCAATATACCAAATACAAGAAGACCTTGCAAAACAAGTAGAATACTTTAAAAATAGCGGAAAATTCCTTGAAGCGAAACGTCTTGAAGAAAGAACTGAATTCGATTTAGAGATGATTAAGGAATTAGGATATTGTTCGGGAATTGAAAACTATTCACGTTATTTAGATGGTCGTTCACCTGGAAGTCGCCCATTTTGTCTTCTAGACTACTTCCCAAAAGATTTTTTAATGATTGTAGATGAAAGTCATGTAACCATCTCACAAGTGCATGCAATGTACGGAGGTGATCGAAGCAGAAAAGAAAATTTGGTAGAATATGGCTTTCGTTTACCAGCAGCAATGGACAATAGACCTTTAAAATTTGAGGAGTTTGAAGCATTACAAAACCAAGTTTTATATGTAAGTGCAACTCCAGCTGATTACGAGCTTAAAAAAACCGAAGGAGTTTTTGTAGAACAAGTAATACGTCCAACTGGACTATTAGATCCTAAAATTGAAATTCGCCCTAGCAATAATCAAATAGACGATTTGATTGAAGAGATACATAGATGTACTGAAAAAGAAGAAAGAGTGCTAGTAACAACACTTACAAAAAGAATGGCTGAAGAGTTAACTCAATATTTAACAAAGGTACAAATACGTTGCCGTTATATTCACAGCGATATAGATACACTCGAAAGAGTTGAAATCATGCAAGACTTAAGGAAAGGTCTTTTCGATGTTTTGATAGGTGTAAATTTACTTCGTGAAGGTCTTGATTTACCTGAAGTTTCATTAGTAGTTATTCTTGATGCAGATAAAGAAGGTTTTCTGAGATCTAATCGTTCATTAACCCAGACAGTTGGTCGTGCTGCCAGACATATAAATGGTAAAGCAATAATGTATGCTGATACTGTTACGCAGAGCATGAAAAAAACCATCGATGAAACCAATTACCGTCGAGAAAAACAAATCAATTATAATAGAATAAATAAAATAAAACCAAAAGCTTTAAATAAATCATTAGATAGTGCTCTAGCTAAAAACTCTGTAGTAATAAAAAAGGATGATATTGTGAAGCACAAAATTGAAAGCAAAAACATAGCCTATCTTTCAAAATCTGAAATTGAAAAGAAAATTCGCGAGATAAGAAAGGCGATGGAAAATGCTGCTAAATCGCTCGACTTTATTGAGGCTGCAAAATTTCGTGATGAAATTAAAATTTTACAAGATCAGCTTTAGATTATTTAAACTATCTTGAAAAGATGAGACATCTAAAAAATCTTTTAGTCTATTTGTTTTTTTTTAATTATTATTACAACTATACCCAGGAAACTACTGCTTTCGTAAAAGACAGCTTAACTGAAAAATCAATTCCATTTGCAAGTATTTATCTTAAATCAGGAGATGGTGTAGTCTCGAATGAAGATGGCTATTTTAGACTTAAAACAAATACTCTCCAGGAAAAAGATTCGATTTATATTTCTTGTATGGGCTTCGAAACACTTGCAATCCCCTACTCTAAGTTTAATGACACCATATTTTACTTAAAACCAAAAGCTATTGAATTAAATACTATTATTCTGAGTAATAAGCAACTTGCTGTTGCGGATATTATCAAAAAAATCAAAGAAAATACATCAGAAAAATATGAATTAGGATTAAATAAAAAGAAACTATTTTTTAGGGAAACTGGACAGCAAAAATTTAACTCACTAAAAGTAAAGATTAAAAAAACCTCCATACCCATTTTGAATCAAACCTTTTGGGACAGTGTCCTGTTAAAAGTTCCTAGAGAAAACAATTGGTATTTTGAATTTATTGGAAATCTTTATGGAAACTACAATAAAGAAAAACAAAAGTTAGAATTATTAAAAGCTCTTAATTTACAAGACAAAAGGAAAACTGAAATTTTTAAAAACATTGAAAAATTATTTGATACTATATTAAAAGATAATGTTAAGACAAATTCATTTTTTAAAGTCAGATCAGGAATAATAGGTGGTAAAGTAGAAGCTGAAGATATCGGTTTAGAAGATACTCTATCCAAAGAGCAAAAAATTCAGAAAAGAAAAGATAGCTATTTAAAATCAAGAAAAGGAGTACTTGTAAATATTATTTCAGAATTATTTGACAAGAAAGAACTTGATCTATCAATACTAAATAAATCATCTAAATATAAATTTATTCAAACTGATTTTACATACTTAGGAAATACACCTGTTTATATAATCGATTTTAGACCAGATGGAAATGCCGATTATAAAGGAAGAATGTATGTAGATGCTGATTTATTTGTCCTTATTAGATTAGAATATACTAATGTTAAACCTATAAGGGACTTTAGCATGTTTGGTGTTTATTTTAAAGAAGATCTGAGAAAAGTAGTTATTCAATTTAAAAAAATGAAATCTGGTAAATATTGCTTAGAATTTTTTGATTATACAACAGGATTTGAAGGAGGTTTCGACAGGCCACTAGTTGTAACAGAAAAAAATAAGATAGTCCAAGGAAGAAATAAACAAAATCAACTTAAAATGGATTTAAACATATCTAATAGAAATAGCCAACGCTATCAACTAATAGTTTTTGATACAAAAAAAATTGATGATAATGCGTTCAAAAATTTTGAAGAAACAGCGGAAATTTTGCCAGAAAATAAAACATCTTACGATCCTGATTTTTGGAAAGGCTATTCTATTATTGAACCTAATGCAGTAATTAAAAACCTAACAATTGAAAATCAAAACTAAATTGCAACTATTTATTTATGATGTTAAAAAACCATCCTAGAAAATTTGCTATTTTAGAATAAATACTTTACCAAATGAAAAATTTCTTGTTTCTTGTTTTTATTTCTACATTTTTAATTCAATGTAAGCCTAAAGAAAAAAAAACTTCCAAAATCCAATTCCACATCAATAATTTTGACTTTAACAATAATCAAATGGAAGTAACTTTTGAATTAGTTAATAATTCAAATCAAATATGGGAGGAAGGAAAATGGGAATTAAATTGGAATCAATTTAGCGGTGATATAGATAAAAAAAGTCTACCCAATGGAATTAAGTTGATCCCAACTAAAAATATTCAATACTACAGACTTAGTTTTGGAGATTCATTTTCAATTAGTCCAGGGGATAAATTTAGCTTTTCAGCAATTCAAAAAGGAATAATGAATAGATTAGTGATGGGTCCAGTAGGTTTTTTTGTTCATGATCAAAAAAATGGTAAGTTTCATGATTTAGAAAGCAAAATTATTTGGCAAAATGCTAAAGGATTGGAAAGTTTAAATATACCCTCTGCAGCAGATCGGTTCTTAAAGTATGAAGGAATTAAAACTTTACCTAAAGAGGAGTTACATTGGGTAATCCCTACTCCTAGCAAAATAATTTTACAAGATCAAAAATTTGGTTTTCCTAAATCATTGAATATAGACTTCGGGAATTTTAAAAATGATCATGAGTTTTTAAAAAATTATCTGCAAAAAGGTTTAAGCATAGATATTAAATATACAGATGAGCCCTCCCAAATTATAGTGAATAGAGATTCAAAACTTGATGAAGAAACTTACCTTTTAAAAATTGATAAAGATATAATTAGAATAAGTGCCTCAAACTATAAAGGCCTTTTATATAGTTTTTCCTCGTTGCGCCAAATTCTTTATAATGCTCAAATTGAGAAGAAAGATATTCCATTACTCTACATTGAGGATGCTCCACGATTTAAGCATCGTGGATTTATGTTAGATCTATCAAGAAACTTTTATCCGAAGAATAAAATTCTACAGATCTTAGAACTTATGACTCATTATAAACTTAATATCCTTGACCTAAGGCTTTCAGATGATGAGGGCTGGCGAATAGAAATACCAGAATTAGAAGAGCTAACTGATATTGGAGGTAAACGTGGTTTTACTTTAAATGAAAGAGATAGATTAATCCCTATGTATGGCTCTGGCTCAGGAGAAAATAATAGCCCGGGTAATGGTTATCTCAGTAGAGATGATTTTATTGAAATCATTAAAGAAGCTACTAAAAGAAATATTGAAGTGATCCCCCAAATAAGTTTTCCTTCCCACGCTAGAGCTGCAATTATAGCCATGGAGGCACGGTATTACAAATTTTTGCAAAAAGGAGATCTAGTATCTGCTAATCAATATCGACTTCATGACCCAGATGATAAAAGTGAATACACTTCAGCACAGTTATTTAAGGATAATGTTATTTGTATATGTCGGCCGAGTGCTTTTAAGTTTTTTGAAAAAGTATTTATTGAAATTAAAGCTATGTACGATTCCGCATCTGTGCCCATGAGAATTTTTAACATTGGTGCTGATGAGGTGCCTCACGGTTCATGGAGAAAATCACCCCTATGTAATACACTTATTTCTCAATCACCCGGCTTAAGCACTTTTCAATCTTTGTATGATGCAAGTGTAAAAAAATTAAATAGAATTATTTCAGATTCTGGAGCAAAAATGTCAGGTTGGGAGGATGTACTTTTAGTTTTAAGTGAAAAAAGTCAATCTGAAATTAGAATAAATAAAAATTTAATTGACTTAAATTTTATACCCCTTGTTTGGAACAACACCTGGGGCGATGGAAGAGAGGATATGATATATAAATTATCTAACCAAGGGTTTAAGTCGGTAATGAGTAATTCATCTGCATTCTATTTTGACATGACAGACGACAAAGACATTGAAAGCGGGGGATTAAATTGGTCTGGTTATGTTGACTATCAAGATACCTGGGGTACCGAACCGTTAAACGTGTTTGCCAACAAAGTGAAGTTAAAAGAACTCAATGCAGATGAAAATAAACTTGTTAAATACAAAAAACTTAAAAAAAATAGTGTTTCCAATTTTCTTGGAATCCAATCTCAACTTTGGACTGAAACAGCAACAGACTCTTACCAATTTGATCGAATGCTAATGCCTAATTTAATTGTATTCTCCGAAAGGGCTTGGAGCTCTAAAGAAACCTGGCTAGACGAAATTACAGCTAAAAAACAAAAACCTTTATTATTAAAGTCATGGAATCGATTCGTAAATACGATAGGACAAAGGCATCTGCGATATATATCTGATAATTATAATGAAATTAATTTTGATTTACCTAAACCTGGAGCAATAATAGATAATTTTACACTTAAAGCTCGTCAACAATTCCCTGGTCTTGAAATAAGATATACACTAAACGGTAAAAAGCCAAGTGTAACTGACCATTTATATACCTCCCCTGTAAAAATTAAATCTAACGACCAGGTAATTTTGCGTGTTTTTGACTCTAACGGACGAGGAGGGAATTCAATTAAAATCCAGAAATAATGAAAGAAATACAAAACAAGAGATTACTATCCCTTGACATACTAAGAGGTCTGACGATAATTTTAATGATTATTGTAAATACCCCAGGCTCTGGGAGTTATGTCTATCCCCCTTTGCTTCACGCTGAGTGGAACGGAATTACTCCTACTGATTATATATTTCCAACTTTTCTATTTATAGTTGGAGTATCAATAGTTCTATCTTTTACCAAACAAATTGAAATTGGAAAAAGTAAAGTTGATATGACAAAAAAAACTTTAATTCGGGCCTTAAAGATCTACGGTGTTGGAATTTTTTTGTGGATTTGGCCTGATTTTAACTTTGATGAAATTCGTTGGGTGGGTGTACTACACCGTATTTCTTTTGTTTTTTTAGCTTGTGCACTTTTATTTTTGTATACCTCTAGAAAATTTCAGATCTACTTAGGAATATTTTTATTGTTATTTTATTGGATAATTATGGTTTACGTTCCGGTCCCTGGTATTGGATTTCCAGATTTGAGTGTTCCTGAAAGAAATTGGGCTCATTACATTGATTCACTATTATTGCCTGGTGTTCTTTGGGAGGACACATGGGACCCTGAAGGAATATTAAGTACATTACCATCAATTGCTACTGGAATAATAGGAATGTTTTCAGGATATATTTTATTAAATAAAGAATCCCTTGGCCAGCGCCTAAATAAGTTATTTTTTACTGGCTTTTTGTTTCTCTTTCTTGGAGATTTATTTCAATGGTTTTTCCCATTTAATAAAAACTTATGGAGCACATCTTTTACTCTATTAATGGGTGGAGTAAGTACTCTTGGCTTAGCTGCCTCGATTTACTTTTTTGATGTTAATAAAAGTAAATACAAATTTAGATTTGCACATGTTTTTGGTGTAAATTCAATTTTTGCTTATTCGCTATCAAGCATGTTAACTATAATCTTTTATAATTCAAAGTGGATTGGAGTTGCACTTAATTCTGAATTCATGAGAATTTTTGAAAATATTGGCTTTCCCATGAAACTGGGATCTCTAATCTATGCAATACTTTATGTGATTATACTGTGGATACCAACTTACTATCTTTATAGAAAAAGAATATTCATTAAATTATAAAAGAAAGTCCCCATGTAGGGGACTGTTTTAAAAAAATAAATAACAGTTTTAGTTTTATTTTATTTTGATTGTTTTTTTTGACTGAACTACTGACTCCTTTAGTTTGGGTAAACTTACATTTAATACCCCTTCAGAGTATTTTGCATCTATTTTAGTTTTGTCAATAGTGTCTGGAAGAGTGAAGGTTCTTTGGAAACTTTCATAACTGAATTCACGTTTTGTAAATTTAAAATTATCAGAATTATTCTTCTCTTCAACGTTTGAAGAAATCGTTAAAAGGCCATCCTCAATTTCAATTTGAAAATCGTCTTTATTTTTTCCTGGAACAGCAAGTTCTATTTGGAACGAGGAATCTAATTCTTTGATATTTACTGCTGGGAATGTTTCAAATAAGGACTTATCTAAATTTAATTCTCGATTGATAAAATCATCAAATAAGAATGGTATAAGTGTATTTTGTTTTTGTATTAAATTCATAATTATTTTTTTTATTAAACAATATTTCGTTTTTACAAAAGCAAAATTAAGGCCAAATCGTCTTATTGACAATATGTCATCTTTTTTTTAAATTGAACTGACTTTTTGTCGTTAAATAAGTGTTTCTTGAACTTTGTCTGCCGCCTCTTGGAAGGCAGTGGCAGTCAAAACATTTAATCCAGATGAGTCAATAAGGTCTTTCGCTATATCTGAATTTGTCCCCTGAAGTCGTACAATAATTGGAACTTTAATAGAATCTCCTAAGTTTTTATAAGCATCAACAATCCCCTGAGCTACACGGTCACATCTTACTATACCACCAAAAATATTAACTAGGATCGCTTTTACCTTCGGGTCTTTTAAAATCAATCGAAAAGCAGTTTCAACTCGATTCGCATCTGCTGTCCCACCTACATCAAGAAAGTTCGCTGGTTCACCCCCAGCCTGCTTAATAAGGTCCATTGTCGCCATCGCTAGTCCCGCTCCGTTTACCATGCATCCCACGTTTCCGTCAAGGTCAACATAATTTAAACCGACTTCTCTAGCCTCTACTTCTACTGGATTTTCTTCACTTAAATCCCGCATAGACTCAAATTCCTTATGTCGAAAAAGACCATTGTCGTCAAGAGTTACCTTAGCATCTACAGCTATGATTCTATCGTCAGATGTTTTCAGCACTGGATTAATTTCAAATAGGGAGGCGTCAGAACCTATGTAGGCTTTATATAATGATGTTACAAACTTTACCATATCTTTAAATGCCGCACCTGAAAGTCCCAAATTAAAAGCTATTTTTCTTGCTTGAAAACCTTGAAGACCTAGTGCGGGATCAATCTCTTCAGTAAAAATTAGATGTGGTGTCTTTTCAGCAACAGCTTCTATGTCCATCCCTCCCTCGGTGGAATACATTATCATGTTTTTACCTGACCCCCTGTTTAATAATACAGAAATGTAATATTCGCTTGGCTCAGATTTACCCTTATAATATACATCCTCAGCTATTAAAACTTGATTTACTTTTTTCCCCTCCTTTGGTGTTTGGGGTGTAATTAATTGCATTCCTAAAATTTCTCCTGCAATCTTTTCTAATTCATCAGAAGTTTTAGCCAATTTGACTCCTCCCCCTTTACCTCTTCCACCTGCATGGATTTGAGCTTTAATAACATACCAATTAGAACCTGTTGACTTTGAAAGTTCTTTTCCAGCAGACATTGCCTCTGAAACTGTTTTTGCAACTATACCTCTTTGAACAGTTACTCCAAAGCTTGCAAGCAGTTCCTTGCCCTGATACTCATGTAAATTCATAATTAATTCTAAAATCTTGGCAAATAAGATATAAACTATGGATTACAATTTAAAAGAATAACTTAAAAAATTTGTTATAAACATAACATTACATGAATATTTTGAATTAGATGATTGGTTTAATTGATTCATTTAATATTTAGTCATTATTTTAGCTGAATATATTTTGAAATGGATGAACCTATATTGAAATCAATCGCAGATACTTTTGAAGGGCCAGTATATGTTTATAATGGTGATCAAATTCAAAAGCAATATAACCGGCTTAAAAATGCATTTAGTGGAGTTGAAAATCTTCAAATAAAATATGCTTGCAAGGCTTTATCAAATATCTCTATACTAGGACTTATGAACTCCATGGGCTCTGGCTTAGACACAGTCTCTATTGAAGAAGTTCAGATAGGTATTAAGGCAGGTTTTGATCCAAAAAAAATTATTTTTACCCCTAATGGAGTATCAATGGAAGAAATTGAAAGAGTAGCTTCCTTGGGTGTTCAAATCAATATTGACAATCTTTCAGTTTTGGAACAATTTGGATCAAAACATCCTGAAATTCCAGTTTGTATTAGAATTAATCCACATGTTATGGCTGGTGGGAATAGTAATATCTCAGTCGGACATATTGATTCTAAATTTGGTATTTCGATTCATCAAATTCCACATATTATACGTATTGTTGAAAATACAAAAATGCGAATCAATGGTGTGCATATGCACACTGGTAGTGATATTTTAGATATAGAAGTTTTTTTACATGCTGCTGAGATTTTATTTGACACAGCTATGAAATTTGAAAACTTAGATTTTATAGATTTTGGTAGTGGTTTTAAAGTTCCTTATACAGATAATGATATTGAAACAAATATTGAAGAATTAGGAGAAAAACTTACCCAAAGGTTCAATGATTTTTGTAAAAATTATGGGGAAAAAATTAATCTCGCTTTTGAACCAGGAAAATTTTTAGTTAGTGAGGCAGGTTATTTTTTAACACGAGTCAACTCAATAAAACAGACTACTTCAACAGTTTTTGCGCAAGTAAACTCTGGGTTCAACCATTTAATCAGACCAATGCTATATGGATCTCATCATCAGATAAAAAATATTTCTAATCCAAAAGGCAAAGAACGCTTTTATACAGTTGTTGGCTACATTTGTGAGACGGACACTTTTGGAAGCAATCGAAAAATAGCTGAAATAAATGAAGGAGATATTTTAATGTTTAAAAATGCTGGCGCTTATTGCTTTACAATGTCAAGTAATTACAACTCAAGATTGCGCCCAGCAGAGGTTTTGTGGCATAAAAATAAGGCTCATACAATTCGTAATCAAGAGACTCTGGATGACATATTATCAAATCAAATATTAATTGATTTTAGTCAGAAAGTTGAGGTTAGTTAATTTCTCTCAAATTTTTTAATCCCTCATTATAAGTTTGAATAAATTCCTCAATAATTTCATTTGCTGGAATTACTCGATCAATTTGGGCTGATACCTGTCCTATTTCTAACTCCCCCTCTACAAGGTCACCTTGAAACATGCCTTTTTTCGCTCTTCCTCGTCCAAGCATTTCTTTCAGCTCTTCTTTACTTGCACCTTGCTTATATAATGATAGAATTTTGTCATAAAATGGATTCTTAATAAGACGAACTGGAGTGAGTTCTTTAAGAGTAAGTATTGTACTACCCTGTTCTGCCTTTAAAATCTCTTCTTTAAAATTAGGGTGAGAAGAGGCTTCTGGTGTTGCGACGAATCGAGAACCTACTTGTACAGCTTTGGCTCCTAATGCCATAGCAGCAAGCATAGCTTCACCCGAGCCTATTCCGCCAGCTGCAATTAACGGAATATTAATTGATTTTTTTATTAGTGGGATTAGAGTCATCGTAGTTGTTTCCTCTCTTCCATTATGTCCCCCAGCTTCAAATCCCTCCGCAACAATTGCGTCAACACCGCATTCCTCAGCTTTCAGGGCAAATTTTACTGAACTAACAACATGGGCGACAGTACAATTATTATCTTTCAAATATGAAGTCCAAAGTCTTGGATTTCCAGCCGCAGTAAATACTATTGGAACCTTTTCTTCCACAATAATCTTCATTAATTTATCAATATCAGGATATAATAAAGGAACATTTACACCAAAGGGTTTTTGGGTAGCACCTTTACATTTCTGTATATGTTCCCGTAATACTTCAGGATACATAGAACCCGATCCAATTAGGCCTAATCCACCAGCATTACTAACTGCAGATGCTAAGCGCCATCCACTTGCCCAAACCATTCCTGCCTGAATAATTGGATATTGAATATTAAATAATTTACAAATTGGGTTTTCCATTAATTATGACTGTGTGTTTATTTTTAACAGCTGAATGCTCTCTAATATTTAAAATCATTAAAACTTAAATTATAAAAGTAACGATTAAAATCTCAAATCAGTTTTAACATTTATTCATTTGTGAAATTTTAAAAAAATAGGTTAACAGAGGCACACACCCAAGTTTATTATTTTTTTTATTCCAAGGATGTAGATTTTTTGTAATTTGAATGTAATTAAAAAATTATAATGTCACTACAGTACAAATTTTCGACTGTTTTTATAACAAGCTTATTTTTATTTTTTTCGTCATGTGTTATGAATCAAGATGATGTGAAAAATCAGTTCAGATTGATGCCCTCTGTATCTGAAAAAAAATTCAAACAAGGATATTATAATCAAAAAATAGAAAAAATTAGGTTTGCTTACAGCCCAACAGGTGATTCACTTCCACACTTATATGGGTTGACTCAAAATATAAAAATCATAGATAATCCAGAGGAGGCTCAAATTGAATTTGCAATTCTATCCGATGAAAAATTTATCCCAGAATCATATTCGCTTGAAATCAACGAAGAAAAAATTATAATAAATGCAATCGATTCTGCTGGACTACTATATGGCTTTATTAGTTTAAATCAATTAATGGAGGACGCTAAAGCCCAGGAGTTAATGCTGCCTAAAGTAGAAATTTTTGATGCTCCAAAAATTGCTTTTCGACCAATACAAATTGACGTAAAACATCATCTAGAAAAAAAATCCTACTATTATAATCTTATAGATGAATTAGCGCAATTGAAGATTAACGGTATAATTTTAGAAATTGAAGATAAACTTAAATACAAAAGAAGACCTGAGGTAGCGTCAAGTGATGCATTAACTATCGAACAATGGAAAGAAATCAGTAAATATGCCTTAGCTAGAAATATTGAAATTAGTCCCTTAGTACAGGGTTTGGGACACGCCTCTTTTGTATTAAAACACAAAAAAAATAAACCTTTAAGAGATGATCCAAATAGTGATTGGGCTTTCAATCCCCTAGATCCAAAAACCTATGATTTACAATTTGATTTATATCTTGATGCTATTGAAGCATTCCCTCATGGAAAATATTTGCATGTTGGAGGAGATGAGGTTCAAACATCTGGAAGAGGAAGTGGAAAAAGCCCTTTAGAATTAAATTTAATTTGGCTCAATAAAGTAACTTCATTTGCATCTAAACAAAATAGAATTCCAATTTTTTGGGATGATATGCCATTAAAGCAAGCAAACCTGATGGGGCCCATTTATAATAAAAAAATGTCTAAAGCAGAGGTAGATTCTATTTGGATGGCTAATGAACCAAACTTAAATCGTTTTATCGAACAGTTTCCAAAAAATTGTGTTTACATGCGTTGGAATTATCATATGGCCGAATCTTATGGAAATGCAAAGGCAATGGACTGGTTCTCATCTAATGGATTTAAAGTTATGGGAGCTACAGCTGGGCAAACAAGATGGACTCTCATGCCACAAAGAGAAAGTAATATTGATCAGATAAGGATTTTTGCTGACCAGTCAATAAAAAGAAATTATAATGGATTACTATTAACTCTTTGGGATGATGATTCGCCTCATTTTGAATTATATAAAAGAGGTATACATGCTTTTGCGGAATTTTCGTGGGCAGGACTAAGTAGAACGAAAGAAGAATTTAAAAAAGCATACCGACATCGTAAATTTGGAAAAAGTTTTCAATCAGATGAATACTCATTTATCGATTTACTTGACGAGCCAGTAGGTCTTTGGACTAATTTACTGGTAGAAGAAGGAACACATAGAAACTCTCTTAATCAAGGCAATGTAACAAAAATCAATGAGGATATAACTGGCGCGTTACTTTCGGCAGTTCCAATCAAAGATCCAATAGAAGAGTATATTATAGACCTTCCTGATTTTGACAACAAAGGAGATTGGTCTAAAAAATATGCTAAACGTCTTACAGAATTGAAACTGCAAAAAAAGAAATTAGAAAAAGTTAAAAATATTTTAGATAATTTTCAAAAAGTGGGGACGAAATCTGACTATAATCTTATGATATACAGACAAGTAAGTAACCTAGTAGATTATAATTTTAAATTAATGGAAAAATTAAACAAATTTGATAAAGCAAAAACTATTGATGAGGAAACTGATTATCTGGAGGCTGTATATAAAATAAAAAATGAGTTTGAATTGGTTAGAAAGGAATTTGAAGAAGTCTACAGTCAAACGCGTATATTAAATAAACCAGAAAACTATATATTAGATCAGGACCATCATCGTCACCCTGCAAACCAGACAATTAATTTCGACTGGCAGTTTACCTCTGAAATTATGCTCTTAAAAAAAATAGAGAAGCATTTTAAGTCAAAAAATTACTTATTGGAGGGCACCAAAACGAGTATTAAATAAATTGGTCTACTTCTTGGTAGGATTTGATAACATCCATTTCACCCTCCTTACCTCTATTATAGTTTCCATGTTCCATTCCTAAAATTCCTTCATACCCTTTCCCGTGAATGAATTTAAAAACGTTTCTATAATTTATTTCTCCGGTAGTTGGTTCTTTTCTGCCTGGATTGTCTCCAATCTGAAAATAGCCAATTTCATTCCAACATTTATTTATGTTAGGAATCAAATTTCCTTCCTGGATTTGTTGATGATAAATATCAAATAAAATTTTGCAAGAAGGAGAATCTACGGTTTTACAAATTTCATAAGCCTGCGGGCTTTCAGATAAAAATAAACCTGGGTGATCTCTAAAATTTAATGGCTCTAAAACCATTACTAAGCCATGTGGCTCAAGTAAAGAACAAGCCTGTTTTAAACTTTCTACAACGTGAGCTGTCTGATAAGACATATTCTGCCTCAAATCCACATGACCAGGAACAACTGTCATCCATTTTGCATTTACACGTTTAGCTACCGGTATTGCCTTCTTAATAAAATCTAAAAACTCAGCTCTTAAATTTAAATTACCACTTGCAAGATTAGGTTTTTGCCAATAAATTTCGTGTGCAACAAAAACCCCCATGCTAAGCCCCCTTTTTTCCATGGTTTTAGCCATTTTTTCTTGGAGACTCACATCACGTTTTCGCATATCATTATCTTCAAAAGCAGTGAAACCCTGATCAGCCATAAAATTGAGCTGATCAATAGGGTTATTACCTGCATGATGTCGAAACATACCTAGATGAGGCGCATACTTCAAATTATAATTATATGCTTTTGCATAATTATAATTGTCTGCAAATGAATTTGTGCTAGCGAGTCCAACACCAGCCATTATTGAAGCTTTTGTAAAATCTCTACGATTCATTTTTAAATCATTTTTGTTTTTCCCGGAGTTGGAATAGGATAGTTTCCTTCACTATCCGGTAATGATGGAGGAGTTGTTTCCCAAGTGACTTTTTCTGGCATTAAATGTAACTTAGAGTTTAGAGCCTCTTCCATTGTGATTTTTTTACCAGTGTAAGTTGCCATTCTTCCTAAAATTGCTGTTAAGGTGCTCATTGCTCCATTTTCAGTATCTGAAATTACTCCCCCGTTACGAATTGATGCGAATAGCTTGTCATGTTCTACCTGATATGGGTTTGGATCTTCACCCCATTTTTTTGGATACTTATATTTAGAATTTCCACTAAGGTCAGTAATTTCACCTTTTCCAATTTCAATACTCCCTTTGGTACCTTGGAAAACTTCATCAACTCTACTCATAGTACCTCGAATGTGTCTACATTGACTTGAGATTACAGCTCCACTAGCATAGGTGAATTCAACAAAATGATGATCAAAAATTTCACCGTGGTCTTTTCCGGTTCTTACTTGTCGACCTCCCATGCCTTGTGCTGAGACAGGATAATCTCCAATAAACCAATTTGCAACATCAATATTATGGATGTGCTGTTCCAAGATATGATCTCCACAAAGCCAATTAAAATAATACCAATTTCTCATTTGGTATTCCAGCTCACTTTGACCTGCTTTCCTTCTTTTTGTCCATACACCGGCATCGTTCCAATACACTTGACCACCTCTTATTTTACCAATTGCACCTTCGTCGACACGTTGTTTCAAATCTATATATTTTGACTGATAGTGTCTTTGCAGGCCAACTACAACATTTAATTTTTTAGCCTTAGCTATTTTTGCTGTAGCTAAAACTTTACGAATCCCAACAGGATCTGTCGCTAATGGTTTTTCCATAAAAACATGCTTGCCGTTTGCAATTGCATATTCAAAGTGATAAGGGCGGAATCCAGGCGGTGTTGTCAAAATGACAACATCAGCTAAGTCAATAGCTTTTTTGTAGGCATCAAATCCAACGAACTTATTTTTTTCTTTAATTGAAATTTTTCTTTTAGAACCTTTATGAGTAGAAGTGCTATAATCTAGTTTCTCCTCTCCTTCGAAATGTTTTTGTATTCCTCTCAAACTTTTTTCAATTCTGTCAGCAAATGCATCAGCCATAGCTACAAGTTCGACGTTTTCATCAGCAGTGAGAGCTTGTACAGCTGCTCCGGAGCCTCTTCCGCCACATCCTATAAGAGCTAGTTTTAATTTCTTTTCCCCATTAACATTTGCCATAGCTTCTACTGATAAGGGAACGGATAATAATCCACTTGTTGCTAAAGCTGTTTGCTTTACAAAAGATCGACGAGTCAATTCTTGGTCTTTAAATTTGTCTTTATTTTTCATTTTTATTTATTTATTTATTAATTAATTATAATTCCAGTAATTTTTTTGTTCTTCTTCAGAAGGCGTTTTTACAGGTCTTACTACTCTCAAACCCACAAAAGGAGCATCAGTGTGCCACCATTTACTTTTTGGTATTTGGGGGTCACGCATTTTCCATTTTTTTGATGAGGGGCGTCGAGCAGCAGAGCGTAATCGATTGGGTGAATCCATCCAAGACCCCCCTCTTACCACCTTTGGATAAACTTTGGTTGGTTTTTGATAAGGATTTTTTATTTCTCCTCTTCTTGTTCTATAAGCAGTTGGAAGATACTGGTCTAAAGTCCATTCAGCAACATTACCATGCATATCATAGAGGTCCCATTGGTTTGGTTTTTTGGTACCTACAGGTTGGTATTTGTCGTTACTATTTGATTCATACCAAGCATACTGATCTAAATCAGTTGTATCATTTCCAAAAGAGTAAGCTTCATTGCTTCCTGCTCTACAGGCATACTCCCATTCCGCTTCAGTTGGTAAGCGATAAAAATGGCCAGTCATTGCAGAAAGCCATTCACAAAATTTGACTGCAGCCAATTGAGTCATACAAATGGCTGGGTAACCTTCAATACCCATGCCAAAACTCATTTCTACATACGGAGTGGTAGCTCCTGAAACCGCATCTACATCTATTTGAACTTCAGAATTTTCATCCTTAGCAATCTGATCAACGTCAAGTTCTCGAGTCACAAATAAATTATATAAATCCCACGTTACTTCATATTTACCCATCCAAAAGTCATCAATTGTGACCTCATGTTGTGGTCCTTCGTCACCAAAATGTCCTTTTTCAGATTTAGAGCTGCCCATTAAAAAAGTACCCCCCTTTACATAAACCATATCCATTTCATAGTTGTCAGATATTTTCTCCTTATATTTTTCTTGTCCAAATGAGATTAGTGTAAGAAGAAAAATGTAAAAATAATTTGATTTCAATTCCAATTTTTATTGTTAGTGTATTTTTAAAAAAAAAAGATAGAAATTATATGCTTGGAATTCAATAAATAAAAAAAAATATGCTGTTTGTTTATTATATTTTTAATTTTGTTAGACGAGTTTGACGTTACGGTTAATTTTATATTTATTATTTGTGATAAACTAAATATTTACATAATTTAAGCCGTTAATTTATAATCATAAACAAATTAAAGAGACAAATGAAACTTAAAAATTTAATTTATATTACATTTTTACTTGCTGCAGGGCTCATGACTGCCCAACAGACACTGCAAGGAAGTGTATCAGACGAATCAGGACCCTTACCCGGTGTGAGTGTCCTTGAGAAAGGTACAAGCAATGGAGTTGTTTCTGACTTTGATGGTAATTTCACAATCACAGTATCTGATGATGACGCTATTCTTGTGTTTTCTTATATAGGCTTTGAAACACAAGAGGTATCTGCAAGTGCAGATTCTTTTGATATAGTTTTAACTGAGGGTGCTAACGAACTTGATGAAGTTGTTGTAACAGGTTACGGTACCCAGAAAAAAGCAACTCTGACTGGTTCTATTGCAACCATTGGTGGAGGTGAGTTAGAAAAATCATCTTCTCCTAACCTAGGTACAGCGCTTGCTGGAAAAGTTGCTGGTGTTTTTATCGATCAAAATAACGGAGCCCCAGGAGCTGATACTCCTGCAGTTAGGATTAGAGGTACTAATACCTTTAATAATTCATCTGCGCTTGTCGTTATTGATGGTATTCCTGACAGAGCAGGTGGACTTGCCAGAATTAATCCTGCTGATATAGAGAGTATATCAGTCCTTAAAGATGCTTCTGCAGCTATCTATGGTGCACGAGCTGCTAACGGAGTAATACTTATTACTACAAAAAGAGGAAGCGAGGGTAAAGCCAAAGTTAAAATTACCTCAAATTATGGCTGGCAAAACTTCACCACTACACCAGAAATGTTAACTGGAGCTGAATACATGGACTTAGTTAACCTTCTAAATGTATATAAATTACCAGTAGGAGAATGGGCTGCTGCTAATGCAGTAAGAGGCCAACCTTTTACGCGTCCTAATGGAGAAGTTTTAAACCCAACTTATTCTACCGATCGTATCGAAAACACCAGGGCTGGAACTGACCCTTGGCTTTATCCAGATACAGATTGGATGGAAGCAGTACAACGCAAGAATGCTCCAACCACTAGACAAAATGTTCAAATAACCGGTGGAGACGAAAATGTAAGATACTTGGCTTCAGCTGGCTATTTAAGACAAGACGTCAATTTTAAAGGTGCACCGAAAGGATTTACACAATATGATCTTCGTCTTAACTTAGATGCTAAAATCAATGAATTTTTAAGTCTTGATGTCGGTTTATATTCTAGACAAGAAGAAAATTTAACTGCAACAAATGCACCTGGAAATGTTTTTAATGATTTAGTTCGACAATATCCATGGTTTCCTGCTTACTGGCCAACTGGTGAATACGGACCAGATATTGAAAATGGAAATAACCCTGCCATTCGTGTTACAGATGAGCCAGGATATAATGACAGAAGTACAAACTATGTTCAAAGTAATATAGGTCTTGACTTCAGAGTACCTGGTGTAGAAGGATTGTTGATCAGAGGTAATGTTGCTTATGACAAGCAGAACTTTGATCAAAAACTATGGCAAAGACCTTGGGAATTGTATACATGGGATGGAGTTAATAGAGATTCTTCCGGGTTAACTGCTGCGCAAAGAGGCCCTGGTGACCCAAGCTTACAGCAAGACCATACCACTAGAACAGATATAACAGCTATATTTAACGCCTCATACGAGAAAGACTTTGGTGATAATTATTTCAAAATTTTAGGAGGTATTACAAGAGAGCAAACTGATATAAGTTTTATGAGAGCTTTCAAACGTTTTTTCCTATCTAATGACTTAGATCAATTAAGTTTTGGAGGACAAGACGGACAATACAGCCAAGGTACAGGAAGCGAGATTGCTCGTATCCATTATTATGGCCGTTTAAATTATAACTTTAAAGAAAAATATCTTTTAGAAGCAGTCGTCACTTATGATGGTTCATATACATTCCCTGAAGAAACACGTTATGGTGTCTTCCCTGGAGTATCAGCGGGTTGGGTTGTATCTGAAGAATCTTTCTTTAATGTTGGTTTCCTTGACTACTTCAAATTGAAGGGATCATGGGGTCAATTAGGAAACGATAACGTTGCTCCATTCCAATTCTTAGCATCGTATGGATTTTCTGCTACTAGTTTAGGTGATGTTGTTACAACAGCTTACGAAACTAAAGTCCCGAATCCCAACATTACTTGGGAAACTCAAACTTCACAAAACTTTGGTTTTGATATTAGGGCACTCAATAACAAGCTATCGCTCGGATTCGAAGTATTTAACAATACAAGAGAAGATATCTTAACCTTGCCGAACAAAACTTTACCTTCATATTCTGGTATTACACCGCCTGCTCAAAACATTGGTGAGTTTAAAAATGCTGGGATAGAGGTAACTGCTGGATTCAATGGAGAAACTAGTGACGGTTTTACTTATAATTTTACACTTAACTTCAGTGATTCAAACAATGAACTGGTATTCATAGATGAACCTGAATTAGCTGACCGTCCTTGGCAAAGAGAAACTGGTGGAGAGATAGGAAGGCCTCTCCGCTACAGAATGACTGGTATTTTCCGAACCCAAGCCGACATTGATGCTGAGACTTTAGACTACAGTGCAATTGCTCCACTTCTTCGTCCTGGAGATGCAAGAGTTGAAGATATAAATGGCGATGGGAAAATTACTCCAGCTGACCAAACTCGAGTTGGTGGAAGTACATTTGCTGATACTCAGTTTGGGTTTAATACAGCCCTATCTTACAAAAACTTTGATCTTAATATGTATTGGAACGGTGCAGCCGGGGGATACAATTCTTATGAATGGAGTTTTATGTCTGGAACACTTGCTAATGTTCAGCGTGATGTTTTTGATCGTGCATGGTCTCTAGATAATCCAGATGCTCCTGCTCCTCGATTAGCAGACAGGGGTGACCAGTGGTACTCAGGTCAAACTGACTACGCTCTTTTAACCAGAGACTTTATAAGGTTGAAAACTCTTGAGTTAGGATATAGCTTTAGTGATTCCATCACAAGTAAGATAAATGCTGAAAGTATTCGTCTTTCAGTAACTGGAACGAACTTGATTACTATCACAGATTTCCCATTTGATCCTGAAGTTGTTCAAAATGGTATAAACGTAACTAATACCAGAAACGCAGGTGGAGGAAATGTAAATAATGGTGGTGCTTATCCACTTCTAAAAACCATAATAACCGGAATACAAATAACCTTTTAATTAATAAATATAAACATGAGAAAAATGAAGAAGACTATAATTAAATGCGCTGTTGGATTTATGTTTGTTTCGGCAATAATTAGTTGCCAAGATGATTTCTTAAGTACAACACCATTAAGTGAAATTGCTGAATCTAATGTTTGGTCGTCGGCCAAGCTAGCTGAAGCAGCTGTCCTTGACTTGTACCAATCCACTTGGGCAGGTACATTAACCCGAGAGGAAACAACGGATGCTTTTACTGATCAAGCTGTATTTACTCATCCAGGTCGGGGTGTTGATGGATATACTGAAGGTAAAATGAATCCTGCTGGTGGTTATATGGACATGCAATGGATGAGTTGGACTCAACTTTACCCTTTTGTAAGAAGCGCTAACATAGCAATACAAAAACTAACTGCTAACGAAGGTGGTCTGGATGCTTCACTTGCTAACAGATTACTCGGAGAAGCTCACTTTATGAGAGGATATCTATTTTCCCAATTAATGAGGCAATATGGAGGTATCGTTCTTTTAACTGAACCACTTACTCTAGAAAGTGAAGCTTCAAATCCTAGAGCAAGTTTTGAAGCTACCGTAAGTCAAATCATATCTGATTTAGATAAAGCAATTGTTCTTTTAGCGGACGCACCACAGAGTAAAGCAAGAGCTCATAAATTAACAGCTCATGCCTTAAAATCTAGAGTGCTAACACATGCGGCCAGTGATTTACACGATCCTGTAAAAAATGCTGCAGTTTCTACTATATCTGGCTATGGCAGTAAAGAACTTATAGGATATACTGGTGGTTCTCAACAGGCACGCTGGCAAGCTGCTCAGACCGCATCAAAAGAACTTTTGGATGCTACGAGCGGATATAAACTTGATTATGCTGCACCAGCACCTTTCGCTGAAGCTCAAAAGAATTACGAAGATATCTGGCTAGACGGAGATAAGAATCAGGATTTCATTTGGGGAAGAATGATAGAAGGCTTTGGTTACGGTTCAAGAACTTACCCAGGGGGAGACGGTTGGTCGCAAGGACCTGGAATGGTTGCCTTATATCATGGTCCTAATGGATATCATGAGTGGGCTGGTACTACTCCAACTGAAGCTTTGGCAAGTAAATATTCCATGAGTGACGGTACTGCCTTCGATTGGAACAATCCTGCCCACGCTGCTGATCCTTACGGTGATCGTGAAGCCCGTTTTTATGCAACATTACTATTTGATGGAGCACCATGGAAAGTGAGAACTAGTGATGTGACCAAATTTGATAACTTTAATGAACTTCAAACAGGTTACTATACTTTTTCTGATGGAACTATTGTAAATGGTGTGGATACGCGTCAAGGACCCATTGAAGACTGGAATGGATCTCGAACAGGTTACTATTTCAAAAAGTTCTCAGATCCAAGACTACCAGCGTCATGGCCAAACAACCTTCAAAAAGTCGACGCACCATATATAAGGTACACTGAAGTTCTTCTTAATTATGTAGAAGCAAGCATAAACTTAGGCCAGGAAGCAGAGGCTAAAGCTTGGTTAAACAAACTTCGTTTTAGAAATGGTCTGCCTGAAGTTACTGAAACTGGTGCTGATTTACTTGAGCTTTACAAGAGAGAGCGAGACAAAGAACTTGTAAATGAAGATGCCCGACTGTTTGATATGAAACGTTGGTTAGAGGGACCATATTCTCTTGACAAGCAGGTTCAGCAAACATTAATTCAAGGTACTCAAAAAGCAGGTAGTACAATGACTCCCGCAAATTACAGAAAGAGTACAGCTGATTTTGATTATAAATACAGACCAACCGATATCGTGTTTGAAAACAGAGTATGGAGAGATCAAGTATATTTCATGCCAATACCTCAGAACGAAATCGACCGTGATCCGTCTTTACAGCAGAATCCTGGGTACTAGATTTTAGCTAAATATAGTGTTAAAAAAACCCCACAAAATAGTGGGGTTTTTTTATTTTTGAAAAAATATTGATTATGAAGAGGATATATGTATTAATTTCTATTTTATTTTTTGTATTCTCCTGCGTATCTGAAAAGAAACAGTTCACAAAACTAGGTCATTCGGAAACTAATATTGATTTTGTTAATAAACTCTACGAAACCAATAAAAGGAATTACTTTACTTATCCCTACATGTATTTAGGTGGCGGGGTGGCTGCTGGAGATTTTAACAATGATGGTCTTGAAGATCTATTCTTTACTGGTAATATGGTATCCAATAAACTGTACCTTAATTTAGGGGATTTTAAATTTAAAGATATTAGTAAATCTGCAGGAATTGAAGGTGATAACAGATGGTATTCAGGTGTCAGCCTAGTTGATATCAATAACGACGGTTTTTTAGATATATACATCGCTGTTGGGGGTGAAAATGAACCCAATAATAATGTTTTGTATGTGAATAATCAAGACAATACATTCACTGAAATGGCAAAAACTTATAGGATAGATGATGACGGCTACAGCATGCATTCTACATTTTTTGATTATGATAAAGATGGTGATTTAGACTTATATGTCGCTAATTATCCTCCTACAAGTTTTACAGCCCCCGTTGATTATTACAAATATATGATTGATAATCACGAAGATCGAGATTCAGATCACCTTTACCGCAATGATGGAAAATATTTTACAGATGTAACAAAGGAATCAGGTGTAAGTAATTTTGGATTGAGCCTTGGTGTAGTTGCTTCAGACTTTAATAATGACGGTTATTCTGATATATACATTTCTAATGACTTTAATGCCCCAGATTTTATGTATATAAATAATGGAGACGGTACTTTTACGAATGATATTTTAAATTCCCTTAAACAAACATCATTTTTTGGAATGGGAGTTGATTCTGCTGATTTTAACAACGACGGATGGGTAGATATTTTTCAATTGGATATGAATGCTGCTGATAACTTTAGATCCAAGGCAAACATGTCATCAATGGACCCTGAGGTATTTTATCAATCTGTAGCGCTTGGACTGCATCATCAATATATGCAAAACTCAATGCAATTAAACCAGGGAAATCTTAATAATTCTTCTTCTCCAGCTTTTAGTAATGTTGCTCGATGGAGTGGAGTTTCATCCACGGATTGGAGCTGGGGTGGATTATTTGCAGATTTTGATAATGACGGTTGGAAAGATTTGTACGTTACCAATGGAATCCGACGTGATGTAAATAATAAAGACTTTTATAATCAACACCGAGAGTTTTTTAATAAGATGGAAAATGACCCTGAATTTAAAAATAAAGAAGAGGAAGTAAAACTATTATCTTATTTAGAAAAAATGCCTTCTGAAAAACTTTCAAACTATTTATTTCAAAATCAGCAAGACAATGGATTTGTAAATAGAAATAAAGAATGGGGATTAGGTGAAAAAACATTTTCGAATGGCGTTGTTTACAGTGATCTCGATAATGATGGAGATTTAGATCTTGTGGTCAATAATCTTGAAGACTATTCTAGCATATATAGAAATAATAATACCAATTCAAATTTTGTAGGGTTTAAGTTGCAGGGTAAGGATAAACAAATTCCAATTGGCGCTAGAGTGCATTTAAAATCTTCAGGGAAATACCAAATGCAGGAACTTAACCTAAGCAGAGGATATTTATCATCGGTTTCACCAAGAATCCACTTTGGAATAGGAAATGACGCAAAACTTGATGAGGTTATTATTGAATGGCCTGATGGTAATCGAACTGAAGTAGATGATTTATCTATTAATGAATACAATGAAGTAGTTTACAAAAAAGGTTCAGCTAAAATCCCTGGATCAAACGACAAGTCAAATGAAATCAAACAATTCGAAACTATAGTTCAAAACAATCCATTTGTTCATAAAGAAAACCCATATGACGATTTTAAGGATGAGATATTGCTACCTCACAAAAACTCTACTTTGGGGCCAGCTTTAGCTGTAGGCGACCTAAATAACGATAGCAAGGAGGATTATATAATTGGGGGAGCAATAGCACAAGCTCCAGGAATTTTTATTCAACAAAAGGATGGATCTTTCAAAAAAATAAACATTCCAATATTTGAAAAAGATAAATTTTATGAAGACTTAGGTATCGAAATTTTTGATGCGGATAATGACGGTGACAATGATATTTATATTGCAAGTGGTGGAAATGAATTTAATGAGGGGTCGCAAGGTTATGAAGATCGTTTTTACGAAAATAAAGGCAATCTAAATTTTGATAGAAATAAAACTGCGATACCAAATGCAAGGATTAGTGGTCTTGAAGTTTCATCTCATGATTATGACCAGGACGGAGATATAGATCTATTTGTGGGTGGTAGACTTAGTCCAAAAAAATATCCATATCCATCAAGTTCAAGAATTTTAGAAAATCAAAGTTCTTCGGGTAATATAAAATTTGTTGATGTTACCAATGAAAAAAATAAGGCACTGAAAAATATTGGTTTAGTAACCACTTCAACCTGGGTAGATATTGACGGTGACCTGTGGGACGATCTAGTTGTGACTGGAGAATGGATGCCCATCCATTTTTTTAAAAATAATAAAGGAAATTCCTTTTCAGAGATAACTAGTGAAGTCTTTAAATCTGAAAAGCGAGGATGGTGGAACGATATTGAAAAAGGTGATTTTGACAATGACGGAGATATGGATCTTGTTGTTGGAAATCTAGGATTAAATTATAAATACCAAGCATCAAACGAAAAACCATTTAGAATCTATTTGAATGATTTTGATAAAAATGCAACTTATGATATTGTTTTAAGCTATGAATCCGGCGAGACTGAGTATCCTGTTAGAGGTCGACAGTGCTCTTCTCAACAAATGCCAGCTATAAAAGATAAATTCAAAAACTACAATAGTTTTGCAAGTGCCTCACTTAATGAGATATACACCAATCAAATGTTAAATGAGTCTCTGAAATATGAAATCACATCTTTTGCAAGTATATATTTACAAAATAATGATGGGAAATTTACAGCTAAACCTCTTCCCTACCAAGCTCAATTTTCAAATATAAATTCAATAGTTGTTGAGGATGTAGATAAAGATGGAAATCTAGATCTTATAATTGGAGGAAATCTATATAATTCAGAGGTGGAAACCCCTAGAAATGACGCTAGTTATGGGCTTTGGTTAAAGGGTGATGGAGATAATGGCTTTTCTTCCCAAGTGCCAAGAAATAGTGGACTGGTAATGAGAGGAGATGTAAGAAATATAAAGTTAATGAATGTTGGTAATGAAAGATATTTGTTAGTAGGTTCAAACAATCAGGCTCTTCAAAAAATTAAGATCAATTAATGCGATTTATTTTATTTTTTTTGTCTTTAATTCTATCTATTAGGTGTACAAATGAAAAATCAAATAAATTTAAAAGCTATTTAGTTGGTGAGTGGAGAATAGACAACCCTACACTACAATCATTTATTCGTTTTGAAGAAAACGGAAAGACTACGTACTATTTCAATCGCTATAGTTATCAACTTGATAGTCTCGCCCAAATAGGAAAATGGAGCTTGGATGAAATTCGAAAAGGAAGAGAAATAGACACTTTTATAGTGACTATTGATAAACAGCCTAAAAAAACCGTTTTTCGATTTTTACCTCTAGATAAAAATAGGATAAAAGTGATTGATGAGGGGGGGCAAACATTTTTCACTCGTATTGAAAAAAATTAATTTTCTAATAATCAATATCTAATATATTACCATAAGTATCAAAGACAAAATAATCAGTAAATTCCTCTGTTTCGCCATTAGCTAGTAATTTATTGAATATTAATTGTGCAACCATATTTTTTTGATCTGGAATTAAAGTAAATCCAATAGGATTAAAAAATTCAAAATCTTTGCTCCTTATTAAGGATTTTAATAAAATTTGCATCAAAACTCTGTTGACCTTTTGTCGTTCTATATTAATATCCAGATTATTTTTAACTGGTATTTTATATTCATCACCATTGGCCTTTTGCCATGAAAAAATAAAGAATTCAGGCGTCATAGTTGTATCCTGTGAGAATAAAGGACTAAAATTAAAAAATGCTATAAGTAAAAATAATAGATAAAACTTCGAGTAACTTCTTATCATCTAATAAATTTAATTAAATTTAAAAAATCTTACAATTATCTGTAATTGTATAGATATTGAGAAGGATAAATGAAGATAGGAGCTTATCAAATATACTTATTAACAATTTTTTGTCTGTTAGCAGCATGTTCTGTTGAGGAAAATGAGAAAGAATCCACCATTTATAAATTAAGAACTGAAGTGTGGCCAAGTGATGACAATGGTAAAATTATACCGAGTCAAGGAAATTACGCTCCATTTACTATTAAAACAATATACGCGAGACCTGAGCCTGGTTGGATGTTTGATCGTTGGGAGGGAGCAATAAATAGTATAGATAATCCAACTGCAATTTCTTTTTATGATAATCTTGCTATAAGGGCTGTATTCAAAAGAGATACTTTTAAGGTGAGAACTATTGCAGGAGGGAACGGAAGAGGTACTGAATTAGATCAACTTTATTATCCAACAGGAATTGCTTTAGATCCATCAGGAGATTTGTATGTAAGTGATATGTACAACCATCGAATTCAAAGATGGAGACCAGGTGCTACGGCTGGAATTACTGCTGCTGGCGGAAATGGTTTTGGTGATAGCCAAACCCAACTCGAAGAGCCTGGTAAAATTGATATTGATAGTCAAGGAAACTTATATATCGCTGATACAGGTAACAATAGAGTTCAGAAATGGGAATATGGCGGACTCACTGGAAAGACAGTAGCAGGCGGTAACGGTATGGGAAAAGAACTCAATCAACTACATAATCCATTTGGTATTGCTGTAGACGAATCTGGAGCTATTTATATATCAGAACTAAGCAACCACAGAGTTACAAAGTGGAATCCAGGAGCTTCAGAAGGCGAAATAGTTGCAGGAGGAAATGGAGAGGGTGCTGGTGCAAATCAACTTGCTATTCCAATGGGTGTAGCTGTAAATAAAAAGGGAGACCTTTATATAGCTGATACATACAACCATCGAGTCCAGCTCTGGGAAAAGGGTTCTACTGAAGGTAAAACATTAATTTCAGGCAAGGATTTTAAATCTGGTTTTGAAACTAGTTACTTTAGTTGCATTAGTTTAGTTAATGAATCTCATCTCTATATTACAGATTATCATTCAAAAAGAATAATACGATACGATATCGATTCTGAAAATATTGAGGTAATTTCGACCAACGAATCAATCAAAGATGATGTGGACAAACTTTCTCAACCATATCAAACTGCAGTTGATATAATGGGAGATTTAATCATTGCCGACGCAAAAAATAATCGTATTCAAAAACGGAAAATTAATAATGAATAAAAAGAATGAAATTTGTCTAGCTTCTAACTACTACAAATTGATCACTTATTATTTTTTTTTCATCTCAATGCTAAGTATATTTTTTTCATGTTTGTCGGATAGAAAATTGAATCAAAACAATTTAAAGACTGAAACTAGTGCTTATTTGATTCAACACGCTGAAAACCCAGTATATTGGCAACGCTGGGATAAGGACCTTTACAAAAAATTAAATTCTGATAAAAAATTACTTATTGTAAGTATAGGCTATTCTAGCTGTCATTGGTGCCATGTAATGGAAGAGGAAACTTTCGAAGATAATGAGGTAGCTGATTATATGAATACGAATTTCGTTGCTATAAAAGTAGATCGAGAGGAAAACCCTGAGATCGACAATATTTACATGACTGCAACACAGATGATAACTGGAAGTGGTGGATGGCCACTAAATGTAGTTTGTTTACCTGATGGAAGGCCGGTTTACGGTGGTACCTATCATAGCAAAAAACAGTGGTTAGAGGTGTTGGGAAAAATACAACAACTCTATGAAAATAATAATGGAAAACTTTATGCAATCGCCGAAAAAATAGAGAAAGGAATACAAGAAGTAAATAGTTTTAGTTACACAGAAGATCCTCCGTCTTTTGAAAATAAAATTCTTGAAAAAGAAATGGAAATTTGGTCTAAAAGCTGGGACAATATTAATGGTGGAGAGGTACAAAACCAAAAGTTCATAATCCCAGTGAAGTTTAACTATATTCTGCAATTTCAAAAGCTTAATAAAGATGAAAAAATTAGTGACTATTTTGAAAAATCACTTCTAAATATTTCTTTAAGTGGAATTGTTGATCATTTAGAAGGGGGCTTTTATCGATATACAGTGGACCCAGAATGGAAAATTCCTCACTTTGAAAAAATGCTCTATGACAATGCACAACTATTAACTTTATACTCAAACGCTTACAAAGAATATAAAAATCCGCAATTTAAATCTACAGTAAATAAAACTTTCAGTTTTTTACAAAATAGAATGAGAAATAGTAAAGGAGGATATTTCTCAGCAATCGACGCTGACAACAAAGATGGAGAAGGACGTTATTACACTTTCAACAAAGATGAAATTTTAAAAGTTGGTAGTGAAAATCTAGAACTATTCTTAGAACTTTATCAAATTGATCTTGATGATCCATCTTTAGATTCTCAATACCATTTGAGAAATTTAAGTTATACAGAAGAGATAATGAGTAGATTTAGAATTAACGAACTTGAACTTAACAAAAAAAAGTTGGATTGGGAACGTCGGTTTAAAATAATTCAAAGTGAAAGAGAGTTTCCGATGATAGATAAGAAAATAATCACTTCGTGGAATGGACAAATGATATCGGGATTAATTGACGCATTTGAAGCATTTAAAGATGATAAATTCTTAGTTCAAGCTAAAGAAACTTTTGAATTTATTGATAAAAATTTATTTAATAAAAGTGGCTTAATGCATACTTATCAAGCTAACTCGGCTAAGATCGAGGCAAATCTTGAAGATTACGCATTTACGATAGCCGCAGCCTTGGACTTATATGAAAATACTGGAAATACTTACTATTTGGATAAAGCTGATAAACTCACTAAAATTACCATTAAAAAATTTGAAACTAATGAAAACCCATTTTTTACTTTTACTGAAAATCCAGTCTTGTTCTCAAAAATCATTTCTTTGGATGATAATGTAATTGCTTCTGCCAACTCAAAAATGGCTGAAAATTTGTGGGAACTTGGTCATATATATGAAAATGAAGACTACACAAAAAGAGCTAAAAGTATGCTGGATGCTATAATCAAATTCTTTGAGGAGGGAAGAGGAAAAGATTACAGTCAGTGGGCTCAATTATTAGCAAAAGATTTTTTTTCCTTCAAAGAAGTAATCGTTGTTGGTCCTGAGGCTAGAAAAGTAAATACAAAAATTAAAGAAAATTATCTTCCCAATGCACTTTTTCAAATCAGTGAAAAAGAAAGCACGTTACCTCTTCTGGAAGATCGTTTTTTAAAAGATGAAACGTTGATTTATGTTTGTGAAAATAAGGTATGTTTACGCCCCACAAAATCTGTTTCAAAAGCACTACAACAAATAATAAATTAAGTTTTATTTTGATTTACTAAATAAAGCGTTAATTGATAACACCTGACCCTAATAATTCATCATTTTTATACCAAGCTATAAATTGTCCTGAAGTAATTGAAGACTGTGGTTTTTCAAAAACTACGTACATCACCCCTTCGTTTTGACAAAGACGTGCTTTCTGGAGCGGTTGGCGATAACGAATCCGGGCCATCACCTCTAATGTTTCTCCCAAAAATATCCTTTGATCGTTTCTCACCCAATGAATTTCATTGGTATTAATTTTTAGGGCTTTCCGATATAAACCAGGGTGGTTTTTACCTTGTCCAACAAATATGATATTAGTTTCAACGTCAGTATCCAAAACAAATAGTGGATCAGAAGTACCTCCAACTCTTAGCCCTTTTCTTTGACCTATAGTAAAAAAATGAGCCCCATGGTGTTCTCCAACTAATTTACCATCATCCATTGAATACTTAATTTTTTTTGATTGGTTAATAAGAGATTCCAAGTTTTCTTTAGAGGTATTATAAGTCTCAAAATCAGCTGGAATCTCAATAATTTTTCCTTTTTTAGGTTTAAGCTTTTGTTGCAAAAAATCAGGCAAGCGTACTTTTCCCACGAAACAAAGACCTTGAGAATCTTTTTTATCTGAGGTTACTAGGTTTAGGTTTTTTGCAATTTTTCGAACCTTAGATTTCATTAGGTGTCCAATGGGAAAAATCACTTTAGAAAGTTGTTCCTGAGTAAGCTGACAAAGAAAATAAGATTGATCTTTATTGCTATCCATTCCAGCAATTAATCGGTATATCTTGTCACCATATGAATTTATAAATTCGTTTTTTTGGCAATAATGCCCTGTTGCTATAAAATCTGCCCCAAGTGATAGGGCGATATTAAGAAATATATTAAACTTAATTTCTCTATTACATAAAATGTCAGGATTAGGGGTTCTACCTTTAGCGTACTCATCAAACATATAGTCTACTATAAGTTCTTTATATTCTTTACTTAAATCAACTGTCTGAAATGGAATACCAATTTTTTCAGCAACCAACATTGCGTCATTACTATCTTCTAGCCAAGGGCATTCATTTGAAATAGTAACAGATTCATCATGCCAATTTTTCATAAATAAACCAATTACATCGTAACCCTCTTTTTTTAGTATATATGCAGCTACACTGGAGTCTACTCCCCCCGAAAGTCCAACAACAACTCTTTTTTTCATAACAGATATTTCAAAAAATCTTTAATTATCTCCTGCGTGCTTTCTTCTGTTTTTCAGCTTCTTCTATCGCTTTTTGTAAACGAGCTGAAAAACCACCTGCCTTTTTTGGCTTACTTTTATTTTCTTCAATTTGAGCATGAATTTTTGTATCATCAATAATGTAGTTTTTTATGACTATCATTAGAATGATAGTCAAAAGGTTGGAAACAAAATAGTAAAGACTTAATCCACTAGCATAATTATTAAAGAAAAAAAGCATCATTAGAGGCATCAGATACATGATAATTTTCATATTAGGCATACCTGGTTGCTGAGGCATAGGTTGCTGGCCAGTAGTCATCTTGGTGTAGAAGAAAATAGCTACTGAAGCTAAAATTGGAAATAAACTAACGTGGTCTCCATAAAAGGGAATATTAAATCCTAAGTCCAGGATTGAATCATAGGATGATAAATCATCAGCCCAGAGAAAACTTTTATCACGAAGAACAAAAGCAACAGGAAAAAAGGAAAATAGAGCATAAAATACTGGCAGTTGAATTAATGCAGGGATGCAACCAGACATTGGATTAGCACCTGCCCTTGTATATAAACTCATAGTTTCTTGTTGACGTTTGACAGCATCATCTTTATATTTAGCAGATATAGCTTCAATATCAGGCCTTAAGACTTTCATTTTTATTTGTGAGACATAAGACTTGTATGTTACAGGAGACATCAATAATCTTACAATAATAGTCATAACTATAATCGCTATACCATAAGAAAGAAAAGAAGATAAAAAGCCAAATAAAGGCAAAAAGATGAACTTATTGATCCATCCAAAAATCCCCCACCCCATCGGAATAGACGCTTCAAGGTCACCTTCTAAATTTTGAAGTGTCTTGTAATCAGTTGGTCCATAGTAAAATTTAAATTTAGTATTTATATTTTCGCCTTGTTTGGGTAAGAGGTATGATGATTCAAAATACTTTGTGAATTTTTCTTCAAGGATTTGATCACCTGATAAATCTTTCGATTTTAAATTAATTGTTTTTATACTGGAGTCTGGAATAAGAATAGCACTAAAAAAATGTTGTCGGTATGAGATCCATCGAATGTCCTCTCTGCTCTCTTCATCGTCACCACTAAGAGATAAATAATCAACCCTATCGTCTTCATATCCAAAGGTTAACTCTGTATAACGGTTTTCATAATCTATGCTTCTTGAGTTTCGAAAAATATTTGTACTCCAACTTATTTCTGGTGGCTTATTATTGTCAAGTAACGCTTCCATACCTACGGATTTAAAATTGACTGTAAACGTGTAACCATTTTTTGGGAATATATACTCATAAACCACATAAATATTTTTTGAAATTGCAGATTTCAGCAATATTATAAATTCATTATCTCTTTCTGAAAATTTAGTTTTGAAATAAAAATCTCGTGTATTTAAAACTCTACCATCTTTGGTATAAAGTGATACATTAAATTTAGAATTCTCATCTTTAATCATTGGTATAGGTAAATCATCATAATTTTCAAATTCTTTTAACGATAAAGTATGAATTTCAGCACCTTTTGATTGAATTTCCACAATCATGCTGTTGGTACTAAATTGAATGTTTGGTAGATCATTTGGAACAAAAAAGTTACCTAAGTCCCCGTATGCTATTATCTTTTGTTGTGATTGAATTGAGTCTTGAATTACTTGATTTAACTCCGATCCAACCGACTTTTTGATTGTCTCATTTTGGGCTGCTTCTTGAGACCCGCTTCGATACAGCATCCATGTCAAAATAAGTGCAATTAAAATAAATCCGATTAACTGATATGGGTCAAACTTTCTTTCTTCCATTTTTGAATTTAAGTTTTTAGATTTTTTTCAAGACTTGCTTTAACAAATGCTTTAAAAAGCGGATGAGGTTTAAGTACAGTGCTTTTATATTCTGGATGAAACTGAACACCAACAAACCATGGATGACTATTATATTCTATAATTTCAACCAAACCAGTTTCAGGGTTTGTACCTGAAATAATAAAATCGTGATCAAAAATTTGATCTGAAAATTCATTATTAAATTCATACCTGTGACGGTGACGCTCAGTAATATGTTTTTTTTGGTAAGCAATTGCTGACTTAGAATTGGGTATTAAATCACAATCCCATGAACCCAAACGCATAGTTCCCCCTTTATTTATTACACTTTTTTGTGACTCCATCAAGTCGATGACTGGATATTTACAATTAGATGCCATTTCAGTAGAATTAGCATTCTTTAGACCCACTTTGTTTCTGGCGTATTCTATAACAGCCATTTGCATACCCAAACATATTCCAAGAAAAGGGACATTATTTAATCTAGCATACGAAATTGCCATGATCTTTCCTTCTATTCCCCTTTCTCCAAATCCCGGTGCAACAATCAGTCCATCTAGAGGTCCTAGTTTTATATCTAAATTTTTAGATTCTAAATGTTCTGAATGTAAAGATACCACAGAAATTTCTGTTTCATTTTCTGCACCAGCGTGTATTAAAGATTCCAAAATTGATTTATATGAATCTTGAAGCTCAACATATTTTCCAACTAACCCTATTTTAATTAGATTTTTAGGATTTCGTACTCTTTTTAAAAATGCATTCCATGGCTTGAGATCATGATTTTGTTTTGGTTTTAATTGAAACCTTTGTAAAACTACTGTATCTAATCCTTCCTCTAACATTTTTAAAGGCACGTCGTATATTGTATCAACGTCTATAGACTGAATTACAGCTTCTCTTTTGACATTACAAAATAATGCAATTTTTTCTCTTAATTCCTCTGAAAGCTCATGTTCAGTCCTACAGACAATAATGTCTGCAGATATTCCACTTTCCATCAATGTTTTTACTGAATGTTGTGTTGGCTTTGTTTTTAATTCACCAGAAGCAGAAAGGAAGGGAATTAATGTTAAATGAATAACTAATGTATTTTCCTTTCCTAACTCCCAAACCATTTGTCTTACAGACTCAATATAGGGTAATGATTCTATGTCACCAACTGTCCCACCAATTTCCGTTATAATTATATCATAATTACCTGAGTCACCTAGTAATCTCATTCTATCCTTAATCTCATTGGTTATATGAGGTATAACTTGAACTGTCTTCCCAAGAAATTCTCCTTTTCTTTCTTTTTCAATTACACTTTGATAGATTAATCCAGTGGTAACATTGTTAGCCTGTGAAGTATTAACATTTAAAAATCGTTCATAATGTCCAAGATCTAAGTCTGTTTCAGCACCATCATCAGTTACAAAACATTCTCCATGTTCGTAAGGATTTAGTGTCCCAGGATCAACATTTATGTAAGGATCGAATTTTTGAATGGTTACTTTGAAATTTTGGGACTGTAAAAGTTTCGCTAAAGATGCTGCGATTATTCCTTTACCCAATGAGGAAGTTACACCACCTGTTACAAAAATATATTTAGTATTTGACATCCCGGTTATTTGAATTAATAAATGTTAACCGGACTCAAAATTACGAAAATCGAAAGGAACTTTGACTTTAGATGCTACTCTTTTATTTCATATACCTCATATCCTTTATGCTGAAGTATGTATGTGGCGTTATTTATAAATGATTCATTTTGATTTTTCCTATAAAAAAATCTATTAGATTCATATTGAGTTTCACCTAATTCAACAGATTTTCTTATATTTTCTGATACTGCAAATCTTAAGACTGCATCTAGAACAACATCATATCCTCGCAAAGCATTGTGATTTGGAGGCTTTCCGTAATTCAGCACGAAGTCATCTACAAATTTATTACCAATAGTTTCATCTAGTGGTTTAGAGCCTGATGGATAAGTAAATTTTATACCACCTA
This sequence comes from uncultured Bacteroidota bacterium, assembly GCA_902613595.1. GTDB lineage: Bacteria > Bacteroidota > Bacteroidia > Flavobacteriales > Flavobacteriaceae > MS024-2A. The sequence continues at coordinate 296,166 of CACMHY010000001.1, forward strand.
ATGATTTTCTTGATAGATTATCGTTGTTATACACATTGCTTCTATAAGTAGTAAATACTTGCACATCTCTAAATTCATTATTTTGAGCACTAAACTGTGACAATGCACTTGCAATTAATGGAAATGATTGAGTCTCTAAAATTATTTTGTTGGGTATTGAATCAAGTAAAAGAGAATCAATTAACTCCGGTATTATGTAATCAAACTTTTCAGGTCTCAAATTGATCGCCCAGGGAAATCTTGAATGGAGCTCGTTCTTAACTTTATTATTTTTTGAATCTGCAACAATGACAATATTATGGGTAGTGTCAAGTTCCTTCTCTAGGAAAGTAAACATTTTTTTTCGAAAAAAATTTTCGTCAGTTACAGATTGAAAAACATTTTTCCGAAAATTTACGGGTTTGGAAGAAAGGGGTGCAATTTTTGGAATGTTTATTAGATTCTTTTGGTTTGATATATAATCAAAATTTGATGGGATCAGCGGACCAACAATTAAATCTAACGTATCTAAAGATCCTGAAACGGCAATATTTTTAAGTTTTGATTTTTTGTTTTCTGTATCAAAAGTTGATAATTCAATTTCAATTCCGCTTTCACTAGCTTTTTGTAAAGCAAATAGAACACCAGTGTAAAAGTCCAATGAAATAGTGTGCAGATTACGTTCTTGAAGAACTTTTTTTGTATTTTCAATGGAATCAAAAATTATTTCTTTCGCCTTGAAAGGCAATAATAGTCCAATTTTTAATTTGCCTATTTTAAATGTTGAGTCTAATAGGTTAACTCTTTCTATTAAAAGGTCATTTTCAATTTTTAGCTTTCCGCTAAGTGAATCGGGAATTTTTAAGATCATACCAGCTTGAAGACCTGTATTTCTTAGATTTGGATTTAGGGAGTCAAGAGTGTAGCGATTTACGCCTAATTTTTTCTCTACACGATAATATCCCTCTGATGGGAGGACTTGATAGTAATTATATAAAGAATCTTTTTCTGGTATAATTTTAATGTAGTCTAGATTTCTTACTGTGATTTCTTGACCAATTCTTAAACCATTTAAAATTTGGGGATTTAAAGAATCTAGTTCGTTTATTGTCATACCATGTTCATAAGCCAAACGCCATTTTGTTTCCTTAGGTTTAACAATATAGGTTTCAAAAGATTTTACTGATTTATTTTGTTTTTTGGTGTCTAGAGGACTTATGTTTTGATATACAGGTATTCTTAAAAGCATTCTTTTCTTAATTCCAAGTTTATTTAATGAGGGGTTATATTCATTTAGTTGGATCTCAGATATGCCATAAAAATCAATAATTTGTGTCAATGTTTCATCTTTTTTAACTCTATGAATTAAAAAGTCTTGAGGTACCTGACTTAAAGAAAGATTTATGCCCAATAGGATAATAGATGAAAAGATTATTTTGTGCTTAAATAAACTCATTTTAAAAAATTATTCCCATTCAATTGTAGCTGGAGGTTTAGAACTAATGTCATATACTACACGGTTAATTCCCTTAACATTATTAATAATTTCATTGGATATTTTTTGAAGGAATTCATAGGGTAAATTTACCCAATCTGCAGTCATTCCATCTGTTGATTGAACAGCCCTAAGCGCAACACAATTTTCATATGTTCTTTCGTCTCCCATTACACCTACACTATTTACAGGTAAAAAAATTGCTCCAGCCTGCCAAACATCATCGTATAAATTCCATTTTCTTAGACCGTTTATAAATATATGATCAACTTCTTGCAAAATACGCACTTTTTCACGTGTAATCTCACCTAATATTCTTATTGAGAGTCCCGGTCCAGGGAAAGGGTGCCTTGCAAGTAAAGAAGGGTCCATATTCATACTTTTCCCTACTCTCCTCACCTCGTCCTTAAACAACATTCTTAAAGGCTCCACTAGTTTTAGTTTCATTTGTTCGGGCAGACCACCAACATTATGATGAGATTTAATTGTTGCTGAAGGACCATTCACAGAAATTGACTCTATTACGTCTGGATATATTGTCCCTTGTCCTAGCCATTTAACCCCTTTCACTTTTTTTGCCTCTAAATTAAAAATATCAATAAAAATTTTTCCAATTATTTTACGTTTCATTTCTGGTTCGGAAATTCCTTCAAGAGCATTTAAAAACTTATTTGACGCATCAACTCCCTTCACATTTAAACCCATTCCTGAGTATTGTGCTAAAACCTCTTCATATTCATTTTTTCTTAATAATCCATTATTAACAAAAATACAATTTAGCTTATCCCCCAAAGCTCTATTAAGTAGCATTGCAGCAACTGAGGAATCAACACCACCTGAAAGACCAAGAATCACAACATCCTCGCGCACCTTTTCTTTAATTTCACTAATGGCCATTTCAACAAAAGAATCTGGAGTCCAATTCTGTTTTACATTGGCAATATCTACCAAAAAATTTTTTAATATCTGCTTACCATCTGTGGTGTGATATACCTCAGGATGAAATTGAATTGCATAGGTATCTTCATCCAAAATTTTATATGCAGCATTAATAACATCTTCTGTACTTCCAATAAGTTTAGATCCCTTGGGTAAAGTTAATATTGTGTCAGCGTGACTCATCCAAACTTGACTGTTTTTTGAAACGTCTTTGAAAAAAAGATCTTTTGTGTCAAAATATTTAAGATTTGCACGTCCATATTCTCTTGTTTCTGATAGATTTACTTGCCCTCCGTAAAAATGAGCAAGGTATTGAGCACCATAACAGACTCCAAGAAGAGGTAATTTACCTTTAATTTGCTCCAAATTTGGATGAGGAGCGTCATTGGCTCTCACAGAAAATGGTGAACCTGAAAGAATAACAGCCTTGTAGGTATTTAGATCATTAGGAATTTTTTGGTAAGGATAAATTTCACAATAGATAAAAAGCTCTCTAACGCGACGTGCAATGAGTTGGGTGTATTGTGATCCAAAATCAAGGATTAAAACTTTTTCTTGCATGAACAAAAATACGATTTAATCAACGCTTAAAATGCAATCTTGAAATTTATCTGAAAAATATATTAAAATTCAATTAAATTAAATTCAGTATTTAGTGGATCTAATGATTTTATAAGGAGTGGTATAAAGTTTTCTCCAATTTCGTTATATATAGTAAAAAAATTTAATTTGCGTTCTTGGAATTCATTATCTGGAAATAATTGGTTTCGAATATTTCGAATTCTTTCTATTTGATTTGATATTCTCTTTTTTTGTGCTTTTAATAAACGTTTTTCTAATTTATTTATCCCATTAATTTGTTTTTTTTCTTGAGCATTAACAGCCCCTTCAAAAGATCTATCTGTCTTAGAAACTAAAGATTTGAGGTAATCAAATTGTTTATTTAGCGCAATTTTTAAATGTTCTAAATTTAAATCAATACTGCTAGCTTGTTTGACTTTTTTTTCATCTAAGGCTTTTTGGCTATAAAACAAATCTGAAATTTCAATTTCTAGTTTTTTCAATTTATTCGCCTGCTTTTTAGAATACAAAAGGACAGAGTTTCTCACAAGAAGTAATGGAAAAGGAACTTCAACTTTTTCAAACATTGTCTTTAGTTGCAACCAGTAAGAAATTTCGGCAGCTCCACCAATATAACAAAGGTTAGGTAGCAAAACTTCTTGGTATAGTGGTCTTAAAATTACATTTGGTGAAAAGCGTTCAGGATATTTTTCTAATTGATCTATTAATTCATTTTCTGAAAAAAATTTACCTGTGTCTTTAACAACAAATTTGTTGTCATTTTTTTCAATTCTGTAGCGTCCCTCTGGTAAGAGATAAAATAAATTTATGTTTCTTGGATTTACTTGAGGTGAGTATGTTTTGCTATAATTATCCTTCAAGTTATTTATTTGTTTATCGATACTATGAAACGAAAACTGATCAGAAAGCTCTTTTTTGAAAAAATTTATAAACAGTTTTTTTAGATCTTTTTTGTTAGGTTCTAAGACCAGTAAACCATATTTGCCAAACAGTTGGTTAACCAGCTTAAATGTTGCTTCTGACAAATTAGCAGATTCCCGATAACTGTTTTTAATTAACTCCCTAATTTGGTTTGCTTCATTATTATTTCCCAAATAAGATTCAAAATCGTCAAGTGTAAATTTCAATTTATCGAGCGGCAATTTACCAACAGGACCAATTAAATCCTGCTTCCATTGGAATTTCTTCTCTTGAAATTTAAAAGAACTAATTTCATCGAAATCGTGATCTTCACTAGCCATCCAATAAATAGGTATGAAATTAAACCTCGGGTATTTTTCTTTAAGTTTACTACAAAGATTAATAGTAGAAATTATTTTATATATAAAGTACAAGGGACCGGTCATTAAACACAGTTGATGGCCAGTAGTAATAGTAAATGTATTTTCGCTAGTTAGAAGATCTATATTATCCAAAACACGTTTTGGTGCTTTTAAATTTCTATATTGATCTTCAAATATTGTTGTTAAAAGGTCTCGGGTTTCTCTTTTAAAAGATGCCTTTTTTTGATTGATTTGACTTTCAAAGTTTTCTAATCTAGGTGGATGTGAATAATATGATTTAAGTTTTTTATCTTCAACTAAATAATCATTGATTAATTTTGAAAATCTGAGCTTTAAATCAATTGGAATACTATGGGCTTGCATAAATAATATGTGAAGCGTAAAGATATTTTTTTTTTAGAAAAAGAAATTGAAAGTTTGATTAGAAAGCAAAAATTTAAATATATGAGAAAAAAAATTATTTCTTTACTATTAATTTTTTATCCATTAATATTAACTTCTCAGCTTAAGAGCCCTGAAACTTTTTTTGGATATGAGCTAGGAACTTATTTTAATTTACATCACGAGCTTTTGAATTACTTCAGGCATATTGAGAAAAATTCTGAGTTTCTTAAAATTATTCAGTATGGAAAAAGTAATGAAGGTAGAGAATTACAACTTATTTTTATTTCAAATCGTAAAAATTTAGACAATCTTGAAGAAATTCGTTTATCCCATCTTCAAAATAGTGGATCAATAAAAGGACCCAAAAACGAAAATAAATCAATTGTTTGGCTCAGTTATAATATACATGGTAATGAATCTTCAAGCTCAGAAGCTTCAATGAAAACTGCTTATGATTTAATTACCAAGCATACAAAATGGTTATCTGATACTATTGTAATAATAGATCCATGTGTCAACCCAGATGGGAGAGATCGTTATGTAAATTTTTACAAACAAAATAGGAGTATACCATATGACAAAAATCAAAATTCGATAGAACATGATGAACCTTGGCATAATGGAAGAACAAATCATTACGCTTTTGATTTAAATCGAGACTGGGCATGGGTTACTCAAACCGAAACAAAAAATCGTATAAGTAAATTTAATGATTGGCTTCCACACATTCATGTCGACTTTCATGAACAAGGGATTAATAGCCCTTACTATTTTGCACCTGCGGTAGAGCCCTATCATGAAGTAGTCTCAAACTTTCAAAGAGAATTTCAAGAAATAATTGGTAGAAATCATGCCAAATACTTTGATGAAAAAGGATGGTTATACTTTACAAAAGAAAAATTTGATCTTTTGTACCCCAGCTATGGAGACACATATCCAATGTTTTTGGGAAGTATTGGCATGACCTATGAACAAGCAGGAGGTGGGATTGCTGGACTCGGGGTAAGAAATGACGAAAATATTGAGGTAAAATTAAAAGATAGGATAGAGCATCATCATGTGACTGGTCTATCTACAGTTGAAATGGCTGCAAAATTTAGGATACTTTTAAATAAAAATTATCAGTCTTTTTTTGATAATAGAAACTTTAAATACAAAAATTTTGTTTTGGAGGGAAATCAAAATAAAATAAATTCTTTAGCTGAATTTTTTAAAAAACACAATATTATCAGCAAAAAACTATCAGAGAACACGAGTATTCGCGGCTTTGATTATCAAATGCAAAAAAATAAATCTACTGAATTCTCAAAAAACTCTCTTGTCATACCAACAAATCAGGTAAAAGGAAAATTGGTAGAAATACTTTTAGAACCTAATACAAAACTAAATGACTCACTCACTTATGACATAACTGCGTGGTCTTTAGCATTTGCCTATGGTCTAAAAACAATAGCTACAACACAGGAGCTTAAAACTAATCCCTTTGAATTTTTAAATAATTCAGAGATAGTTTTGGAAGAAAACAAATATGGATTTGGTTTTGTTTGCAAAAGTTTAGATGATATCAAATTTCTTTCTGATTTAATAAAATCAGGTATTAAAATTAGATATAATACTTTACCTATAACAAATAGTAAAATAGATTGGGATGTAGGAAGCATTTTTATTCTCAAGGCAGACAATCTAGATAACAAACAATACTTAACAAAACTTAAAGAAGTTGTAGATCAACATAAAATAATATTACATAATATTTATACAGGATATTCTGAAAAAGGACCCGACATGGGTTCTGACGAAATAAAATTAATTAAAATACCGAGGGTTGGATTACTGAGGAGTAAGAATAGTAGCCCTTATAATTATGGGGAATTATGGCACTTTTTTGAACAAGAATTAAAATATCCACTGTTGCGGATTAATGAAAAAAAATTACTTTCTGTTCTCCCTGAGATCGATGTCTTAATTTTACCAAGTGGGGATTACCCTAGTTTTGAAAACTTTACAAATGGAAAAAAGATTGAAGAATGGATTCATGATGGTGGAAAATTAATCGCACTTGCAGGAGCATTAAATATTTTTGCTGATACTGATAAATTTTCTTTAAAAAAGAAGAACCCTAGAAATCAAATTGAAAATACAATTCCATATATGGACATGGAGCGTTCAGATATTAGTGCATCTACAAGTGGAAGTATTTTTAAAGCTACTTTGGATAAGACCCATCCAATTGGTTATGGAATGGAAAGATATTATACATTAAAATTAAATACCGATGCATTTTATCTTCTAGAAAATTCTGGAAATGTGCTTTATCTTGATAAAGATGCAGATGCTATTTCAGGTTTTATTGGATATAAAGCTAAGCAAAGACAAAGGAATTCGTTGCTTGTAGGGCAAGAGAATTATGGTGATGGCAAATTGATATATTTTGTAGACAATTTTTTATTTAGAGGGTTTTGGTATAGTGGTAAACAACTATTTTCAAATGCACTCTTTTTTTAAATCAAAATATCAATTTAAATAAACCTTAAACAGGAATACCTGCCAGATCAAAATTATTAGCCCCGATGATTTTAATATTAACAAACTCTCCCAATTTGACATAGAAATTTTTTGCATCTATTAATACTTCATTATCAACATCTGGTGAATCCATAAAGGTTCTACCAATAAAATTAGTTCCCTCTTTTCTATCGATTAAACATTTGAAAACTTTCCCTATTAGCTTTTCGTTTTTATTCAATGCAATCTTAGATTGTATTTCCATGATTTCATTTAATCTTTTTTGTTTCAATTCCTCAGGAACATCATTTTTTAGAAGATATGCGTGAGTATCTTCTTCATGACTATATTTAAAACAACCTAAACGTTCAAACCTCATCTCTTTAACCCATTTCTTTAAAATTTCAAAATCTTTATCTGTCTCTCCAGGATAGCCCACAATAAGAGTAGTTCTCAATACAATACCTGGAACAAGTTTTCTAAATCGTTTAATAAGTGAAGTCGTTTTTTCTTTATTAGTGCCCCGTCTCATTGACTTTAAAATCTTATCAGATATATGTTGAAGTGGAATGTCAAGATAATTACAAATTTTAGATTCGTTTCTCATGACCTCTAAAACATCCTCGGGAAAACCTGTTGGAAAAGCATAATGTAATCTTATCCACTCAATACCATCTAATTTTGATAGGGCACTTAGTAATTGTGCGAGTCTTCTTTCCTTATAGAGGTCTAAACCATAATAAGTCAAATCTTGAGCAATTAAAATTAATTCTTTTACTCCATTTTTAGCTAAGTTTTTAGCTTGGTCTACAAGTTTTTCAATTGGAGTTGATCGATGCTTACCTCGCATTAACGGAATAGCACAAAAAGAACATGGTCTATCACAGCCTTCAGCAATTTTTAGATATGCATAGTGCTTAGGGGTTGTCAAGATTCTCTCTCCTACTAATTCATGCTTGTAATCGGCCTCTAAAACCTTTAATAGCTGAGGCAAATCCGTGGTTCCAAAATATTGATCTACATCAGGGATTTCTTTTTCTAAGTCATTTTTATATCTTTCACTTAAACATCCTGTTACATAAACCCTATCGACTATGCCAGTTTGTTTGTACTCAATTTGCTCTAAAATTGTATCTATAGACTCTTGCTTCGCATTATTTATAAAACCGCAGGTATTAATAACTACAATATTTCCTTTCTCTTCGTGAACTACATTTTTCTTACTTGCTTCTAGTTGTTTGATTATAATCTCTGAATCATAAATATTTTTTGAACAACCTAAGGTTATAACATTTATCTTATTTCTTTTTTTTGATCTCGTCCTCATATTACTATTTAAACAAGTCTGGTATTTTACGAACTGGATTTATTTTTTCATAGGCTGCTCCAATATTTAATAAAATCTGTTCTTTTTTTGAAGGGGCAATAAAAGTTATATTTTGAGGTTGACCGTTACGTTTATATCCCATTGGAATTCCTAATGCAGGGAAATGTGCAAGTGCTGCAAATTTAGCATCCTTACTATCAATTGATATGACAGCGTCTAGATTTTGATTTTTGATTACCATAAAATAGCTCTTAGCTAATTTCATCATTTCACGTTTAGTTTTTCTAAATTGATTTTGAGAAATATTTACTCCAACTAATCGGGTAAAATTTTCTTGCCCATATGGTGCGTGGAGTAGGCTATCCATTTTGTTAAAATTCACGATATCTTTTATTGAATCAAAGGATAATTTTTTGTTAGTGCTGTTTTTTATATATTTTGGTAAATCACTCTTCATATCTATATCAAGCAGATTTATAAAATTTTGTAGTTCTATTTCAGGAGCTTTGAAACTAATAATTTTTGCTCCTGCTTTTCTCATCAAATCCAAAGAAATTTTCATCAAACTGTCTTTTTCATATTTTTCAAAAATTCCAAAACTTTTCCCATCTAGGGTAACTGTATCTAGTCCCTGATAAAAAATGGGATTGCTATTATAACTATACTCATCAGTACTGTCAAAACCTATTAATGCATTCATTAATATGGCAGTATCCATTACGCTTTTAGCCATAGGTCCTGCTGTATCTAAACTACTTGAAATTGGAATCATTCCGTTTCTACTTATTGACCCTATAGTTGGCTTGAGACCTACTACACTATTTTTCCCTGATGGAGATAAAATTGAACCTGAAGTTTCGGAACCAATGGCTGCTACTGAATAGTTTGCTGCTACCGCTACACCACTTCCTGAACTTGATCCACCTGTTTCAAAAATTTTCCTCCCATATGGATTTAATGTTTGCCCACCCAATGCACTATAGCCTAATGGACAATTTTGACAAAAATAATAAGCCCATTCACTCAAATTAACTTTTCCTAAAATTAGTGCTCCCTTTTCCTTTAAACGCTTTACAAGAAATGAATCATTATTAGGAATGTTATTTTTAAATGCTGCACTACCAGCAGTTGTACTCATGGGTAAAGCATCAATATTATCTTTTATAAGAATAGGAATTCCATATAAAGGATGGTTTATTTGTTTCTTTCGTTTTTTGTCTCGTTGCTTTGCATCATCAAGAACATCTGGGTTAAGAGAAATTATTGCATTCAAATATCTATCACGATTTGTTTCAAAATAATATATACGGAATAAATAAAATAAACATATTTTTTCATATGATACTAAACCTTTTTGAACGATATCTTGAATTTCAAGTATACTTTTTTCTAAGATAAGTGGTTTTAACCTTTCATATTCTTTTTTTGTGAAACCTAAAAGTTCTTTTTTAAAAGGAGAAAAAAATGAGTTTTTATCCTGATGCTTTGACTGAATCCGCTTAAACCGCAAACGATTTAAAGAGTTTTTTGAATTTTCTTTTAATTCAGCTGTTTCATCATAGGGTACCCATTTTATTAGGCTTTGTTCTTCAACACTGCAAGAGTTAAAAATGAATATTACTAGAAACAAAAATCTAAATTTATAGATAGGCATACTATAATATTTTTTTCAAAAAATTCTGAACGGCTTCGGTCACTTGCCCATAATTATTAGAACTTAGATAGGAGGTTATCACGTGATCACCAGCTTCAGGAAATGCTTTTTTTACCTTTAATTCACTTGGTGTACCTAATTCATCAAACATTTTTAACATTGCAGGTATAGATACAACTTTATCCTGTAAACTATCATTTTTATAATAATATCCCATAAAAACTGGAACCTTTATTTTTTCATATGTTGATTTATTCATTTTAATATCTAAAAGTTTTTGCATATGAAGTGTACTTTCTAATCGTATTTTGGATGTCCAATATTTTTTCTTTTCAATATTCATGTTATTCATATTGTGGTATTTACTACCTCTAACAAGACGTGCCATTTGAAGTCCCCATGGTTTGGAAAGAAGTTTTGCTAATGGATCATATACCTCAATATTCGGTGCAAATAGGCAAATTGCAGCGATAGATGGGTCAGTGCCAAAACACAAAGAGAGTACACCTCCATGAGACGTTCCAAGAAGAATTACTTTATCTCCAAGTGCTTTTGCGACCGATATGGCTTCTTTTGCAGATTCCCAAAAATCGTTATTGTTGTAATTCAACATTGGTTCTTTTTCATTTAGTCCATGACCATAGAGTCTAGGAACATAAAGATTTGCATTAAGAAATTTGGCAATTTTTCGATGTACTGGGTCTCCCTCAATTCCTGAGGCAGTAAATCCATGTAAATACAAAACACTATAATTAGTTTTTTTTGGAATAGAGTCATTAAACTCTATATAAGACTCATTTCCTGGACGGACATTTCCTAACATTTTTTCTTTATTAGAAATCCAATTTTTTAATGTATTTAATTCTTTTGGTACTTTAACTGGAATCATATTAAGATCAGGGTTTTCAACCCTTGGACCTATAAGATACAGACCTCCTAGAATCAAAATTAAAATCCAAAAAAATTTAAAAATTCTCACTTTAGATTAGTTATTTCCTAAACAATGTTTTAACAAATTTGTCAGGGTCAAAGTCTTGTAAATCTTCTACTCCCTCTCCAACACCAATGTATTTCACAGGAATTTTAAATTGGTCTGATATTCCAATAAGTACTCCCCCTTTTGCAGTTCCATCTAATTTTGTAACTGCTAAGCTTGATACTTCAGTTACTTCAATAAATTGCTTCGCTTGTTGGAATGCATTTTGGCCAGTTGAACCGTCTAAAACTAAAAGTACTTCATGTGGCGCTTCCGGAATTACTTTTGACATTACCCGCTTTACTTTTGATAGCTCATTCATTAAATTAACCTTGTTATGTAGACGTCCTGCTGTATCAATTAGGGCATAATCAGCCTCTTTTGATTTTGCTGATTGAATAGTGTCAAAAGCAACGGAAGCTGGATCACTGCCCATTTCTTGCCTTATTAGAGGTGCATTAGCACGGTCAGCCCAAATTTGAAGTTGATCTATAGCACCTGCTCGAAAGGTATCCGCGGCTCCAATTACGATTTTTTTACCCTGTGCACCAAAATGGTAAGCAAGTTTTCCGATTGTAGTCGTCTTTCCTACTCCATTTACACCTACAACCATAATCACATAAGGTTCATTCTTTTTAGAATCATTTTCTTCACTATTGGTTTTTTTAAGGAGTTTTGAGATTTCTTGGGAGAGCATTTTCACCAAATCATCAAAACTAAGATATTTTTCCTTTGCTGTTCTTGTCTGCAAGGCATCAATAATCTTTAGAGTTGTTTCTACTCCAACATCAGATTGAATAAGAATTGATTCAAGTTCATCTAAGAAATCATCACTTATTTTTGTTTTACCAGCTACTATTAATCCTAAGCGAGATAAAAAAGATTTTTTCGTATTAGAAAGTCCTTTTTCTAATTTTTTTTCATCCTTTTTTGTAAAAAAGTCTTTAAGCCTTCCCATACATAAAAATAAAAAAAGCTACTGTCAAGAGTAGCTTTTTTCTTTTAAAATTGTTTGTTCTATTTTTTGCTAAGCCAATCGGATAACAAATCTGGTGGTAAAATAGTTTCAACAAAACTATAAGAATTACTACCAGGTTTTTTTACCATTTTTATGGCTTTTGTTAATCTTTTTGATCCTGTTTGGAGCGAAGCAACTGATTTTTTAGCCATTATTACTTGATTTCTTTATGAACAGTCATTTTTTTTAAAATTGGGTTGAATTTTTTTACTTCAAGGCGTTCTGGTGTATTCTTTTTATTTTTTGTTGTAATGTAGCGTGATGTTCCGGGTAAACCAGAATCTTTGTGCTCTGTACATTCTAAAATAACCTGTACCCTATTACCTTTTTTAGCCATAAAATCTAACCCTTATAATTACGTTTTTTCTCAGCTTCTTTTAGAACAGCTGTGATACCTTTTTTATTAATAGTTTTCAAGACAGCTGTTGAAACGTTGAGTGTGACCCATTTATCTTCCTCAGGTACAAAAAAACGTTTTCTGATAATATTTGCATCAAAGCGTCGCCTTGTTCTATTCAGTGCTTTTGAAACATTGTTTCCAAACATTACTTTCTTTCCGCTAATTTGGCAAACTTTTGACATTATGAATTTATACGGCTGCAAATTTACTGTTTTTTAAACAGTTTCAAAATTGTTTTCTGAAAAATAAGAATTTTATATTATTTCTCTGTAAACCATCTCTAGTGCCTTGTTCACAGCCTTTCCAATTACCCTTTCTCTATGCTTACCGAATTTAAATTTTTCGCTTATAATTCTTTTATCTGATGATATTGCTATCCAAACAGTTCCAATTTCAGCATCTGAATCACCTTTGGAAGGGCCAGCATTACCTGTAGTTGCAACACCTAAACTGGAATTAAATTTTTTACGTACGTTTTGAGCCATCATTTCAGCAACTTGTTTGCTAACAACTGAGTTTTTTTCAATAATGTTTTTTGGAACCGAAAGCAAATCGGATTTAGATTGGGTTTGATATGAAATAATACTGCCTACAAAATATTTTGAAGCTCCTGGTACTTTAGCTAAACGTGCTGATATTTCTCCACCTGTGCAACTTTCTGCTAAAGATAAAGTCTTGTTTTTTAATAAAAATTGTGCTTGTATTTTTTCCTCAAAAGAAGATACATCTTCATAACCAACAAAAATGTCTTTAATTAGGGGTAAAAGTTTTTCTATTTCCTTATCTATCTTATCATTGATTGACTTTCTATCCGGTCCTTTTCCGGAGATGCGAAGTCTAACTCTACCTAAATTAGGTAAATAAGCTAATTTTAGGTCATCTGGTAAAGAATTTTCCCAAATAGAGATTATTTCTGCGATTGCGCTTTCGCCTAACCCATAGGTAATTATTGTTTTATGAACTATGAATGGACGGGTAAAATGATTTTGTAGTTTAGGAATTACTTCGTTGGTCATTAATGATTTCATTTCAAAAGGTACACCAGGTAAAGAAATAATTACCTGTCCATTTTTTTCGAACCACATCCCTGAAGCTGTTCCATAATTATTTTTAAAAATTTTTGCTTTGGATGGAAGTAAAGCTTGTTTCCTATTCTGTTCATTTATCGGAGTTGTAACATATTTTTTGAAGATTTCTTCAATGTGATCAAGTATTTCTTTATTCTCAATCAATTTGTCATTAAAATAAGAGCATAAAGTTTGTTTTGTAAGATCATCGCTAGTTGGCCCTAATCCACCCGTAAGAATTACTAGTTTTGCCCTTTTTTCTGATAATTTAAGCGCACCGATAATATCGTCTTTTTTATCTGAAATGCTTGTTATTTGTGTAATCTCAATTCCAATATCATTAAGTACTTTTGCTAAAAATACAGAATTAGTATTTACAATTTGGCCAATGAGAATTTCATCACCTATAGTTATAAGTTCTGCTTTCATTTAATATTAATTGAAAAAGCTATTTTTCTTTCTAAATAACCCCTTAAATTATCATTTTTATAAATATTCCCCACCCCTGAGGGAGTTCCAGTAAATAAAACATCACCAATCTTGAGAGTAAAAAATGTTGAGACATAACTTATTAGCTCATCTATCTTCCATAACATTTTATTTGTATTCCCAATTTGAACTTTAGAACCATTTCTTTCTAAAGAAAAGTTGATGTTATTTATATTTTTAAATTCTTTCTTTGAAAACCAATGACCAATTAAGGTTGAACCATCAAAAGATTTTGCCTTCTCCCATGGTAGGCTTTTAGATTTTAATTCATTTTGTAGTGATCTTGCGGTGAAATCAATTCCTAGACCTATTTCATCGTAATACTTTGGGGCAAACTTGGTTTGAATATGTTTACCAATTTTATTAATTCTGACTAAAAGTTCAACCTCATAGTGAATATCATTTGTAAAATGAGGAAAAAAAAATGGTTGTTTTTTTTGAATGATTGAAGTGTCGGGTTTAATAAATAATATGGGCTCATCCGGTTTATCGTTTTTTAATTCTTCAATATGATCGACATAATTTCTTCCTACACAAATAATTTTCACAAATTTATTCTTTAGTGTTCATTGAATTTAACTTTATTTCTGTTAAAATCTTCTTGGTATATCTTGGAAAGTCAGCATTTAGAATCCATCCAAAATATCCAGGCTCTTCATTAAGTATTTCATTAACTTTTTTTCCCCTATGCTTACCAAAACCAAAACAAATTTCATCATCTTTATTATAAATTAGAAACCCTGCAAAATCAGCTGTTTTTTTTCTAGTACTAAAATGATTCAAAAATTCTACATTCGGTTCTAATTCTGAATAACGATCTAATTGTGCAAGCAAAACATCGAGTGTTGCATTTGCGTCAGCAATAGCAGTATGGGCATCAGTGAGCTCCTTATCACAATAAAACTTTAAAGCAGCCGAAAGAGTCCTTGACTCCATTTTATGAAATATATTTTGTACATCAATTGTCTTTGTATTTTTAAAATCGAAATCTAAGTCTGCTCTTAACAATTCTTCAACTAGAAGGGGTATGTCAAATCTGTCTGAATTAAAACCAGCTAAATCACAGCCTTTTAAAAAATTGTATATATTTCGGGCTTTATCTTTAAATTTTGGTTCATTCGCAACCATCTCATCAGTTATCCCATGGATTAGAGTAGATTCAGGAGGTATCGGAATCCCGGGGTTTAATCTAATTTCAAGTAATTCTCTTGAACCATCAATATTAACTTTGATTATTGCAATTTCTATTATGCGGTCCTTGCTTACGTCAGTCCCAGTTGTTTCCAAGTCAAAAAAACAAAGTGGCTTAGTTAATTTTAATTTCATTTATATATTTATATACTTGTTTAGAAGGGAGAATTTTCATTCCAATTTTCAAGATATTCTGCTACACGTTTAACAAAAAGACCTCCAGTTGCACCATTTATAATACGATGATCGTAGCTGTGGGATAGAATTACTTTTCTTCTTACACCTATAAAATCACCATTTGGGGTTTCGATAACTGAAGGCATTTTTCTAATTATACCAATTGCAAGAATCCCTACTTGTGGCTGATTTATAATTGGTGTACCCATAATGGATCCAAAATTTCCAATATTAGTAAATGTATATGTACCTTCTTGAACCTCCTCTGGTATTAGTTGATTTTTTCGTGCACGATTAGCCAAATCATTAACAGCCTTAGTGAGACCTACCAAATTTAAGTGATCAGCATTTTTTATAACTGGGACGATTAAATTACCATCTGGTAATGCAGTAGCCATACCAATATTAATTTCCTTTTTTATAATTATCCTGTCATTCTCAAGACTACTGTTTAACATTGGATAGTCCCTAAGAGCTTTTATAATTGCAGTTACAAATAGGGGGGTAAAAGTTAGTTTTTCATTTTCACGCTTTAAAAATGTCTCTTTCTCTTTTTCACGCCAATCCCAGAGATCTGTCACATCTGCTTCAATAAAAGACTGTACATGGGCAGAGGTTTCTAAACTTGATTTCATGTGTTCAGATACCAACTTCTCCATTCGTGTCATTTCTAAAATCTGATTTTGCCCTTTTAGAAGTGGTTCCGTGACTATAGGGTTTTCAATTGACGGGGTTAAGTCATTAGATTTTTTTTCATGGATTTTAGCTTTGGAAGAATCTTTAAAAGGTCTATTTTCTAAATAATTAAGTAGATCACTTTTTGTTAAACGTTGGTTTTTTCCTGTACCTGGAATTCTATCTAATTCTTCTTGAAGGATTCCTTCCTTTTTTGAAATACTTTTAATAAGAGGAGAATAAAAACGTTTTGCAGGCTCATCAACCCGAGAAGTTATTAAATTATCTATTGAATCCATTTCTTCTTCCAAAATAGAAGCTACCACCTCAGTTTCTGATTTTTTATTCTTTTCGGGCTCGATAGGCTTTTCAGTTTGAACTGGTAATGATATAGAATCTATTTCTTCTTTTGTCTCAATTACTAAAAGGGTTTCTCCAACCTGCACGACATCATTTTCTTTAAATCGCTGTTCTATAATAACACCCTCAACTTCAGAAGTTACATCGGTATCAACCTTATCAGTCGCAATCTCAACAATAGGATCATCTAATATTACCTTATCACCTACCTGCTTTAACCATTTAGTTACAGTTGCCTCAGTTACACTTTCACCCATTTTAGGTAATTTAAAATAATATTGTCCCATATAGTATTTAGTTTTGCAAAAATATCAATTTTTACTTGGCAATAATGAATTTATTATTGACCAAAATATTAACTCAGAAATCAATTTTTTGTCATAGAGGATTCAAAAGGAATTCGAGCTAAAATTGATCTTCCTAGTGTGACCTCATCGGTATATTCTAATTCATCTCCTACTGGTATTCCTCTTGCTATTGTTGATGTTTTAACACTATAAGGCTGTATTAATTTGTATATGTAAAAATTTGTTGTGTCAGCTTCCATAGTGGCACTTAGAGCAAAAATTATTTCTTCTACCTCTCCAATTTTAACTTTTTCAACCAACGAATCAATTTTTAAATCTTTTGGACCTATGCCATCCATAGGTGAAATAATTCCACCTAAAACATGATATATCCCTTGAAATTGGCCCGTATTTTCGATTGCCATTACATCGCGAATATCCTCAACAACACAAAGAATTTTTTTGTTACGTTTTAAATTAGAACATATCTCACAAAGTTTCTGGTCAGATAAATTGTGACAACTTTCACAAAACATAACAAATTCTCTGAGGTTATTAAGAGACTTGGAAAGTGCTAGCGTTTGATCTTTAGGCTGCTTAAGTAGATAAAGTGCTAAACGCAAAGCCGTCCTTCGTCCAATTCCTGGAAGTTGAGCAATTTCTTGAACGGCATTTTCGAGTAATTTTGAAGAAAAATTCATAGACAAATTTACAAAAATCTAGGCTTTTAGTTTTTGTATATTAGTTTAAAAATGATTCATCAATGATTACTCCCACCTTCATTCTTTTTCTTATAGTTGGATATTTTTTTGTTTTGATGGTAATTTCATTTTTAGTATCAAAGGAAGATTCAAACGAAACATTTTTTACAGCTAATCGTAATTCTCCATGGTATCTTGTTGCCTTCGGAATGGTTGGAGCATCTTTATCTGGGGTTACATTTATATCAGTGCCTGGATGGGTTCAAGCTTCTCAGTTTACATATTTTCAAGTAGTTTTAGGATACCTGATAGGCTACATTATAGTTGCTTATATTTTGCTCCCTGTTTATTACAATAATAATGTAACATCTATTTATGAATATCTTTCAATCCGATTTGGTAAAAAGAGTCATTTTGCAGGAGCTTTTTTTTTCTTTCTATCTAGAGTCCTAGGTGCTTCTTTTCGATTATTTTTAGTTTCAATTGTTTTACAACAATTTATTTTTAAAACCTGGAATATACCATTTGAAGTAACTGTAGTAATATCGATAATATTAATTTGGATATACACCCAAAAAGGAGGAATAAAGACGATTGTATTTACAGATACACTTCAGACTAGTCTCATGATTTTATCAGTCATATTATCAATTTATTACATAAATGAAGCTCTTGGCTTTACTTTTTATGAATTTATATTTTCGAAAGAGTTATCAAATTACAATCAAGTTTTTGTAAGTGACTCAATATTGAGTCGTAATTACTTTATAAAATCAATCCTTGGTGGTGCATTTGTAACAATATGTATGACAGGTTTAGACCAAGATATGATGCAAAAGAATTTGAGTTGTCGGAATCTAAAAGATGCGCAAAAGAATATGGTCGTATTCAGTTTTGTATTGGTATTTGTAACAGGGCTATTTATGCTTCTGGGTGCTTTATTATACATTTATGCAGGAAAACAAGGAATAAATGTTCCTTATGTGGATGGAAGTCCAAAAACAGATCTACTATTCCCAGAAATCGCATTAAATGGTAATCTCGGTTTTGGTGTCGCAATTACATTTATTTTAGGTTTAATAGCTGCTGCATATAGTAGCGCTGACAGTGCTCTTACATCACTAACAACATCTTTTTGCGTAGATTTTCTAAATTTTGAAAAAAAGAATCCAATTGATCAAAAGAACACTCGAAAAACAATTCACATTGGTATGAGTTTATTATTAATAATTATAGTAATCTTATTCAAATACATCTTGGATCGTAATGTAATTGACGGTCTTTTAACAGTTGCTGGATACACCTACGGACCGCTCCTAGGACTCTTTTCATTTGGCATCTTTACTAATTACAAAATAAAGGAGAATTTATTATGGCCTGTACTTTTGTTTGTTCTGCTATCTATAACCATGCTAGGTTATTTAGATTCAAGTTTTTTAGGTGGTTACGAATTAGGTTACGAATTGCTTCCCTTAAATGGGCTTTTAACGTTTTTAGGATTAATATTGATTCGTAGAAAGCAGGACTAGACTACAGACATTTTCCCAAAAAATATTTTTTTTGTCTAATAACTTGTTGAATCTGTGATTTTCTGTACCTGGATTAAACAATACTCTTTTAGGTTCTAGACTTATAACAAAATCAAAATATTCTTCTTGTAAAATTGGTCGAATATAAAGAGATACCGTATGAATATTTTCTTGGGGTTTTAAGGGAGAGACAATTTCTATAGATTCAATTTTCCCCTGGTTTGGACCCATTGGTACTACTGGAATATTTTTGCTCTTTAATATCGTAACTACTTTATAAGAGTACCTACTTGGATTGGTTGAAGCGCCAATAACTAGTGTCTTTAAACTTACCATTTTATAGAAATACTACCCCATGTAAAACCGCTTCCAAAAGCAGCTAAGATCACTTTACTATCTTCTTTTATTTTACTCTCCTCCCAGGCTTCTGTGAGAGCAATAGGTATTGAAGCAGCAGTCGTATTTCCATAAACTTGGATGTTATTGAAAACTTGATCATCTCTTAAACCAAACTTTTTTTGAACAAATTGTGAAATTCGAAGATTTGCTTGATGTGGAATTAACATATCTATATCGCTCGGTTGCCAACCAGTCTTTTTTAAACCAGCATTTATGACTTCAGAAAATCGGATAACAGCATTTTTAAAAACGAACTGACCATTCATATGGGGAAAATAAGAAACATCATCAGGATCATTTTCTCCCAAAATTTCTGGAACCCAGCGTCTAGTATTTGGACCAATTAAAGAAAGTTCCTCTGCATATTTCCCCTCAGAGTGAAGTTGGGAATGCAAAATACCTTTATTTTTATTTTCTGAACGTGTCATTACAATTGCACCTGCACCATCTCCAAAAATTACCGAAATGTTTCTTCCCCTTGTATTCATTTCTAATCCTCCTGAGTGATATTCTGATCCTATAACTAAAACATTTTTATACATACCGGTTTTGATAAATTGATCTGCAGTGGCTGCAGCATATATAAATCCTGAACACTGCATGCGAATATCCATTGCAGGACAATCTGGAATGTCTAATGCATCTTGGACTAATACTCCTGATCCAGGAAAATAGTAATCTGGGCTTAAGGTAGCAAATAAGATCAAATCAATTTCTTTAGATGTTATACCTGCCCTCTCAATTGCAATTTTTGATGCTTTCACACCCATTGTAAATGTAGTATCATCACTTCCCTTTACAATGTGCCTTCTTTCTCTAATTCCAGTTCTTTCTTGTATCCAAGCATCAGTAGTATCCATTATTTTTTCTAGATCAGCGTTGGAAACAATGTTATCAGGTAAATATTTACCTAATCCAATAATTTTTGAATTATACATTTAAATCAATTTAAAGGTAAAATACATTTTTTAAATAAAAATCCATGTAAACAGGACCTTTAATTAAATATATTTTTGATAAGAATCTGTTTCGATTTTTGCATTTAAATCATGAAGAAGGTGATATAATCCAAAAAAAGTACGATTGATATATATGAAATGTTTTGATCCTCTATTTCCGTTCAATTTTCTCAACTTCGGATCTTCAGTAAATTCATTTAAAAGCCCTGAAATTTTTTCCCAAAATTGTTGATTTGAGAAGTCAAAATATTTACTCTGAAAAGGGAGTGTAAATAAACGCATCATTTTTTGAAACAGGCTTGTAAAAAAAGTGGCTTCTTCATTCGTATCGTAAGGAGTAAGGATTTCAAGTTCTTTTAATAATCCTTTAAAAATTTTCAAGTCTTCAATATTTTCTTTTTTTGAAAGCTCAAAATATGGAACATAAAAATTCTCAGGTATTTCTTTTATACATCCAAAATCTATGGCAATCAAAGATCCCTTCTTTGAAACTAAAAAGTTTCCTGGGTGTGGATCAGCCTGAACTTTTTTTAAACCGTGGATTTGGAACATATAAAAATCCCAAAGTGTTTGACCCAAATTATTATTTTTAGTATTCGTTTTATTTTTTTTTACAAACTCCGAAAGATGAATGCCTTCCATCCAGTCCATTGTCAGAGTTTTTGATGTGGTCAATTCCGGATAATAATTAGGAAAAATTAAATTTGGTATTTTACTACAAGCTTTAGAGATGAATTGGCTGTTTTTAAGTTCAATTTCGTAGTCGGTTTCTTCAAGCAGCTTATATTCGACTTCTTGAAAATATTTTTCTGTGTCTTTACCTTTCAGATTAAAAATTTTGAGTGCAATTGGTTTAACAATTGATAAATCAGAACTTATACTATTTGCAACCCCAGGATATTGAATTTTTACAGCAAGCATTTTACCATTTTTTGTTGCCCGATGAACTTGTCCGATGCTCGCAGCATTCTCAGATTTTACATTGAATGTGTCAAAAATATTTTCCGGATCAGACCCTAAGTATCTCTTTAAAGATTTCTTGACTAATGGCCAGGATAGAGGAGGAACAGAGAATTGAGATAAGCTGAACCTTTCAACATAAGCCTTTGGTAAAAGATTTTTCTCCATACTTAACATTTGTGCGAGCTTTAATGCACTTCCTTTTAACTCCTTTAAACCATCATAAATATCACTCGCATTTTTTTCATCGAGACGTGACCTGTCGTTTTGACCAAAAATAAATTTCTCGCCATAATATCTTAAGTAATTGCCCCCTAACTTTACCCCAGTACCTACCAGTTTAGTTGCTCGTTCAATCTTATTTGTTGGAATTGAATTTAGTGTCTTCAATTAATTCGTTTTAATTTTTTCTTCCCAAAGAAACTTACCAAAATCTACGATGCTATCTAATGGTGTGTTATCAAATAAATCAAAAACAGATCTTACAGATTTTTCAATTGCAATATCAGTCTTTTCGAATCCAGGTGATCTATCTTCAATCCAGAATCTCATTAAAAATAAAAGCTGAATCCATGCCCCTTCAGAAAAAATTTTTGATGGATGCTTTGTAAAGTTCGACTTTTTTGATGCGTTCCCTTGTTCAATAAGATTTGTTGTGAATTTTTTAAAGAGTGACCTAAGTCCTTTTAAAATTGAAAGTTTTTGAATATTATTTTCAAATTCACCTAATTCAAGTAGAACATAACTCCTATTTAGTTTAAGTACCTCAAAAAAAGTAAAATAAAATGATAGTAATTTTTCTTTCGGTAATTGAGAGGAAAATTCTTTTGAATTACTTATTAATTCATAAGTATTATTATAAAATTGGCAGAATATTTGGTCTCTAACATGATTTAGAGATCCAAAGTGATCATAAAATTCAGTCTCTTTAATATTTGTTTTTTTACAAAATAGATACACCGATTTGAGTTGACCATTTTCTTCCAAAGCAAGTTTTGAGTATTCATCAAATATTTTCTCTTTTATATTTTTAGATTTCTTTTTCATTAACAAAATTTTAAAGACAAATATAATTTGTTTAATTATTTTATTTAAAAATTAAACAAATACCAAAATACGAAATGCCACTTTGTCACAGAAATTAACATTGGTATTTTTTTTGACAATTTTAAACAAATAAAATTTAATTATGAGTAAAGGTAAAATAAATGTATCTGTAGAAAATATTTTTCCATTAATAAAAAAGTTTTTGTACAGTGACCAAGAAATTTTTCTTAGAGAATTAATATCAAATGCAACTGATGCAACAACAAAATTAAACCACCTAAGTAGTATAGGCAAAATAAAGGGTGATTTAGGCAACTTACAAATAGAAGTTAAAATTGATAAGAAAGGAAAAAAGCTCCACATTATCGATAGGGGCATTGGAATGTCAAAAGAGGAAGTTCAAAAATATATTAACGATGTTGCTTTTTCCGGTGCTGAGGAATTTTTGGAAAAGTATAAAGATTCAGCAAAGGATAGTGGAATAATTGGTCACTTTGGTCTAGGTTTTTATTCTGCTTTTATGGTTGCAAATAAAGTAGAGATTATAACAAAATCTTATAGTAAAGATGAAGCGGCACATTGGATTTGCGATGGATCTCCAGAGTATAGCATCGAGACAGCGGACAAAAAAGATAGGGGCACTGAGATTGTTCTTCACATTGATAAAGATTCAAAGGAGTTTTTGGAGGAAAATCGCATTAAAGAGCTTCTATCGAAATACAACAAATTTATGCCCATACCAATTAAGTTTGGAACCAAAGAAGAAACAATACCGTTACCTAAAGATTCTCCAGATGATGCAAAACCTGAAACTAAAACTGTTGATAATATAATCAATAATCCAGAGCCTGCTTGGACTAAAAAGCCTTCTGATCTTAAGGATGAAGATTATCAGTCTTTTTACAGAGAACTTTATCCTATGCAATTTGAAGAACCTTTATTTAATATTCACCTAAACGTTGATTATCCATTTAATCTAACAGGCATATTGTATTTTCCAAGAATAAAAAATGATATTAATATTCAAAAGGATCGTATTCAGCTTTATCAAAATCAGGTTTTCGTAACAGACAATGTTGAGGGAATTGTCCCTGAGTTTTTAACTCTACTTAGAGGTGTAATTGATTCACCTGATATACCACTTAATGTCTCAAGGAGTTATTTGCAGGCAGACGGTGCTGTAAAAAAAATTAGTAATTACATCACAAGAAAAGTTGGAGATAAACTAAGTAGTTTATTCAAAAAAGACAGAAAATCATTTGAAGAAAAGTGGAACGATATAAAGGTCGTGATAGAATATGGAATGTTAAGTGAAGATAAGTTTTTTGATAAAGCAGCAGGCTTCGCATTATATCCAACTACTGATAAGGAATATTTAACCTTTGATGAACTGAAAGATTTAATAAAGGATAATCAAACTGATAAAGATGACAAACTAGTCATTCTTTATGCATCTGATGTTGATTCTCAACATAGTTATATTGAACAGGCTAAGAGCAAAGGTTATAAAGTTTTGCTTTTGGACTCACCCATAATTGGACACTTAATCCAAAAATTAGAAGGTAAAAAAGAAAAAGTTTCTTTTTCTAGGGTTGATGGTGATACTTTGGAAAATCTTATAAAAAAAGACGAAGCCACTGTGTCTAAACTTTCAGACAAAGAAAAAGAAACATTGAAACCACTTATAGAGGATGTTGTCAAGGAAGGTGGATATACAGTTCAATTAGAGTCATTGGATAGTAAAAGTATGCCATTTGTTCTGACACAACCAGAATTTATGCGTCGAATGAAAGAAATGCAACAAACTGGTGGTGGGGGAATGATGGGTAATATGCCCGAAATGTTCAACTTAGTTGTAAACACAAATCATGAACTGGTGGGCCAGATTTTAAATACTAAAACCAAAAAGAAAAAAGAACATCTTATAAAACAAGCATTAGATTTAGCAAAACTTTCACAAAACCTGCTTAAGGGTGAGGCTTTAACGCAGTTTATTCAAAGGAGTGTGGATTTAATCAAATAAAAACTGGATTAAATATTTTTTACAACTAATTAAATAATGCTCAAGCCCTTAGACATTTTAGGTGACGGTACTCCCTTAAATTTACCAGGTACAAAATTAAGGTACTTCGAATCTTTTTTTAATAAAAGTGAAGCAGATAATTATTTTAGTCAAATTCTAGATACGACTGTTTGGCAACAAGACAAAATTAAAGTTTATGGAAAAACTTATATGCAACCCAGACTAACAGCACTACATGCTAATAACACTATACCTTATTCTTACTCGGGAATTAAGATGTATCCGGAAAAAATGACCCACTTATTATCTGAAATTCAAAATCGTGTACATAAGGTTAGTAATACTATATTTTCAACTGTATTAATTAACCAATATCGTGATGGTAATGATAGCAATGGTTGGCATGCTGACAACGAAAAGGAATTAGGTAAAAACCCAGTTATAGCTTCGGTAAGTTTCGGTTCAGATCGATTTTTCCACCTAAAACATAGGGAAAAAAAAGAATTACGCTTTAAAATTCTTTTAAAGTCTGGAAGTCTTTTTTTTATGGAAGGTGAAACTCAAACACACTGGTTACACCAAATTGCAAAAACCACTCAGGCAGTTGGAATAAGAATCAATTTAACTTTTCGTAAGATTATTTGAATATATCATCTAAAATGAAAGCTAATCTTAAACCAGCTCTTAATAACTGGTACCTTATTATTTCGAAATTCTCATAGCCATATTTGTATCCAAGATTTTTATTTTCGGGCAATTCTATGTAGATTTTTCGAGTTAAAGTATGGGTTTCTTGAATCCACGAATCTAAAGAACCTGATGTAATTTTTTTTCTTTTTTCAATTGATATAGTAGGCAAATTTTGACTTAATTCACTAAAACTAAATTTACTACTATCTATAATATCGCTATCCCAAAGTCTGTGAAGATTGGATTTTTTTCCAAACCATGTAATGTCAATATCATTTCCACCTCTGTCCTCTTTTTTACCTAAATGCAATGGTTGATGTAAATCACCCACAAAGTGAACTAACAATTTCAAATAAAATTGTTTTTCTTTTTTTGTTGAAGATTTCGATTTTAAAATTTCAATACACGTTTTTATAGCTTTGACGATGTCACCATTTGGATTTTTGTAGCTTGTTTGGTAGGTCTCATTTAAATTAAGATTTGCATAGTGCCATGCATTATACTTGGAATATTTTTTATCTGATTTAATTTCATCAGCATAAGTTGAAACGTAAGCAAGACTTTGGCCTTGCAAAATTTCGTCAAGGGAAATTCTGGTATTTTTTGAGATATATTTGGATGCGACCTCAGCTACAACTCGGTGTCCTGTTTTACCCCACAAAATATCATTTGTTAAAAAATATCCCAGGAAAAAGTTATAAATGAATATGAGTTTTAAAATCATACTCAAATATAATTTTAAATCTTATTTTTACAATCCTTCTAAAAAATTGCATTTTGAGTATTCAAAGGGTCGTGTTAACAATTTTTTTATTTAAATCTTTATTTTGTTTCACTCAGAATGAGAAAGAGTTTATAATTAAGAATATTGAATCTGATATAAATATTGATGGAATTGGAAATGAAAAAGAATGGGATTTAGCCGAATGGCAATCAGAATTTTGGTTGTGGAGGCCAAATGATAGTTTAAAAGCTGAAAAACAAACCAGATTCAAAATTCTTAAAAATCAGAAAAATCTCTATATCCTTGTCGAATCACTAACAGACGGAAAAAATTTTACTACACCAAGTCTAAAACGCGACTTCAGCTCTTATGGAGCTGAGTTTATAACTCTTCTTTTCGATACATTTAATGATGGGACAAACGCTTTCTCATTCTCAACAAATCCCTTAGGGCTAAAAAACGAGGGACTTATTTCAGGTGGAAATCAAAATTATAGAACTGATAGAAGCTACACATGGGATACAAAATGGTTTGTTGAATCTAAAGTATATGAAGATCGGTATTCAGTAGAAATTCAAATTCCATTCGCTTCCTTTTTTTACAATAATAGAGATAGCTCATGGCGTTTTAACATTTATAGAGGAAATATGCAAAATAATGAATATAGTGTATGGGTGAAAACTCCTCAAAATCAACTCATTGGCAATTTAGGATTTATGGGTAAAATGATTTTTGAAAAACCCCTAAAAAAAGCACGTAATCCAATTTCATTAATCCCATATATTAGTGGTATTACACAAAAAGATTTCTTAAATCAATCTTCAAATTTAAATACAGGTATAGGAGGTGATGCTAAGATTCCAATAGGGAATGCCCTAAATTTAGACCTTACTTTTAATCCTGATTTTTCCCAAGTTGAGGCAGATGATCAGATTGTAAACCTCACTCGTTTTGCAATTGCACTTCCTGAAAAACGTCAATTCTTTACACAAAACAATGACCTTTTTAACGATTTTGGTACTGTGAGAGATGTTGTTCCTTTTTTCTCAAGAAGAATAGGTGTTGCTGAAGATTTGGATGGAAATACAATAGAGAATAAAATCATTTATGGAGCTCGGCTGAGTGGTAAATTAAATTCAAGCCTACGAGTTGGTCTTTTAAGTATTCTTACAGATGAAGATGTGAAAAATGAAATTGCATCAAATTTAAATTCTGTTTTTACATTAAGGCAGAAAGTATTTGATAGATCAAATATTAGTTTCTTTTTTATGAATCGAAGTGCTATTGAAAACTATGACTTCTTAGATAATGAAGAAAGAAAAAACAGTGTTGCTGGAATAGAATATAATTTAGCATCTTCAGATAGTAAATGGTCAGGTCGTACATACTTACATAAATCATTCACTGAAGGACTAGATGGTGATGATCAAATAGTAGGTTTAAGAATTCAGCGCAATACACTTCGCCATAAAATTGGAATGGGATTGATTCATGGGGGCGATGACTTCAGATCAAATTTAGGTTTTTATAGGCGTACGGGATTTTTAAAACTTACACCAGAATACACCTTTAGGATATATCCAAAAAATCCAGAAATAACGAGTTATAGTTTCATACAAAGAGGTTTTTTTGTTTATGACACAGCAAGAGAATATCTAATGACAGATAGAGTTTTTATCTCAACTATTCAAAAAAGATTTCTAAATACAAGCAGTCTATCTCTTGAGTACACAAACCGATATATATATCTAGTTTCAGATTTTGACCCAACTCGAAGTTACGAAGGAGCATATCTTCCTGCAAATTCTAACTATTCATATGGTGACATAGAATTTGGTTATCGATCTGATCAAACAAAAATTTTTAATCTTGACTCTAAAATTTCTTATGGAACTTTTTTTAATGGGACTAAGTTTACTATTGAAAATGAATTTAACTGGCGAAGACAACCCCTAGTTAATGCAAGTTTTATTTTAAACTTTAACTCCATAAACCTTCCAATTCCTTACCCATCAAAAAATATCTGGTTGATCAGTCCTAAAATAGATTTTACTTTTACAAAAACCTTAACTTGGACCACTTTCATTCAGTACAATTCCCAAGGAGAAAATTTGGGTGTGAATTCAAGAATGCAATGGCGTTTCGCTCCTCTTTCTGATTTATTTTTGGTTTACAACGATAATTATATTAGTTCAGATAATTTTTCACCAAGATATCGTAGTTTTAACCTGAAATTTACTTACTGGTTAAATATTTGAAATGTTAAAACTCAAAAAATATTTTCTGATTACTGTTTTATGCAGTCTTATATTTTCTTGCAATCAAAAAGAAAAAAGTAATTCTGAAGATTTAATGATTGTGAAAGGCAGTATAAAAGGACTTAGAAAAGGCAAGTTATATCTTCAAAGAATTAAAGATACTATGTTAATAAATCTTGATTCAACTTATGTAGATGGTTCACCTGACTTTAGGTTTAAAACACCTATCAAAACTGCGGAGGTCTTTTATCTTTATCTAAACAAGGATGATGGTGACAGCCTAAATGACCGTATTCTGTTTTTTGGTGAAAAAGGTACAATAGAAATTAATACACTACTTAAAACCTTTGAAAGTAGTGCAAAAATTTCTGGTTCAAAGAACCAAGAATTACTTCAAAAATATCAATCGATGAGTAGAAAATTTAATAACAGAAACCTTGACTTAATAAGAGATTTATATGTAGCAAAAGCAGAAAAAAAAATTGAAAGAGTTGATACACTAGAGAAAAAAATCGCTAATCTATTAAAAAGAAGATACCTCTACACAATAAATTTTGCTGCGCAAAATCCAGATCAAAACATTGCACCCTATTTAGTATTAACTCAAGTATTTGATGCAAATCTGATATTGTTAGACTCTATTGCTAGAAAACTAACAGATGAGGTGAGGTCCTCAAAGTATGGTATTGAGTTTTTGAACTTGCTTGAAAAAAGGCGAGAAAAGGAAAGAAATTAAAGTGCTGCAGATTTTTTTAGTAAAGAGTTCATTACTTTCTTACGCTCTTGCTGGATTTCTTTAAACTGAGCCTTTTTATTGTCTCCTTTAACACCATTTATCATAACTATAAGCTTGTCGAAAGCTTCAATAGCTTCTTCGACTAGTTTTTCACTTTTAGCTAGATCACCATTAGGATTTGATAACTCCCAAAGATAAATCTCCTCAATAACATCTCCAATGTCATTGTTTATATCTTTTTTTAGGAGTTTAATACTCGGCATTTAATTTTTTAAAATATTATTGAATATAAATATTTTTTAAAGGAAAACTAAAAAAATTATCCGGAATATCTGACAAAATTTCTTGGAGTCTCATATAAAGTTACTTCTAAGGAGTGGTTTGGATTAAGGTGTGGTTTAAGATTATTGAAAATCACTATTGCAATATTTTCGGCGGTTGGAATCATTTCAATAAATTCGGGAACTTCCTCATTTAAATTCTTATGGTCCATCTTATCCTCAACTTCAGATTTGATTAGGTTTTTCAAAACTTTCATATCTATAACATAGCCAGTTTCGGGGTCAACTGATCCTGTAACATGAACAATTAATTCATAATTGTGGCCATGAAAATGAGGATTTGAACACTTCCCAAAAACAGAATTATTTTTTTTATCTGACCACTCTTTTCTATAAAGACGGTGTGCAGCATTAAAATGTGCTTTTCTACTTACAGTTACTCTCATTTTGTTTTCCTAATATATTTATAAAATCTTTCAAAAATAATTTTAAACCAAACTGTAAAATCCTCTGGTTTTTTTTTTATTTCTAGGACTATTTTATCTAAAGACATCCATTTCCACTCTGAAACTTCAATTGTGTTAATAAAAGGTGTTTTATCATAATAGCCAAGTAGTAAGTGATCAAACTCGTGTTCGGTCAATCCGTTTTCAAATTTTGCCTTGTATACAAAACTAAACATAGGCTCTAGCGAGGTTATAAAACCCATTTCTTCTTTAAGTCTTCTTTTACCTGCTTCAATATTACTTTCACCCTCCCTAGGGTGACTACAACATGTATTAGTCCAAAGCCCAGGAGAATGATATTTATCAAGGGCACGACGTTGAAGCATCAATTGTCCTTTTTTATTTAGGATAAAAATTGAAAAAGCACGATGTAAAAGTGCTTTTTCATGAGCCTCTATTTTGGGCATTGTACCTATAGGATTATCGTTCCTATCTACTAATACCACATTTTCTTCTTTCATGCTTTGTAAAAATACCCATAATTTTGTCAAAAACCTATCGAGTCATTTTTCTTGAGAGAAATTTTTTAGACTACTTTTATTGAAATTTTATGATGTCACTGGAAGAGGAAATAAAAAAAAGAAGAACTTTTGGGATTATCTCTCATCCTGATGCAGGAAAAACTACTCTAACAGAAAAATTATTACTTTTTGGAGGAGCAATCAACATTGCAGGAGCTGTTAAGTCGAACAAAATCAAAAAAACAGCTGCCAGTGATTTTATGGAAATTGAAAGGCAAAGAGGAATTTCTGTTTCTACATCTGTTTTAGCTTTTAATTATAAAGACAAAAAAATTAATATTCTTGATACACCAGGGCACAAGGATTTTGCTGAGGATACTTATAGAACTCTTACCGCAGTTGACAGTGTTATAGTTGTTATTGATGTTGCTAAAGGTGTTGAGGAACAAACTGAAAAGTTGGTTGAAGTTTGTAGAATGCGCCAAATACCAATTATCGTTTTTATTAATAAACTTGATCGTGAAGGAAAAGATGCATTTGATCTCTTAGATGAAATTGAAAAAAAACTAGCTTTTTCTGTAACTCCACTTTCATTTCCAATTGGTATTGGTCATAATTTTAAGGGGATTTACAATATTTATAAAAAAAACATAAATATTTACCGAAATCATCAAAAGCAAACTATTGGAAATAAAATCACTTTTGATTCTTTACATGACCAAGAGCTTGAGTCAATTATTGGAAAAAAGGATATTGAAATTCTCAAAGAAGAATTGGAGCTTATTAAAGGAGTTTATCCCTTATTTGACAAAAACTCATATTTGAAAGGAGATCTTCAGCCTGTATTTTTTGGGTCAGCATTGAATAATTATGGTGTTGAAGATCTTCTCAAATGTTTCGTAGAAATAGCACCATTTCCTTTGCCAAAACATAGCGAAAAGCGTATCGTGGATCCAAAAGAAAAAAAATTTAGTGGTTTTATTTTTAAAATTCATGCTAATATGGATCCTAATCATCGTAATCGTTTAGCTTTTGTGAAAATTGTCTCGGGTACATTTAATAGAAATACACCTTATTTTCATGTTCGAAACAATAAAAATTTGAAATTTTCCGCACCAAATACTTTTTTCGCTGAAAAAAAAGAAATTGTTGATATTTCCTATCCTGGAGATATCGTAGGACTTCATGATTCTGGTAATTTCAAAATTGGCGATACTCTGACAAGTGGAGAAAATTTAAATTTCAAAGGGATTCCCAATTTTTCTCCTGAACATTTTCGATACATAAATAATACAAATCCAATGAAAGCAAAACAACTTGCAAAAGGAATCTCCCAGCTAATGGATGAAGGAATAGCACAGTTATTTATTTTAAATCTAAATGGCAGAAAAGTAATTGGGACTGTTGGTGCACTGCAATTCGAAGTAATTCAATATCGTCTTCTCCACGAATATGGAGCTGAATGTGATTACGAGAATATTAATATATATAAAGCTTGTTGGGTGGAAGCTGATGAAGAAAGCTCTTCATTCAAGAATTTTAGACGCATAAAGCAGAAGTATTTAGCTCACGATAAAGAAGGGAAACTTGTTTTCCTGTCTGATTCGGAATTTAGTCTAAAAATGGCCGAAACAAATTTTAAAGATCTGCAATTTCATTTTACTTCAGAATTTTGAACATATGGATCCTTTACTTGAATAAAATTAATCAAGCTTTTCCAGCTAATCCAAAATTTAATGGAATTTTGGGTGGCTCATTTGTCTCAATTATTCCATTTGATTTCTCATACCTTTGAATATTATCATTCAAAGCAATTTTAAATCGTTTAGCATGTTCGGGTGTTAAAATTACCCTAGATTTTACTTTAGCTTTTGGTGAACCAGGCATAATATTAACAAAATCAACTATAAATTCAGATGTGGAGTGATTTATTATTGCTAAGTTAGAATAAACACCATCTGCAATGTTTTCATCAATTGCAATATTTAATTGTTTTTGTTTTTGTTTTTCTTTTTTTTCACTCATGATTTAAAATGTTATTTCCTCTTCTTTATCAATTAAAAGACTATTGTACTCTTCTTTAGATCCAACAATCAAATTGCTATATTTTCTAAGACCAGTACCAGCGGGAATTTTATGTCCAACTATAACGTTCTCTTTTAAACCTTCTAAAAAGTCGACCTTCCCATTGACGGCAGCTTCATTTAAAACTTTTGTTGTTTCCTGAAATGAAGCAGCTGATATGAATGACTTAGTTTGAAGAGAAGCGCGCGTGATTCCCTGAAGTTCAGGCTTAGCTGTTGCAGGAGCAGCCTCCCTAGCTATGACAAGAGACTTTTTTTCTCTTGCTAAAACTGAATTTTCATCTCTTAACTGTCTTGATGTTATAGTCTGGCCTTGTTTGAAGTTTTCAGAATCTCCAATCTCTTCAACTATCTTCATTCCATAAAGAGAGTCATTTTCATTAATAAAGTCATAACTGAATATTAATTGATTTTCTAAGAAAATGGAATCTCCTGGATCTAAAATTCTAACCTTACGCATCATTTGTCGAACAACCACTTCAAAATGCTTATCATTTATTTTTACACCTTGGAGCCTATAAACTTCTTGTATTTCATTTACAAGGTACTGCTGAACAGCAGAGGGTCCTTTAATATTTAGAATATCTGCTGGGGTTACAGATCCGTCCGATAAAGGCATTCCCGCTTTTACAAAGTCATTTTCTTGGACCAAGATTTGGTTAGATAACTTTACCAAATATTTCTTTAAATCACCAAATTTTGATTCTACTATAATCTCACGGTTACCTCTCTTAATCTTTCCAAATGAAACAACACCATCAATTTCTGAAACAACAGCAGGATTAGATGGATTCCTAGCTTCAAAAAGTTCAGTTACTCTAGGTAAACCTCCGGTGATATCACCTGATTTTGCTGATTTTCTTGGTATTTTCACAAGTATTTTCCCTTCCTCTATTTGTTCACCCTCATTAACAATTAAGTGAGCTCCAACGGGTAAATTATATGAACGAAGAGTTTTAGAGTTTTTGTCAACAATTGAGAGTGTTGGAATAAGTTTTTTATTTCTAGATTCAGAAATTACTTTCTCTTGGAAACCAGTTTGCTCATCAATCTCAACTTGATAAGTAATTCCTTGTTCGATATTTTCAAAAATAATTTCACCTGCAAATTCAGAAACTATAACTCCATTGAATGGATCCCACTGGCAAATAATAGCACCCTTCTTCACCTTTGAGCCATTCTTAAGATTAAGTGAAGATCCATAAGGTATATTATTTGTGCTCAGAATACTTTTAGTTTTAATGTCTAAAATTTTTATTTCAGTTGTCCTTGAAATAACTATTTCAGCATCTTTACCTTCAGCGTCTTTTCCTTGTACTGTTTTCAAGTCATCAATTTCTACAATTCCATCAAATTTTGCTACAAGTTTATTTTCCTCTGAAATGTTACCTGCAACTCCACCAACGTGAAATGTCCGAAGCGTTAATTGAGTACCAGGTTCGCCAATAGATTGTGCCGCAATAACACCAACGGCTTCACCAAGCTGAACCATTTTCCCTGTTGCTAAATTTCTACCATAACATTTTGCACAAACTCCGTGTTTTGCAATACATGTTAATGGAGAACGTACTTGAACTGAATCTATAGGTATATTCTTTATAATCGAAATATGCTCTTCTTTAACTTCATTACCAGATTCTACAATTATGGAATTAGTAAGTGGATCAACTATATCATGTAATGTAACTCGTCCAAGAATTCTCTCTCCAAGAGTTTCTACTATTTCTTCATTTTTCTTTAAAGGTTTTACTTCTACACCTCTTAAAGTTCCACAGTCCTGTATATTAACGATAACATCCTGAGAAACGTCGTGAAGTCTTCTTGTCAAATATCCAGCATCCGCAGTTTTTAGTGCTGTATCTGCGAGACCCTTTCTGGCTCCATGTGTAGATATAAAATACTCCAAGATAGATAATCCTTCTTTGAAATTAGAAAGTATAGGATTCTCGATAATTTCTCCTCCTCCTACATTAGACTTTTTAGGCTTAGCCATAAGACCGCGCATCCCAGTAAGCTGACGAATTTGTTCTTTTGAACCTCTAGCACCAGAATCCAACATCATGTAAACAGAATTAAAACCCATCTGGTCCTCGCTAATTCTTTTCATTGCGAGCTCAGTTAATTTAGCATTTGTTGAAGTCCAAATATCAATTACCTGATTATATCTCTCATTATTAGTTATTAGCCCCATGTTATAATTGCTAATAACACCATCTACTTGGCCATTAGCTTCACCAATCATACTTAATTTTTCTGGTGGAATGATTATATCTCCCAAACTAAAAGACAAACCACCTTTAAATGCAAATCCATAGCCCATAGATTTTATTTTATCCAAAAAATTTGCTGTCTCAGGAACACTTGTCACTTTTAGAATATCTCCAATAATCTCACGTAGATTTTTTTTAGTTAACACGACATTGAAAAAGCCAGCAGCCTCTGGAACCACTTCATTAAACAAAACACGGCCAACAGTTGTATCAATTATTTTTTCAGTCAGATTACCATCATCATTTAAAACTTTTACCCTTATTTTAATTATTGCGTTAAGCTCAACTTTTTTCTCATTATAAGCAATATGGACTTCCTCAACAGAATAAAAAGTAAGACCTTCTCCTTTTACCTTTTCCTTCCCGGTAGATTTTTTTGCTTTGGTCATATAATAAAGACCCAAAACCATATCTTGTGAGGGAACTGTAATTGGAGATCCATTTGCAGGATTTAAAATACTATGTGAGGCTAACATCAAGAGTTGTGCCTCTAATATAGCCTCTGGACCAAGAGGTAAATGAACTGCCATTTGGTCACCATCAAAATCTGCGTTAAATGCAGTACAGACTAGAGGGTGAAGTTGTATAGCTTTTCCTTCGATGAGCTTTGGTTGGAATGCTTGAATTCCAAGTCGGTGTAGAGTAGGAGCACGGTTCAGTAATACGGGATGTCCTTTTAATACATTTTCCAAAATATCCCAAACAATTGGTTCTTTTCTGTCAATTATTTTTTTCGCTGATTTTACAGTTTTAACAATCCCTCTTTCAATAATCTTCCGAATAATAAACGGCTTATACAATTCAGCTGCCATATCTTTAGGCAATCCACATTCAAATAATTTTAGTTCAGGTCCGACAACTATAACTGATCTAGCAGAATAATCTACTCTTTTGCCTAGTAGATTTTGCCTAAATCTACCCTGCTTTCCTTTCAGAGAATCTGAAAGTGATTTTAAAGGTCTATTTGAGTCTGTTTTTACTGCTGAAGCTTTTCTTGTATTATCAAAAAGGGAATCAACTGATTCTTGCAACATTCTTTTTTCATTTCGTAGAATTACTTCTGGTGCTTTAATTTCAACTAACCTTTTAAGACGATTATTTCTAATTATAACTCTTCTATAAAGGTCATTTAGATCAGAAGTAGCAAAACGTCCACCATCAAGGGGTACAAGAGGTCTAAGCTCCGGTGGGATTACTGGTATGACTTTCATTATCATCCACTCTGGTAAATTTTCTCCTCTTTCATTAGCATCCCGAAAAGCCTCGACTACTTGCAAACGCTTGAGTGCTTCAGTTTTTCTTTGTTTTGAGGTTTCATTATTTGCTTTATGCCTAAGCTCATATGATAGTGTTTCAAGGTCAATACGAGCAAGTAGATCAATTAAACAGTCTGCTCCCATTTTTGCAATAAATTTGTCTGGATCAGAGTCTTCTAAATATTGGTTTTCAGCAGGTATTTGCTCAATTACATTAAGGTACTCTTCTTCTGTCAGGAAATCTAATTGTTTTAAATCTTCTCCTTCTTGATTTTTTGCTGAACCAGGCTGTATTACTACGTACCTTTCATAATAAATTATCATATCAAGTTTTTTTGATGGTAGACCTAATAAATAACCTATTTTGTTTGGTAAGGAGCGAAAATACCATATATGAGCAACAGGTACCACCAAATTAATATGTCCTACTCTATCTCGGCGAACTTTTTTCTCGGTTACTTCTACACCACACCTGTCACAGACAATTCCCTTATATCTTATTCTTTTGTATTTACCACAAGCACACTCATAATCCTTAACAGGGCCAAAAATCCGTTCACAAAAAAGTCCATCTCGTTCAGGTTTGTGTGTTCTATAATTTATTGTTTCTGGTTTAAGTACCTCGCCTTTAGAGTTTCCCAAAATTACTTCAGGTGAAGCTAATCCAATAGAAATTTTGTTGAATTTTTTCTGAGTGATGATTTCGTTGTTTCTAGCCATTTAAATTTATTTATTTATTATTCTTCCAATCTTATATCAAGCCCTAAGCCCTTTAGTTCATGCATTAAAACATTAAAGGATTCTGGTAATCCAGGCTCGGGCAGGGTGTCTCCTTTTACAATAGATTCATATGTTTTTGCCCTTCCAATGACATCGTCAGATTTAACTGTAAGAATTTCTTGTAAAGTGCTTGATGCTCCGTAAGCCTCCAATGCCCAAACTTCCATTTCTCCGAATCTTTGACCACCAAACTGAGCTTTACCACCAAGTGGTTGTTGCGTAATAAGTGAATATGGGCCAATTGATCGAGAATGCATCTTATCATCTACCATATGTCCTAATTTCAGCATATAAATAACTCCGACTGTGGCAGGTTGATCAAAACGTTCTCCAGTACCTCCGTCATAGAGGTATGTATGGCCATATTTTGGGATCTTTGCTTTTTCTGTTAGTTTATTTATTTCTTCAATAGAAGCCCCATCAAAAATTGGGGTAGCATATTTCTCCCCCAAATTTTGTCCAGCCCAACCTAAAACTGTTTCATAAATTTGACCAATATTCATTCTAGATGGAACGCCCAAAGGATTTAATACTATATCCACGGAGGTTCCGTCCTCTAAAAATGGCATTTCCTCTTCACGCACTATTCTAGCAACGATACCTTTATTACCATGGCGACCGGCCATTTTATCTCCTACCTTAAGCTTGCGTTTTTTAGCAACATAAACTTTTGCTAATTTTTTAACACCTGCAGGAAGCTCGTCCCCGACACTAATAGTAAATTTTTCTCGACGTAAGGCTCCTTGAATATCGTTTTCTTTAATTCTATAATTATGTATCAAGTCTGCAATCAAATCGTTGACTTCATTTGATGTTGTCCATGTACTTTTTGACAAATGTGTGTAATCGTCAACTGAGGAAAGTAATTTTAGCGAATATTTTTTTCCTTTTGGAAGGATTTCCTCACCCAAGTCGTTGTTTATGCCCTGGCAAGTTTTACCATTTACAATGGAAAATAGTTTTTCAACTAAAACCTGCTTTAAATCATCAAACTTCTCATCATATTTCTTTTCCAATGTATCTAATTCCTCTTTATCTAAATTTCTTTTACGTTTGTCTTTTACAGAACGGGTAAAAAGCTTTTTATCAATTACAACTCCACTTAACGATGGAGGTGCTTTGAGAGATGCATCTTTTACATCACCTGCTTTGTCACCAAATATAGCTCGTAGTAATTTTTCTTCAGGTGTTGGATCAGACTCACCTTTAGGAGTAATTTTTCCTATCAAAATGTCACCGGAGTTAACTTCCGCGCCTATACGAATCATACCATTTTCATCAAGATCTTTTGTTGCCTCCTCACTAACATTCGGAATATCATTTGTCAATTCTTCTGTTCCTAATTTAGTATCTCGAACATCAAGTGAGTATTCGTCAATATGGATTGATGTAAAAATATCTTCCCTTACAACCTTTTCTGAAATAACTATTGCATCCTCAAAATTATATCCTTTCCATGGCATAAAAGCTACTTTCAAATTACGACCAAGGGCTAATTCTCCTTCTTCTGTAGCATACCCTTGGCAAAGTACTTGACCTTTTCTAACATGGTCTCCCTTTTTTACAATGGGTTTAAGGTTTATACAAGTCCCCTGATTTGTCTTCCTGAATTTTACTAGACTATAGGTTTTCTTCATTCCATCAAACCTAACTAGCTTCTCAGATGTGGAAAGA
This sequence comes from uncultured Bacteroidota bacterium, assembly GCA_902613595.1. GTDB lineage: Bacteria > Bacteroidota > Bacteroidia > Flavobacteriales > Flavobacteriaceae > MS024-2A. The sequence goes on from CACMHY010000001.1 coordinate 334,292, forward strand.
TCATAACGAATTGTTATTTTTTCTGCATCCACGTATTCAACAATCCCGTTGTCTTCAGCGTTTAAAAGAACTCTTGAGTCAGAAGCTACCTGTTTTTCAAGACCTGTTCCTACAATTGGAGATTCAGGCTGTAATAAAGGTACCGCTTGACGCATCATATTTGATCCCATTAAAGCACGATTAGCATCGTCATGTTCTAAGAATGGAATTAAGGATGCAGAAATTGATGCAATCTGATTCGGAGCAACATCAGTATAATTTATTTGTTGGGGCCCAACAACTGGAAAATCTGCTTGATCACGAGCAATTATCTTGTCATCAATTATTTTTCCATTTTCATCATACGCTATATTGGCCTGAGCTATTAAATTATTTTCTTCCTCTTCAGCGCTCAAATAATGTGTTTCCTTCAAATCAATTTTACCGTTTTCAACCTTCCGATATGGAGTTTCTATAAAACCTAGATTATTTACCTTAGCGTAAACACCTAATGAGGATATTAATCCAATATTAGGTCCTTCAGGAGTTTCAATAGGACAAAGTCGACCGTAATGGGTATAATGAACATCACGTACTTCAAAACCTGCTCTCTCCCGAGAAAGTCCTCCGGGCCCAAGTGCAGATAGCCTGCGTTTATGGGTGATTTCAGCTAAAGGATTGGTTTGATCCATAAATTGAGACAATTGATTCGTTCCGAAAAAGGTATTTATTACCGAGGAAAGTGTTTTTGCATTAATGAGATCAATTGGTGTAAAAACCTCGTTATCTCTCACATTCATCCTTTCTCTGATAGTTCTTGCCATGCGGGCTAATCCAACCCCAAACTGAGAAGATAACTGCTCTCCGACTGTTCGAACTCTTCTATTAGAAAGATGATCAATATCATCTATTTCAGCTTTTGAATTAATTAATTCAATCAGATATTTTATAATAGTAATTATATCCTCTTTTGTTAGCACCTGTTTGTCCATATCTACATTCAATCCCAACTTCTTATTCATTCGATAACGACCAACCTCACCAAGGTTATATCTTTGGTCTGAAAAGAATAATTTATCTATAATACCACGTGCTGTATCTTCATCTGGTGGCTCAGCGTTTCTTAATTGCCTATAAATATGTTCAACTGCTTCTTTCTCGGAATTTGTTGGATCTTTTTGTAAAGTATTGTAGATAATTGCATAATCCGACATGTGCGCATCTTTCTTATGCAAAAGGATATTTTTAGATCCAGCATCTATAATCTGGTCAATATGTTCTTTTTCAAGAACTGTATCTCTATCAATCACAATTTCATTTCTTTCAATTGATATAACTTCACCTGTGTCCTCGTCTACGAAATCTTCAATCCAGCTTCTTAAAACACGTGCAGCTAATTTTCTTCCCAATACCTTTTTGATACCTGACTTGGTTACTTTTATCTCTTCAGCAAGGTCGAAAATTTCCAAAATATCTCGATCATGTTCGAATCCAATTGCCCTAAATAGAGTTGTTACAGGTAATTTTTTCTTACGGTCTATGTATGCATACATTACACTATTGATGTCTGTTGCAAATTCAATCCATGACCCTTTAAAGGGAATTACTCGTGCGGAGTATAGTTTTGTTCCATTAGCGTGAAATGACTGGCCAAAAAATACTCCAGGTGAACGGTGAAGTTGAGAAACAACAATTCTTTCAGCACCATTGATTACAAATGTACCACTTGGAGTCATGTAAGGAATTGTTCCAAGAAAAACATCTTGAACAATAGTTTCAAAATCTTCATGCTCCAAATCATTACAAAAAAGTTTGAGTCTTGCTTTAAGCGGAACTGAATAAGTCAGTCCTCTTTCGATACATTCTTGTATGGTATATCGTGGTGGATCCACAAAATAATCTAAAAACTCAAGAACAAATTGATTTCTAGTATCAGAAATAGGAAAGTTCTCTTTAAAAGTATTGAAAAGGCCTTCTTCGTTTCTTTCGTCAGATTTTGTTTCTAATTGGAAAAAATCTTGAAAGGATTTGATCTGAATATCAAGAAAGTCTGGATACTCAGGGGTGTGTTTTGCTAGAGCAAAATTTGTTCTCTGACTATTTTTAGCTGGCATTTAAATTAATTTTTATTGTAATGGTATTAATTGATATCAATTGGATAAACGAAAATTTTGGCCTTTGAAAAATTCAAAAGCCTAATCCTAAATAGAATATTATAAAATCTACTTAAGCTCAACCTCCGCACCTGCTTCTTCAAGAGATTTTTGAAGCGATTCCGCTTCATCTTTCGCTATACCCTCTTTAAGAGGTGTAGGTGCATTATCGACCATGTCTTTTGCTTCTTTTAAACCAAGACCGGTCAATTCTTTTACTAGTTTGACAACAGCAAGTTTAGAACCCCCTGCTGCTTTTAAAATTACGTCAAATTCTGACTTCTCTTGAGCAGAATCACCTGAGGCATCTCCACCTGATGTTCCTGCAACAGCTACTGCAGTTGCAGATGGCTCTATGCCGTACTCATCTTTTAAAATATCAGCCAACTCATTGACTTCTTTAACAGTCAAATTGACTAGTTTTTCTGCGAATTCTTTTAAATCTGCCATTTTTATTGTTTTTCTATTTAAACTTGTTTATTTGAGTGAATAAATCATAATGTCAGGAATCGTTTTTTTCTGAAAGTGTTTTTAATATTCCAGATAATTTCCCACCCCCCGACTGAAGTGAGGAAACTACATTTTTGATAGGTGAACGCAATAATGAAATTATATCACCAATGATTTCATCCTTAGATTTTATAGAAGCAAGTGTATCAATATGACTGTCACCAATATAAATAGCTTGCTCTACGAAAGCCCCTTTTAAAATTGGTTTATCAGAATTTTTTCTAAAATTCTTGATAATCTTAGCAGGAGCATTACCAGATTCTGAAAACATTAAAGAAGTGTTACCCTTTAGGGTGTCTAACAAATCTCCAAAATCGTGATTGGAAGATTCCATGGCTTTGGCTAACAATGTATTTTTCACCACTTTTAGCTTGATTTTCTCATTAAAGCAAGACCGTCTTAAGTTACTTGTTTCCGAAGCATTAAGTCCACTAATATCAGTAAAATACAAATTTTTTACCTCTTTTAAGGCTTCATTTAATTCGTCAATTACTTGTTGTTTTCTTTCTTTTATCATATTTGAGAAATATTCTTTGTCATAGTTTTGTGTCAATTGAAATTCCCGGGCTCATTGTTGTGGACATAAAAATACTTTTTATGTATGTACCTTTAGAAGTTGATGGCTTTATCTTTAATATTGTTTTGAGGAGTTCATCAGCATTTTCAAAAATTTTTTCCGCAGAAAAGGATGCTTTGCCAATGGAGGCATGAACTATCCCAGTTTTGTCAACTTTAAAGTCAATTTTTCCCCCTTTAATATCTGATATTGCCTTTTTTACATTCATAGTAACTGTTCCTGTCTTTGGATTTGGCATTAAGCCACGTGGACCTAATATTTTACCTAAAGGACCTAATTTACCCATAATACTAGGCATAGTTACAATTATGTCAATATCAGTCCAGCCATCCTTTATTTTTTTTAGATACTCATCAAGACCAATAAAGTCTGCTCCAGCCTCCTTAGCTTCTGTCTCTTTATCTGGTGTTACTAGAGCTAAAACTTTAACTTTTTTCCCAGTACCATGAGGCAAAGCTACAACACCCCTAACCATTTCTGTTGATTTTTTAGGGTCAACACCAAGTCTAATAGCTAAGTCAACACTAGCATCAAATTTTGTGAAAGTTATTTCTTTTACAAGAGTAGATGCTTCCCTTAGCGTGTAAGTTTTTGTAGAGTCCACTTTAAGAATTGATTCTTTCTGATTTTTAGTTTGCTTTGGCATTGTAATAGTTTAATTTAAAATGGGGCATCTCCAGATATTTGAAAACCCATTGAACGAGCAGTACCAGCAACCATTTTCATAGCTGATTCGATTGTAAATGCATTTAAATCTGGCATTTTATCTTCAGCTATAACCTTAACCTGGTCCCATGTAACCGTTGCTACTTTTTGCCGATTTGGTTCACCCGAACCCTTTTTAGCTTTTGCAGCTTCCATTAATTGGACAGCAGCCGGTGGTGTTTTTATTACAAATTCAAATGAGTTGTCTTTGAAAACAGTAATTACAACAGGTAAAACTTTTCCTGGACTGTCTTGAGTTCTAGCGTTAAATTGCTTACAAAATTCCATGATATTCACACCTGCAGAACCAAGTGCAGGTCCAACTGGTGGTGAAGGGTTCGCAGCCCCACCTCTTACCTGAAGTTTTAATATCTTGTTTATTTCTTTAGCCATACTATTTAAATTACTGAATGATGATAGTTTTAAACAATTATATTATTTTAAATTTTTTCAACTTGCATGTAACTCAATTCCAAGGGAGTTTTTCTTCCAAAAATTTTAACCATTACCTCAAGCTTACGTTTTTCTTCATTAACTTTTTCTATAGAACCTGTAAATCCATTAAAAGGGCCATCAATAACTTTTACATTTTCGCCTACAACAAATGGAATTGAAATGTGTTCAGTTGTTAGTGCTAATTCATCAACCTTTCCAAGCATTCTGTTTACTTCAGCCTCTCGCATCGGTACAGGAACTCCACCTTTAGTTTCTCCTAAAAATCCAATAACATTTGTAACAGATCTTATTATGTGGGGAAGTTCGCCTGACAAATTAGCTTTAATCATTATGTAACCGGGAAAATATGTTCTTTCCTTACTAATTTTTTTTCCGTTTCTAATTTGAATTACTTTTTCTGTAGGTACTAAAAGGTCTTCTACTGAATTGTCGTAGCCAAGTCTTGAGATTTCAGACTTTATGTAGTCTTTAATTTTAGCCTCTTGTCCACTAACAGCACGAACAACGTACCACTTTTTATCGTTTAAAGTTGTAGTCATATTATCCAATTAGATTAAAGTAGAATTTGATTATCCTTGATAAAACAGTATCTGCACCCCATATCGCTAAAGAAAATAAAACTGAAAAGACCAAAACAATAACTACTAGGCGTTGAAGCTCTGAACGTTCCGTCCATGAAACGTTATTTTTTAGTTCTTCGTAGGAATCTTTTATGTAGTTAATTATTTCTGCCATTTATATTTTTTCAGCACGGGTTGAGAGGCTCGAACTCCCGACACCTGGTTTTGGAGACCAGTGCTCTACCAACTGAGCTAAACCCGTATTTTCTTGAATCTTCAACTTTCAAAAAATTTGAATACCGAAGGTGTAGTTCAAAAATATTTTAGTCTAAAATCTCAGTAACTTGTCCTGCTCCAACAGTTCTACCCCCTTCGCGAATTGCAAATCTGAGACCAGTATTAAGTGCTACAGGTTGGATCAAATCAACATTAATAGTCAAATTATCACCGGGCATTACCATTTCAACCCCATTAGGTAGAACTATATTACCTGTAACATCAGTTGTTCTCACATAAAACTGAGGTCTATAATTGTTATGAAAAGGAGTGTGTCTTCCTCCCTCTTCTTTTTTCAAGATGTAAACTTCAGCTTTGAACTTTGCATGGGGCTTAACAGAACCTGTTTTACAGAGCACCATTCCTCTTTTAATGTCAGTTTTTTCAATTCCTCTTAGAAGTATTCCAACATTATCTCCTGCTTCTCCTCTGTCTAAGATTTTTCTAAACATTTCAACACCAGTAATAGTAGACTTCATTTTTTCAGCACCCATTCCGATTATATCAATTTCGTCACCTGTATTTGCAACGCCAGTTTCTATTCGACCTGTAGCAACTGTCCCACGTCCAGTTATTGAAAATACATCTTCAACAGGCATAAGAAAGTCTTTTTCAACATCTCTTTTTGGTAGTTCAATCCAAGTGTCAACTTGTTCCATTAATTTCATTACAGTATCAACCCATTTTTGCTCTCCATTTAAAGCACCTAAAGCAGATCCAAGAATAACTGGAGTATTATCACCATCATAGTCATAAAATGTTAGTAATTCTCTTACCTCCATTTCAACTAATTCTAATAATTCTTCATCGTCAACCATATCAGCTTTGTTTAAGAAAACAACAATTCTTGGAACCCCTACTTGTCGCCCTAATAAGATATGCTCTCTAGTTTGGGGCATAGGACCATCTGTTGCAGCAACCACAAGAATTGCTCCATCCATTTGAGCAGCACCAGTAACCATATTTTTAACATAGTCAGCGTGACCAGGGCAATCTACGTGTGCGTAGTGTCTATTTGATGTTTGATATTCAACATGTGATGTATTAATTGTGATACCGCGCTCTTTTTCTTCGGGTGCGTTGTCTATTTGATCAAAGCTCTTAGCTTCTGAGAAGCCAGCATCAGCTAAAACTTTAGTTATAGCAGCCGTGAGCGTAGTTTTACCATGATCAACGTGGCCAATTGTTCCAATATTTAAATGTGGTTTTGACCGGTCGAATGTTTCTTTAGCCATAATAATAGTTGTTTCAATGTTATTTTTAGGAGTGCAAATTTACTAATTTTTTTGATTAGGATAGTGGTTTTTGAGTTTTTTTTAAACAGAAGTTTACAAATTAAAAATGAAGAACTTTATTCAAAAAAAATAAATTGTTTCAGAAATAAATTTTGCATCTATCTTGAAGTAAAAATGTCTCTTTAAATATCGTAGTCCAACAAATTAAAAGACATTAATTTTTAATCAAAAAGATATAGATAAATAAAAAATCCTGCTGAAATCCATAGTAAAAGGGCTATAAAAAGTTTTTGTGTTTTTGATAAGTTATCCATTGAATTAAATTTTGACTTGATTTTGCTTTAAAACTTAAATATCTGAAATTTTGGATGTTTATGGAAAATTTTTAAAATTGAGTAATCAAGTATTTTTATTTTAATTTTTGTGTGTAGACTTTTATAATTTCAAAATGCAATCAAAATTTATATTTAATTTTTTTAGAAAATTCATTTTTCTCCTTTTTCTTGGATGTTCAAGTGAAGAGGCTTTGTCTGAATCCGAAAACTTCTTAAACAATAATTTGGAAAATAAAAATATCATTGTTGCTGGATCAACCCTAGGTGATGGAGCTGTTATTTGGATAAATCAAAATAAGATTACTTTGATCGGTGATTCAGATGAGGCTACAGGGTTATTTTTTCACAATGAAAAGATTTATGTTACTGGATGGAAATATGGTGGGACCGGAAGTATTTGGAGTTTAAATTTAGATGGTACAGATCAAACATTAATTGAACTTGAAGGTCAATTTTCTGAAGGACAACGCATTATTTTACACGATGATGATATTTATGTAGGAGGATATTTTCAAAATGGATCGTGCTATTGGAAGAATGGTGAAAAATTCAATTTGACAACTAATGCTGATTCTATGTCATGGGGAATAGAACTGGATTCTGAAAACAATATTTATAATGTTGGATACTACATGAAATCTCACAACTTGATACCAGCTTTTTGGAAAAATAAAAGAAGAGTGAATCTAAACCGGCCAAGACATGGAGACGGAGAAGCTAAATACATTAAAATCCTTGGAAGTAAGAAAATTATAGCTGGAACTGTAATGGCACCTCACAATTTTCTCGGCTATTTAACAAAGCCGACATATTGGACAAATGGGGCTCGAACCTCATGCCAAATTGGATCTGTTGATGATGGTTGGCAGAACAGTGATGTGTTTGATTTATTCATAGATGAAGAAGAAAATATTTACTTGGCTGGCTTTTCCCAAGACATGGACTCTGAATATCCAACTTATTGGAAAAATTGTCAGAAATATATTCTAGAAAATGGTGAAACCTCAGGTGTTATAAGAAGTTTGAAAGTAGTTGATGGTAAAATTATATCTGCTGGGACTAAATCCTATTTTCCCGGTACACCTTGCATATGGGTAGGAGACGAACCATTTGTTTTAGAAGAAAATGATGTTGGTGAAGTTTGGGATATGCTGATTTTAGATAAATAATTTTTTTTTAAAACTATAACTTGCAAGTATTAGCGCCAAAAAAACGGTAAATAACGCACATACCGGAAATTGCATTAAAGAGTAAAATACCCCCAACAATAGCCAAGACTATTGAGTATGGGTCATACTCATAAACAATGGGAGCGGGAATTAGAATAAGTGATAGAATAAATCTAAGCACTCTTTCAGAGTTATTTTGATTAGTAGTAAAAAGCTTCATAATTTAATTTTATTGAAATTATGAATTTTTTTTAAGTCATTTTTTCTTAAAAATTTGAATATGTCGAAACTTATCTCTCTAATCAATCATTATCTTGATCGGGGTACTCCTCCATTTTATTTTTTTCTTCAGAAACATGTACTTCTAACTCTATTTCAATCATGAATTCGGGTAATGCCAGCTCTTTTACACCTAACCAGGAACCTGTTGGGAATCTATCACCATAAATATCATTTCGATATGAAGCAACCTCTAAAAATTTTCCCATATCAGTTGTAAAAATATTCTCCACTACAACATCTTCAAATGAAGTGTTGAAATGTTCTAGGATTTTTTGCAAATCTGAATAACAATTTTTCATTTGCTGTTCTAAATTCCCTGTAGCAGTTGGGCTACCCTCATTATCCATACTAACGGCTCCAGAAATTTTAATTTGATTACAAATTTTCACCGCATGAGAATACCCATAGGCCTTTTCAACCTCAGGTCTTAGTAAAAAATATTCAGGGTCTGAGTCACAATTATTTTCAGAATTTGCTTTACTGTTAGTTTGAGTGCAAGACACTATTAGAATGGTAATTAATGTTAAAAATGTTTTTTTCATTGTTTTAAATTTTAGTTAAAAATACTCTACAATAATCTTAAATGTTGATCAAATTATAGAGTCTACATCAATCTAATATAAATTTATTTATTAATGATTGATGATTCTCTTTTGTTTCATAATCAGTGGTGAATAATAAATATTCATAAAGTCTCATTCCATCCACTTTTTCATTTAATTGCAAGTCCTTTTTTTTATCATAAATTTTTTCCCAAGTGTTTCTTACAGAGGTCCATTTATCCTTATTTTCATTCCACCAACTTTCCGCTAGAGAACATTTTTTATTTGATACTTTTTTGTAAGTATTTATTCCCTTTTCCTCTGCTAGCAAAATAGTTTCATTATCATTTTTTAAAATCTTTTTATTGTCTTGAATATGTATCCAGCCTTGATCAGTAATTTGATGTCTATTGTTTCTGATCATTAGATTATAATCTTTTCTCTTTGTTCTCTCTCTTCTAGGAAGTGGAGCATTAGAAACGTTTTCCCAATAACTTTTACCATCAACATGTATCCAAGTGCCAGTCCCCTCATATCTTGGGCTATCATCAACTTGATAAACCTTTTGAGTCCATTGACCTTTAACATCTATTTTTGGCAAATTCAAGTATTCCCATTTATTATTTGTTGAATAATCGTAGAGATCGCGATTTTGATAAATCCAGTCTTGTCTCCAATGCTTAACTATCATTTTCTCTTTACCATAGCCAACAACAAGTAAATGCTGGATTGATATTTTTTTCTTTTCATTTATAATTGGTAATGCAAATTCTAGTGCATAAGATCTGTAATCTTTTGAAGGCTTATAATTTTCATCATCAATATGTTGAAATGTCTCCGTAAATTTAAATTCAATCTCAAAGCAACCACACATTTTTAAAATTGAATTTCTGTCTTTATTTATTCTACTCTGGCTAAAAAGATTAGAAACGAAAGAAGTTAATACCAAAATAAAAACCCTAATATTCATAATTAAACACTTTTTAAATTTATTTTTAAAATTATTAAATTTATTTAGATTAAATATAAATAAGGAATTATATTTACTAAAATTTTATTAGGATGAGAAATGAAGAAACATTGATAAAAAAAATGGTTTTGGTCAATTATCATATTGTAATAATTGTAAATTGTTTTATTTAAAATTTTCCAGCGTATTAATCGAACTGACTCACAAAGAATTTAAAGCCTTTCATTTGGTTGTTAAAGACATTGACACAAATTATTGGGAAAAAATAAATAAATATTCAAATAAATGTAGAATTTATCCAATATCAACAAGCCAACAAAATTTAGTCCTAATTTTTAATAAAAGTGAATTACAAGCTCTAAAGGAATTGGTGTTAATTACTAAATCTGAGAATAGCAATTATGCATCCCTTTTTGATATAAATCAAAAAAGATTCTTTTTAAACTAACCTAAATTGATTATCTCTTAATTTATAAATGGATTAATAAGCTCGATCAGTAAAAAAAACCAAGCTATAATTAAAATAAGTCCACCTATTGGGGTCAAAGGTCCCAACCATTTTAAATTAATCTTTATTAGACTTTTAATCGAAAGAAAAAAAATACTAAAGGAAAATACACATGTTCCAATAACAAAAAATTTAAATACTAATGGATTAATATCTAGGTAGAATTGAGGTACGATCATTAAAACTAATCCATGATACATTAGATATCTTACTCCAACTTCAAAGGATTGGATCGCTGAATCTGATATATTTTTTTTTAAATAATGAGATGTAAAGGCCCCAAGAATTACCGAAAAAAGGCAAAAGGAAGCACCTAAAATTTCATTGACATATAACATTTTATAAATTTAAAAAGTGTAATTAAAACTAATCGTTTTAAAAATAATTTTAACCTCTGCGAGGAGATATTTGAAATTCTAATATAAATCTATAAAAAGAGTGGGGAGCAAATAACAAGGATTTATCCATCAGTCATTATCCTACTTCATTACCATATCCCCACATTTAAACAAATCAATAAAATATTACGAACAATATTTAAAATTCAAAAAATTCTCTAATAATTGATATGTTCTAGGATATTTAAGCCTAATACCTGTATAATGAAAACTTATTTATAAGATTAATTGCTAGTAGATTAGTGATTGAATTGAATGAGGTAGAATGCTTAATCGAGCTTCATATTCTCCAACAATTAATTTGTAGTCAATATTTTGGTTGGTTTTATTCATCACGACAGTAACAATTTTACCATCAGGATTTTGAAAAGATGTACTTTCAATTGTACTTCTACTTACAGAAGTACTTATCCTTTTGGACTTGGGTCTAATAAATTTGGAGAAATGTCCAATATAAAAATAACTAGGTGTATATATTAGTTCATTTGTTTGCGTATTTGCATGTATTGGTGCAAAACAATAATTTTTTACATGATTAGGACCGCCATTTTGATTTAATAATATGTTCCAATCAGTCCAACCTACAGTTCCACTATTGAAATCATTAATCATAGAGTTACCATATCGCTCAGCATTAGACCATCTATTATAATGATCTGAATCAAATCTTTCCTGACAACCTTCGGTAAAAAGAAGATTAATGGAGGGATAAGACTCTTTGATATTTTTTAAGTTATCATACTTAGGATCGCCACCTGTCCATGTCTCATACCAATGAAACCCAATACCCCATGCGTATTTCATTGCTTCAGGATCTTCAAAAATAGTATTCGCGCGATGAGAAATTAGATCTCTATTGTGGTCCCATACAATAATATTTTTATCTCCATATCCGACTTTTTCGAAAGTAGGTCCTAAAAATTTTTTTAAAAAGTCTCTTTCTTCTTCTGCCGAGTATATACATGATTCCCAACGCTGTGTTGCCATTGGCTCATTTTGAATAGTCACTCCCCATACAGGAATGCCCTCAGCCTCATAGGCTTCGATAAATTTCACAAAATAATTAGCCCAAGATTGATAATATTTTGGTAGAAGTTTACCCCCTCTAAGCATATTATTATTAGTTTTCATAAATGCGGGTGGACTCCACGGGCTTGCATAAAAAACCAAATTTTCTTTAATCAAATCTATTGAACGCTTTATTAAAGGAATACGTTTTTTTTTGTCTTTTTCGATACTGAATGTTTTTAATTTATCATCACCTTCTTCAATATAGGTATGACTTCCTAAACCAAAATCACTACTATGGATACTTGTCCTGATAATATTGTAATTTATCCCATCCTCAGTAAAATATGCTTTTAAAAACTCTTTTTGTTTAGTGTTGCTTAACTTGGAGAAAACTTCTGCAGATGCATCCGTAATTGCACCTCCAATTCCCAAAAACTCTTGAAATTTCTTTTTTGGATTAACAAAAACTCCAATTTCAGTTTCCAAGGGTTGACTTGTTTTTATAAATTTAGATGACTCTATTTGGGTTAATTTCAAATTTGTGTTTTCCGCAGTAACAAAAACATTTAATTCTTTATCTTCAAAATTATACTCTCCTGTTTCATATGAGTACTGGGCAAAAATAAATTTTTGTAAAATAAAAATGAAAGCAAATAAAATGTGTAGTTGATTTTTTTTCATTAGTCTTGGTATAATATATTTAAGTTCTTTTAATTAATCCTTATAAGCATATTTAACTAGTAAATGTAAAGAGGTATACTCAAGCGTCTTTTCGTGAGTTGCTTCTAGAATGATCTTTGGAGCTTTTCCAGCTTTTTCTGCCTCAATCCATCTAGTTACACATAGACACCATCTATCACCTTCTTTAAGACCTGGGAATTGATAAAGAGGTACGGGTGTAATTAGATCATTCCCTTTTGAAGCTGAAAATTTTAAAAACTCATCTGTAATTACTGCACAAACAGTATGTGTTCCAGTGTCTTGGGAAATTGTTCTGCACAAACCATCCCTAAAATAACCTGTCATTGGGTTTGTACAACAAACTTTAATAGGTTCACCAAAAATATTTTTTTCCATGATCAAATTGAACACTTACATTAAAACTTCTAAAAAGGCTTTTGTAATATAATGAATCATCAATTTTTTTTAACATATTTCAGAAGTAAATTGAGTAAAATACCATAGGCTGGTAAAAAGAAAATGAAACCAATTATTATTTTTATGACCGCTTGGGTACTTGCTATTTCAACCCAATTATCTGACATATACATATTTTCTGAGCTGTAGAAAGCAGCAAAAAAGAAAACATATGAATCAATTACATTAGAAATTACAGTAGACAATGAAGGAGCTATCCACCAAGATTTGTATTTTTCTCGTATCGCCTGAAAGGCATAAATATCAATTGTCATACCTAGGGCATAGGCAGTTGCACTTGCAATGCCTATTCTTACCGCCACAGAAAAAAAATTACCTTCAAAGAAAACCACTAGGATAGATGAAATAATTGCCAGAGGATACGAGAAAAAAATAGTCTTTTGGGCAATTCTTTTACCAACTAATCTTACTGTGAGATCTGTTGCAACGACAACAAGAGGAAAAATCAGTGCACCCCAAGTGATTTTGAAATCATACACATTTAATGGTATAGCTACTAGTGCATTTGATAAAGTGGTAATAAAAACGTGAATTATGATCAAAAAAAACAATAGATTTTTATTCTTCATTTATTTTAATTCAATAGGATTAGTTAAGATTTTCCCAAGGAAATATAATCCAATTTGGATTTATATTTTTATCAATTATTTTACCTTTAAAATCTACTTTAAAGTTACTAGACTTATTTTCAATCAAAGATGTATAACTAAAATTAGCCTTATATTCAGCTAAGGAATTTTTGACAAAATTAAATGTAGCTCCTGTGTCATTTATGTCGTCTACTATTAGAATATTTTTTTCCAATTTGGCCGACTCTAATAAATTAGAAATATTAATATTATTCTTCATATCTCTAAGTTGAATATCTATAACATGATGAGGGATATTCAGTATATGAGAAAGGTAAACTCCTGGAATACACCCTCCCCTATTTATGCTAAAAATTATTTCGGGGAAAAAATTTGATCGATTTATTTGATTTTTTATTTCTACTAATGCTAATTCCACCTCTTTTTGGCTGAAGTAATCTTTTTTTTTCATGATCACGTTTTTAATAGTTTGACTCTTAGGGAATTTAATAATTGACTAAAAAGAAAGTTCTTAAAATAAATATCACAACTTTTTTTTGTTAAAATAGGAATATACAAACATTATACTTTTTCAATGTTTATTAGTTTCTCTTAAATTTATGTTCTTTGGCTTTTAAAAAGTATATTGTCGTAATTACATAACCATATGAAAAAAGGTATTTTAATATTATTTTTTGTTACATTTTTACTGTGTACCATATATATTATATCTAAAAAACCTTCCAACGACTCAAGAGAAATTTCAATAAAAGAAAAAATAAAAACCGAAATTGCGAATGATGTATTTATTCCGAGTGAATACGACGATAAAGGGATTTTATTTTTAAATCAAGTAAAAAATAAAGAGAGTTATTTTCCTAAATATGAGGTCAGAATCACAAATAATGTACATGTCACATCAGGAGACTGGAGGTTTTTTCAAGAGAATTATGATCATATAGGAAATGTTAAGCTAGTTATAGAAATTTCAAAAAATGTATTTAATGATTTAAAAAAACAGGCTGATATCAATTTATTAAATCCTAATCTTAATGTAGAAATAAAGGGTATTTATGAATGTTTAAATATTTGTTTTGAGAGAATAAAGCAAACTGATGGAAGGTGGGGTAATCAATGTAATTGCATAAATTAATATTGAAACACCTCATCTGAACATTTATTTGTGTGGCCAAAAATAACGGCTTATTTTGATTAACGAATTCCAAAACAAGGTCAACACAAATTAAAATAAAAACTTTTTTTTCTTTGTATTTTTAACTTTAAATAAAAATTATGAAAGCAAGTACATCAAGTTTATTAAACGCAATAATTCTTATATCAATGGGATTATGGGGCTATTTTGAATCAGAATCTAAAGCAATCACAGCATTAATTCCAGTAATTATTGGTATAATTCTTTTGCTTGTGAATAAGGGAGTGAAAAATGAAAACAAGGCGCTTGCACACGTCGCTGTTTTACTTACGTTTTTAATATTACTTGGTTTGGTAAAGCCTTTATTTGGGGCCTTTGAAAGAGAAAATACCTATGCGATAATTCGTGTATTATTAATGATAATCTCTTCCTTGTGGGCTATGATAAGTTTTATAAAAAGCTTTATTTCAGCACGAAAAAATAAAACATAAATCAAAATTTTAGACCACAAAAAAAAATTTTATTCGGCCAGATAATTATTAGATTATGTTTTATCCATTTTCTATATTTTAAATTTTAATTTTCTATAAATTCAAAAATTGATTTAAAAAATTCCCTAAAAAGCAGTTTTTTGTCTTTACTATTCCTAGAGTAATTTTTGGGATATGACCATATTATATTATATTTATTTAGAATTTAGACTATTATCAATTATTAAATTTAAAAACTTTAGCGAGTAAAATTCATCTTGCTAAATAAAAGGATGGAAATCCATCTAATTTGAAATGAAAGGAAGTAAAAAAAATTTTTTACCACTGGCGAGTTTTGATATTCATCTTGAGAATTACCAAAGCCTAATTAATGAGTTCAGAAGAAACAATGATATTTCACATATCAAATCCATTTTAGATGATAGTTGGACAACCGATCTAACTAAAAAAGTATTTAAAGAAGATTATGATGCTATTGTTCTAACAGATAAAAATCAAAAAATACTATGGGTTAGTGACGGTTTTAGAGATATGACAGGCTATTCAAAAAAATATGCAGTAGGTAAAAAACCCTCCTTTCTACAAGGAGAAGAAACTTCTAAGTCAATCAAAAGTCAAATTCGTAAAGAATTGTTTTATAATCATACTTTCAGTGGATCAATTTTAAATTATAGAAAAAATGGGGAGCCCTACTTATGTCAGATCTCCATATTTCCTATATATGATGCTAAAGAGAGATTAGATAATTTCATAGCTTTCGAAAAAGAGATTCCGGTTGATAAACCTACAATTGATACATACTTATCTTAAATAATTCTCTAATATTTACTAAGTTCATATAAATGGACAAAATAAATATCTTATCAAAATATAAACAATTTGAGTCCATGTGGAGTCCTCATTCGATTGTGGAATTAAATAATCAGCAAGTTTTATTAGCAAAAATAAAAGGAGAGTTTGTGTGGCATTCACACAAAAATGAAGATGAATTATTTTATGTGATAAAAGGTAAGCTCAACATAGAGTACCGTGATAAAACAGTGGAAGTTCTACCTGGAGAAATTATTGTAGTTCCAAAGGGAGTCGAACATCGTCCATCATCTAAAATAGAAACTTGGATTCTTTTGTTTGAACCAACCAGCACAAAGCACACAGGGAACGTAACAACTGAAATTACAAAGTCTAACTATCCTAAAATATAAAAATATTAAGCTATGGATAATCTTAATTTATCCTTTTTAATAGCCCTATTACGTTATACAATTATTTTAAGCAAATCTCCCTAAAGACCAACCAATAGCTCCCCCCTGAATGGCACCCATAATTGCCGATATAAATATATCTGTTAAAGCAAATTGGATTGAAACAATATTTGTTAGAGCCATAAATTGGAAGCCAAAAAAGGTAAAGGTTAAAGTTCCAAACCAAATTCCTGTAATTGATCCGTTTTTTAAATTTGAAATACCCATTTTGTCAAAAGTTATAACCCACAAAATTATCAGTGCAGTTGCACTAATAAGTATAAATAAAGGGTCAGGAACTTCATTTACAACACCTGGGAAAAGTTTACTCAATTCAGCTTGCTCAGGCCCATAAAATAGTATTGTCGGTATAATGCTTGCAATAGAAACTGATACAAAGCAGGAAATAAAGGCTATTATGTATTTTTTCATTTTGGTTTAAATATTTGATTTATACTAATATAAAAAATTGTTCAAAGATCTTTTGTTTATTTCAAGTTTATATAATATCAAAAAATTCCAAAACTAATTTTTTATGAATTGGAAAAGAATTAAAATCCACCCAATGATTAGTAGGCACCCGCCAATAGGGGTAATAGGTCCTAACCAGCTGAGATTATAAATAATTTGTGATTGAAATGATAAAAATAAAATGCTAAAAGAAAAAAGTAGTGTACCGGCAATTAAGAAAAGTGAAATCAGTTTTTTGCCCTCTACAGATAATACAGATAATATTAATAATGCTAGAGCATGAAACATAATGTATCTGAGGCTTACATCAATGGATTCAGATGCCATATCAGGAAGTGAATTTTTGAAAGTGTGGCTATTTAGTGCACCTAAGATGATAGATAACAAGGCAAACAGAGCCCCAAATAATCTTGCTATTTTCACAAGCCAAAATTACATAAAACGCTTGTAAGATAAATAGAAAATAAAATTATGTAATAACACTAAATCTTTCTACCTCTTTTTGAAATAGATATTCAATTTGAATTGGCTGGCAACAAACTTCGCAATCTTCAACATAATTTTGAACTTCATCAGATCTTTCTAATAACATTGAAATTTCCTCCCAACAAAATGGACAAGTAAAAAAATATTCAATCATTTATTTTTTTTCAACATTAAAAGACCATTCCAAACTATTAGTGTCAATAAGAATGATACCGGAATTATAAAGTAATATGTGTCGGGTATGAAATTCAGGATTTCAAATTCGTGTAAAACGTGAATTATTCCGATCAAAAGGTTTAAATACAAAATTATTGCAGTTCTATTTATGTATTTTGCCATCAAGTAAAATTACAAAAACCATACAGACTTAATGGTATTTATTAAAGAAGAACTTAAAATAAAAAAAACACCAAAAGTTCACTATAAGTTCAATTGATGTTTCTAGAAAGTATTTGAGGTTTTTGCCTTACTATCTGATTTACAGGAGAGCCAATGACGAGATTTGAACTCGTGACCTCTTCCTTACCAAGGAAACGCTCTACCCCTGAGCTACATCGGCAATAAAAGAGAGCGAGAGACCGGGTTCGAACCGGCGACATTCAGCTTGGAAGGCTGACGCTCTACCAACTGAGCTACTCTCGCATATTATTTTTAAGTTTCACTTTATAAATGAGTGTTTTATTTGTGAATATAATTAATTCTATTAAATAAAGCTGTGGGGAGAGCAGGATTCGAACCTGCGAAGTTAAAAAACAACAGATTTACAGTCTGTCCTCGTTGGCCGCTTGAGTATCTCCCCGAGTTTGATGAGATTAAATCACATATTAACTTCAAAATATATTCTTTTGTTCTTTTTAATGATTAGAGCCGATGGAGGGACTCGAACCCACGACCTGCTGATTACAAATCAGCTGCTCTAGCCAGCTGAGCTACATCGGCAAATTAAATATTTTTATAAAATTGATTGCAAATTAAATGTTAATTTTATTGGAATCAAAAGAAAAAATCAAAATTTACGAGCTCCTCACTTTACCTTTTCTTTTCTTCAAAATTCTTACAGCACTTGCAGCTGCGTTGTGAATTGATTCTTCAAAAGAACGAGAAATTTTCTTAACTATAACGTAATCTCCTGGTATTTCAATTTTGAGCTCGGCCCACTTATTGAAACCGTCTGAATTATTTTCAACTTTAGTAAATACAAAAACCTCTAAGATTTGCTGATGAAATAAGGAAAGTTTTTCAATTCGCTTCTTTGCGTATTCTTTAAGTCTCAATCCCGCTTTAAAATTTACGGCTCTAAAATGTATTGTTACCATAAGAGTTTATTTTTGATTATTTTTTTTTTCTTTAGGATGAGCTTTTTTATATACTTCTTGAATCTTTGCCATACTACTTTGTGTGTAATGCTGCGTTGCAGCTATACTACTATGTCCCAAAAGATCTTTAATTGCATTTAAATCCGCTCCTTGGTCAAGCAAATGGGTAGCAAAGCTATGTCTCAGCACATGCGGGCTTCGTTTTATCTTACTTGACACATACCCAAAGTACATTTTTACAGTCTTATAAACAAATGCTGTAGAGAGCTTTTTCCCATTGTTATTAACAAATAATAAGTCTTCTTGCCTTTGAATTTTATCTACATTTTGAAGGTCTAAAAGACTCTTAATTTGATCCCTTATCTCTGGTAAAAGCGGGATCAAACGTTCTTTATTTCCTTTACCTAGAACCTTTATTAAACTCTGCGAGAAATCAAAATCATTAATCCTTAATGCAAGAAGTTCACTTCTTCTTATGCCTGTAAAATAAAAGAGTTTGATAATTGTTTGTTGAAGAAAACCTGAGTAACTGTTTGAAAAATAATCATTAGACATCAATTTGTTTATTTCATCTTTAGAAAAAGGAATGACCACTTTTTTTTCTGTTTTCAAAGCTTTATGCTCTTTAAGTGGTGAGATACTAATTGTTTCAGTCCTTAATAAAAATTTGTAATAAGAAGCTAAAACAGAAATTTTTCTATTAATAGTTCTTTTACTATTTCCTTGATCTACAAGAAAGACAATCCAATATCTAATCTCTTTGTAAGTAGCCTCTTCAATAGAGACGCTATAATTGTTTGAAAAAATAAATTTTTCAAAGTCATCAAGATTTTTTTTGTAGGCTTTTAATGTGTTCGATGAATATTTTTTTTCAAGAGAAATGTAGTCTAAAAAAGCTTTTTTAGCCATATAACTTTTAAAGTAAAGTTAACGACTTCAACCATATAAAACTAAAGTCAAGAAAACAGATGGAGGATTAAATATTCTCGTTGTCAATTAAACGCTGGATATACTGGGCTTTTTGTATTTTTTGGCGATGTTTAACAGACGGTTTAATGAATTGCTTTCTAGCCCTTAATTGTCTCATAGCGCCTGTTTTATCAAACTTTCGCTTGAACCTTTTTAGGGCACGATCAATGCTTTCACCTTCTTTGATTGGAATTATTAACATTTGAATTTACCTCCTTTCAACTTGCAGGCAAATATAAAAAAAAGATTTTACTTGGTAATCTCATTCAAATTCTAACTCTAAGAATTCAAAATTTTTCTCGCTATTACAATTTTTTGGATTTCGCTTGTTCCCTCTCCAATTGTACACAACTTAGAATCTCTCAAAAATTTCTCAACTGGATAATCCTTTGTAAATCCATAACCGCCATGAATTTGTACAGCCTCATTAGCAACTTTCACACAAGTTTCTGAAGCAAAAAGCTTGGCCATAGCCCCAGACTGGGTTACACTTAAGTTTTGATTTTTCATTTCTGACGCCTTTTGGGTCAAAAGTGAAGCGGCTTCTATTTCAGTAACCATATCGACAAGTTTAAAAGAGATTCCCTGAAAATCACTTATAGATTTACCAAATTGTTTCCTCTCCTTTGAGTATGATAGAGATGCGTTATATGCTCCCTTTGCTATTCCTAAGGAAAGTGCAGCTATTGAAATTCTTCCTCCATCTAAAATTTTCATTGATTGTATAAAACCGTCACCAACTGGGCCTAATCGATTTTCATCTGGGATTATACAGTTCTCAAATACCATTTCAGCAGTCTCTGATGCCCTCATACCTAGTTTATTTTCTTTTTTGCCAGAATAAAATCCAGGTGTTCCTCTCTCAACTACAAATGCTGTAGTTCCACGACTGTCACCTTTATCGCCGCTTCTGGCAACAACAACTGCAACATCAGCTGAAATTCCATGTGTAATAAAGTTTTTGGTACCATTTAAAATCCACTGGTCTCCTTGTTTACGAGCAGTAGTTGACATCCCCTTTGCATCAGATCCAGTGTTATGTTCAGTCAAGCCCCAAGCTCCGATAGATATCCCTTCACAGAGCTTTGGTAGCCATCTGAGTCTCTGTTCCTCAGTTCCAAAAGAATATATGTGATTCACGCATAGAGAATTGTGTGCAGCTATTGAAAGACCTATAGAGGGGTCAACAATTGATATTGTTTCAATTAATGTGACATACTCGTGATAACCCATACCCGAACCACCATAACTTTCTGGTATGAGCATTCCCATGAACCCAAGCGCCCCTGCTTTGTCAAAAATTTCAACGGGAAAATATTGAGCCTCATCCCACTCCATGACTTTTGGCTTAATAAACTGAGTCGCAAAGTCTCTGGCTGCTTCATAAACCATCCGCTGGGTTTCGGAAGTCTTTATGTCTGGGCGTAATTCGAAATCAATCATAAACAAGTTTTATTACAAATATAGTTTTATTATTTAGAGTTTGTTTGGGAAAACATCAAAAAGTTAAGACAAAATCGGTATTGTTGTAAACACATTATCATAATGAAATTTTAAAATAAATATCTTTCAAATGTTTAGCACTGTTTGTGTTCTAAAATCTTTTGGATTTCAAATTAGTTTTTAACTTTAGTAGCCCTTATTGAACTTAGATAGTTATTAAGTTCATCTCTAACTCTAGGAAATAGAATCAATAGCCCTATCATATTAGGAAAAACTAGTGCCAAAATCATCGCATCTGAAAATGCCCAAACGGATGACATGTCACCAGCAGCACCAATTACAATAAAAATGAGGAAGATTGATTTATAAGTTAGTTCAGAAGCTTTACTTTTTCCAAAAATATACATCCATGATTGTAAGCCATAATATGACCATGAAATCATTGTTGAGATTGCGAACAATACGACAGCTATGGTTAGAAAAGGACCAGAAAATGAAATGTATTCTGAAAATGCAGCAGCGGTAATCCCAGCGCCCTCGGCAGGTACCCCATCAATCATTACTACACCTCCAATACCACCGTATTCAAATACACTACTATTGCCATTGAAAATAATTATCACTAAAGCTGTCATCGTACATATAACAACCGTGTCAATAAATGGCTCTAATAGAGCAACTAGACCTTCTGAAGCTGGATATTTTGTTTTCACAGCTGAATGGGCAATTGATGCTGAACCGGCTCCTGCCTCATTTGAAAAAGCAGCTCTCCTAAAGCCAGTGATTAATACACCTAATAAGCCTCCAAGCCCAGCCTGGGGTTTAAATGCTTGTGTAAAGATCATACCAAATGCGTCATCAACAAAACTAAAATTTGAAAAAATTATGTATAAACAGGCAATTATATACATTAACGCCATAAATGGAACTACCTTTTCGGTTACAGAAGCGATTCGCTTAATTCCACCTATTATTATGATACCAACCAAAATCATCATTATTATTCCTATAATAGTTCTAGCACTTCCGCCAGTCATTCCAAAGGAGCTTACAAGCTGCATAGCAGCCTGATTAGATTGAGCAGCATTACCCCCTCCAAAAGAAGCTCCGATACACAAAAAAGCAAATATTAATGCTAAAGTTTTTCCTAAAGAAACATATCCTTTCTCTTCGAGTCCTTTAGTTAGATAGTACATAGGGCCACCATAAACCGTGCCGTCTGAACCAACATCTCTGTATTTTACTCCTAAAGTGCATTCTACAAATTTTGTTGACATTCCTATTAAACCGCATAGTATCATCCAAAAAGTAGCTCCTGGCCCTCCAACTGCTATAGCCAGGGCTACACCAGCAATATTGCCATTTCCAACAGTTCCTGAGACTGCTGTTGCTAGTGCTTGAAAATGACTTACTTCCCCATGGTCAGTTTTTTTTGATTGAGTTATATCTGGGCTTTCAGAAATTTGACTTTTTTGTTTCTTCTTTATATTCACTTCTAAACTATCGTATTTTCCTCGTACTGTATTTATTGCAGTTGAAAAATGGCGTATGTTAACAAACCCAAAATAGAAAGTAAAAAATAATGCCCCTCCAACTAATAGAATTATTATCGTTGGAATTCCCGTTCCTAGAAAATTATGAAGGATTAATCCCTCCCACCAATTTGCAATTGGAGTAAATGCTTCATTAATTTGATCATCTAACCCACGCTCTCGGGAAAAGAGGTTACCACTTGAAAGTAAGAAAAAATATAATAAAGTATTTTTAGTAAGATACTTGTGCTTCATTTTCTGTTTATAGGTTTTGTTGTCCAATATCATAAAAAGGATTAGAATATCAAATTATTAAAAGGGAAAGATTTATTTAAAAACAGCAAAAATGAAAATAAAAAATTTAAACTCTGATTTCACAAATCGAAGACCGAAGTACGTTTAGTATAAACTAGGTCCTTTAATTTTAGCCAAAATGCTAATGTCAAATACAGTACAAAACCTCCTAGAAGGGTTGTGAATGACGCATAAATAAAAAATAAACGAACACTTTTTACTTTCATTCCCAATATTTCAGCTAAACGAGAGCAAACTGCAAAACCATTTCGTTCAAAGAAAATACGAACTCTAGTTGATTTTTTCATTTTAAGTAACAATCTTCCCGTTCCACTGATTAATACCTCCTAGCAAATTAAAACAGTTTTCTACCCCTTTATTTTTCATCAACATACATGCTTGTGAACTTCTAGCACCGGATCTACAGTAAACTAGATATGTTTTTGAACGGTTAAGTAATTCTAATTCTTGTAAGAAATTTGGAGGGTTTTGAATATCAATCAATCGAGCATTTGGGATATGTCCTTGGTTATATTCCTCTAAAGTTCGTACGTCTAATATAATGGTTTCATCTTTGCTTCGGTGCATTGCTTCCCATTCATTTTGACTCAAATCCATAAATTAAATTTACAACAGTGATTGTGATTATACAAATTGAAAAAAAATATGAATGAAATATGAATTTTAAATAAATTTAATAAACAGAAAATTAATTTTTAATTTGCAAAAAAAAATCATGAAAAAGTTATTTATAGTTATACTTCTAAGCTTCACAAACCTCTATTTGTTTGGGCAAAACAAAAATATTAATCTACAACTAAGCAAAATAAAATGGACTGGAAAGGAAATTACTACTAAAACCCATTATGGCTCCTTAAAGTTTACATCAGGAAATATTTTGTTTGAAAATGATGAGATTGTTGGTGGCGAATTTATTGTTGATATGTTGAGCTTAATAAATGAAGATTTGACTGGAGGTTCAAAAGATTATCTTGAAAATCATTTGCGCTCTGAAGATTTTTTTTCAGTTGAGGAATATCCCAATTCTTCATTAAAGATTACTTCAATTAAAAAAATTGACAGAGAGAAATATGATGTTACAGGGGATTTAACAATCAAAGGTATAACTAAATCAACTAATTTTATATTGTCGATGAACAATGAGGGTGCAACAGTAGAAATGGTTTTTGATAGATCTAAATTTGGTGTTAAGCATAGATCATCAAGCTTTTTTTCTAATTTAGGTGATAAACTTATTTACGACGATATCGAATTAGAAGTCAGCCTTTATTTTTAAATATGATATAACCGTTTTTTCATTCTTTTGAATAATCATCAAGGTTAGAGGTTTCTAAAATTTATATTATATTTGATCAATGAAAAACTTTATTTGCAATATTAACTGGTGGTATGCTGAGCAACAAATTCTCGTGTGACGAAATCTGATATTACTATTTAAAAAGGCTTGTCATCACGACAGGCCTTTTTTAATTTTGTGGACGTATGAAAATTTATTCTTTAAAAACAGTATTTAAAAAAATCCTAGCAGACACAATTACACCAGTAAATGTCTATCTGAAAGTAAGAGATGTATTTCCGCATTCCCTACTTCTTGAGAGTAGTGATTATTCCTCAAATAATAAAAACTTTTCATACATATGCTGTAATCCTATTGCCTCAATTGAATTAAAAAATAAAAAATTAACAACTCATTTTCCTGATAAAAGTTCAATAGTTGAGAAAGTAGACGAATCAATTGACATTCCCGAACGAGTACATGAATTCTCAACTCAATTTAAAAGTGAAAAATTTCCCTTTGAATTTATTAGTAATGGTGTTTTTGGATTTATCGCTCATGAAGCAGTTGAGCGTTTTGATAAAATCAAACTAGACAGAAATAAAACCGGAATGGATATACCTGACATGTATTATGCTGTTTATAAAAATATTATTGCCATAAGTTTGTTTAATCATGAAGCCTATTTATTTTCTAATACTTATGAAAGTGATCATAATTTAGATGAAATTGAAAACCTTTTAAATTCTCAAATTAGTACTCCTTTCAAATTTGAAATGGTGGGAAAAAAATCTTCTAATCTATCAGATTCAGAATTTATTGATTTTGTAAAAAAAGGAAAAGAACATTGCTATAAAGGAGATGTATTTCAACTAGTATTGTCTCGTCAATTTTCACAACAATTTAAAGGTGATGAATTCAATGTATACAGAACTCTTCGTTCTATAAACCCATCACCTTATCTATTTTTTTTCGACTATGGATATTTCAAAATATTTGGAAGTTCACCAGAAGCTCAATTAATTGTTGATAATGGAAAAGCTGAAATTCATCCTATAGCTGGCACTTTCCGAAGAACAGGTAATGACCTAAAGGATACTCAAGCAGCTAAAGAGTTAGCCAAAGATCCTAAAGAAAATAGTGAGCATGTAATGTTAGTCGATTTAGCCAGAAACGACTTAAGTAGAAACGGTTCAAACGTTTCGGTAGAAAAAAATCGTGAGATTCAATTTTTTTCGCATGTAATACATCTAGTTTCTAAAGTTACTTGCACTATGAAAGATTCAGCCAAGACATTTAGAGTAGTGGCAGACACATTTCCTGCAGGAACTTTGAGCGGAGCGCCAAAACATAAAGCGCTTCAACTTATAGATAAATATGAAAAAACACAACGAAATTTTTATGGTGGAGCTATTGGATATATGGACTTCTATGGGAATTTTAACCATGCAATAATCATACGATCATTTTTGAGTATGAACAATAGATTGCATTATCAAGCTGGAGCTGGTATTGTAGCAGCTTCTGAACCAGAAAATGAATTACAAGAAGTATATAATAAGTTAGGTGCTTTAGACAAAGCTTTGTTACAAGCAGAAAAAATTTGATTAATGAAAAAAGTTTTTGTTATAGATAATTACGACTCCTTTACATATAATCTTGTTCATTATCTAGAAGAGCTTGATTGTAATGTTACTGTAAAACGTAATGATGAATTCAAACTTGACGAAATTGAAGAATATCCTTTAATTCTTTTATCACCCGGTCCTGGGATACCAGATGAATCTGGCTTATTAAAAGAAGCTATTCGGCATTATGCTCCAACAAAAAAAATACTTGGGGTATGCCTAGGACAGCAGGCAATTGGTGAGGTTTTTGGTGCAACACTTGTAAATATGAAAAAAGTTTACCATGGCATTTCAACGTCTGTAACTATATCGGAAAGTGACATACTTTTTAAAGACTTACCAAAAAAGTTTGAAATAGGTCGATACCATTCGTGGGTTGTCGCTACTCCATTACCAAATGAATTAATAGCTACATCTTTTGATGATGAAGGGCATCTTATGTCTTTAAGACACAAAACTTTTGATGTTAGATCTGTTCAATACCATCCTGAATCCGTCTTAACTCCCAATGGAAAAAAAATATTAGAAAATTGGATAAAAAGTTAGGTATGAAAACTACTCTTAAAAGACTTACGAACTATGAATCCCTTAGTAAAAATGAAGCTAAAGAGATAATCACTAATATTGCTGAAGGCAAATATAATAACTCGCAAATTGCTTCTTTTCTAACTGTCTTTATGATGCGAAATATCAGCCTTGAAGAGCTTGAAGGTTTTCGAGAGGCACTAATCGAATTATGCATTTCAGTAGACTTAAGTGAATTTAATACAATAGATTTGTGTGGCACAGGTGGTGATGGTAAGGATACTTTTAATATTTCAACATTATCCTCATTTGTAACCGCAGGAGCTGGAATAAAGGTTACAAAACATGGAAATTACGGGGTTTCCTCAGGATGTGGTTCTAGTAACGTACTCGAAGCCTTAGGAATTAAATTTTCCAACAATAAAGACTTTTTAAAACGTTGTTTAGAGAAGGCCGGAATATGTATTCTCCATGCCCCTTTATTTCATCCTGCTATGAAAAATGTTGGGCCCGTCCGCAAGGAGCTAGGTTTGAAAACATTTTTCAATATGCTTGGACCACTTGTCAATCCAAGTTCTCCTAAAAACCAACTAACCGGAGTTTTTAATCTTGAACTAGCTCGTCTTTATAATTACCTATTACAAAAAACCAATATAAATTTTACCATTCTTTACTCCTTAGACGGATATGATGAAATTTCTTTAACTAGTCCTGTAAAAGTAATTGGAAATGATTTTGAAAAATTAATTACAGCCAAAGATTTTGGTACAGAACAAATAAAAGCAAAATCTATTCAAGGTGGAAATAATGTTAAGTCATCAGCTAAAATTTTTATAGATGTACTACAAAACAAGGGTACTAAATCACAAGAAGACGTAGTTTGTGCAAATGCTGGTATGGCTATTGCTACTGCCTTAGACCTTTCTCCGACTGAGGGTTTTAAATTGGCAAAAGAATCTTTGACATCAGGAAAAGCATTTGAAGCATTTAACAAACTTCAAAATATCAGTAAAAAATGAATATTCTCAATAAAATAGTAGCTGATAAAAAAGTTGAAGTGATTCAGAAAAGAAAATTACTTCCAACCTCTTATTTAGAAACATCTCCTCTTTTTGATAGGCGTTGTAAGTCACTTGTAAAGAAAATTAAGATTAATGATTTTGGTATTATTGCAGAATTCAAACGTCGTTCCCCTTCAAAAAGAGATATTAATAGTTCACTTTCTGTAACTAAGGTTGCTAAAGAGTATGAGGAAGCTGGTGTGAGTGGAATGTCCGTTTTAACTGATGGAAAATATTTTAGTGGGTCTCTCGAAGATTTAATTCTTTCAAGATCAATAATTAGTTTACCTCTTCTTAGAAAAGATTTTGTTATTGACGAATATCAAATAATTGAAGCCAAGGCTAATGGAGCTGACGTTATTCTTCTTATTGCAGCAATATTATCTAGAAATGAAATTAAGAATTTTTCGTCTCTAGCAAATAACTTAGGTCTAGAAGTATTATTGGAGGTTCATAACCTTGAAGAAATCGAAAAGTCAATTATGCCAACAATTGATTTATTTGGAGTCAACAATAGGAACCTTAAAACCTTTGAAGTTTCATTAGAGACAAGTAGAAGTTTAGCAGAAAAAATACCTGACCAGTTTTTAAAAGTATCAGAGAGCGGAATAAGTGATCCTAATAGTATAGAAGAATTAATAGAATTCGGCTACAAAGGTTTTTTAATTGGTGAAAACTTCATGAGATCAGATCACCCTGGGAATACAGCTAAAGACTTTATCAAAAAAATTACACAATGAAATTAAAGGTTTGTGGCATGCGAGAGTTTGAAAACATAACTTCACTTTGTAAGCTGAAACCAAACTATATTGGCTTTATTTTTTGGGCCCCTTCGGAAAGGTACGTTACTGATAAAACTCCAAAAATTGATGATAGTATTAAAAAAACGGGAGTCTTTGTTAATGCTTCAATAGATTATATCGAAACCATGATAGCAAAACATCAATTGAGTGCAGTACAATTACATGGTGATGAAACACCTGATTATTGCAAGGTGATAAAAAACTTAAATGTTGAGGTAATTAAAACATTTTCAATAAGTAATAATTATAACTTTTCAATTTTGAAAAGCTATGAAAAAAATTGCGACTTTTTTCTATTTGACACAAAAGGAGATCTGCCAGGTGGAAACGGTATAAATTTTGATTGGGACATTCTTAAAAATTATCCACTTCAAAAACCCTTTTTTCTAAGTGGTGGAATTGGTACAGATAACATAGATCAAATCAAAAAATTATTAAATTCTCAATTACCAATATATGCTATTGATGTAAATAGTAAATTTGAAATTTCACCTGCAAAAAAAAATATTGATAAATTAAAATTGTTTAAAAAGGAATTGTATGAATTATAATGTAAATGAAAAAGGATATTATGGTGATTTTGGAGGGGCTTTTATTCCAGAAATGTTATATCCAAATGTGGCTGAATTGCGTGATAATTATTTAGAAATAACAGGGCGAGCTGATTTTAAAAAAGAGTTTGAAAATCTTTTAAAAGTTTATGTTGGACGACCCACACCACTATATTTTGCAAGTCGGTTATCAGAAAAATACAAAACAAAAATTTATTTAAAAAGAGAGGACTTATGCCATACTGGGGCTCATAAAGTAAACAATACTATAGGGCAAATACTTTTAGCAAAACGTCTTGGAAAAAATAGAATTATTGCCGAAACAGGAGCTGGACAACATGGTGTTGCTACAGCGACTGTTTGTGCATTAATGGGTATCGAGTGTATTGTATATATGGGCGAATTAGATATTCACCGGCAAGCACCTAATGTAGCTCGAATGAAAATGTTGGGTGCTGAGGTACGTTCAGCAAAATCCGGTAGTAAAACTCTCAAAGACGCAACGAACGAAGCAATTCGGGACTGGATAAACAATCCATTAGATACGCATTATATAATTGGTTCAGTAGTTGGACCTCACCCTTATCCAGATATGGTTGCACGTTTTCAATCAGTTATTAGTGAAGAAACAAAATGGCAACTTGAAGAACAAGAGGGAAGAGACTATCCCAACCATGTCATTGCTTGTGTTGGTGGAGGTAGTAACGCTGCAGGTCTGTATTATCATTATTTAAACGATGAACGGGTTAATATTATTGCAATAGAAGCTGCAGGTAAGGGTATTGATTCAGGTCAAAGTGCTGCTACATCTGCGCTAGGTAAAGAAGGAATAATACACGGTAGCAAAACTCTTTTGATGCAATCCAGTGATGGACAAATTACAGAACCCTACTCCATTTCAGCAGGTTTAGATTATCCCGGTGTAGGGCCAATGCATGCGCATCTATTCAGATCTAAGAGGGCTGAATTTATCTCTATACCTGATCAAGAGGCAATGGATTGGGGGCTAACTTTATCTCAAACCGAAGGTATTATTCCAGCGATTGAAACAGCTCACGCATTTGCGGTTCTTGATGTCCGTAAATTTGGTCCAGAGGAAATAATTGTTTTCAATTGTTCTGGTAGAGGTGATAAGGATTTGTCAACTTATATAGACTATTTCAAACTTTAATGAATAGAATTGATAAAAAGTTTAAAGAAGACAAGAAACTCTTGTCTATCTATTTTTCAGCTGGCCATCCAAAGCTAGAGGATACATTGTCTATCTTGGAAAAACTTCAGTCCTCTGGGGTTGATATGGTTGAAATTGGACTACCCTTTTCCGATCCGTTAGCAGATGGGCCAACTATTCAAAAAAGTTCTACTCAAGCATTACGAAATGGAATGACGACACAAAAACTTTTTTCACAACTTGAAAATGTTCGTGAAAAAATTAAAATTCCCTTAGTAATAATGGGTTATTTAAATCCGATGATGCAATACGGCATCGAAAAATTTTGTCAAAATTGTCAAAAAATAGGTATTGACGGATTAATTATTCCTGATCTACCTGTTGATGTTTATCATGAAAATTATCAAAGCCTATTTGAAAAATATGGTTTGTATAATATGTTTTTGATAACTCCACAAACTCCTGAGTCAAGAATTAACTATATTGATAAAGTATCAAATGGTTTTATTTATATGGTTAGTAGTGCAAGTGTCACTGGAGCTAAAGATAAATTCGGGAGCCCACAAACAGACTATTTTAATCGCATAGCTAAAATGAAACTATCCACACCAACAGTTGTAGGTTTTGGGATAAGTAATTCAGAAACCTATTTGACAGCCATTAAACACTCAAGTGGAGCAATAATCGGATCAGCATTTATTAAATTTCTTGAAAAAGAGGGTGTGGAAAATATAAGTTCATTTATTTCTTCTATACGTTAATGAAAAACTTATTGATGGTTTTTGCAAAGTCACCTATAAAAGGTGAAGTTAAAACCAGACTTGGTAAGGAGATAGGATTCGAAAAATCTCATTGGGCTTATTTACAACTTCTTAAAAAAACAGCTGAAAATATATCAAATAATAATCAAGATATTATTGTATTTCATAGTAAGCCAAATAAAAAAATGGAATCAATTTTTGATAACGCAAAAAATTTTTTAGTTCAAAATGGATCTGATCTAGGAGATAAAATGCTATCAGCTTTTCAATGGGCCTTTAATGAAAAATATAAAAATGTAATACTTATTGGAACCGATCTATGGAATATTAGTGAGAGTATGGTAATTCGAGCAAGAAATGTATTAAAGAATAAAGATTTTGTGATTGGCCCTACTTATGATGGTGGATATTATTTGATTGGTATGAAAAAAATAAAAAAGAAAATTTTTCAAAATATTCCTTGGAGCACAAACCGTGTTTTGGAGGAAACATTAAAAAAAATTAAAAATGATTCTGTCTACTTTCTAGGAATAGAAAATGACATTGATGATTTTATCGATCTCAAAAATGATTTAAATCTTTATAAACTGTATTTGGAAAAATTTGGATAGAGTTTGTCTAATTGTCATTTGATTTAAAAATTTTAATTTAAAGATTTATTTACAGAACATCATGAGGACTTTATATTTTGTTTTTTGCATAATTTTTTCAGCTAGTTTGTTTGCACAAAAAAATATTCATCATAGATGGAATACACAATTAAAAAAATATGTATCAAATGACGGCATTGTTAATTACAAAGAATGGGGGAAAAATATAGATCAGCTAAAAGCTTATATTAATACTTTAGAATCAAATTCTCCCAATGAAAATACTTCGAAAGAATATAAACTAGCATATT
The DNA here is from genome assembly GCA_902613595.1 of uncultured Bacteroidota bacterium. Classification (GTDB taxonomy): domain Bacteria; phylum Bacteroidota; class Bacteroidia; order Flavobacteriales; family Flavobacteriaceae; genus MS024-2A. Next base: position 365,779 of record CACMHY010000001.1, read on the forward strand.
GGATAAATGCATATAATGCTCTTACAATAGATCTTATAATTAAAAATTACCCTCTGAAAAGTATTAAAGAGATCAAATTTCCTTGGAAAACAAAATTTTTCAATGATGGTAAAAGCAATTACAGTCTTGGAGATATAGAACATAAAATTCTTAGAAAAATGAATGACCCTAGGATTCATTTTGCAATAAATTGTGCTTCAAAATCATGTCCAAAGCTTCTTAATGAAGCTTATATTGAAAAAAATCTAAATAATCAGTTGAATGCAGCAACAAAGGAATTTTTAATTGATTCAACAAAAAATATAATTAAGGAGAACAAATCCACGCTCTCAAAAATCTTTCTTTGGTTTGGAAAAGACTTTGGATCCAAAAAAATGATCAAGGAATTTATATCTGAATATTCAGGAGTTAAATTTAATAAATTTAGAATCGATTATATGCCGTACAATTGGGATTTAAACGAATAATAAATATTTTTGGTCCTTATTAAAATGAATATGAAAAGTCCAAATGCATTTAAGTGGTCAATAAAATACGGTCTGATTTCAGCCTTGACAGGAATGTTATGTTGTGTTGCCCCTGCTGTTCTTTTTATGTTTGGTTTGATGGGGGGTGTCGTAGCTATATCATTTGCAGATTTTTTTTACAAAGAGGATGGAAGTTTAGGAACAGGATCTATTATCTTAAGAACAGCTGCGGTCGGTCTAGGTATCTATGCAACCTACATTTTTAGAAAAAAACAAAATCAATGTTCTATAGATCGCAAAAGAAAAAATTTAAACCTAGCAATGCTAATTTTTTTATTAATTACGTTTGGTATTTCTTTTTTCTTAGCATTCGAGTCTTGGTCTTCCTGGTATTTTGACGAATTCATTGTTCCCCAACAGCAAAAAGAGTTAAACATCTAAATTAAATTTGATATAAAAATTGCTGTTATTATACCAGCTTATAATGAATCACAATCGATAGGCCTTGTAGTTGATTCAATCCCGAGAAGTGTTGATAGAATAGTTGTTGTTGATAATGCATCAACAGACAATACATCTAAAATAGCAGAAAAAAAAGGGGCTGAAGTAGTTACAGAAAACAGAAAAGGTTATGGTTATGCATGTTTGAAAGGTTTAGAACACCTGGCCCAAAATAATCCAGATATTGTAGTTTTCTTAGATGGTGATTATTCTGATTATATAGAAGATCTTGACCAAATTGTTTCTCCGATTATTCGTGAAGAGGTTGTTTTTTGTATTGGAGCTAGAGACAAAAAATTGAGGGAAAAGGGCTCTCTAACATATCAACAAATCTTTGGAAATAAATTAGCTTGTTTTCTAATGAAATGGCTATATCAAGGTAAGTTTTCTGATTTAGGTCCATTTCGTGCTATTAAATGGCAATCTCTTCAAGAATTAAAAATGGAGGATAAAACTTATGGATGGACAATTGAAATGCAACTCAAAGTTTTAAGAAAAAAAATGTCCTATAAAGAAATTCCAGTCAGATATCGTAAGCGTCTTGGTGTTTCAAAAGTTTCAGGAACAGTAAAAGGAACTCTCTTAGCGGGCTATAAAATATTAACTTGGATATTTAAATTTTACTTTTCAAAATGGAAGTAGTAATAGATTTAGTTATTAAAATATTTGTCCCGTTGATTATAGTAGTATATGTGTCTTGTTTAGTTATAATATTTTGTTATAGCTTATTGCAACTAAATATGTTAAAGTATTTTAAAATTTATCAAAAAAAAAACAAGTTAAAATGTAAAATTCCTGAAAAGCTTCCAAGAGTAACAATTCAATTACCGCTCTACAATGAGTTTTATGTGATAAAACGCTTATTGAAATGTATAACAAATCTAGAATATCCAAAAGAGTTAATTCAAATTCAGGTACTGGATGATTCAACAGACGAATCACTATTAGTTGCAAAAAAAATAGTCTCAAAATATAAAGTCAAAGGCATACCTATTCATCATATTATTCGAAGTAAAAGAAAAGGGTTTAAAGCTGGAGCACTTAAAAATGGATTGAAAACAGCAAGTGGTGAATTCATAGCTATTTTTGATTCAGATTTTTTACCCAATCCAGATTGGCTTCTAAAAACGATTCCATATTTTCAAAATAATAAAGTAGGAGTAGTTCAGACCAGATGGGGACATTTAAACCGTGAACATTCAATTCTTACTCAAGTTCAAGCCTTTGCTCTAGATGCTCATTTTCTTCTAGAACAAGTAGGTAGGAATCAGCAAAAACATTTTATAAATTTTAATGGAACAGCTGGGATTTGGAGAAAAGATTGCATAATTGATTCAGGGAATTGGAAAGCAGATACTTTAACAGAAGATTTAGATCTAAGCTATCGAGCCCAATTAAAAGACTGGGAGTTTGTTTATTTGGATAAAGTGGTTACACCTGCAGAACTTCCTGTAACAATCAATGCAATACGTTCTCAACAATTCAGATGGAATAAAGGGGGTGCGGAAAATTTTAGAAAATTGGTTGCAAAGATTTTATTTTCTGATAAATATACATTTAACAAAAAAATAAATGCTTTTTTCCATTTATTTAGTAGCAATATGTTTTTAAATGTTTTTTTAACAGCAATTTTGAGTGTTCCCTTAATATTTATAAAAGAAACTTTCCCCGAATATGAGTTAATATTTAATATGAGTTCCCTGTTCATTTTAAGTACAATAATATTTTTTTATTGTTATTGGCATGTTCACAAACACTCATTTGGAGGTGGATTTTATTCTTTCTTGATTTACATTAAGCGGTTTATAAACTTTTATACATTAATTCTGGGGTTCTCGGTGCACAATTCAGTTGCAGTTTTAGAGGCTTATTTAGGTAAAAAAAGTGCCTTTATTCGTACACCAAAGTTTAACCAGAGTTCTTTAAAGAATTTTAAATATTCTGAAAATAAGATATCTCCATATTCTTTGCTAGAATTAATGCTATCAATTTATTTTCTTTTTGGGATTCTATGCTCTTTGAGTTTTAATAAATCATTTAATTTAGGAATGTTTTTATTTCATCTGGTTCTTTTTATTGGATTTGGAATTATAAGCTATTTTGGGATTAGCCAAAACATAAAGAATGAATAAAAACTATATCATTTCAAGTTCAACAACATTACTTGGAATATTTTTTGCCTTTGCTTTATTTTCATTTGAATTAAAAAGGTTTCAAACGCTACCCTTAATTGGTACATACGTGTTTTTATTTCTTTTAATTTGGATTTGGGTTAAAAAGTATTCTTCAATAGGAAATATTTTTTTTTTAGGAATAATATGCCGTTTAATTTTTTGGAATTATATACCTAATCTGTCACAAGATTTTTATCGCTTTATTTGGGATGGAAGCATTCAGCTTTTTGGAATTAATCCTTATCATTACACACCAAATCAAATAATTGATTTAGTAGGTTTTCCCAATTCGCAACTATTATTTGAAAAAATGGGGAATCTAAGTAGAAATAATTTTTCAAATTATCCTCCAATAAGTCAATACTTATTTGCCTTAGCAGCCAACTTTAACTCTGAAAATATTTTCACACCAATTCTTTGCATACGCAGCGTCTATTTAGTAAGTGAGATGATAATATTTTTTGTAATAAAAAGCTTGTTAGAAAAATTAATACTATCAAAAGAATATCTAGCATGGTATTTCCTAAATCCATTGGTAATTATTGAAGGTTATGGAAATCTTCATGGAGAATGTCTTATGATGTGTTTTACTTTTATTTCATGGCTATATTGCATTAAGCGACGACCTATTTTAGGTGGAATTTTTATGGCATTTGCAATAGGTACTAAACTTTTACCTCTGATTTTAGTTCCTTTTTTCTTTCAGTATTTAGGACTAAAGAATTTTATAGTCTATGGGGTATCTATTTTGATTTTTGGTGGGATCATATTTTTACCATATTGGGATGAAAATTTTTTTCCAAATTATCTTCAAACCATACAACTTTGGTTTTCAACTTTTGAATTTAACGGTAGTATTTACAATATTATAAGAGCAATTGGATATAAGTTGAAAGGATATAACATTATTAAAGATATAGGAAAAATAACACCTTACGTTATTTCAGTATTTGTTTTTGTTTTCTCTTTTATTAAATCAAATCGTGAGCCGAAAGATATTTTTAAAAATATGCTATTTATTTTAAGCATCTATTTTTTTGTCTCAACAACAGTCCATCCTTGGTACATTATTAACTTAATAATTCTAGGAATTTTAAGCGGATATTTATACCCGATTTTGTGGAGTATGACAGTCTTTTGGAGCTACAGCGCCTATGGGGTAGAAATAGTCGAAGAAAAGTTATATTGGCAGATAGGGGCTTATTTTTTGGTTTACATTTGTGTTTTATATGAGCTTTTTAGGGAGCGTTTAGGACATCATCTTCAAAAAACCAACTTCCTTAGAACTTAAATTTCTCCACTTTCCTCTTGGCAAATCTTTTTTTGTAAGGCTACCGTATATAACTCTATCAATTAAAACAACTCTTAAGCCACATATACTAAAAAGCTTTACTAGTTCAGATGTACCTATAGAATTGACCTCTAAACCAACCTCATTTTTAGGCTTCCCTTTAATATGGCTAATATCTTTTATTTTTAAAAGTTTATTATATACCATCTGACCTGTTTTTAATTTATTAATTGTTTGCCTAGTTACATTTTCATTTAATACTGCTTTATAGACCATTTTTGTAGATTTAGATTTGTTGAGTCTTTTTCTTAATTCACCATCATTTGTCAAAATCAAAAGACCTGTAATGGGTCTACCCATATCATCAACAGGTATTAACCCAGGATTGGTTTTAGTACTTATTAAATCTTGAACTGGCTTATCTATTTTGTCACCTTGAAAAGTTGCAATGAATCCTTTTGGTTTATTTATCAGAATATATAAAAATGGTTTTTTTTTAATACGAGTACCATCATATTTAACTTCATCTGAAGCCTTAACTTTAAAACCTAATTCTGTAATTATTTTACCATTTACCTCTACTAAACCCATTTTAATATGTTGATCTGCCTCTCTTCTAGAGCAAAGTCCAGCATTCGATAAGTATTTATTAATTCTAATACGTTGATTCATATTATTAGTATTTTTTTCTGAGTTTAGGGAGGTGTTTTTTGATTTCATGTTTTTTTGAACAACAAATAAAATTTAAGATATTTATAAATTAAAGCTTATAAACCACCTCTAGAGGATAATCATTCAAGAGTTTTTTTACAGATTTAAAATCTTTTGTAAAGCCTAAAAAATAACCACCTCCTCCAGATCCGCATAATTTAAGATAATAATTATCAGTATTTATACCTTCTTCCCATAATTGAAAAATTGGCTTTGGAATCATTTTATCAAAATTTTGTAAGACCAAAGACGACAATATTTTGATATTTCTAAAAAAAGAATCGTGATTTTCATTTAGAAAGTCATCAATGCAATTTTCAGAAAACTTTATAAAATCTTTAAAGATTATCTGGCTAAATTTTGAGCTTTTCATTTTTTCCATAAATATTGAAATCATAGATGTAGTCTTTCTGCTTACCCCGCTGTCAACTAAAAAAATAGCTCCTTTGGCATTTTTCTTTTGAGAAGGAATTTGAGTAGTACTAATATGACTACCTGGACCGATCAAAATTGAGGTGTCTGAATAGCTAACTAAAGGATCAAATCCAGAAGAATTACCATGAAAATAAGATTCCATATAACTAAAAATTTTTTTTAGAGTTTGAATATTTTTCAAGGTTGTATAATTACTAGGAATAATCTTTGACATAGCATACTTTTCATATACCGCTGCTATAAGGGCACCACTACTTCCTAAACCATAGCCTTGAGGTATATTGCTATTGAAATATAAATTTTCTTTGAGATCATTATCTAACTTCTGCCAATTAAATTCTACAAGATTTTGATTTAAATTCTTAAGATATTTTACGAATTCTAAAATTTTTTTGTGAGAAGAATCAATTTCCTTATTAACTATTGAAGATGTATTCAGATTACCTTTATATGACCTATAGGGTACCGTTAGCCCCCTTGAGTTTTTTATTATACCATATTCTCCGAAAAGTAAAATTTTAGAAAAAAAGAAAGACTGGTTCATAAAATTTATAATTAAAAAGATATTTAATCTAGTTTCCTTGCTCCAGTACCAGCTTGATCAACAATATATTCTTTGTTCTTACAAAATGAGGATAATTCCTGATTAATAAATGGAATCATTTGTTTTTCATATTCTAAAGGATATAAGATATGAACATTAGCTCCTGCGTCCATTGTAAAGCAAGCAGGAATGTTTTTTTCCTTACGGAAGTCCCATAATTTTTCAATAATTGATAAAGTATTAGGTTTCATGAGAATATAATAAGGATTTGATGTCATCATCATAGCATGTAATGACAAAGCTTCTAATTCGACAATTTTAATGAATGTATCTAGATCACCTGATTTCATAATTGGAATTAATGAATCAAAGTTTCTTCTAGCCTGTAAAAATCTTTTTTCAGCATAGGGGTTAGAGTGCATTAGATCGTGACCCGTTGTACTCGATACATTTTTTGACTCTTTATCAACAAGTAATATAATATCTTGGTAAGATTTAAAAATTGAATTTAAATCTTTACCAAATTCGATGGCATACAGGTCTGAGGAGTTTGATATTTTTCTGTTATCTCCCCAAATAGTGACTGGCCCTTTTATACTTCTAGATGCACTGCCAGAACCGATTCTGGCTAAAAATGATGCTTTAGTGAAGAAAAAATCATTTTTTTCAAAATTAAATAAATAGCTCTCTAAATCCATGATAGCCAGAGAAAGTGCTGCCATTGCTGATGCAGAAGAAGCAATACCGCTGCTGTGCGGAAATGTGTTTATACTTTTTATTGTTAACTCATAATTTGTTATCCAACACACATATTTTTTAATACGATCAAAGAAAACATGTAGCTTATCATCAAAATCAGGCTTGAGAGAACCGTTAAAGAAAAATTTAAATTTAAATTTACCAGTTTTAGATGGCTCAAAACGAATAGAAGTTCTAGTAACACTTTTATCTAAAGTGAAACTAAGTGAAGGATTTTTCGGTATTTGTAGCTTTTTTTTTCCCCAATATTTGATTATTGCGATATTACTTGGTGCTTCCCATTTCGATTCATATGGTAATGGATCTATAGCTTTTGAAATAAAAAAATTTTCATTCATTTTCATTTCAAATATAGGGCTTCAATTGAAATCTTTATTTAGATAATTATTCTAAATGTATTTTTTCTAGTTTTATGAACTATGAAAAAAAACAAATATAGGCTTGTTATTTATTGTCTAATTGGTATAATTATTTCGTTATCGGTTGGTTTTATTTCTAGTAAAATAACTAGACAAGCAATACCTAATTGGTATGCAAATTTAAATAAGCCTTTTTTTTCTCCACCAAATTGGATTTTTGCACCCGTTTGGAGTACTTTATATATCCTAATGGGTGTTGCTTTAGGTAGAGTTTGGTTTTATGGAAGATATAATCAAAATAAAAAAATAGCAGTTTTATATTTTACCTTTCAACTTTTGGTAAACGGATTGTGGTCATTAATTTTTTTCGGTTTTAAAATGCCTTCTCTATCAATGATCGTAATAATCGTTTTGTGGTTTTTAATCCAACGGAGTATTTTCTGGTTTCGCTTAGTTGATCTAAAGGCGTCTTTCATGCTATACCCCTACCTAGCTTGGGTGAGTTTTGCTGCAATTCTGAATAGTGCAATAATATTTTTAAATTAGTTTATTGGTTTTGGGATACGATCAGGAAAGTCAGTTATTATTCCATCCACCTGAAAATCAATCATCATATTTATATCATCTATTTCATTGACTGTCCAAGGGTAAATTTTAAGTTTTTTTTCTTTAATCTTTTTGATATTGAATGAATTGAGAGTTTTATAATCTGGATTAATTGCCACGGCATTTAATTCCAAGGCTACAGGGATAGCATCTAATGGATCGTCTTCAGTGATTACTGCAACAGGTACTTTCTGATTTACTTTTCTAAATATCTTAAGTTCATCCCAATCAAAACTTGAGATTAAAAATTTATCAGAAGACCATAAATTATTTTTTAAATAGTTATTCAAAATTTCATTCGTTTTGATAGCCGTCTGGCCTCCTTTTAATTCAATATTTACAAAAATTCGCCCTTTTATAAGATCTAACACTTCATTTAGTGTTGGGATGGTATAACCTTCTAAAACTTCTATCTTTTGAATAGAGTCTATATCCAGTTCTTCAATATAACCAGTTGCATTGGTCAATTTTTCTAAAGTTTTGTCATGAAAAACTACAAGCTCTCCACTAGCACATCTAAAAATATCAATTTCTACACCATTTGCACCTAAATCCATGGCTTTTTTGATCGATGGCAATGTATTTTCAGCTATGTATCCCATTGCCCCTCGATGACCTATAATTATAGGTAATGACTGCGTTGAACAATTAACCATAATTAGATTAAAAACTAAGTAGAAATTTAAAACTAAAAGCCTGTTCTTATTTTTCAAATAGATAATTTAAAAAGTTTTATTTAATCAAAATCCAGAATTCCCAGGGCTTCATATCATATTGGTATGACGAAGAAAGGATTTTTCGCTTGAAATCTTGATATCTATGAAAGTCTCCGTCATATGGCATAGTAAATTGAACATAATCCTTACTAAGATTTGCTAATACTACAATTTTATCTCCTAATTTTTCTCTTTCAAAAGCAAGTATTTTGTCATTTCTTGTCGTATTTATACGTTTATAAGAACCTCCTGAAGAACCTGTTTCAAGAGCCCTATGATTGTTTTTAAGTGCTCCAAGTTGTCTAAGTAAATTCATGGTTTTACCTTTTAGTTTTGGAAAGCTATCCTTTTCAAAAAAGTGTAATCGTTTGCCTAAGTCATATTCCTGACCTGAGTAAATTAAAGGCATCCCTGGCAGAGTGAAATTTAGTGTCATGAAGGCGTGACCTGCTTCACCAAAACTTTCTTCAACAGTTCCGTTCCACGAATTTTCATCATGATTAGAAACAAAATTTATCAATATATTATCAGTACCATATAACCGTAATGTCTTTTTAATATGTTTATGATAATCATTAGCATTTTTTTTCCCTTGAGCTACGTCCTTTGAAAGGTGGTGCCCGGGCCAATCATAAGTTGCATCAAATTTATTAATCAGTTTTATTCCCCCAGGGTGATAAATATCTGTCTCTGCTAAAATAAATAATGGCTTTATTTCCCTTAAAGCTTTTAGGGTTTTATCATAAAAATTATGAGGAATTGTGTATGCATTATCAATTCTATATCCATCAATATTTGTTTCTTTAACCCAGTATATCATTGCCTCCCGAAGTTCTTCACGCATCTCAATATTATTATAGTTTAAATCAGCAACATCTGTCCACCCATAAGATTTCCCAGTCCTATAATCTATCGGATCAATAATTTCACCTTTTTTATTTTTTAGATAATAATCACTCTTTTCCCTAATCCAGTGGTGGTCCCAGCCAGTATGACCTGGAACCCAATCCAAAATAACATACATGCCTAATTCATGAGCTTTATCAACCAAATTTTTGAAGTCATCTAATGAACCAAACTCAGGGTTAACTTTGGTGTAATCAGAAACAGCATAATAACTACCTAATGGTCCCTTACTTTTTGTTGTAGAAATTGGATTAATTGGCATTAGCCATAAGATTTTAACTCCTAGCTTTTTGATAATAGATAAATCATTAGCAAAAGCATTAAAAGTTCCTTCATTTGAATATTGCCTGATATTGGCTTCATACAATACTGATTGGGATATAATATTTTTTGTGATGGGTTCAATAGGTATAACTTGAAAATTTGAATCTTCAGGCTTTCGAGCCTCCTCACTTCTAGACTGACAGGATAAAATTAAAAGGCTAAAAAAAAGTCCAAAATATTGTTTCATGTTTTAATGTAATTCAATAATGTAAGCTGTTTCGGGTGAAACCTCAAGATTTTTAGCTAAACTAATTTGTTTTTCGGATATTATTTCAAAACCATTTGTTCTTCCTGAAATTCCTTCACGGAATCTGTCGAGAGAAAGATTTTGTTTTTCAGGGCTATTATTAATAATTACCATTACTCTTCTTTTTTCAGAATATCTAAAATACACATAAACATCGTTTTCGGGAACATAATGAAGAGTTTTACCGTTATGAATAACACTTTTAGTTCGGCGCCAGTTAATCAATTTTTTTGTAAAATTAAAATATGATTTTTGAAGTGGGGTTCTTTCTTTCTCATTAAACGCACTTTTTTTATCAGATATCCAACCTCCAGGAAAATCTCTTCTAATGTCTCCGTCTCCGTTTTCTTTTTTTCCAGTCATTCCAATTTCACTTCCATAATAAATTTGAGGTATTCCTCTTAAAGTCATCAAAGCTGCCATTATTCTTTTATATGACTTAAATTCAGGATAAGAATCATTTATTCTATTAGTATCATGATTTTCTGCAAATATCAGAACATTATTAATATTTGGATAAAGAAAATCATTTTGTAATGTTTTATAAATTCTAGTCATTCCGCGCTCCCAATACTCATCTCTCTCACTGAATGCTTTTGTAAAAGCGTTATATAAAGCAAAATCCATAACACTAGATAACTTTGAATTAAACCCCTGTATTGCTGCAATTGGACTGTTTTCCTGCCAATATGAAAGGTGAATACTGTTATACATCCATCCTTCACCAACAATATTAAATTTTGGATACTCCAGACGAATAGCTTCTAGCCATTTAATCATCGGCTTAGGATTATTGTATGGAAATGTATCAACTCTAAAACCATCAATACCAGCAAATTCTATCCACCAAATGGCATTTTGAATCAAATAATTCAATAGTTTCGGTTGACTTTGATTAAGATCCGCCATAGTAGGTACGAACCAACCTTTTAGTAATTCCTTTTTATCAATTATTGATGCATATGGATCAGAATGTATCTCTTTTCTATGATTAGTGTTTGTATACTCTTCAAAATAATGAATCCAATCTTTTGTTGGGGGATCTTTAACCATCCAATGTTGAGTGCCCCAATGGTTAGTTACATAATCCATAATTAGTTTCATGCCTCGTTTATGAAGACTCGTAGCCAACCTTTTATAGTCTTGATTAGATCCATATCTTGGATCAATTCGATACAAATCACTTTGGCCATAAGTATGATAAGAAACACTTGGGTCGTTGTCCTCGCAGAGAGGAGTTGACCAAATAGCAGTTGCCCCTAATTCTTCGATGTAGTCTAAGTTTTTAATAATACCCTCCAAATCACCTCCATGTCTTCCATCTTTATCGGAGCGATTAAGTTTATCTTTTAAGTCCGGATGGGAATCATTTAATGGGTTTCCGTTAGCAAATCGGTCCGGCATTAAAAGATAAACAACATCAGAAGAATCAAAGCTTGAAAAATCAAAATTTCTATTTCGCCTTTTAATTTCATACCTAAATGTGTGTTTTATTTTTTTTCCTTGAATTAAACTAATTTTAAAATTTCCAGCCTTTTGGTTAGTGAGATCAAAATTCAGAAAAAGATAATTTTTATTTTTAACCTCTTCTGTACTGACTAAATACATACCCTGTGCTTTAACATCATATTTAGATACATCTTTTCCATACAATAGAACTTTCAGCTTCTTATTTTTCATTCCATGCCACCAAAATGGCGGCTCTATTCGATCTATTTGAGCTGTTGCAAACAAGGGGAATAATAAATAAATAAATAAATACTTCATATAAGATCTTAAATATTGACTAGTTCTCCATGACAGTAAATTGCAAGGCTTGGATTTGAATGAATTATGTTTACCTTTTTCTTATCAACTTCAACATTTATAGAAGTGTTTCTGTAGTTGATTTTAAAATTATACTTTTCCCATGATTTTGGGAGAATTGAGTCTATATGCAATTGATTGTTAACAATACGAACACCTCCAAAACCTTGAACTAAACTCATCCATGTTCCAGCCATACTTGTAATATGAAGTCCTTCTTCAACTTCTTTATTATAGTCATCCAAATCCAAACGAGAAGTCCTAAGATAAAACGAATACGCTTTTTCTATTCTACCTAAACGAGATGCCAAAATAGAATGCACACACGCAGAAAGTGATGATTCATGAACTGTTAAAGGTTCATAAAAATCGAAATGCTTTTTAATGAACTCGTAATCAAAATTTTCTTCAAAAAGGAATAAACCCTGCAAAACATCTGCCTGTTTAATAAATGGTGACCGCAGAATTCTATCCCATGACCAATGCTGATTAATTGGTCTTTCAGTTTTATCTATTGTACTTGCTGGAATTATAGTTTTATCTAAAAAACCATCCTGTTGTAAAAAAATATCATTTTCTGGATGTCTTGGAAAGTAGATCTGGGATACAATTTGGTTCCATTTGTCAATTTCAGATTCTTGCCAAGAAACTTTTTCTTTTATTCTATTCCAATGCTGGGGATGTGTTTTTTTTATCTTTTGAATTTCCCCAGTAGTGTATAGCAAACACCACTGTGCTAAATAATTTGTATACCAATTGTTATTTACATTATTTTCATATTCATTAGGCCCTGTGACACCTAAAATAACATAGGCTTTTTTGTTTTCTGAATAATTAACTCGTTCAGCCCAAAATCTTGAAATTGCAATTAGGACTTCAAGGCCCATTTCAGGTATATAAGTAAGATCTCCTGTAAATCTTTCATAATTGAAAATAGCATATGCAATAGCTCCGTTTCTGTGTATTTCCTCAAAAGTTATTTCCCATTCATTATGACACTCCTCACCATTCATTGTTACCATAGGATATAAAGCTGATCCATTCTTAAAACCTAATTTTTCAGCATTTTCTATAGCCTTTTCTAAATGATCATATCTATATTTAAGTAAATTACGAGCAACTTTATGACTTTTGGTAGCCATATAAAAGGGTAAACAATAGGCTTCAGTATCCCAATATGTACTTCCTCCATACTTTTCACCAGTAAATCCTTTAGGACCAATATTTAGTCTTGCATCTCTTCCATTATAAGTTTGATTAAGTTGGAAAATATTAAATCGAATACCCTGTTGAGCTTTATCGTCTCCTACAATTTCAATATCAGACTGATCCCATATTTCTGACCAAGCTTTTCGATGATCATCTTCTAAAATTTTAAACCCTTTTTCAGATGCATATTTAACTGTATCTTTCGCGATTTTTCTAAACTTTTTTGGATTATGATTTAATCCATTAATATAGCCCCCATATTTTAAAATATTGCAGTGCTCAAGCTCATTCAAATCGTGTTCTTTAGTTTGACTTATTCTAAAATCTTTTTCACTAAAGTTAAATTTTGATAAACGGTCTCCAGAATGATTTAATAGTTCAGTTTGAGCATAAGTTGCAATATCAAACTTAGTTTTTAGAGTCTGAGAATTAAGTAAAATTAAATCTTCGGAGCAAATTGAACCTCTATGTTTCCAAAAGGGATCACTCCAATTTGAATCTTCATTTTTAATGTTACCATCAATGAATGATTCAATAGTTAATTTGGATTTACCTTGTAATGATTTTATTTTATAATTTATAACTCCTAATTCGTTTTTATCCATTGATAAAAAACGCTTTACCTCAACAGCAATTCTACTACTTTGAGTAAGTTGTGCTTCAAATGATCGTATATAGATACCAGACTTCATGTCAAGTATTCTTTTAAAGTTTGAAACTTCTAAGCATTTATTCAAATCAAGCGTAAAACCATTGATATTGATGTGGATTCCAATCCAACTAGGGGAATTCAGAACTTTTGCAAAATATTCTGGATATCCATTTTTCCACCAACCCACTTTAGTTTTATCTGGATAATAAATACCCCCTATATAACTGCCCTGGAAAGAAGCACCTGAGTAATGCTCCTCAAAATTTGCACGTTGGCCCATGGATCCATTTCCTAAACTAAAAATACTTTCCGAAGCTTTGACTTTGGAAGAATCAAAATCTTTTTCTATTATTTTCCAAGGATCAATTTTATAATGTACTTTCTGCATTTGAAAATGTCATATAAAGCAATTTATAATTTTATTTTAATTCTAAAACAGCATCTCTAACTCTCTAGTATTTATTGACGAAAAATTCGGATAACAATAATCGTAATTTGCAAAATCATTTTTATCTCCAATGGCTACTGCTGTCATTCCAGCTGCTTTAGCTGCTATAATACCAGCCTGAGAGTCTTCGAAAACGACACATTTTTTGGAATTTATGCCTATTGCCATACTAGCCTTTAAAAAAACCTCAGGATGAGGTTTACTTTTTTTTACTTGATTTCCGTCAACAACAATTTTGAAAAAAGGAGCAATTTCTAATTGGTCAAGAATTAATCTAGCATTTTTACTAGCAGATCCTAAAGCTATTTTTATCCTTTTTTTGTCTAGAAAATCTAGTGCTTCTAAAATCCCAGGTAGGATATCATCAACTGTAATCTCTCTAACATAATTAAGGTAGTCTTGATTTTTCTTTTCAAGGTAAATTTTAAAAGAGCTGGGATCTAAAGTTATGTTAGCCAAATTTAGAATTTGATTTAAAGAATCTGCACGGCTCAGTCCCTTTAATTTTTGATTATCTTCTGTTTTTAATTCATAATTAAAACATTTTGCAATTTTACGCCATGCAATAAAATGATATTTAGCTGTATCAACTATCACTCCGTCTAAGTCAAATAAGGCGAGTTCATGCTTCATTTTGTAAGAAAAATTAAACTAACAATCAAATTCATTCTTCAGGAGCTAATGTAATGCTGAGGCCATTTAATTCAGGTGTTAGAAAAATTTGGCAACCTAGACGACTGTTTTCTCTTACATTAAATGCCTCAGCTAGCATAGCTTTCTCATCCTCAGACTTTTCAGGTATTGTATGGTTGCTTGTTACATAGCATTGACAGGAAGCACAAAGTGCCATTCCACCACAGGTGCCTTCAACGGGAAATTTATAGGCTCTGCATAGATCCATCAAGTTTAGCTGCATATCGACAGGAGCATTTAATTTATGTGAATTTCCATGCCGGTCTGTTAAATGGATAGTAATGTCTTTATCCATCTTTTACTCAGGATCAATACTGGTGACTGTTTCAATTTGTGGAACATGTTTTTTAATAGTCATCTCAACCCCAGTCTTAAGGGTCATTTGATTTACAGAACAACCAACACAAGCGCCGTGAAGTTGAACCTTAACATGTTTATCGTCATCAATAGAAACAAGAGAAATATCCCCACCGTCTGAATTTAAGAAGGGTCTAATTTCCTCTAGAGCTATATGTACTTTTGATTCTAATTCCTCAGTATTCATCTCTTAAGATTTTATTGCTTCACAACCCACTAAATTAGTAATTTCTACGACTTTTGTAGGAGGTAAATTTTTATTTCTCAAAAGTACTTGTGAAACAAGATTTTTTGTTACGTTTTCAAATTTCTTGACAATACTTGAATTTTCCTGTAGTGATGCAGGGTGTCCAAAATCAGACGCTTCTCTTACACTTTGAACTATAGGAATAGAACCCAAAAAAGGAACTTGTTTATCATTTGCAAGATATTGTGCACCTCGCTTACCAAAAATATAATATTTATTTTCAGGTAGCTCAGGAGGCGAAAAATAACTCATGTTTTCAACTATGCCTAAAACAGGAACATTAATGTTTTTTTGTTGAAACATAGTAATTCCTTTTTTAGCGTCCGAAAGAGCAACATTTTGAGGGGTACTTACAACTACAGCACCAGTTAGAGGAAGTGATTGTACAATACTAAGGTGAATATCTCCTGTGCCTGGTGGTAAGTCAACAATCAAAAAATCCAAATCTCCCCAGACAGCATCAAAAATCATTTGATTTAAAGCCTTTGATGCCATAGGTCCTCTCCAAATTACGGCTTGTTCTGGCTTTGTAAAAAATCCTATAGAGAGAACTTTCACACCATAATTTTCAATGGGTTCCATTTTAGATTTACCTTCAACCTGAACAGAACGTGGCCTCGCGCCCTCAAGATCAAACATTGTAGGTATTGAAGGACCATATATATCCGCGTCTAGAACACCTACTTTACACCCCATTTTGGTTAACATTACAGCAATATTCGCTGTTACAGTTGATTTTCCAACACCCCCCTTTCCAGAAGATATGGCAATGATATTTAGTATTCCGGGAATTGGTGATCCTTTTATAGCATCATTAGACTTATTTGATGGTACGATTTTGAAATTTACCTTAATTTTTGCCTTTTCGTAAACTTGTTCATGAATTGTTTTAAGAATAGTGACCTCAATTTTTTTTCTTGCCTGTAGAGTTGGATTTTTTAGCTTAAGATCAACATCTATTTGATCCCCAAAAGTCATTACATTTATAACCGCTTTACTTTCAATAATGTTTTTTTCCTCACCAGGAATAGATATTGATTTTAAAGCTTTTAGCACATCATTTTTGTCAATCTTCATTAATTATGTCTTGGAATACAAAGATAGTATTAAGGATTAAATTTCTAAAAATATTTAGTGTTTAAAGGACAGGTAACTCATTTTGAGGATCCCAAAAATATAATTCTAGGTTAAGAATTTTATTTTCCTTAATTAGGATTCCTTCGTTTTCGAGAAGCTGTTGCATAATTTTTGTCCCTCCAAAATGGTGTTTCCCAGTTAACAGACCAACCCTATTAACTACTCTATGTGCTGGTATTGAGTTGTCTCCATGTGAGGCATTCATTGCCCAACCGACAAGCCTTGCGCTTTTTTTGACACCCAAATAATTGGCTATAGCTCCATATGATGTAACCTTCCCTTCCGGGATCTGTCGTACTACATCGTATACTTTATCAAAAAAATCATTTTTATTCATTTTAGAGTCGGAATTTCATATAAGCAATGGGTTTATTTTGATTTATGAAAATTTTTTCATAAAAAGTCTGTATAGCAATTGCTTCTTTTGGTGCATTTGAATTGCTATAGATATTGTTATGAGCATAAATTACCTCACCAATTTGAGAAACGATACCAATTGTGTATCCAAAAAAGAATTCATTATCTGTTTTAAGATGAACAATTCCATTCTCTTTTAAGATTTTTTTATAAATATCTAGCATTTTAGGATTCGTAAGCCTATGTTTTGAGCGTTTATGTTTAATTTGTGGATCAGGGAACGTAATCCAAATTTCGTCTACTTCATTTGTATCGAAACAGTGTTCAATTAATTCAATTTGTGTTCTAAGAAATGCTACGTTATTTATGTTGTTTTCAACCGCAGTTTTTGCACCTCTCCATAAACGAGCACCCTTTATATCGATCCCGATAAAATTTTTTTTTGGGTATTTTTTTGAAAGATAAATGGAATACTCTCCTTTTCCACAACCTAACTCTAAAATTATTGGAGCTTTATTTTTGAAGAATTTTAAATTCCATTTACCCTTTAAAAATAAATTTTCTTCAATTATTTTTTCACGATCTGGTTGTATAACGTTTGTAAAAGTTTGATTTTCTTTAAAACGCTTTAGCTTATTTTTACTTCCCACATTCTATTTTTTAAGTTAGGAAAATTTAGGCTTCCACTAAATTTGCTGATTCAACAAGTGTTAAAGAGAAAGAAAATTCAGAACCAACGTTTGGTTCACTTTCAACAAAGATTTTTTCATTGTGTGCATCGATAATGTGTTTTACAATTGATAAGCCTAATCCAGATCCACCTTGTTTCCTATTCCGAGCAGATTCGACCCTATAAAAGCGCTCGAAAAGCCGAGGCAAATGTTCTTTATCAATACCCTTACCATTATCAGAAATTCTAATTAGAATTTTGTTCTGTTCTATAAAATCGATACCTATCTCAGTAATACCTCTATTTATACCGTATTTTATTGAGTTCATTACAAGATTTAATATTACTTGTTGGATACGTTCTTCATCTGCTAAAACGTAAATAGGTTTCTCAAATTTATTTTTTAAAGAAAGTTTTATATTGTTCTTGTCAGTTTGTACTTCTAACATTTCTATTACTTCATTAATTGTTGATAATATATTAAACTGACTGATATCTAATTTTGCAATACCAGACTCAAATTTTGTAATTAAATCTAAATCGTTAACAATGTATGTAAGACGATCAACACCATTCAAGGTCTTTTTCAAATATTTCTTTATAATTTTTTGGTCAGTAACACCCCCATCTAATAGTGTTAAAATAAATCCTTGAATAGTGAAAAGAGGTGTTTTTAATTCATGAGCAATGTTTCCAATAAATTCCTTTCTAAAATTTTCTTGGTTTTTCAAATCCTCTATCTGTAGATTTTTATCTGAATTTAATTTTTTTAAGTTTCGCATTAAAAGATCTATGTCTTGATTTGTCTTAAGGATTGAAGTGGAGGTTGTTGATGTAAAGATGCTGTTGTATAATTCTCTAACTCTTTTTCTCAAAAAAATATTTATATGATAGGATAGCAAAGTGTAAGAAAAAAATAAAATAAGCAGAAAGACAACTAAACTTAAACCTATAAGCCAATACAGGTCGGGTTTATGAAAAAAAATTATAAATGATACAGACGTGATAACAGAAAAAACCGAAATAACAAGTGAAATTAAAAAGCTTAGTTTGTTAAATTTTGGAAATATCAAGTAATTTATTTTTCTGATTTTACAAATTTATAACCTATTCCCTTAATGGTTTTAAAAAAATCATGACCAATTTTTTCTCTAAGTTTTCTAATGTGAACATCAATAGTTCGATCACCTACAATAACATCTCCCCCCCATACTTTTTGCATAATTTCCTCTCTTTTGAAAACTTTTTCTGGTTTTGACGCTAGAAGATATATTAATTCAAATTCTTTTCTTGGAAGTGAAATTTCATTGTTATTTAAAATAATTCTATATGAATCTCGATCAATTATTAAGTTCCCAAAATCAAACTGATTATCTTTAATTTTATCTTTCTTAAATCTTCTCAATAATCCTTTAACCTTTGAAATTAAAACTTTTGGCTTAATTGGCTTGGTAACATAATCATCCGCTCCTGCATCGAAAGCGGCAACATATGAAAAGTCTTCGCCTCTAGCAGATAAAAACATAATTATTGTTTCATTAAATCGATTATCTTTTCTTAAGTTTTCACAGGCTTCTATTCCATCCATATTTGGCATCATAACATCCATAATTATGAGATTAGGCATATGTTTTTCAGCTAATTTAATAGCCTCTAATCCATCATTGGCAGTAAAGATTTGATATCCCTCCGAATTTAGATTGAACCGAATTATCTCAATAATATCGGGCTCATCATCAACTAAAAGGATTTTTATCTCTTCTTTTTTCATGAATTATAATCTTTAAATTTAAGACTTATTTAAATTTTTATATGTTATCAAAGCATTATTATTTCAAATATGAATAATCATATCATTACCAATTATTAGTTTTTTTAATTTGAGGTTTTTAGTTTAATTAGCTATTTTAATTTACAAATGTCATTTTAATTATTTGAATTTACAGTGAGAAAACTTTTGTTGGACTTTGACAAGATTAGTTCAGATTTTGCTTTTGAAAAACAAGCATTAAAGCTTTTTAATTATCAATATGAAGAAAATAAGATATATAGATCATATTGTGACCTTATAAAAATTAAAAAAAAAGATGTCAGCAAAGTAGATGAAATTCCGTTCCTGCCTATTAATTTTTTTAGAACTCATAATCTTAATTCATCCAAAAAACAGCCTGATATTAAATTTGTATCAAGCAGGACTACTAGTCAAAACGGCTCTACACACTTAATAAATGATGTTGATATTTACATAAGAAGTTTTGAAAAAGGGTTTGAATATTTTTACGGAGATATTGAAGATTATGTGATTCTAGCTTTACTTCCAAATTATATTGAACAAGAAAATTCCTCATTAGTTTTTATGATTGATAGATTAATAAAAAAAACAAAAAGAAAAGAAAGTGGTTTTTATCTAGATGACTGGAATGATTTAAGAAGACAATTAGATCATTTAGAAAATAAAGGTCAAAAGACAATTTTGTTTGGTGTAACATTTGCATTAATTAAAGGAGCTAAAAAATATAATTGGAATTTGAAAAATACTATAGTAATGGAAACTGGAGGAATGAAAGGAATGCACAAAGAACTTGTTAGGAATGAACTTCATGACATTCTAAAAAAATCCTTTAGTGTATCTCACATTCATTCTGAGTATGGAATGACAGAAATATTAAGTCAAGCATATTCTATGGGAGATGGTTTTTTTAAATGCCCACCATGGATGAGAGTTTATACTCGTTCAATTGAAGATCCTTTTGAGATTCTAGGCAACCGAAAAACAGGTGCAATAAATATAATTGATCTTGCAAACATTGACTCATGTGGTTTTATTGCAACAGAGGACTTAGGAAAACTCAACGAAAAAGGATGTTTTGAGGTCTTAGGCCGTTTCGATAATTCTGAAATCAGAGGTTGTAACCTATTAGTTATTTAATTTATAAATCATAAATTAACTTTGATAATAAAATAGTTTTTTTTGCCTTTTCTTAAAAGTATGTATTTTTCTGCTATCAAATCATCCACTCCTAAAATAAAATCAATATTGACTTTTTTTTGATTAACAGAGATTGCATTCTCTGTCAACGCACGCCTAGCCTCACCATTTGACTTTAAAAACCCTGTTTGAGAAACTAGAGCACTTACAATACTCAAACCATCAGCTAATAGTGACATTTCAACCAAAACTTGGGGAACACCCTCAAAAAGTTCTAAAAAAGTTTTTGAATCTAAGTTTTGCAAGTTTTTTTCAGTGGAATTTCCAAAAAGAATTTCTGATGCACTTAAAACCTTGTCAAAAGCCTCTTCACCATGAACTAATATTGTAACTTCTTTAGCAATTGTTTTTTGAAGGATTCTCAAATGTGGCTGTTTAGAATGTTCATTTATTTTTTTTTCTATTTCAGCCTTACTTAAAAAAGTAAACATCTTAATATAGTTTGTAGAATCCTCATCCGAAGTATTTAACCAAAATTGATAAAATTTGTAACAGGAAGTTTTAGTTTCATCTAACCAAACATTACCTTCCTCCGTTTTACCAAATTTTGAGCCATCAGATTTTTTTATTAATGGACATGTTATCGCGTAAGCTTTTGAACCCTCCTTTCTGCGTATCAATTCTGCACCAGTTGTAATATTTCCCCATTGATCACTTCCTCCCATTTGAAGTTTACAATCCATAGTTTTAAATAGATGATAAAAATCATATCCCTGAATTAATTGATAGGTGAATTCCGTAAAAGACATTCCTACCTTAGATTCACTTGTTAGCCTTTTTTTTACAGATTCTTTAGCCATCATGTAGTTTACAGTTAAATGTTTTCCAATATCTCTAGAAAAGTCAATCAAAGAAAATGATTTCATCCAATCGTAATTATTTATAATTGTAGCAGGATTTTTTATGTTGGTGCTAAAGTTTAAGAACTTTTCAAATTGAGTTTTCAAACCCTTGCAATTCTTTTCAAGAATTTCAAAATCTAACAAATTTCTCTCATCAGACTTTCCAGATGGATCCCCAATCATCCCTGTAGCTCCTCCAATTAAAACTATGGGGCAGTGTCCAGCTTTTTGGAAATGCATCAAAATAATAATTTGTACTAAGCTACCAATGTGGAGGGAATCTGATGTCGGATCAAATCCAATATACCCCTTAGCGGGAGTATCTAAAAGAAAAGTCTCTGTTTCTGGTATTAGATCTTGGACTAATCCGCGCCACTTTAGTTCTTCAACAAAATTTGTTTTCATTTGTTTTTCAGTAAAGATATATTTCTCTTATATAAACAAAAAA
Source organism: uncultured Bacteroidota bacterium (assembly GCA_902613595.1). GTDB lineage: Bacteria > Bacteroidota > Bacteroidia > Flavobacteriales > Flavobacteriaceae > MS024-2A. Next base: position 387,674 of record CACMHY010000001.1, read on the forward strand.
TCAAAATTAAAAAAGTGTAACTTTAAAAATATGGTATTGATTATTGGGGGTACAGGTTTAGTTGGATCTCATTTAATTTTAGAAATTTATAGAAAGAACCTTGAATTAAGGGTCACATATAGATGCAAAGAAAATTTAAAAAACCTTAAAAGTTGTCTTAGTAAATATTTCAAAATAAATTCCAATTATATAAATTCTATTGATTGGGTTCATGCTGATGTTATCGATATCACAAGTCTTAATGATGCCTTGAAAGGTGTAAATCATGTATATCACTGCGCTGCAAAGGTATCTCTAGCAAATTACCATAAGAATCAATTATATAAGACAAATATTGAGGGAACCGCAAATGTTGTAAATCTTTGCATTAAACATAAAGTAAAAAAACTTTGTTATATAAGTTCTATAGCATCTATCAACCCAAAAAAAAGTGTTGGCATGATAAACGAACATCATTCATGGGATGATACAAAACTCCATACTTTTTATGCTTTCTCAAAATACGCCGCAGAAAAAGAAGTTTGGAGAGGTTCACAAGAAGGGTTAAATGTTGTTATAGTAAATCCAGGCTTAATCTTAGGAGGTAAATTCAATAATTCTAGCATGAAAAAAATCCTAAAGATTGCTCGTAGTAATTTTATTTTCTATCCAATAGGGAATATTGCTATTATTGATATAAATGATGTCGTAAAAATACTTTTACTACTTATGAATTCAAACATAACCAACGAACGCTTTATTTTAGTAAGCGATAATATAAAACAAAAAAAGCTTTTAAATATGTTAAAATTATCTGTTGGGAAAAAAGAGGCTTATTTGCCTCTAACTAGGCCCATATTAAATTTTTTATTAACTATTGAGACCTTAATAAATTATTTGGGAATTAAAAAAAAGTTTATGAGTAAAGCTCTTATTGAAACACTCTGTTCAAAACAAAATTATGATGGTTCAAAAGTTTCACGTTTATTATCTTTCAATTATAAAAAGTTTTAGAATGTTCCCAGATCTTTAAGTTTTGAGTTTTTAATTATTTTTTTTTCTAACTATTCTGTCAATACTGTCTTTACTTTTTTCCATTCTTCTTAATACTTTCCTGTATATTTTACTCATGACTTTAGGATTTTTTGAATAATACTCTTGACTTTCTGCAAGTTGAAGACTGTCGATTTCATATTTCAAAAAAAGATATGGTGAGCCCATAATATCAACAAAGCTTTGATTTTTTGGAATAAAAGTACTCATAACATCCATTGTTGTAGCATCGTAAATTATATTTTCCATTGTGTCTTCATCTATTAAATTTCTGGGTACACTAGCTGAAGTTGAATCTTGACAAGATAACACGAACAGTAGAAAAAAAATTGAAATGTTTATTTTTAGTAAAATTTGATTCATCTTCTAAAAGCTAAAGCTTTTCCAGCTATTTTGGTCGATATTTTTCCTTTATTGTAAGCTAAGTGACCATTTACGAAAGTTTTTTCTACTATTCCCTTAAAAGTTTCATTTTCGAAAGGAGACCAACCGCATTTATATAAAATATTAGTCTTTTTTACACTATAATTTTTTTCTAAATCAATTATTACAAGATCAGCAAAAAAACCCTCACGTATAAAACCTCTATCTTTAATATCGAAAAGAATAGAAGGATTATGACATGCTTTTTCGATAATTTTTTCTAAAGATATGCGATTTTTATGGAAAGAAGTTAGTAGTGCTGAAAGCGAATGTTGTACAAGTGGTCCTCCAGAAGGTGATTTTAGATATGGTGCTAGCTTTTCATCTAGTGTGTGTGGAGCGTGGTCTGTTGCTAAAACATCAATATAATCCTTATTTAATCCATCCCATAGCGCTTCTTGATCCTTTATTGATTTTATAGCTGGATTCCATTTAATTTTAGATCCTTTTTCTAAATAATCTTCGTCGCTAAACCATAAATGATGGGTACATACCTCGGAAGTTATTTTCTTTTGTTCTAATGGGATATCGTTTTGAAAAAGAGAAATTTCTTTTGCTGTTGATAAATGAAATACATGTAAACGAGCTCCAGTTTCTTTTGCTAGCTGGACAGCTTTTGATGAGGAAAAAAAACATGCCTCCTCACTTCGAATTATTGGATGATAACTTACAGGTATATTTTGATCATATTTTTTTTTGGCCTCTTCAAGATTTTTATTAATTATATTTTCATCCTCACAATGAACAGCAATTACCAAGTTTGTGGAACTAAAAATCTCTTTTAATACTTTCTCATTATCGATTAACATATTACCAGTAGAAGAACCTAAGAAAAGTTTTAGTGCAGGAACTTTTTGTTCATCTAAGGATTTAATTTCTTTCAAGTTATGATTTGTGCCTCCAAACATGAATCCATAGTTAGCATAAGATGTTTTGGAAGCAATAATATTTTTTAATTCCCATTCTTTAATGGTCGTAGTATTTGGAATTGTATTAGGCATCTCTAGGAAAGATGTAATACCACCAGCAATTGCAGCTTTAGATTCTGACTCTATTGTTGCTTTATGTGTTAGACCTGGCTCCCTGAAATGAACTTGATCATCTATAAGACCTGGGATTATATATTTTCCTCCAGCGTCAAAGACTTCAGCATTTCTAGGAGTTTGGATAGAATTACTGATTTTTTCTATCCTATCATCAATGATCAAAATATCTTTTTGTTCAATATGTCCTTCATTGATTAATTTCCCATTTATAATTTTTATAATTCCCACATTATTTAGTTTTCTTTTTACATACTCTTAGAAATAAAACTCCAAAAAAAGCTTCTAAAATAATACTGCTATCCATTTTTGAATTACCATGAGCCCTGTTTAAAAATATTATAGATTCTTCTTTTAAATTAAATTCATTTATCCATGCCCTGTATTTCATTTCTATTTGGAATGCATAACCAACAAACCTAATTTTATTTACATTTATAACCTCAAGTACCTTCCTTTTATAGCCAACAAAACCTGATGTTGGATCCTTGATTGGCATGGATGTTATAAATCTAACATAAATCGAGGCGATGTATGATAACAGAATCCTAGATAACGGCCAGTTAATTACATTTACTCCATTTTTGTATCGAGAGCCAATAATTAAATCAGCATCGACCTCAAGACGCTCTTTCATTTTTATTAACTCGCTAGGATTATGTGATAAATCCGCATCCATTTGAAAAATATAATCATATTCCCGATCTAATGCCCAATTGAATCCGTGAACATACGCAACACCTAAACCTTCTTTCTTGTCTCTTTCTTCTAAAAATAATTTTTTCTTATACTTAATAATCAGATTCTTAACAACATTAGACGTTCCGTCTGGTGAATTGTCGTCGACAACAAGAATATCAAGATTTAAATTCAAATCAAAAATGGCTTTGATAATTGATGGAATATTCTCAATCTCATTATAAGTAGGAATAATTATTAGTGTTTTTTTCATATTTACTTTACAAAATTAGCAAATGTTAAGTTTAGACATGGTTATGATAAATAGAATTGTCTTTTAAAAGAATTAAATTTGATGGATGGGTGAATTAGTCTATAAATTAAATTTAAATCAAGATTGGATAAATTTTGCTTCAATCAGCAATATATTTCTCGCTTTTTTATTGATTAAGATAAATCGAACTAGAACATTTCGGTTATTGAATTTCCTAAAAACTGATATTTATTTAAGTAAACACAACTCGGAAAGGGAAACTCAGTACCTTAATCCTTATAATATCGTTGGAACGCTAATTATTTCAAATACGGTTTGCCTATCATTGGTTTTCTTTTCACAAAAAATTAAAAATCAAAAAATTTACTTTTTTGAATTTTGTTCTCTGCTTTTGCTGATGATCATTTTTTTAATAACTCGATATTTTGTTGCCACATTACTATCAAGAAGAAGTAATATCTGGAAAAAAATTAAACCTTTATTTTTTAAAATTTTTACTCTTAATTTACAATATGCTTGCGTTTCTTTTTTAATAGTTTTTGTAGGTTTTAACTATAATATACCTTCGTTGTTATTTTTTATTATAATAAACATTATTTCATTTTTTTGGTTTTTATCTCAATCTAGAGTTTTTTTTTCAATATTTAAATTTGAAGCAAAAGAAGTTATCTATTTTATTCTTTATCTTTGCACTTTTAAAATAATTCCTTGGTATTGTTTATATACAATTGTTTTGGAACCAAGATTTTAAATTAAAGGATGATTATGAAAGTGAAAAAAATTTTAGTTTCCCAACCAGAACCGTCTTCTGAAAAATCCCCATATAAAAGACTAAAAGAAAAACTGAAATTAACAATTGATTTCAGACCCTTTATTCATGTTGAGGGAGCTACCGCAAAGGAGGTTCGCCAGCAGAGAATTGATTTTAAAAATTTTGATAATGTTATTTTAACGAGCAGAAATGCCGTTGATAATTATTTTCGTCTTTGCAAAGAAATGCGTTATTCTGTAGCTGATTCAACTAAATATTTTTGTCTATCTGAAGCTGTCGCTTACTATTTACAGAAATATGTAGTCTACAGAAAAAGGAAAGTATATGTAGGAGAGGGTAAAATTACAGATTTAGAAAATGTCTTTAAAAAATTTGAAAATGAAAAGTATTTGTTTCCAACATCGGATTTACTCAAAAGCGAAGTTCCAGATTTTCTAGACGAATTAGAGTTGAATTGGAAAAGAGCAATTTTATATAGAACTGTATTGAGTGACTTATCTGATTTGAGAGATGTCTATTATGATATACTTGCGTTTTTCAGTCCTTCTGGTATTGAATCTCTTTTTAAAAATTTTCCAAACTTTCGACAAAATAACACCCGCATTGCAGCTTATGGTAATACAACAATAAAGGCTGCTGAAGATGCTGGACTTGAAGTTCAAATAAAAGCACCTTCAGCTGAATCTCCCTCGATGACAATGGCTATTGAAAAGTATGTAATCAAAGTTAACAAAGGTTAAACCCCAACCTTTAGAAAAATAATTTATCTAAAACTTAACATATTAGTTTAAAAAACAATTTATTCCGGTTTTTATTGTTTAAATTTTTAAAATAATTTAAATAAATAACAACTCGGAATGAAACTAGTTGAAAAAAAAGCTTTACTTGATGGAATAGATAAAATTATTATAAGGTACCTATTAGAAGAGGCTCGTACTCCAATTCAAATTTTAGCTAAAGCGTGTGGCATTTCAGGAGCAGCAATACATCAAAGATTAAAAAAACTTGAAAATACAGGGGTAATATCTGGGTCTCAAATAATTTTAAATCCCAAGGTTTTAGGTTTTAATACAATTGCATTCATTGGTATATATCTTGATAAAGCAATACGTAATCCAGAAGCAGTACAACAACTTAAAAATATACCTGAAGTTGTTGAGTGTCACTATACAACTGGAAACTGGAGCATATTTGTAAAACTATTGTGTAGAGACAACGAACACTTGATGCAACTATTAAATAAAAACATACAATCTATTGAGGGAGTTTCTAGGACGGAAACTTTTATCTCTTTACAAGAACAGATTAGTCGCCAGGTAATTTTTTGAATTAATCTAAAAAGCTATAAAAAATGGATTTGTGAGTTATTAGTGAACTATATTAATAATTTTATTTTGAATAATTACCCATCTTTTAGGCGAAGAACCTTTTAGATAATGTTCTGTTCTAGTATCGCCAAGTACAGCCTCTTTAATTTCAGAATCATCTAAATTTAAGGAAAGGCTTATATTAAATCTTAATTTACCGTTAAATGATACTGGATAGTTTTTTATTTCTTCAATTAAATAAGATTCATTTACTTCAGGAAAAGGCTCATATGTAATAGTATTTTTGTGTCCTAAACTCTCCCAAATTTCCTCAGCTATATGGGGAGCAAATGGATATAATATTTGGGTTAGTGATGATAATACTTTTCTGCTCTTACAATTTAAATTAGTTAATTCATTTACACAAATCATTAGAGCACTTACACATGTATTAAAAGAAAATTTTTCAATATCACTAGCTATTTTTTTTATTGTGCTATGTAGTATTTTTAATTCATTTTTATTAGGCTCTATATCCGTAACTATCCAATCATCATTTCTATAGAATAGACGCCAATATTTTTTTAAAAAGCTATGGACTCCGGATATCCCTGAAGTATTCCAAGGTTTGGCTTGTTCAATAGGGCCAAGGAAGATTTCGTACATTCGCAGGGTATCAGCACCATACTGCTGACATATCTCATCAGGATTAACTACATTGAACTTCGATTTCGACATTTTTTCAATATCCCTTGAAACATAAAATGATTCGCCTTTTATAAAATTTACATCGTTAAATTCAGGATTATTTTGTTTTAATCTCTCAATATTTAATTTATTTTTTTCATCGACAAAGGATATGTCAACATGAATTTTTTGTGTCTCCTCGTCCTTAATCATTTCAAATGAAATGAAATCATTAGTGTTTTTAATTCTATGGGCAAAAGCACTATTACCTAAAATCATTCCTTGATTAACAAGCTTTTTAAATGGTTCAGTAGTACTGACATAATTTAAGTCAAATAGAACTTTATGCCAAAACCTTGCATACAACAAATGAAGAACGGCATGTTCTGCACCTCCAATGTACAGATCGACTGGCATCCAATATTTGATTAGATCTTTATTTGCAAACTCATTATTATTATCGGGATCAATAAATCTTAAAAAATACCAACATGATCCAGCCCATTGTGGCATCGTATTCGTCTCTCTCAAATATTTTTTACCATTAATTGAAATGTTAACCCAATCATTATTCCTTGCCAATGGAGACAAACCATCATTTGTTGGTAAATAGCTTTCAACTTCAGGTAATTCAAGAGGCAAATGATCAAATTCAAGGGCTTTCTTTTTATTTCCATCGTAAATTATTGGAATTGGCTCACCCCAATATCTTTGACGTGTAAAGATCCAATCTCTTAATTTATAATTGGTCGTTTTAGTTCCTTTATTTTTACTTTCTAACTTTTCAACTACAATGGATTTGAATTCTATGTTATCAATTCCGTCATATTCTCCACAATTAATTATAGACCCATTTCCAGTGTAACACTCATCTGAGTTGCCACCATCAATTACTTTAATTATTTTAAGATTAAATTTTTTTGCAAACTCATAATCTCTTTCATCATGTGCAGGCACTGCCATTATAGCACCAGTCCCGTACGAAAAAAGAACATAATCAGATATCCATACAGGGATTTTTTCATTTGAAATAGGATTTAAGGCAAAAGATCCAGTGAAAACACCAGTTTTATTTTTTTCATTCTCTTGCCTCTCTAAATCACTTTTTTTTGAAGCCTGCTCAATGTATTCACTTATTGATTTTCTATATTCATCTGTGGTAATTTGATTTATCAAAGGATGTTCAGGTGCTAATACTAAATATGTAGCACCAAAAATTGTATCTGGCCTAGTTGTAAATACTTCAATAAAATTATTATCTATTGAAAACTTTATTTCAGCTCCCTCAGACTTTCCAATCCAGTTTTTTTGAGATAATTTTACAGATTCAGGCCAATCTAATTCAAATAAATCATCAAGTAATCTATCTGCATAATCTGTTATTCTCATGACCCATTGTTTCATTGGTCTCTTAATGACAGGGAATCCCCCTCTCTCACTTAAACCACCAATAACCTCTTCATTTGCAAGTACAGTTCCCAGCTCCTCACACCAATTAACATCAATAGTGTCAACATACGCTAGTCTTTTAGAATCTATAAAAGACTCTATTTCTTTTTCATTCAGGTCTTTTGGAATTTTTAATTGTTCTATGGGCTGTGCCTTTTTAAGGCCGTGATCATAATAGCTGTTGAATAATTTTAAAAAAATCCACTGAGTCCAACGATAATAATTGCTGTCACTTGTTTTAATTTCTCTATCCCAATCGAATGATAAACCTAATTTATTTAATTGATCTTTAAATCTAACAACATTTTGTTCTGTAGTTTTTTTCGGGTGTTGTCCTGTTTTGACAGCATATTGCTCAGCAGGTAATCCAAATGAATCAAAACCCATAGGATGAAGAACATTAAGACCTTTACATCTCTTGAATCTAGATACTATATCAGATGCTATATAACCTAGTGGATGACCCACATGAAGCCCAGAACCTGAAGGATATGGGAACATATCTAGCACGTAATATTTAGGTTTTTCTGAATTATTATCAGCTTTAAAAGTTTTATTGTCAAGCCAATACTTCTGCCATTTTTTTTCAATATTTTTAAAATCGTATTTCAAGTGAGTCTAATTTGATTTATTAAAAAAGTTAAAATTACATTTATTGCTTGAATGTCAAAAAGAGTAAAGAAAATTTTATGAGTAATCAATAATTACTTTTCTTTTATATTTTTACTGAAAAATAAATGTGTCAAAAAAAAGTCAAGAAAAATTTCAAAATAGAAGAGTACTAAATAGTTATTTTTCTGTTATAATTAGTATAACGTTTGTTCTTTTTCTTTTGGGCATACTTGGGTTATTTGTTTTGAATTATAGAAGCATTACTTCACATTTTAAAGAGCAAATTTCCATGAACGTTTATTTAAAAAATAACGCAAAAGAAATAGAGATTACACAATTACAGAAGAAAATTTTACTCAATCCTGCAACTAAAAAAGTTAATTATATCTCAAAAGAAGAGGCTGCAAAATCGTATGTTAATGAAATCGGAGAAGATTTCATAAGTTTTTTAGGTTACAACCCTCTCCTAGATGTTATTGATATTTTTTTCAATGCAAGCTATGTGAATGACTTGACTCTTTCCTCAACTAAAACAGATATTGAAAATTTTGATTTTGTTGATGAAGTTGTTTATGATAAGCCATTGTTAGAACTTTTAGAAAAAAATATTCAAAAAATCACTTTCTCTTTATTGTTTTTTGCTTCACTGTTTGTAATTATTGCCCTTCTGTTAATTAATAGTTCTATAAGACTCTCAATTTACTCGAAACGGTTTGTGATAAAAACTATGCAACTAGTGGGAGCAAAAAAATCCTTTATCAGGATGCCTTTCATATTAAATAATATGTTGTTAGGACTTATAAGCTCATTAATTTCTCTTAGTGGATTGAGTTATCTAGTATTTGAAATTGATAAACTATTTCCAGAATTAAAAATTTTAAATCAAACTTATGAATTAGTATCTGTTTACTCAATAGTTTTAATTTTTGGAATTATAATTTCAGGTCTTAGTACTTTCTTTGCAACTCAGCGTTATTTAAATCTAAAAACAAATGCCAACTATTAGATGTGGAAATGAAAAAAAAATACTCGAAAAAAAAATTTTTGTTTGGAAAAAGTAATTACATTTTCTTATTCATTTCCTTATTAATTGTTTCTATTGGTTTTATTTTAATGAGTGGTGGAGGAAGCAGTGATCCAAACTTTTTCAACGATGAAATTTTTAGCTTCAGAAGAATTAGATTAGCTCCAACTATTATTATAATTGGTTTTGGAGTTGCAATTCTTTCAATTTTTATTAATCTAGATCATAAAGAATGAGTAATCTTGAAGTGATTATTTTAGGATTAATTCAAGGCCTCACTGAGTTTTTACCAATTTCCTCAAGTGGCCATTTAGAAATTGGAAAAGTATTGTTAGGTAATAATTACCAAGCTTATGACAGCTTGTTATTAACACTTGTATTACACCTTGGAACAGCATTAAGCACAATATTTGTGTTTAAGAAAGAAATATTTGAAATACTATCTTCATTGTTTAAATTGAAGGTTGATTATAATACTCTTTTTGTATTAAAAATTATAGTTTCTATGATTCCAACAGTTACAATAGGGATTGCATTTCAGCAAAAAATCAAAATTTTATTTTCTAACAATTTAATCTTGGTTGGAATTATGTTTTTAATTACGGCATTAATACTTTATGTCGCGGGTGGTGTTAAGAATAATACTAAAATGGTAAGTATTAAAAATGCTTTTATTTTAGGTATAATTCAAGCAATTGCTATTTTACCAGGAATATCACGAAGTGGTTCAACAATTAGTATGGCCTTGATTCTCGGAATAGATAGAGAGAAAGCCGCTAAATTCTCATTTTTAATGGTACTCCCGATAATATTTGGAAGCACATTAAAAATATTTTTTGATGTTAAAAAAACCTCTTTAGATATTGATTATTTATCACTATGTTTAGGATTTTTTACAGCTTTCATAAGTGGTGTTTTTGCGTGCAAATGGATGGTTACTCTGGTTAGGAAAAGCAAATTAATAAACTTCAGTTACTACTGCATATTTGTCGGTATTATTTCTATCTTTTATGGACTTTTTTAAGCAAAAATTTAATTCTAATAGCATTAAAGAGGGGCAACTTTTTTTAATTAACAAGCCAATTGGCTGGACTTCATTTCAGGTAGTCAATAAAATGCGTTGGTATTTAAAAAATCTAACCGGCCTAAAAAAAATAAAAATTGGGCATGCAGGAACTTTAGACCCGCTCGCATGTGGACTATTAATCGTTTGTACAGGTAAAAAGACTAAATCCATTCACCTATATCAAAACGAAATGAAAACTTATTTAGGTACTTTTACTCTAGGCGCAACAACACCATCATATGATTTGGAAACTGAAATTGATAATATTTTTGAAACTAATCATATTAAAAATGACTTAATAGAGGAAACAGCACGAACATTTGTTGGTGATATAAATCAAATTCCACCTATTTATTCTGCAATTAAAATCAATGGAAAAAGACTTTATGATTATGCAAGAAACGATGAATCAGCAGAAATTAAATCACGTAAAGTCTATGTATCAAAATTTGAAATAAGAAACATTAATCTACCAAAGGTCGATTTTTTAATTTCATGTAGCAAAGGGACATATATTAGAAGTATAGCGCATGATTTTGGACAAAAACTTTCTTCCGGGGCTTACCTTTCATCTTTAAAACGTATCCAGATTGGAGAGAAAACGCTTGATGATGCCTACTCGATGAAAAGTGTGACAAAAAAGTATTCTGAAAAAAATATAAAAAGTGTAAAAGTTGATTAATTGAAACTTATTATATTGTGTATATGGCTATTCCAAACCAATTTGAACAAAAAAAATCTAAACAAAGTTTAGAACTTTCAAATCAGATTCAAGAGCTTAAAAAGAAAAAAAATGCCGTAATACTTGCTCATTATTATCAAGATGATTCAATACAGGAGATTGCAGATTTTTTGGGAGATAGTTTATACCTTGCTCAGCAGGCAGCAAGAGTTAAAGAGGATATAATTGTTTTTGCAGGAGTACATTTTATGGCAGAAACAGCAAAAATTATAAACCCAGAAAAAAAAGTGCTTCTTCCTGACTTAAAAGCTGGTTGCTCTTTGGCTGATTCTTGCTCTCCAAATGATTTTGCAATATTTAAAGCTAAATACCCTGACGCCGTTGTAGTTTCATATATAAACTGTTCAGCTGAAATCAAAACTTTAAGTGATCTTGTTTGCACATCAACTAATGCAAAAAAAATTATTGAAAGCATTCCTTTAAAAAAAGAAATTATTTTTGCGCCGGATAAAAATTTAGGAGCTTATTTGAGTAAAGAAACTGGAAGAAAAATGATCTTATGGGAAGGTTCTTGTGTAGTTCATGAAGCATTTTCGTTTGATAAAATTTTAGATTTAATCAAAAAATATCCTAATGCAAAATTCATAGCTCACCCAGAGAGTAAATCAACTATTTTAGAAATTGCAAATTTTATAGGAAGTACATCTGCTTTATTAAATTTTGTGCAAAATGATAATGCTTCCCAGTATATTGTTGCTACTGAGGTAGGTATTCTTCATCAGATGCAGAAGTACTGTCCTGAAAAAATATTTATTCCAGCACCAATCGATGATGACACTTGTGCCTGCAGTGAATGTGCATATATGAAAATGAACACTCTTGAAAAGTTATATAATTGCCTAGCTTTTGAAAAGCCTGAAATTAAAATGAATACTGATATTATAAATGCAGCTCAAATTCCAATAAAAAGAATGATTGAATTAAGTTAGTTATGTTGAATGACCTTCTTGTTATAGGTACTGGAATTTCAGGTTTGACATTTGCAATAAAAGCAGCAGAACAAAACCCAAAGCTTAATATCACAATAATATCTAAAGGAAATATAAGTGAGGGAAATACTCGATATGCACAAGGAGGAATTGCTGTTGTAAGAAACCTACAGGATGACTCGATAGAAAAACATATTCAAGACACAATTATTGCAGGTGATGGTGAATGTGATAGTCGTGTTGTTAAATTTGTTGTTGAAGAAGCTAATTCAAGACTAAATGAGTTAATAAATTGGGGTGCTGAATTCGACATGAATAAAGAGAAACTTGATCTAGGAATAGAAGGTGGGCATTCAGAAAAAAGAATAGTTCATTATAAAGATCAAACAGGAAAACAAATCCAAGATGTTTTATCAACCAAAATAAAAAGTTTTCCAAATATTAATCTTCTAGAGAATCACACTTTAGTAGATTTAATAACTGATCACCATTCTATAGAAAAAAAAGGGAGGTGTTATGGAGCATATGTAATTTCACAAGAAAAAGAAGAAATTATCAAAATATGCTCCAAAATAACGGTTCTCTCAACCGGAGGAGCTGGAAGTTTATATGCACATACTACAAATCCTAGTACTGCTACTGGTGACGGTCTCGGAGCTGCTTACCGCGCAAAAGTAAGGATGGACCATTTAGCCTATGTCCAATTTCATCCAACTGCCCTTAAAAATAAAGTAAATGAAAATGTTTTTTTAATAACTGAAGCAGTTAGGGGTGCAGGAGGTATTCTATTAAACAGTAAGAGAGAAAGGTTTATGTTAAAAATAGACAGAAGAGCTGAACTTGCTTCAAGGGACATTGTTGCACGTAGTATACACAAACAGATACAAGAGCAAACGCAAGATTATGTTTGGCTTGATGGTTCAAAAATATCAATAGATGTGTGGAAATCAAATTTTCCTACTATTTATAGAACTTGTATTTCTCAAGGAATCATATTACCAAAAGACTTAATACCTGTAGTTCCTGCGGCGCATTATTTTTGTGGAGGGATAAAAGTGAACGAACATAGTGAATCAGAATTAAAAGGTCTTTACGCTGTAGGGGAATGTAGTTATACCGGCCTTCATGGGGCAAATCGTCTAGCCTCAAATTCTCTTTTAGAAGCATTGGTATTTTCGCATAGAGCAGCTATGCACTCAATTGATGCTCTTAAAAAGCCTTTACCTGGACAACATTTTTATAATTCACTTCCGCCCTGGAACGGAGAAGGATATTCGAAAAGTGATACTTTAAGTGATGTCAAGAAATTACGAATAGAACTTCAAAAGAATATGACTCAGCACGTTGGGATTTTTAAAACACATGAGGGTTTAAATTTAGCTGAAGATCAAATAAACAAAATCTACATAAAAGTTAGTAAACTTTATAATAAGAAAAAATTAACTTATGGTTTGAGTGAATTAAGAAATATGGTTAGTGTTTCTTATTTGCTAATAAAGCAGGCTCAGCAGATTAAAAAAAATAGAGGAGTTTTCTATATTCAAAATTATGATAAAGAATTTTATAAAACGCTACAAAAATCAACTTAATTTCTTTATTGAAAATGCATTAAATGAAGATATTGGAGTTGGTGATCATACAAGTTTGTCATGCATAGATGCCAGAATGAAAAGCTCAGCAAAGCTAGTAGTTAAACAGTCTGGATACATAGCAGGAGTTGCTCTTTCTAAATTGATTTTTGAACACTATGATCCAAGACTTAAAGTTGAAACAATAATTAAAGATGGGCACAAAATCAGAAAAGGAGATATTGCTTTTAAAGTTCATGGTTCAACTCTTTCTATACTTTCGACGGAAAGGCTAGTTCTCAACACGATTCAAAGGATGAGCAGTATCGCAAGTTTAACAAAAGGTTTAAATAAGATGATTAGTCACACTAACTGTAAAATTCTAGACACGAGAAAAACAACACCTAATTTTAGGTATGCTGAAAAATTGGCTGTTATGATTGGTGGCGGAACCAATCATAGAATGGGACTTTTTGATGCAATATTAATTAAGGATAATCATATCGATTATTGTGGTGGTGTTAAAAATACTTTAACTAAAACTGAAAATTATCTTAAAAAAATTAACAAGGAACTTGATGTTATTGTAGAATGTAGAAACCAAAAAGAAATAGATTCAGCTCTTAATTTTAATTTTGTTAATAGAATATTATTAGATAACTATAATCCTTCAGAATTATCTAAAGCCATATCATCAATCAATGGAAGAAAGTCAACGGAAGCTTCGGGGAGAATAGGGAAAAATAATATTATAGAATATGCAGAAACAGGTGTTGACTTCATTTCAATCGGCGAATTGACAAATAATCTAAAAAGCATTGACATGAGTTTAAAAGCCATGGTTAACTAAAAATTTTATTTCAATCTAGTCTTTTGTAAAAGATTGTATTTAACAATTGTAATAAATTTCTTGTTTAATCTCTATATTTGTTAGAACTGTTTTCTAAATGAAATACCATAGAATTTTACTAAAATTAAGTGGTGAAGCACTCATGGGTAATCAAAGCCATGGTATTGACCCAAAGCGCATTGACAAATATGCTAAAGAAATAAAAAAAGTTTTTGATAAAGGGACTGAAGTTGCAATAGTAATAGGCGGGGGTAATATATTTCGAGGAGTTTCAGGATCTAGTAAAGGTATGGATCGTGTTCAAGCAGACTACATGGGAATGCTTGCTACAGTAATTAATGGATTGGCCCTGCAAGGTGCTCTTGAAAATAATAATCTTCCTACCCGCTTACAAACCGCCATAAAAATCGAGGCAATCGCTGAACCTTTCATTAAAAGAAAAGCAACTCGGCATTTAGAAAAAGGAAGGGTTGTTATTTTCGGTTCAGGAACAGGAAATCCATTTTTTACTACAGACTCTGCTGCAGTTTTAAGAGCTGTCGAAATTAATGCAGATGTCATTCTAAAAGGAACAAGAGTAGATGGAATTTACAATGATGATCCAGAAAAAAATATTGAGGCAACAAAGTTTGAAAATTTATCTTTTGATGAAGTTTTGAAAAAAGGAATTAAAGTGATGGATACAACAGCATTTACTCTTAGCCAAGAAAATAAATTACCTATAATTGTTTTTGATATTAATACTCCTGATAATCTATATAAAGTGGTAAAAGGAGAAAATATTGGCACAAGAGTAAACTTATAAATTTTATCAAATGGAAGAATTAATGCATATAATAATTGAATCTGCAAAAGAAAGTATGGAATCAGCATTGAAACATTTAGAAAGAGAAATGTTAAATATACGAGCTGGTAAGGCTAATCCTATAATGCTTAGTGGTGTTAAAGTTGAATATTACGGAACACCAACAGTAATTTCACAAATTGCAAATATTAATACACCCGACAGTAAAACTTTAGTTATCCAACCATGGGACAAATCAATATTAGCTGATATTGAAAATGCCATTATGATAGCGAACATAGGTTTTAATCCAATGAATAACGGCGAGTCAATTATCATAAATATTCCAGCTCTTACTGAAGAAAGAAGAAAAGATCTTGTGAAAATTGCTAAATCTGAGGCTGAGAACGCTAAAATATCAATTAGGTCTGCAAGAAAAGAAGCAAACAATGAAATTAAAAAATCTGAATCTTCAGAAGACATTCAAAAAAATTTTGAAATTGATATTCAAGCTTTAACTGACGAGTATATTTCTAAAGCAGATCAAATTTGCAGTTTAAAAGAAAAAGAAATTCTAACAGTTTGAAAAAATCAAAAGCGAATAGGCTTGCATGAAGAAAAAAAAACAATGGAATATCTGGGGCCTAGTTGCTGGACTTATACTTAGAAATCGTATCCTTATTTTATTGGTTTTGATTTCCATTACCATTTATTGGTCTATGCAATGGAAATACATGCAATTTACTTACACTGAAGCTAATCTACTTCCTGATAAACATCCTGAAAACATTATATACAAATCGTTTACAAATATATTTGGTGAAGAAGGTAATGTTTTGGTAATAGCCATTCAAGATGAGGAGTTTTATTTTCCAAATAAAAGAAATGTATGGAAAGATCTTAATGAAAGAATTGACAATTTTAAGGAAATCGATTTTATCTTAACAACCGAAAATATTAAAGAACTTAAAAAGAATAAAAAAATTAAAGGTTTTGTTTTAGAAGATGTTTCAAAACAATTTCCAATTGAATCCAAAAATCCTAAAAAGTTTAAGGAAAAACTTTTTTTAGAGCTTCCATTTTATAAAAATTTATTATTTGACGAAAGAACAAGTACAATTCGTTCTATAATTTACATGGATCCTAAAATTGTTAATACAGCTGCAAGAAGGGATTTTATATTTGAAACTTTTATACCCCTAATCAAAAAATATGAGAATAAATTAAATACTCAAATTCACGTTTCTGGAATGCCATACATTAGAACTTTAAATGCTCAAAATATTGTAGATGAAATAGGTCTTTTTGTATTGGGAGCCACATTAATAACATCCTTAATTTTCTTTTTATTTTTCCGCTCATTCCGGGCAACATTGATATCATTATTTGTTGTAGCTGTAGGTGTGATGTGGGCATTTGGAATATTAGGATGGCTACGATATGAAATTACAGTACTAACTGCATTAATACCTCCATTAATAATTGTAATTGGAGTGCCTAATTGTATTTTTTTGATAAATAAATACCAGCAAGAAATTGCCAGGCATCAAAACCAAGCGAAGTCTTTACATAGAATGATAGCAAAAATTGGAAACGCAACATTAATGACAAATCTAACAACAGCATCTGGCTTTGCAACCTTTATTCTTACAAATTCAAAAATCTTGAAAGAATTTGGTGTTGTGGCATCTATAAATATTATTGCAATTTTTCTTTTATCTCTTTTAATTATTCCAATTTCATACAGCTTTATGGCGTTGCCAAATAAAAAACACCTTAAACATTTAAAAAATAAAACAGTTGATTTTTTTGTTTCATGGATGGAGAAGACTGTGAGAGTAAAAAGGGTTAATGTTTACTTATTTTCACTGCTAGGGCTAGTAATTGGAATAACTGGAATTTATCAAATAAAAATTTCCGGAAGTCTTATTGAAGATATGCCAAAAAAAGCAGAATTTTTTAAAGATATTTTATTTTTTGATAAAAACTTTAATGGAATTGTCCCTTTAGAATTTTGGGTTGATAGTAAAAGAGGGAAAGGTATTGTTAAACCAGCAACATTAAATAGAATGAATCAGCTGCACTCAATAATAGAGGAAATTCCTGAACTGGCCACTCCGATTTCTGTAGTTAATGCAGTTAAGTATGCTAAACAAGCGTATTACAATGGAAACCCTAATTATTTTGCTCTTCCAACTTCACAAGAAAATAGTTTTATATATCCATATCTAAATAAATCAAGCAGCAACAATAAATTAATGAAAGGTTATATAGATTCTACTGGCCAATTTGGAAGAATAACAACTTACATGAAAGATATTAAAACTTCAAGATTAGAAGAAATAGAATCTGATTTAAATCGACTAATAAAAAAAATCTTTCCTGAAGATCGCTATGGTGTAAAGATTACGGGTAAGTCACTTCTGTTTTTGAAGGGTACAAAATATCTGATCAACAATCTTGTCCTCTCCCTTGGTTTGGCTATTCTATTAATAGCTATTTTTATGGCTTTTTTGTTTAGATCTTTCAAAATGATTTTAATCTCTTTAATACCAAACTTACTTCCGTTAATAATAACAGCAGGTGTAATGGGATTTACTGGGATTCCATTAAAACCATCAACAATATTAGTATTTAGTATTGCTTTTGGTATCTCTGTTGATGATACAATTCATTTTTTAGCTAAATACCGTCAAGAATTAATAGCAAATGGATGGAAAATTAATAATGCTATCTTTTCCGCGTTGAGAGAGACAGGTATTAGTATGTTTTATACTTCTGTCGTTTTATTTTTCGGATTTTCTATTTTTTTGTCTTCTAATTTTGGTGGGACACAGGCTCTTGGAGGACTTGTAGCAGTTACCTTAATGATGGCTATGTTAGCTAATCTAATTCTGCTTCCATCTTTACTTATTTCTCTGCAAGATACAATTAGTAACAAAAAAGTATTAAAAGAACCGAAACTTGAGATTATTGACTAAAAGTTCATAATTCGAGACTTATTTTAACTTGATCAAATAAACTTATATTTGTGTCGCCTTATCAAATTTTTATTTAGAATGAAAGTAGTTAAAATTAAACATCTTCTTAGTGAGTCTACTAAAACAAATTTTAATTATGTTGTAAAGGGATGGGTAAAAACTTTTAGAGCAAACCGGTTTATTGCACTAAATGACGGCTCCTCAATAGAAAACCTTCAATGTGTAGTTGATTATGAAAGCTTAAATGAATCTGAACTTAAACTTATTACCACTGGGACAGCCTTGCATTTAGAGGGCCCACTAGTAGAAAGTCAAGGAAGTGGACAAAAAGTTGAATTAAAAGTAAATAAACTTGACATTATTGGTGATTGTAATCCTGAAAAATACCCAATACAGCCTAAAAAACATAGCTTAGAGTATTTAAGGGAAAAAGCACACCTGAGAATCAGAACTACTACTTTTGCAGCTGTCATGAGAATTCGATCATCTCTTTCGTTTTATATTCATAAATTTTTTCAAGAAAAAGGATTTTACTACATAAACACGCCTATAATAACGGGTAGTGACGCTGAAGGTGCAGGAGAGATGTTCCGAGTTAGTACTCTGGATCATAAAAATCCTCCTATCGATGAAAATGGAAATCTGGATTTTAAAAAGGATTTTTTTGGAAAAGAAACCAATCTAACCGTTTCAGGTCAATTGGAGGCAGAAGCATATGCCCTTGGCCTGGGAGAAGTTTACACATTTGGACCTACTTTTCGTGCAGAAAATTCAAATACTAAAAGACATCTTGCAGAATTTTGGATGATAGAACCAGAAATGGCGTTTTATGATCTTAACGATAATATGGATTTGGCCGAAAAGTTTATAACTCAAGTTTTAAGTGAAGTTTTATCTAATTGTGTTTCTGACTTAGAATTTTTAAATGATCGCCAAAAAAAGGAAGATCTAAGTAAGCCTTTATCTGAAAGAAATCAAATGAACCTTTTAGATAAGATTAAGTTTGTAGTCGAAAATAATTTTATAAGAATAACTTATAATGAGGCATACAGAATTCTCAAAGACTCAAAACCAAATAAAAAGAAAAAATTTAAGTTTCTAATAAATCAATGGGGCACAGATTTACAAAGCGAACATGAAAGATATTTGGTTGAAAAACATTTTAAGCGTCCTGTTATAATCTTTAATTACCCTATAAATATCAAGGCCTTTTATATGAGAAGAAATGATGATGGTAAAACGGTGAGAGCAATGGATATCCTTTTCCCTGGAATTGGGGAAATAGTTGGAGGTTCGCAAAGAGAAGAGCGTCTTGATATATTAGAAAAGCGAATGATTGAAATGCAAATTAATTCTGAAGAACTTTGGTGGTACCTTGATCTGAGAAGATATGGAAGCGTACCTCATAGTGGATTTGGATTAGGCTTTGAAAGATTAGTTCAATTTGTTACGGGAATGAATAATATTCGAGACGTAATTCCTTTTCCACGAACACCACAGAATGCTTCATTTTAAAGGATTTGTCCTAAATTACATATATTTACAAAGGGATATATTATTTAAGTATGCTCAAACAAAACCTTCAAATAAAACTTACTCAAAAACTATCTCCACAGCAAATCCAACTGATGAAGATGATACAACTATCAACTTTAGAGTTAGAACAAAAAATTGAATCGGAGATTGCTGAAAACCCTGCATTAGAAAGTGGAAGAGAACAGGTAAATAATAGTGAATCAGAGATTGAAATTATTGAAAGTGAAAAAATCACTACAGATGAAATAGATATTGATCAATATTTGAGTGATGATGAAGTTCCAGCTTACAAACTTTATTCAAATAATTATTTAAACAAAGACGAAAATAATAGTATTCCTTTTTCTGGAGGTGTTACGTTTCATCAATACCTCTCACAGCAAATAGTCAATCTAATTTTAACAGATACTGAAATGCAGATAGCTGAATTTATTATTGGTAGCATTGATGAAAGTGGATATTTAAGAAGAACTAACGAAGAACTTGTTGACGATTTAGCATTTACTCAAAATCTAGTTGTAGAAAATTCAATCGTTGAAAAAATAATAAAATCAGTACAATCTCTAGATCCTGTGGGAGTTGGAGCACGTTCGCTCCAAGAGTGCCTAAAACTTCAATTAGAAAAAAAGGATCTAAACAGACCTGAAGTAAATTATGCACTAAAAATTATTAAAAATCATTTTAATGAATTTAGTCATAAACATTACAATAAACTTCAAGAACGCCTTGGAATAGACGAAAAAAAATTGAAAACTGCTTTAGATTTGATAAGCAAATTGAATCCAAAACCTGGGGGAGCACTAACATCAAATACTGAAAACAATCAAATAGTACCTGATTTTATCTTAAAGCTCGAAGAAGGAAATTTATATGTTAAACTTAATAATAGAAATGAGCCTCAACTTAGAGTATCAAATACTTATAAAGATATGCTTTATAGTTACTCAGAATCAGATTCAAAATCGAATAAAGAAGCTGTTCAATTTATAAAACAAAAACTAGATTCAGCTCAATGGTTTATTGATGCAATAAGGCAAAGGTATCAGACCTTAAACCTCACTATAAATGCAATATTAGACCATCAAAGGGAATATTTTATGAGTGGAGACGAAAAAAAACTAAAACCTATGATTCTAAAAGATATCGCAGAAAAAGTTAATATGGATATTTCTACAATTTCAAGAGTAGCGAACAGCAAATATATTGATACACCGTATGGAACAAAATTGTTAAAGACTTTTTTTTCGGAAGGACTTAAAAATAATGAAGGAGAAGATGTTTCCTCTATAGAAATAAAAAAAATACTAGAACAGTTTATAACTGATGAAAATAAAAAAAAGCCTCTCACAGACCAAGTACTTTCGTTAATGATGAAAAAAAAAGGTTACATCGTAGCTCGAAGAACAATAGCAAAATACAGAGAGCAACTTGATATTCCAGTTGCAAGATTAAGAAAAGAACTCTAGAGTATTACAAAATGAAAAAAATTAGCCCGACTTTTAGAGGTGCTATTTTTATAGCTGAGTTGTTTTGGGTGGAATTTAGAAAATCAAATGTTGAGACTATTGGGCTGGATAAATAAAAATTCCAAGTATTGTATCCAAAGCTCAAATATGCATTTGTCCCAAACTTCTTTAATTCTTCACCAATGGTTAAAAAATTTGAATTTTGTTTAGCTTTAATTCGGTAGTTCCAGTTGACTTTTATACCTCCATAAACCCTCCAAAAAGCAAAATCACGATCAGAAGAATTTCTCCATCTAATTGAAATTGGGATTTCAAATGATTGAACAGATATTGATAAGGGGTTATAAATATTATTATTCAAGTCCAACGAATAGAGACCGCTTGCTGAACGGATTAAATTTGTTGTAAATCTTTCAAAACTAATTCCTAATCCTAAACCTGTTGACAACTTACCAGATTTTATTAGTGGCATATCGCGAATAATGCCAAATTGAAAATGACGTGGTAAACCCCTAGCCTTTAAATCTTCTTGGTTAGACTTAATAAGCATTAGAGAGGTACCGAAATATATTTGATCTTCACGGTAAAATTCGAATTCCTCATCTTTTGGAATATTTTGGCTTTGAAGAAAAGATGAAGTAAAAAGCGTAACTAGTAAACCTAAATATAAATTAACAATAAACTGTATATTTCTTAATTTCAAATCAAAAATAGGAGATCTTGATTGTATGAACTACTCTCAGAAAAATAAAAAAAATCTTTTCAGATATTTAATTCAAATTTTGAGTATAATCACCTACTCTAGTTGTGTAATTTATTTTCAAAGCTTGTACTTTTCTAAGCTCTTGCTTTATATCTTGAATTAATCCCATTTTGGTATCACTGTCAACTTTCAAAGCTGTCGTTAGGACATTTTGCAACTCTTGCCTTTTAGAAGCACGTTCTGCAAGAATAAAGGCACCAACCTCGTCAACAGAAGCAAACTTATCATTTAATTGTATCCTTGCACTTGAACCATATTTGTCTTGATATCTCGAGGATGGTTTACCTGCATATATATACATAACACGGTCTTTTTTATCAAGTTTTTGTATCTGATCAGCAGCTGGTAGTTTATTAATTACCATCAAAGTGCTGTCTCTCATTACAGTGGCGACCATAAAAAAGAATAATAACATAAATACTATATCGGGGAGTGATGCCGTTGAAATGGCTGGTAAATCACCTCCCTTTTTCTTTTTGAATTTTGACATTTTATATTTATAGTTAGTTAAGTTTAGTTGATTCTGCTTCTGATAATTTTTGAGGATACATTGCTTTTACTTGGTCCAGCTTAGGCTTAAGAATCGCTTGCCTTTCTGAACTTGTCCTGGGATCATCGTATTGTTTTTGAGCTTCTACAAAATTTATCCCTAGATCAGTACCAAAGAGTCTTTCAAATTCACGATTTCTCAAATCATTATAAGCTGCAACTAGTTCATTTTGAACTGCAATATAAACTTTATAAGATGTTTCCCTATCGTTTTTTAAAGATATTATAGCTTTATCTGGGTTATCAGAGGAGGTTTCATCACGTTCTCCTTGACAATATTCACAAGCTTCGTCTCCTACACCCCCACCATTGTCAAGAAAGGCGACAGCAAGAGATCTTAGATCTGCAATGTCAGCAAGTTCTTCTTCAACCAAAAGTTGATCATTCTTACTGACTAAAACGGTAAAAATATTTTTTTCTCTAATTATCGGAGGATCAACTTGATCTTCCATTGGAGGTAATTTCCTGTTTAAGCCACTGTCAGTCTCAATTGTAGTGGTAACTAAAAAGAAGATTAAAAGAAGAAAAGCTATGTCTGCCATTGAGCCAGCGTTTACTTCGGGTGCTGATCTTTTAGCCATAAACTACTTTTTTAAAATTTTCTTAGCACCAGAAAGAAGCATTGATAAGATCGCTAGAGTCGCAAGTATATAAAACATTCTTAAACCTGTTCCAACCCAACGTGAACCAGAAGCAGATAAAACTTCACCATCTTTCATTGGAGTCTCTACTCCATCTGACGCAGCAAATGCTATAGCAGTAACTAGGACAAAGCAGCCTATGAAAATTAGCGCTTTTTTTAACTTTCTAGAACTTGAAGCAAGGTTTAATATTGAGAAGACTAAAGTTATCGATATTGTTATAAAAAGTATTGCAATAGCAAGTGATACAAGAGGTGAAACTGTTGAGAAGTCCCCTGTTCCAGCAGCCATTTTTATCTCTTCATCTCCAGCACCAATAATCCTAAAAAGAAAAATTACACCGAGTAATCCAAAAACAGCACTTATAATTTTTACAATAGTCTGTAGTTTCATTTATTTTTTATTACAGTTATTTTTTTTGTGATACTAAGATATCAATCAAGGTTATTGAGGCGTCTTCCATGTCATTAACAATACTATCAATTTTTGCCACTATATAATTGTAAAAAACTTGAAGAATAATAGCAACGATTAATCCAAATACAGTTGTTAAAAGTGCTACCTTAATACCTCCTGCTACAAGAGATGGCTGCATATCACCCGCAGCTTCAATTTTGTCAAATGCTTGAATCATACCGATTACAGTACCCATGAAGCCAAGCATTGGTGCCAAAGCTATAAATAAAGAGATCCATGAAACATTTTTTTCTAATTGTCCCATTTGTACTCCTCCATATGCAACAACTGCTTTTTCAGCACTTTCTACTCCTTCATCCATCCTGTCGAGTCCTTGATAAAAAATTGATGCAACAGGGCCCTTTGTATTTCTACAAAATTCTTTGGCTGCATCGACGCCTCCTGATGAAAGTGCTTCTTCAACTCCATCAGTAAGTTTTTTTGTATTGGTTGTTGCAAGATTTAAAAAAATAATACGCTCGATTGAGATTGCGAGGCCAAGTATTAGACATATTAAAACAATTCCCATAAAGCCAGGTCCTCCCTCAATAAAACGTTTTTTCAGTTCCTGTGTGAAAGAAGCGGATTGAGCTGGTGCTTCCTCATCTTGAAATGTTGCGTTTGCAATTGTAGCTGTATTAGCAGACGATACTGTTGCGCTGGCAGTAGTTATAAAGCCAATAATTGCAAGGACAAAAATTAGTTTTCTCATTTTTTTATTTTTTGTTCTATAAATTTAAATGCCGTTAAAGATAAAAAAAAATAAATATGATTTTAATTTTAAAAGATTAATTATAATGATAGTTCAGGCACATAATATTAAATTTTTCTAAAATATCAATTGATTAAAAACAAATATGTATAAATGTAATTTATATACTTGGGTGTAATTTGTAACGCTAAATTATTTAAACCAAGATACCTTGTCCTTAATTGATCCATTTGTTCTTTCTTTTATTTTTTTATCGAAATGACCCAAATAATAAATTCCTAAACATTTTTCACCTTCATTAAGTTGAATAAATTCATGGACATAATTAATAAGTTTAGATGAACTCCAATACGATCCAATATTCAATTCAGTACACATTAGCCACATATTTTGAACAGACATAGAAACTGATGCTATTTCTTCCCATTCAGGAACTGAATTTAGGGGATCTCTTTGCATACATATCAATATTATTGCAGAAGATCTATTTATATTATTTATTATATTTTGAAATTTATATTCGGAGAATTTTGTTGATGTCGTTTTATATTTTTCAGATAAAAAACTAGCAAATTTAATTTTGTAATCATTTTGTAAAACTTTAAACCTCCATGGTTCTGTTTTTTTGTGAGTTGGCGCAAAATTTGCTGCCTCAAGAATAAGTTTTAAATCTTCATTTTTTATCAATTTTTTATTATACTGTCTTGGAAATATAGATCGTCTTGACTTAATTGTTTCAAATAATTTCATGATTAGATTTTGATTTTCACAAAAATAAAATAATCAATTTTTCTTGGTTTATAAAAAGATAATTCAACACAAAGAGGTTCATATTTATGAACTCACTCCCACCCAAATTAAATAAAAATAATAAATAGAGCTAGGCAAGGGATGCTAGACTAGATGTGGGTTTTATAAAGATTATATTGAATTGCTTAGAGTTAAGAAAAAAAGTTTCCTAATTTTATTATTTAATGAAGTTTTTAATATTTATGAATTAAATATTAATTTTTTAAATTCAATTTTAATGAAAAGCTGCAAAAGAAAAGCATGCTATTTTGTTTGCCAACTATTATATTTCTAAACTATCGAAAAAATTTGTGTAATTACTTAATTAAATTCAACTCAAACAAACTATGTGTAAACCCCAAAAATATTTCTTAGGATTAATTTTTCTAACAAGCCTTTCAGTTGGAACATGTCAAAACAAAGAAATATCATATGTAAAAGCACCTTTTTCTAATCTAGACACATTAGCAACTAATGATTGGTGGAACCGCAAGACTAATAAGATTATAAATATGAAAGTGCCCAGAGATCAGGTTGTCGCTTTTGGGATTTATACCGTTTCCCAAAACACATTGAAGCTTACTGCACAGCTTTTCCCTCTATATCCAAATGAAAGTAGGATTGTAAGATTACACCTATATTTAAATAATCAGTGGGAGGAAGTCCAATCCCAAAAAATTAATGAAATAGGTTGGTCAACATTATTTAGAATTGAAAATTGGGACATGAGTCAGTCTGTGAAATATAAAATAACCCACGGGGAAGAGGCGAGTTTTGAGGGGACTATCGCAAGGGACCCTGACGAAAAAAGTGAAATAACGATGGCAGCCTTATCTTGTAACAGTAATAAAGATAGAGGAAATCGAGATGAATATGTCCGTAACATAAATGCCTTAAATCCAGATATCATTTTTTTCGCTGGAGACCAGTCCTACGACCACAGAGAGCATACCGCTGCATGGATAAAATTTGGTATGCAATTCAGAGAAGTTTTTAGAAACAGACCTTGCATTACAATCCCTGATGATCACGACATTGGCCAAGGTAATCTTTGGGGGGAAGGAGGAAAAAAATCAATATATGAAGATGGAAGTGATGGTGGATATTATTTTAGCCCCGAATATGTCAGAATGGTAGAAAGAGCACAAACTGCCCATCTACCTGATGCTTATCATAAAGTTCCCATAGAACAGGGAATTAAAACTTATTTCACTAGTTTGAAAATTGGAGCAGTTAATTTTGCGATTATTGAAGATAGAAAATTTAAGTCAGGGCCAAAAGGAAAAATACCTCAACAAGGTCCACGGGCCGATCATATCAATGACCCCAGTTACAACCCTGATACCATAAATTTACCCGAATTGGTCTTGCTTGGAGATTTACAGCATCAATTTTTAGAAGAATGGGGAAGTGATAAAAACTCTAAAATGAAAGCTGTTCTGTCCGCAACAGGATTTTGTGGAGGAGCACATTTACATGGTAAAGAAAGTAATCGTCTTCATGCAGATTTAGATTCTAACGGATGGCCTCAACATGGAAGAAAAAGTGCCTTAAAATTAATCAAAAAAGCTGGTGCAATTCATATAGCAGGAGATCAACATCTGGCAACTGTTATTCACCACGGTATTGACTTTTTTGAAGATGGTCCTTGGGCCTTTGTTGTTCCCGCAATTGTAAATAATTACTATAGCAGATGGTGGTGGCCCAAAGATGAAATGGCTGGTATAAACAATAATAGTATCCTCCCTTGGACAGGTCGTTATCTTGATGGTTTTAAAAATAAAATTACAATGTATGCTTATGCCAATCCAGATTCTGAATCAAATGGCGCAGGTTTTGGATACATAAGATTCGATACTAAAAAAAATGAAGTCACTTTTGAATGCTGGCCAAGAAATACAGACGTAACCGATAGTGAAGCAAAACAATTTACAGGATGGCCTATAACTATAAAATTATAGATACCAAAAATTATTTTAATTATCTAAAACTTCTATAATTGGGTTGCCTTTACCATCATTCGTTATATTGAATCCAACTAGTAATGAATCTTGCCTATTATCTTTAATTATTTTAGATAGAATTATATCCGTTTTGTTAACTTTTTTTAAAAATTCATCAAGACCATCCTTTTTATCAAAATTCCAAATTCTCTCCATAAAAGGAGGTAGTCTTTTTCTGATACTTGGAATTTCACTTTCATCTGTTTGCTCCCATGAACACATTTGAGCGCCAATAACATTTTTGTTTCTGTTTAATTGAATTGGATTTTTGTATGCAGATGATTTGTGCCACCAGTTTTCCCATTTCCACATATTCCAATCATAAATTTTTTCTGGACCCCATTTCAAGGGTAAAACATTAGGATCAGAATTCCCACTTCTTACAATATACAAAGGCATCCATGACGTATTTACTAATTTATAACCATCTTCCACTAAATGATTGGGTAGGTTATATAATGATTCAAACTCAAATACTATTATGTCTTTAGGAATCTCTATTTTACCATTTCTAGAAAATCCTTCCCAGATAAACATTTGCTTTCCCTTACTTTTAAAAAAATTATTCATCCTAACAATAAAGTATCTGTAAAGCTCGTGTATATCATTTCCCAATTTATTTTTTTTCATGAAGTTTTTGACATAAGGGTCATCAACAATAATTTTTAAATTTGCCTCATCAGCGCCAAGATGAAAATATGGAGATGTGTGAAAAGTGTCCATAACCTCTACAAATAACTTTTCAAGAGAAGTGTAAACATCTTCTTTGCCTATATTTAACACATTGGTAAATTCTAGTTTACCCCCAAATAAATCCTCATGTTTCTTCTCTGGGCTAGTAGTTGAAAAAATTTCCGGGTATTTTTTTACAAACTGCATTGAATGACCAGGAACATCTATTTCAGGAATAATAATAACCCCTCTTTGGTAAGCGTAATTAACAAAAGATGAAAGTTCTTCCTTAGTATAATGATTATCTGTTGTCTGAAGTTTTGGAAAATTTTCAGAAGGGAAAGTAAACAACTGATCATCAGTTAGATGAAACTGTAAATAATTTACTTTATAGAAAGATGCAAGATCGATTAATTTATAAATTGTTTCGGCTGAGTGCCACTTCCTTGCTAAATCAATAAGAAGTCCTCTATAACCAGCGTCTGGATTATCTTTTATTGTTAAAATTGGAAAAGTCATTCTTCCTTTATCATTTACAGATAATTGCAAAAGTGTGGATCTCGCCATTTTAAGTGCATTTAATGATCCACCCTTTATTATAATTTTATTGTGAATACTAATTTCATACTCCTCATCATTAAGTTCTTTGTCAATTTCTAAGGATAAATTAGACATGTTTTTATTTGTGACGAGTTCAAATGAATTAGAATAACTAAGTTTTTTAAAATCATTTGAAATTAAATCATATAAATTTTTATTGTCCTTAAAGTTTATAAATACCTTAATTTTTTTAGAAAGTAAAATGTGTTTGCCAGGATCTATTAGGTTTATACTCTTTGGTAAAGGGACGATGTTAATCTTGGCCTCCTTGTCAATATATTTTACTTTTTTCGAACACGAAAGTAAGAGAATTGATAATAGTAAAATTCTTATAAGTTGTTTCATTGTACAAAATTAAAAATTAACAATTAATCTATAATTTTCACTATTTTCAAAACAACAATAAATTAAATTCTTTCTTAGCAGAGAGGAAGGGATTCGAACCCTCGATCCCAATGCAATTGGAATACACACTTTCCAGGCGTGCGCCTTCAACCACTCGGCCACCTCTCTAAAAATTTTTTAAATCAACATAAATTAATTAAAAATCAACATTTTTAAAAACCTGCATTGCATTTTTTGTAGTAATTGAAGCAACTTTTTCATTTGAGATTTTAAAACACTCAGATAACTTTTTAAGGATGAAGATTAAATATGAGCTCTCGTTTCGCTTACCTCTGAAAGGTGACGGTGAAAGATAGGGCGAATCCGTTTCTAAAACAATTGACTCTAGAGGAAGCTTGTGTATAAATTGGTCAATTTTACCATTTTTGAAAGTAATTACTCCTCCAATTCCTAACTTAAAATTATGGCTTACAACTTTTTGAGCCTGTTGAATTGATCCAGAAAAACAATGGAAAATTCCATAAAGGTTTTGAGATTGATATTGTTCTAAAATTTCAAAAATTTCGTCAAACGCCTCTCTACAATGAATAACTATTGGTAATTGGTAACTAATCGCCATTTCAATTTGTTTTTGAAAAGCTTCTTGTTGCTGTTTTAAAAAACTCTTATCCCAGTACAAATCGATTCCGATTTCACCGATTGCACAAAACTTTCTCAATTTCAATTGATCTAATACTTTAGCTAATTCTTCATTGAAATCATCCTTTACATAGCACGGGTGTAACCCTGTCATCGAATGAATTCTATTAGAGTATTGTTTCTCAAGTTGAAACATACGATTAAAATATTTGCTATTAATTGAAGGCATAAAAAAGTGTTTTACACCCTCTGATAAAGCTCTTTCAATAACTTGATTTCTGTCTTCATCGAAAGCTTCTAGATATAAATGTGTATGCGTATCAATTAGATGCACTAGCTAGAAATTATTATCAAAATTAATTAAAGTGATTAAATCACACTTTTTAAATTTTAAGCTTAAATTTATTTACAATATGAAAAGAAATATATTCGCCAGATTGTATTTTTTGAAAACTAACCATATCCTATGCAAAGCTAGGATAAATGGAAAAAAGGCAAATCTTTTGATTGATACTGGAGCTTCAAATAGTTGTATTCACTCTGAACTTCAGGATTATTTCAAATTGAAAAAAGATGGTGAGCCTTTTGAAGCCTCAGGTGCAAGCGAAGGAAAAATGGAAGCTATAATGACATTAAATTGTAAAATTAAGCTTGGAAAAAAATATAATGGTGAGCAAGCCTTTGCATTACTTGATTTAAGTTATGTAAACAGAACACTGACTGCTCAAGGAGTTCAAGAAATTGATGGTGTTATTGGCGCAGATTTTTTAAAAGAAAATAAAGCCACTATTGACTATGTTGAAGGTAAATTATACTTATAACTCAAAAGCTTTTTGGGGATCACCATCCATAAGAAGCTCTTCAGCAGATTCTAATCCTTCTTTAATAGCAACTAAAAAACCTACTGATTCTCGACCGTCAATAATTCTATGATCATATGAAAGTGCTAAATACATCATAGGGCGAATTACAACTTTATCATCAATAACAATAGGACGCTTAATTATATTATGCATTCCTAATATTCCTGATTGAGGAGGATTTATTATTGGTGTTGAAAGCATGGATCCAAATACACCTCCATTTGAAATTGTAAAGGTACCGCCTGTCATGTCATCTACAGTAATTTTGCCATCACGTGCCTTAGCTGCAAGATTAGCAATTTCTTTTTCGATCCCAGAAAAACTTAATAATTCAGCATTACGAACTACTGGAACCATTAGCCCCTTAGGTCCAGAAACAGCGACACTTATATCACAATAATCAAAAGAAAGTTTATGATCCCCGTCCATCATTGAATTTACGTCAGGAAAAAGTTTAAGTGCTCTGACAACAGCTTTGGTAAAAAAGCTCATGAAGCCAAGTTTTACCTGATGTTCTTTTTGAAAGTTATCCTTAAATTTATTGCGTATTTTAAATACCGTGTCCATATCAACTTCATTGAAAGTTGTCAACATGGCAGTTTCATTTTTGGCTTCTACCAATCGCTCTGCAACTTTTCGTCTAAGCATTGAAAGTTTTGCGCGGTTTTGTTTACGTTCACCCCATTCAGGTTTCGATCCCATTGAGGGGACTGCATTTATTACATCATTTTTAGTGATTCTACCTCCTCGCCCAGAGCCCCTAATATCATCCGAAGTAATGCCTTTTTCATCCATAATTTTTCTTGCTGCAGGCGAAGGTGTTTGTGCTGCATAATTACCAGAAATTAACGATGTCTTATTTGGTACTTTCTCGGTTTCTAAAATTTCTTCAGAGGATTCTACCTGCCCATCTGTTTTTTTATTTTTGCCATCAGTATCAATTAAACAAACAACAGCACCAACATCAACCGCATCACCTTCCTCAGCTTTAAGGGTTATTGTTCCACTAACTTCTGCAGGTAACTCTAGAGTTGCTTTGTCAGAATCTACCTCAGCAATTGCTTGATCTTTTTCTACATAATCACCATTACTTACAAGCCATTGGGCTATTTCAACTTCAGTAATTGACTCTCCTGGAGAGGGAACTTTCATTTCTAAAATCATGATACTTTATTTTTTGATTTTCTAATAAAATTATCTTTTGTTTTGTCAAAAACATAGTCTATAACTTCTTTGTGACGTTTATTAAATCTCGTTGAGCTTCCAGCAGCTGGTGAACCATACATTCTTCTGCTTGCAACTCTCATAATTTTAGCCTCTTGTAAGTGAAGTAATAAATAACTCCAAGCGCCCATATTTCTTGGCTCTTCTTGAGCCCAAACAAAATCTTTTGAATGTTTATACTTTGAAATCAAACTTTTAATCTCAACATCAGGTAATGGAAATAATTGTTCAATTCTAATCAGCGCAATCTTATCCTCTATTTTTCTAAGCCTTCTTTCTTCAAAGAGATCGTAATAAAATTTTCCCGTACAAAAAACTACAGTTTCGACAAATTTTACGTTTACGTTTGAGTCATCAATTATGGTTTTAAAACCTGAACTTGTAAAATCACTTAATTTGGAAATTGCCCTTGGATGCCTTAACAGGCTTTTTGGAGAAAAGATAATTAATGGCTTTCTATATTTTGCTTTGAGCTGACGTCTTAAAACATGGAACAGGTTAGCAGGAGTAGTACAATTCACAACAAACATGTTATCTTTTGCACACATTTGTAAATATCTTTCAACTC
Organism: uncultured Bacteroidota bacterium; assembly: GCA_902613595.1. GTDB lineage: Bacteria > Bacteroidota > Bacteroidia > Flavobacteriales > Flavobacteriaceae > MS024-2A. Next base: position 419,721 of record CACMHY010000001.1, read on the forward strand.
TAGCTGAAGAATGTTCAGCTCCCTGACCTTCATAACCGTGGGGTAATAATAAAACTATACCGTTTTGTAATTTCCATTTATCTTCTGCTGAGGTTATATATTGGTCAATAATTATTTGCGCTCCATTGGAAAAGTCACCAAATTGGGCTTCCCAAATAGTCAGAGAATTTGGACTTGTCATTGAGTAACCGTAATCATATCCTAAGACTCCATATTCAGATAATAAAGAATTAAAGATTCTGAACCTACCTTGATCTTTATTAATTTTATTTAGTAAGATAATTTCTTCCTCAGAATCCTCATCAACCAAAATAGCATGGCGATGTGAAAATGTACCCCTTTCAACATCTTGGCCAGAGAGTCTTATGTCATGTCCTTCCAATAGCAAAGTCCCATAAGCAAGTAATTCTCCCATAGCCCAGTCTAAAGTTTTTAAATCAAAAAACATTTTTTTTCTCTCAGAGACAAGTTTTACAGCCTTCCTCAAAAATTTTTTGTCACTGGGCAATATTGATATTGCATTTGCAACTTTTTCAAGGGAGTCTTCACTTACTTTTGTGACTACTTGTTTTTTCATTGCAAACTCATCAACCCTCTCTAGATACGGTGCAATATTTTTCCATTCATCATACATAAAAGGATTGATAAAGGTTTTTTTTAATTTTCTTGAATCTTCAAGATTTTCTTCAAGAAAAGTTTTGTATTCTTTTTCTATCCTGTTAACATAACTTTTCTCAATTATTCCATCTCTAACTAATTTTGTTGCGTAAATGTCTCTACAATTTTGATGCTTAGAAATATTTTTATAAAGCCTGGGTTGAGTGAATCTGGGCTCATCTCCTTCATTATGTCCATATTTTCTATAACCAAGAAGATCGATGAACACATCCCTTTTAAATTTCATCCTATAATTTAAAGCAAAAAGAACTGCATGAATTACTGCTTCAACGTCATCTGCATTAACGTGCATTACAGGAGATAGGGTTACTTTTCCAACATCTGTACAGTAAGTACTTGATCTCGCATCTAAATAATTTGTTGTGAAACCTATTTGATTATTGACAATTATATGAATAGTCCCGCCTGTTGAATAACCTTTCAAAGCTGCCATCTGAACTATTTCATATGCTAAACCCTGTCCAGCTATTGCAGCATCGCCATGAACAAGTATTGGAAGTACTTTAGAGGTATCACCGGAATGATTACTGTCGAGTTTTGCCCTAGCAATTCCTTGAACAACGGCACCTACGGTTTCCAAATGTGAAGGATTTGGAGCAAGACTTATATTGATTTGTTTTCCATCTTTATTCGGATCAATTTTTGAAGTCCATCCTAAGTGATATTTAACGTCACCATCAAATACTTCATCATCATAATCTTTACCATCAAATTCGCTAAAAATATCTTTTGTTGATTTTCCAAAGATATTTGCCAAAGTATTTAATCTTCCTCTATGAGCCATTCCCATTACAAATTCTTCTACACCTAAATTATCAGCCTCTAATATTAGAGAGTCGAGAGCAGGTATTAATGACTCACCACCCTCTAATGAAAACCTTTTTTGACCAACATATTTGGTATGTAAAAAGCTTTCAAAACTTACTGCTTGATTTAGTTTTTTTAAAATGTTTTTTTTTCTTTCTACTGAAAAGTCTGGATGATTATCATTTACATTTAATCGCTGCTGAATCCAATTAACTCTTTCTGGATTCCTAATATACATGTACTCTATACCAATGGAACTACAATAAATTCTTTGTAAGTGACTTATAATATTATTCAAAGAACTAGGACCAACCCCCATTATTTCTCCCGCATTAAATACAGTTGAAAGATCTTCATTTGAAAGTCCAAAATTCTCAATATCTAATGTTGGCTGATATTTTCGTCGTTCCCTTACTGGATTAGTTTTAGTAAACAAGTGACCTCTAGTTCTGTATCCATCAATTAGTTTAACTACCTTGAATTCCTTTTGTAGGTGCTCAGGAATTTCAATATTTTTAGTTTCATTTGAAGCTATTAATTCATTTACCCCATTACTTTCTAAACCAAAATCAAAACCTTGAAAAAAAGCTCTCCAGCTTGGCTCAACTTTATCTGGGTCTTGCAAATATTGATCATATAAATCGGCAAAATAAGCTGTATGAGCAGTATTTAGGAACGAATAATTATCCATGTAGTTGAGTCAGCACAAATTCTTAATTACTAAATTACGATTTTTGCTTTAAGTGCCTTTGGATTTGAACAAAAATAGTTTTTCTGTTGTAATTTTATTTTAAATATAAGACACAAAATGGTGAAGAACTTTTGTGAAAATTAGGTTTCCAAATGCAAACATTTTAATAACTTTTCCTAATGTTTGCGTTAGTAGATTGTAACAACTTTTATGCATCTTGTGAGCGTGTTTTTCAACCACAATGGGAACGGAAACCAATTGTAATCCTTTCAAATAATGATGGTTGTGTTATTGCGCGAAGCAATGAAGCAAAAGCATTGGGAATTCCCATGGGAGCACCCGCTTTTAAGTACCAAGAACAATTTAAAAGACAGGGAATAAAGGTTTTTTCATCCAACTACCCTCTTTATGGAGATATGAGTAATCGGGTGATGTCGATATTGGATAAATTCACCCCCAATGTTGAGATCTACAGTATTGACGAAGCTTTTCTGGAATTTAAGGGCTTTGATTTTTTCGATTTAAAAGAAGAAGGAAAAAAAATGAAAAAGCAGATTCAACAGTGGACGGGGATACCTATTTCGATAGGAATTGCTCCAAGCAAAGCTTTGGCAAAATTAGCCAATAAGATTGCTAAAAAATTTAGTTTAAATACAGGAGGTGTTTATTCCATTGATACTGAAAAAAAAAGAATTAAGGCACTAAAGTGGACAAAAATAGGTGACGTTTGGGGTATAGGGCGTCAACACAAAAAACGTCTCGAACATTTAGGTGTTGAAAATGCATGGCAATTCACACTATTGTCTGAAGATTGGATTCAAAAACACATGACTGTTGTAGGAGTGAGAATAAGAAGAGAGCTAATGGGTCTTCCTACTATTCAATTAGAGGAAATTCAGCCACCCAAAAAGTCTATTGCTACTACCCGAAGCTTTGAGGGTACCATAAGTAATTTTTCAGATTTGGAGGAACGGATTTCAACATTTGCAAGTAGTTGTGCCGAAAAAATGCGAAGGCAGCAAAGCAGCTGTAGCACAATGTTAGTATTTATAAAGAGTGATCCGCACAAGAAAAATACTATTCCCTATCAAAATAGCTATGTCCTTAATCTTCCCTACACAACAGATTCAAATATCATGTTAAGTAAATACGCAGTAATTGGACTAAAAAAAATTTTTAGAGAGGGTGTTTCCTACAAAAAAGCGGGGGTAATGACTATGGGGCTTACTCCCACGACAAAGCGCCAATTGAGTCTTTTTGATAACAATAATAACAAACAAACTTCCCTAATGCAGAGTGTGGACAAAATTCATAAGCGCTTTGGCCCATGTCGAATAAAGCTAGCCAATCAGGATTTAAATCGTACTTGGAAAATGAAACAGGAATACTTGTCAAATCGTTTTACAACAGAAATCAGTGAAATCATTACAGTAAAATAGACATATGAAAAATCAAAAATTAGTTTTTTTTCATCCAAGTCAAGAAATGAATAAAAGAATGCATTTAGCAGAGGAAGGAATTTCCGCAGGATTTCCTTCGCCTGCAGACGATTTCAAAGAATTAAGGATTAGTATTGACCAAGAAGTCGTTCGGAATGAGGAATCTACATTCTATGCGAGGGTATCAGGAGAGTCAATGCAGGGGGCAGGCCTTGACGATGGTGACCTTTTAGTAATTGACCGGAGTCTAGAACCCCAAAATGACAAAATAGCAGTATGCTTTATTGACGGAGCTTTTACGGTAAAACGGCTTAGGGTAGAAGTCAATTGCGTATATCTTATGCCTGAGAATAAGAATTATGAGCCAATAAAAGTGAGTCAGGAGGATGAACTGGTTATTTGGGGCATTGTGACGTATGTTGTTAAAAAAGTATAAATCGGATTACTCCATTAATACTTTATGAAAAAGTTTAGTTAAAAATGTTGCTAACTGGTCACTACTAAAGTTAATATTTGAAGTATGTGTCGCTAAAAAAAGTTCCGGTGGTGAGCCAACTAGCATGAAACTCAGAAGAAGAAACTCATATTTTTCTGTAAAGGCTTTTATTTTTAAGTCAGATTTTAGATCTCGATTTAAATTCTTTACTATAGTCTTAATTATATCACTTTGATAAGAACTTTGGCGTATTTGTGCTTGGTTCAAAATATGAAATTGGATCATTTCTTTAGTTCCGATAAGGTCAAAATAACTCTTAAATGTTCCGTATAAATAGTCGTGTACATTTTTACTTTCACGTCTAGTTTGCTGAATAGCTGATTTAACCTTTTGATTTAGCTCGTCAATAAGACAGTCAAAAAGACTTTGTGTGTCTGTAAAGTAATTGTAGAATGTGCCTCTTGCAATCTCACTTTTTTTAACTATATCTGCAACAGTTGTTTTTTCAAGACCTCTTTTGGAAAATAAAAGTAATGCTTCTTCCATTAGACGCCTTCGAACTTGTTCTTTTTGAGAAGCTCTCTTTCCTAAAATACTTACTGATTGGTTCACTTTATAAACACTCAAAAATTCCTGAAATTCCTTGACCTCCACCTACGCAGGCGGTTACCATCCCATATCGTTGATTTCTATTTTTCATTTCCTCTATAAGCTGAATACTCAATTTTGCTCCTGTACAACCAAGTGGATGACCTAGAGCAATAGCACCTCCATTAACATTTACTTTTTTTGGATCAAGTCTTGCCTCTTGAATCACAGCTAATGCCTGAGCCGCGAAAGCTTCATTTAACTCTATTAGGTCAATATTATCTAATTTTAAGCCTGCTTGATTCAATGCCTTGGGTATTGCAATACAAGGGCCAATTCCCATATAAAGTGGGTCTACACCACCAACTGCACAAGATACCAATCGAGCAATAGGATTTAAATTATATTCTTTTATTATTGATTCACTAACAACTAAAACAAAAGCTGCTCCATCTGAAGTTTGGGAGGCATTTCCAGCAGTTATCACTCCTCCTTTTTTAAAAACTGGATTTAATTTTGCAAGCCCATCCAGTGTTGTGTCTCTTCTGACACCTTCATCTGTATCTACAATTTTTGTGCTTGTCTTGCGCAGTCCATTTTCTACAAAAATTTCATTTACACTTATTGGAACAATTTGATTTTTAAATAATCCTGAGTCTATAGCTTCTCCTGCCTTTTTGTGAGATTCAAAAGAAAATTTATCAGCAGCTTCTCTACTAATATTAAATTTTTTTGCAACTGCCTCTGCAGTATGACCCATACTAATGTGATAGTTTATATTTTCAATATTTGCTTTATAACTTGGAGCTAATTTGTAACCTGTCATTGGAATCATACTCATGCTTTCGGTACCACCAGCGATAAAAATCTCACCAAAACCAGCTTTTATCTTGCCAACAGCAAGAGCTATTGCTTCTAGTCCCGATGCACAATATCGATTAATTGTTATTCCTGCAACCTCTTTACCCAATGCTCTGGCAGAAATTAATCTACCTATCTGAAGTCCCTGTTCTCCTTCTGGATTTGCACAACCGACAATTACATCATCTACTTGTTTAGGTGCAATTTCATTTACTGATTCCATTAAATATTTTATAACATCCACTGCTAAATCATCTGAGCGATAATTTTTAAATCCCCCTTTCTTTGATTTACCAACAGCAGATCTATACCCCTTAACAATGTATGCTTCCATTATTTAGTTTCTTAAAGGTTTATTATTCATTAATAAATATTGAATTCGGTCTAGAGTTTTTTGATTTCCAAGCAAGCTCATAAATCCTTCACGTTCAATATCTAATAAATATTTTTCACTAACTTTTTGTGGTGATGTTAAATCTCCTCCACATATCACATTAGCAATCTTACGAGCAATTTCAACATCATAGTCAGACATATATTCTCCCATTCTAAACTCATTTATAGCTGAATAAAGAACACTTACACCTCCTCTTCCTAAAACATAAATATCATCTCTATATGAAGGAGGCATATAATTTTTTGACAACTCTAAAACTTTTTCTTTAGCTATTAACAAGTTCATAGGAGCATTCACACATACAAAATCACACTCTTTATTTAGATATCCTAAGTCATATGCCTCATGAGCTGAAGTGGACACTGCTGCAGTTGCAATTGACTTAAAATATTTTATGAGAGTTGGATTTTGAACATCCCCATCGAAAAAATCATTTGAAGCTCTAAGAGCAAATTCCTTTGTGCCACCACCTCCAGGTAAAAGGCCTACGCCGACTTCAACTAAGCCTATGTAAGATTCTGCGGCATAAATTCCTGCATCACAATGCATTGATATCTCACATCCTCCTCCAAACACATAACCTTGGGTTGCAACTACAACAGGTATTTTACAGGTTCTGATTTTCATATTTATTTTTTGAAAATCAGAAACAAATTTTTCTAGAACATCAAACTGTTTTTGCATTGCTAACATTCCAATATTCATCAAATTGGCTCCAACGGAAAATTGTTTAGCATTATTACCAATAACAAGACCATTCCACTCTCCTCGCTCGGCAATTTCTATAATTTCATATAATCCTTTTCCTATCCCCTCTCCTATCGAATTGCTCTTACTTGTAAACTCCAAACATAAAACTCCATCTCCTATATCGTGAACTTCACATTCACTGTTTTTCAATACGGGAGTATTTTCACGATAGCTATCTAAGATTATAAAAGACTCTCTACCTGGTAAAAATTCGTATTTTTTCGATTGAATATTGAAGTATTTCTTTTGGCCATTTTCGAATTTATAAAATGAATTTCCGCCAGATTCTTTCATATCTATAATCCATTTTGGAACTGACCCGCCTTTGGATTTTATCAGTTCAATACCTTTATCAAAGCCTAATAAGTCCCAGTATTCAAAAGGACCATAATCCCAAACGTATCCTGAACGCATTGCATCGTCTAATGGATAATATTGATCTGATATTTCAGGAACTCTTGAAGCAGAATATTCCAATAGGGTTGCGAAATAGTCTTTAAAAAACTTTTGTTCTTTTGAGTTACCATCTACAAGATAATTTAATCTTTTATTCATTAATCCAATACCCTTGGCTGATTTAACAATTTCTAATTTGGGACTTATGGCGAGCTCATATTCAAGTGTTTCCAAATTCAACGCATTTATTATTGTTTTCCCTTTAGCATCCTTTTTATCAGTTTTTTCATAGAATCCTTTACCTGTTTTATTACCAAGAAATTTATTGTCTAAAAGGAAACGCATAAACTTGGGCTCTGGCAACTTTTTTAATGAATTAATGTATTTATCGCTTTTAACATTTTCCATTATAAAACGGCTTACATTATCACTAGTATCTAATCCAATTAAATCTGTTAATCTAAAGCTTGCCGTATTTGGCCTTCCAATTAAAGAGCCTGTCATGGCATCAATTTCTTCTATTCTAAATTTATATTTTTGAGTAAGTAAGGTAATTTCTGTTCCTGATATAACTCCTATCCGATTTCCAATAAATGCAGGAGTATCTTTGCATAAAACGGTCTGTTTACCTAAAGTAATTTTACCAAAGTCCATAAAAAATTCTTTAACTTCAGGTAAAGTATCTTGAGTAGGGATAATTTCTAACAGCCTTAGATATCTAACTGGATTAAAAAAGTGTGTTCCACAAAAGTGATATTTAAAAGATTTTGAGCGTCCTTCTGATAAAATTTTGATAGGTATACTTGATGTATTGGAACTTACCAAACTATTTTCTTTACGATACTGGTCAACTTTTTTTAAAATTTCCTTTTTTATGTCCAGACGCTCTATAACAACTTCAATAATCCAGTCTGCGTCTGCTACTTTTTCAAAATCATCTTCGAAATTTCCAATTTTTATTCGAGAAGCAAAATTCTTACTGTAAAGAGGGGCTGGCTTAGATTTTAAAGCATTTTGTAGCGCGGTGCTTGCAACTGAATTACGAGAAAATTTAACTTGTTTTTTATTACGTGGTAAAATATCTAACATTAAAACTTCCATACCAACATTAGCCAAATGACAGGCTATTCCTGAACCCATAACTCCTGAACCTAGGACTACTGCTTTTTTTAGGCGATACTTCACATTATTGCGTTTAGTCGACTAATCTAAATAAAAAATATGACACCGTGTCACTTTTTATTTTTACTTTTAGGAAAATTAAATTAAAATGAGTCTAGAAAAAATGATCGCCCAATTCGAAAAAAGGGCATCAACATCAGAACCAATTGGAGGAAAGCTTAAATTCAAAGTAGATGGAGTTGGAATTCTTATAGACGGAACCTCAAATACCAATAGTGTAAAAGCTTCAGATGAAGAAGCAGATTGCACGATAAGCCTTACAGCTGAAGTATTAAGAAAACTGCGTGATGGAGAATTAAACCCTATGATGGCTGTTATGGGTGGAGAAATAAAAATTACTGGCGATATGGGTTTAGCAATGAAGGTACAGTCACTGATGGGCTGAGATTTAGTATTTAGAATAAATCAATTGATTAGAGGAGCTCTATAAAGGCCAATATTATTTAAAACTACTTGTTTTTTAAACTTAGAGACTGAAAATTTTATAGCATCTATCCTTTTCGATTTAAAGCGGATAAGCCTTTTGTTGCCTATTGTGGTTCCTTCGTAAACTTTTTCCCATTTCCCATTGGACATTATTTCAAAAGTGAACGCCTGGATTCTTTGTCCGAGTTGAATATACTCTTGAACCAGAAATGTATTTGCCTCTAACGGTGTTTCAAAATTTAAAGTAAAGTTTGGTTTTAGATCATCTGGTCTTGAGACCCAGTAAGTTTCTAGGTTTCCATCGATGAGGTTCATTTTTTCAAATCCCTTAACCGATGATGATGCCTCAATATTTTGTTTGTAAATGTAGTTTTTTGAAAAAGTCTGATCTAAATAATCCGAAAGTTGATTTAAATTTTCAATTTCATTTTCATGGATTAAGCCGCGTTTATCAACAGGCAAATTTAGGAGTAAAGAACTGTTAAGCCCTACAGAATTGTAATAAATATCAACCAATTTGGATAAAGATTTGACTTTACTATCCTCTTCCGGATGGTAATACCAACCGGGACGAATAGAAACATCTGTTTCTGTTGGAACCCAATGAGTACCATTTTCTTGACCTGACGAAAAATCATTAAAGTTTGGCATTCCAGGATATAGACTATCCCTGTATATAGGGGACCATGTGGTTTCATTAGCATATCCCTTTTCATTACCGACCCAACGAATATCTGGTCCTGCATCACTAAATATTACAGCTTTGGGTTGCAAGTCTCTTACAATCTGAATGGTTTTAGGCCAATCATAATATGTTTTTTTATCTACTTTTCTTATTTCATTGGCTCCACCATAATAACCATCTCCACCATTAGCACCATCAAACCATACTTCAAAAATGTCACCATATTGAGTTAGTAATTCACGTAATTGATTTCTAAAATATGTCACATACTCAGGTTTTCCATAGTCAGGGTGATTTCGATCCCATGGAGAAATATAAATCCCTAGTTTTAACCCATAATCTTTACAAGACTTGGATAACTCGTCTATCAAATCTCCTTTCCCATCACGCCACAAAGAATTTTTTACCGAATGATCCGTGTATTTACTTGGCCAAAGTGCAAATCCGTCGTGATGCTTTGCAGTTATTATGATACCTTTCATTCCAGCTTGCTTTATAACTTTTGCCCATTGCCCTGTATCTAGCTGAGAGGGGTTGAATTGGATTGGCTTTTCATCCCCATAACCCCACTCTTTATTTGTGAAAGTATTCATATTAAAATGAATAAAAGCGTAGTATTCCATTTTTTGCCAAGCAACCTGATTTGAGTTTGGTAGAGGGTGAACAGGACTAATAATATTTTCTTTTTTTTCACATTTTGAGAATATCTCAATGAAAAAAATAAGAATTAAGAATTTTAAGATTGAATATAACTTGCTCATTTAAAAATTAATTGGAATTTAAATTTTGATCTATTTAATTTGAATTTCAATAATTGTATCTACAGGATCTAATTGATTATTACCCATATCGACAATAAAACCATATCTATCGTTTCTAAAATTTAAACTTTTCTTGGAATTAAGAAGTTTAACTGACTTAATTTGACTTTCCAGTTTACTCATTTGTAAAATTTTTAAATCAGGATCTAAAATATGTAGATAAATACTTTTTCCCTTTTGGGTTGTTACAAAATTATCATTTGGGATAATTGGACCCTTTCTTGTTTGATATATTGTATTACCATTTTCATTTAACCATTGTCCTATCGCTTTTAAAGAGGCTTTATGTTCTGATTGAATTTTTCCATTTGGCATTGGACCGACATTCAATAGTAAATTACTCCCGTAACCTGCTGCTCTAACTAAATAGTGAATTAATTCTTTGTTGGACTTATGCTTACGGTCCTGAAGATTAAATCCCCAGGAGCCATTAATGGTTTCACATACTTCCAGTGGTAGGCTTCCTATTTGGTCTTCTGGAGTTCCAAAACCAGTAGTATTTTTCCCTGGAAGATCTTTTTCAAACATTTGAAAGTCTTCTCCATTAATTACACCTATGTGATGATTATTTCCAATTAATGCTTGTGGCTGTAATTCGTGAATCATTCCATATATTTCGTCATAGTGCCAATTAACTTTACTTTTCCCAAACTTTACACCATCCCATTCTTTTTGATCCCAATGTCCATCAAACCATATACCTCCAATTTCTCCATATTGGGTTAACAATTCTCTAATTTGACCTTTCATAAATTTAATGTAGCTTTCCCATTTACCTATGCCTCTTCCAGCTATACCTTTACCAGTTCTTCCTCTTGGGAAATAATCATCCCTATTCCAATCAAGCAGAGAATAATAAAAAAATAACTTGATTCCCTGTTTTCTGCATTCGGCCGCTAAAAGCTTAATGATATCTTTACCATAGGGTGTTTTTTGTACTATATTGTAATCACTCATTTTGGTATCAAACATGGAGAATCCGTCATGATGACGACTAGTGATTGTTATGTATTTCATTCCTGCTTCTTTTACCATTGAAACCCACTCGACAGGATCAAAATCAATTGGATTAAAAAAAGAAGGCAGTTTTTCGTATTCTGAAATACTTATATTTTGATTATTCATAACCCACTCACCATCAGCCAAAATACTATAGACCCCCCAATGAATAAAAAGTCCAAAACGAGCATTTTGAAACCATTCGCGCGCTTCTAAATTTTCTGCAGTAGGGACGTATTTTTGAGCCTTTAGATGGGGGCTAAGAATAACAATCAGAAAAAGAATTTTAAAAATAATTTTTTTCATTAGTGATATAATGTTGGTCTAATCAATTCATAGATTTGGTTTTACTTGTCCTATTCAAGATAACAAATTTTATTAATTTTATTTTAAACACAACAAATGAAAATTCGACTTATAATACTCACTTTAATTATTATTATTTTTCAATTTATAGATGCAATCGCTCAGGATCCTAATCCTCTAGATTGGGCAAATTTTAAAGAATTTGAAAAACTCAATGATAAACTCCCTAAAATGAAAAAAAATAAAAATCGAATAGTATTTATGGGTAATTCAATCACTATTGGCTGGTTACAAACCAATCCAAATTTTTTTAAGGATAAAAATTATGTCAATAGAGGCATAAGTGGTCAAACTACTCCGCAAATGTTAGTAAGATTTAGAGCAGACGTTATCGACATTAATGCAGATGCTGTTGTAATTTTGGCTGGAACAAACGATATTGCTGGTAACACTGGACCTGTTACATTAAAAATGATTGTAAATAACTTAAAATCAATGACTGAAATTGCACAGGCAAATGGTGTGGAAGTAATCTTGTGCTCAGTTTTGCCTGCGTATGACTATCCATGGAGTCCTGGTAAAGAACCAAATATAAAAATCCCAATATTAAATTCTATGATAAAGGATTTTGCAAAAAAAAGTGGTGCTTATTATTTGGACTATTTTAAAGTTTTAAATGATGGCAATAATGGAATCATTAAAGAATATTCAAATGATGGCGTACATCTAACAGAGAAAGGATATCGTGTTTTAGAGCCGTTGCTTGAATATGCTTTGGAGAAAGTGCTGAATTAGATGTAATTTTATTTTGAAAAGGGAAGCGTTCCTCTGTAATTGCCCCAACCAAAGTGAAGATCGATACCCTCATTGCTTTTTTGAAAAGTCATGGAAAAAGCTTCAAGATACTGATTTACTTGTCTCAAAGGTACAGTTACCCTAATCACATCCATCTTTTTATCATAACTATAAGCTCCCCAGACGTGAGTTGCTGAATTTATAATAATAGTTATCTGATCATTTCTTGGAATAGCATACATTGTGTACGAACCAGCCTCAATTTGCTTATTATCTAACTTCATTGGAGTATATAATGTCAATTCAGTTGCCTCATTGGCACCAAATCTCCATAGTTGACCTTCGGGAACAAGTCTGGTTATATCTCTCCCTTTAAGCTGTGGTCTTCCGTATAATATTCTAGCTAAAGTATTTCCACCCCTTGCGGGGTATTCAGCCATATCTAAAGGACTTTTATCAAGTCCTTTGAAATTTTGAGCACTTGAGAAATTGAACACAAAAAACAAAAATAATATTGGTATCAAATGTTTCATAATCTAATTATATGTTAACTAATATAAAGAAGTTTTTTATTTAAAATAAATAGAATTATTTGAACAAGCACTCTAAGTAAACGGGGTGGTGATCTGAAGCCCATAAGCCTTCTGGAGTTTTGATCCAAATGTGTTCGGCTTTTAAAACTTTAAATCCCTTTTGAAATATATAGTCAATTCTTTGAGGGTGATCAACTAGAGTTTTAAATCCATTAAACGTACCGTATTTTGGATCTTTAATATTTAGATCAGCTAAAATGTCTTGAAAAAATCCTTGAAGCATTTTAATAGGTTTTTTTTCAGGAGTCAAATTAAAATCTCCTGTGAGTAAAATTGGTATTTTTTCTTTGTTGATTTTTCTAATTTTTTTTAGAATTATTTTGACTGATTTACTTCTCGCCTTAACACCAATGTGATCAAAATGTGTGTTAAATATCCATAACTCTCTATTGTTTTCAAGATCTTTGAATCTTGCATATGTACAAATTCTTTCCAGTGCAGCATCCCATCCTACAGATATTTTTTCTGGGGTTTCAGATAACCAAAAAGTTTCACTTTCAATCAATTCAAATCTGTATGTATTAAAAAAAATTGGGCAGAACTCACCCTTTTTTTTTCCATCCTCTCTTCCTATACCAACAAAAGAATATTCAGATAGAGAAAGATTTAGGTCTAAAAGCTGACTGTATAAAACCTCTTGCATACCAACAATACCAGGGGATTTGTCTTTTAAATAATTGATTAGAGCTTCCTTCCTAAGGTCCCATTGATTTTTCCCATCATCAAAATTTTCATATCTGATGTTGTATGACAGGGCCCTTATTTTTTTTTGCCCAGATATTAGCTGGAAAAATAACAATAGAAAAAAGCAGTAAGGAAATATTTTATTTTGTTTTAAAAAAAAGTACATAGAGATTTTTTTAAATGATTGAAATTTAAATGAAAGGGCTGTAATTATTTTAGCTTAATAAATTTAATATGATTTTTTTGTAATTTTCAACCTAGACCGAACTAAAAAATGAAATCATTTTATCTTATTTACCTTTTATTTGTTTCATACTCAATTGTATTTGGACAAACTGGAAAAGTAATTGATGAACTTGTTTTAAATAGTAAAATCCTAAAAGGTGATCGAAAGTTTGCTATATATCTTCCTCCCGATTATGAAAGTTCTACTCGAAGTTATCCGGTTTTATATTTACTACATGGTTTAGGAGACAATCAAAGTGCATGGATACAGTTTGGAGAAGTACTTCATACTGCTGATAAAGCAATTAACTCAGGAATCGCCACATCTATGATTATAATTATGCCTGATGCTGGGACTGGACAATTCGGTTATACAAATGCGATGTCAGGCAAATGGAATTACGAAGATTTTTTTTTCGAAGAATTTATCCCTTTTGTTGAAAATCAGTACAGAATAAGAAAAGACAAAAGATACAGAGCCATCTGTGGGCTTTCCATGGGTGGGGGAGGAAGTTTTTTATATGCCCTTCGACGCCCTGACTTATTTTCTTCTGCTGCCCCTTTGAGTGCTTCTTTAGGGCCACAGAGTGTTGAGCAAATGGACGATTATTCTTATCAAATCTATTGGGGATATAGCAAATCAAATTTTAATAAAAGTGATTTTGAAAAATTTAAGAAAAAAAATAATCCACTTTATCTAATTGATCAAATTGACCAAAAAACACTGAATTCGGTTAGATGGTATATAGATTGTGGAGATGACGATTATTTATATAAAAATAATGTTTTAATGCACATCAAAATGCGTGAAAAAGGCGTCCGTCACGAATTTCGTATAAGAGACGGTGACCATAATTGGGATTATTGGCGTTCTGCACTTCCATCTGTTCTAGAATTTGTTTCTCAAAGATTCCACTAAAAAATTTATTCATTAAATTAGCATATAACCAAATTCCAATTTAATGAGATACATTTCTACCTCACTTATTTTAATTTTTCTGATACGTTGTAGTTCTTGGGATGAAGACAATCAAAACACTCAATTTCTTAATGATTTCATTGAAGAGGAGACCTCGGTAGAGAAGACTCCTTTAAAGTTGATAAAAATTAATACATATGGTAAAGAGATTGTTGATGAGCCTAAAATCAGTGGCTTCTTTCAAATTTTTCAGGGTAACGATTTAATTGAAGAACATAACATAGGAATTGAAATAAGAGGCTCATCCTCGCAATATTTTCCAAAAAAATCCTATGGCTTTGAAACATGGGACGAATCTGGTGAAGATTTAGATGTTTCATTAGCTGGTTATCCAGAAGAAGAGGATTGGATTCTTTATGGGCCATTTAGCGATAAATCATTGATTAGAAATGTTTTGATTTATAGACTTTCAAATGTCATAGGGAGATACGCTACAAAAACAAGTTTTTACAACCTACAGATTAATGATGAATTTCTAGGTTTATATGTTCTGATGGAAAAAATTAAAAGAGATAAAAACAGAGTTGATATTAGCAAAAATAGATCAGATGATATAAGCGGTGGATATATTATTAAAATTGATAAAATAACAGGAGATGGAGATACTTTAAATGAGGATATAGCTTTTATGTCGGAATATACCAAAGATGGCGTAAAGGGGATTAATAAAAATGTTCATTTTTTATATGAATATCCAAAAAATAGAGATATATCCGATGAACAAAAAAATTATATTCAAGGTTACATGAGAGGCTTTGAAGATGCCATGGCTTCAGAAAACTTCACTAGCGAGTCTGAAGGCTATAAAAAATACATTGATGTTGATAGTTTTATCGATTTTTTTATTTTGAATGAGATTACAAGAAATGTTGATGCTTACAGAATTAGTACTTTTATGCATAAAGACATAAATGACAAATTAAAAATGGGTCCTATTTGGGACTTTAATATCGCGTTTGGTAATGCAGATTATTGTGAAGGTGGATTAACTAATGGTTGGGCGTATCAATTTAATGAGGCCTGCCCTGCAGATGGGATGCTTGTTCCTTTTTGGTGGGATAGATTAATGCAAGACCCGTACTTTACCAATGCCCTTGTGGAAAGATGGACGTCTTTAAGATTAAATGAATTATCTGATATAAATATAATGGGTATTGTTGATGAACTAGTTGGTGAGTTAGAAGATAGCGATGCAATAACTCAGAATTTTGGCAAATGGTTAATATTGGGCACCTACATTTGGCCAAATAATTTTATTGGTAATAGACATTCAGAAGAAATTACGTACCTAAAAGAATGGATTGAAGCTAGGCTGTCTTGGATGGATCAAGAAATAACAAAATTTTAGTAAACTAAAAGTGAAAAGGAGAA
Source organism: uncultured Bacteroidota bacterium (assembly GCA_902613595.1). Taxonomy (GTDB): domain Bacteria; phylum Bacteroidota; class Bacteroidia; order Flavobacteriales; family Flavobacteriaceae; genus MS024-2A. The sequence continues at coordinate 435,830 of CACMHY010000001.1, forward strand.
GTTTTTTAAATAGTGGGGCCTTGGGAATACTTGGAATTTCATCCTTTAACTTTAATAATTCGCCTTACAAAAACCTTGACCATGTAAAAATTTCTTTGACACCTTGGTCAATAATACGCTCAGGATACGAGAGTAATGACCCTCTTGATATAAAATTACTTGAATTTCCTGGTGTGGCCAAGTCTTTAGGGTTTGACTATATCGATCTTGAGATGGGTCATTTCCCAACTAAATTAAAAACAAGTTATATCAATAAATTGAATAAATCAATCGATTTGGCTAGAGTAAAAAGTGCTGTTATGCTAACTGGCGGAAGTGGTGATATTGGGGATAAAGACTTATCAAAACGTAAAAAGGCACTTGAAATTTACAAATATTGGATCGATGTTGCTGCAGATTTGAATTGTAGAGCTGTTCGTAACGTTTGTGGTGAGTATATAACCATATCGCATGACGAAAAACTAAAATATGCAATAGAAGGTGTTGGGGAATTAGCAAATTATGCTAAATCAAAGGGTATAATTCTTTTGATTGAAAATCATAACGGTTATTCTTCCTATCCAATCTGGATGATTTCTCTTATGGAAGGTATTAAAATTGACAACTTAGGAATATTAGGAGATTTCACAAATTGGACCCTTAAAAGAAATCCAGATATTTTCTATCCAGACCCATACAAAGGATTTGAATTACTTAGTCCCTACATAATGGCGATTAGTGCAAAATCTGAAAAGTTTGATAGTGAGGGCAATGAAACTACGACGGATTACAAAAGAATGTTTAAAATCTTAAGTAAATCCCCTAATTTTATTTTTGCAGGCGTAGAGTTTTTTGGTAATGGAATTTCAAGAAATCGTGGTGCCCTTCTAACCCGTAAACTTATTGAGAAAACATTAAAAAGCATTTAACGAGTTAGATAAATCCATCCCCTTTTATCAATTAATCCATCATTCTCTAAATCTAAAGAGTAAAAATAACTTCCCTCAGGAACCTGCTGATCTTGATCTGATGGCCAAGTATTTTGATAATTCATTTTATTATAAATCATAACCCCAGATCTAGAATAAATTACAAGTGAATTATTAGGGTAATTTATTATTTTGACAATGTTAAATACATCATTTATACCGTCTCCATTATCTGAAATAAACTCACTTACCAAAAATTCATCGAAATTGTATGAATTTGGATCAATGATATCTGGAACTTCATCATTATCTATATCAGGGTCTTGGCAATCTGGAATTCCGTCACCGTCAAAATCAGGACTTAAAGAATTTTCGTCTTTAGGATCTGAACCGCATTCTATCTCATGTAAATCGGTCTGGCCGTCATTATCATCATCAATATCACACAAATCACCAAATTTATCTTTATCATAATTTTCTTGTAATAAATTAGGCTCTTTAGGACAATTGTCACATAAATCTCCCACTCCATCTTGATCAATGTCTAATTGATCCGCGTTTGAAATATTGGGACAATTATCATTTACTATTAGATTATAATCTGTGGAGTAAAATATTCCATCTCCATCTTCATCAAGATTTGGAAATTCATTTACATCTAATTTATCGGTATTGAAAAAAGATTCTATATCATCATTATAACCATCTCCATCGTCATCATCATCTAAACAATCTGGAATACCGTCACTATCTGTATCAAGCGGTATTTCCCTATAATCAAGTGGATCTGTTCCACAAATAATTTCATTTTCATCACTTTGTCCGTCATTGTCGTCATCATCGTCAAAATAATCTATGACTAGATCCAGATCTGTATCAATGGGAAAATCATCTTCATCAAGGCTATTTGTTCCAACATCATCCTCTAATTCATCTGAAAAACCATCATTGTCGTCGTCATCATCCGAGTTATTACCAATTCCGTCATTGTCTGTATCAGTCCATTCATTAGGATCAAATGGAAATGCATCTATCTTATCATCGAACCCATCTCCGTCTGTATCAATTGTTGGGGAAGCAGATTCACCTGGAGGATTAGTTGAATTACCGCAGACATTTAAATTATCTGAAACAAAAATATTTACCGTAGCTGAAGCTTTATTTCCAGATGTATCAGTTACAGAGAAAATAATTTCTTTAAGTCCTAAATTATCACATAAAGGCTTTAAGGGCCTTTGTTTTTTTCGGATACTTTTTGAAGTTAGTGCTTTATATTGTTTTTGCCGGATTTCTTCCAAAAGGGGTTGGTTTTCAGAAATTACCAATCCAGAGGTTTTAAATTTGAGACCATAGAATTGTATATTACAATTGTCAGTACTTCCATTATCAATTAGCTCATAAGGAATATTTAGATCACCCTGGGAATCCAAGGAAACGACTAAGTCCCTTGCTCTAACAACTGGAGGCTCATTATCAAGAACTGTTACACTTTGAATTTCAGAAGAAGAATTTCCATTAATATCTGTAACACTGTATGTCACAAATGTCGTACCAAGAGGAAACTGCAAGGGTGCATCATTTGATGAGTTAAATATTCCACAATCATCATTAATTAGAATTGATCCTAAATTAACATTTGTTGCAAAACAAGAACCCACATCAGAATTAACAGTTATGTTATCACTTTGAATATTTATAGTGGGTTGTGTAGTATCATTGAATGTAACAAGCTGAGTAGCAGTGACAGTATTTCCAAATGTGTCACTCGCCGTCCATGTAATTGTGGTTGTTCCTGTTGGAAAGGAATCAGGCGCATCATTTGAAAAAGTAAATGAACAGTTGTCATTAACTGTTGGTATTCCAAGAATTATAACACAAGAATTTGATGTTATGTTTGGTGGAGGTGTGATACTAGGTGAAATGTTATCTTCAACTGTGACGCGCTGAAAGGAAACTGAAGTATTACTTGCTAAGTCTGAGACACTCCAAGTAACGGTTGTTGTTCCAATAGGATATATATTTGGGGCATTATTAGACACACTGCCAACTGTACAATTATCAGAAGTAGTTGGATTACCTAAAATAACTCCTGTTGCTTCACACGAATTTATATCTGTAGTAACTACAACATCTGCTGGAGGTGTAATTAGTGGTATAATTGTATCAGATACAGTAACCAATTGAGTTGCAGATACAGTATTTCCTGAGGAATCAGTAACTGACCAAATAACAGGGGTTATTCCAATAGGAAATGTTAATGGAGCATTATTTGTTGGTGTAACAACCCCACAATTGTCTGTTGCAGACGCTACACCAATAGTTAATGAGCAATTTGCTGAAATAATATCTGCGGGGATTGTTAAAGTTGGACTTTCAACATCAAAAACTGTAATTGTTTGTGATACAGTAGTGGTGTTGCTTGCATTGTCTGTAACTGTCCAAGTGAGGATATTTATTCCTTTATTGAAGGTCAATGAGGGCTTATCATTTTCTACCAAAATAATTGAACAATTGTCAGAAGTTGTTGGTGTTCCTACATCAGATTGTGAAAGAACAACTTCACATAATCCTGGATCTGTATTAACTGATATATTAATTGGTGGTGTAACAGTTGGTGGTATGATATCGCTAGGAACTACTGAAATATTTTGTGTTAATCCTACAATATTTCCATCTGTTAAAGTTGTGGAAATAGTTACAGAAAAATTTCTAGTAATATTACTTGGTGAATAAAGTTTAGTGAAAGAGAAAGTTGAAGTTGACAATCCACTTGATCCAAAATCACCATTGCCAAAATCAAAATCCCAAGATGCTGCTGGAGCCGGTATTGCGTTTACTATTATATCTTCTAAACCCCAATTATCCCACACATCACCGTCATTATCAGGCTGATACCACCTAAAAATTGTTGAAGAGGTTTGGGCTGCTGTAGGAATAGCAATATCATTTTCATACCAATCGTACCAAGGAGCACTGTATCCGCTTGCTGTATCCCAATCAGTAAAAATATCTTCCCAGCTGTTGCCCCCGTCAATAGAGAATTGTAAGTAAACTTCTTCATCTACTTTTTCTCCGTCTTCGCAACCAGGCCATGGATCATCAGCTCCATACCTAATTAAAAATTCTAGACTACCTCCATATGAAACATCAACTGGATTAGTTTGAACAAATCTTTTCCCATTATTGGGACCTCCATTTTGAAGTATTGTAGCCCAAAAATAATTCGTGTTTGATGGTGTATTACCTCTTGCTGGATTACACGGTTGTCCAACAGTGTATGGAGATGACGACCAACCGGTGGGTAGATTTCCATCATTAAAATCAAATTCAGTAACACTATTTTCACTTGGTATATAAACAACATTAAAGTTAATTAGAGTTCCACTGCAAGAGGTAGAGGAAACTGTGGTTGAAAATTGAACTTCTTGAGCTAGACTCGAAAAACAAATAAGAAGTAATATGAATAAATTACTGTACTTCAATTACATCAATTTTTGATAAATCAAATTGAATTTTCGGCTCACTTTTACTTTTTATATTTTCGCTTTTAAAAATTCTTAATTTAATAGGATCATATTCGCACTTCCCTGTCTTTGTTTCAAACGGATCTAGCACAAAAGCTATTTTTTCTTCGAGATTTTCTTCAGAGCCTTTGAAAAAATTTATTACGTAAGTTTTATTCGTTAAATTTTTTACCCTCATTATATAATACTCGAAGGCAAAGCCATTCTTTCTATCGTCACAAAGCTGGGATTTAAAAGAAATTTCTATTTTTTTATCTCCATAGTATGTTTTCCAATCATCTTGATAAAAATTTGAAAAACACAGAAAATAGATAATTAAAATCATTAGGATTAGATGATTTTAATTATAAAATTAAAGATTTATTTATAATATTTATCTAGGTAAAACAAATTATGTTTAAGTCAGTAATCTTTGACATGGATGGAGTAATAATTGATAGTGAACCTCTTCATAGAAAATCATACTATCTAATGTTTGAAGAACTAAATATAGAAGTAACTGAAGATTTATATGCCTCTTTTACAGGGATGGCGACAATGCCTATATGCGAAAAAATTTGTGATTTTTTTTCGTTAAAACAATCACCTGAAATTTTAGTTGATACTAAGCGGAAATACTTTAGCGGGCTTTTTGAAGAAGGCTATAAGTTGCAGTTAATTAAAGGCGTATTAGAATTAATCAAACATTACTATGAAAATGGAATTACTTTAGTACTTGCGTCTTCAGCATCTATGGAAAATATTGAGATGATTTTTAAAAAATTTGACCTCAATCAATATTTTCAGGCTAAAATAAGTGGCGCTGAACTAAAAGAATCGAAACCAAATCCTGAAATTTTTATAAAAGCGACAAAACTTACTGGAAATTTAAAAGAAGATTGTATGGTAATAGAGGATGCCACCAATGGTATAAGAGCCGCCAAGTCGGCAGGACTTTTTTGTGTAGCTTATAATGGTGAGGGTTCCTATAATCAAGACTATAGTAAAGCAGACCTTATAATTAATAACTTTAAAAATATCTACATTGAAAAGTTAAAAATTATAAAGAATAATTAATTGTACTTCCATCTTAAACCCAAAAAAAACCTTATCCCTTGATTAGATGCAAATACATATGAAGGGTCAAATGTCAATGAGTAGGGGTTATTTTGAGTTGGTACAACATTGCCGGTCTCATCAAAAACTACTAGCCTATCAAAAGGATCGAAAGATCTCGCAATACTGTTTTCAGGAGGTAAAAAATTTAGTAGGTTTTTTACACCACCATATGATTCAAATACATTATTCCATGATTTAGTTAATTGAGCATTTATAATATGAAATGTTTTTGAAAAAGAGGGTCTAGGATCAAGATCTCCGAGTAATGGTAGTTTTAATGGTCCTGTGGTATTACTTGTAATATCTAAAATGATTCCAGAGTTAATCCATTTTTTTTCTATTTTCAATACACCTTGGTATCTTTCTGTTAAAAAAGGAGTTGATTTAAAATTTTCTTCTTTTATAAATGAATCAATAAAAGTAGTTCCTAAATTTAAGCGAATTCCATTTTGAATTAATAAATTTAGATTTAGTGAAGCACCTTGATTGGTTGAAGTTCCAACTAGATTACTATAAATAATTTTGGTAGGATCTAAATCATATTTTGGAATTATCTTATTAGAAAATTTTGTATAGAAAATACTGAAATCTATATCCAATAATGCCCCTTGTTTGAAGTATAATTTTTTTAATACGTTAGCATTAAAATTCCATGATCTTTCAGGGTTCAATTCCTCTAAAAAAACAACGTCCCTTGCACCAGTAAGTGCTGCATGATCTTCAGTAAAGATCTGAGCGACACGATAACCTGATCCAAAACTCAATCTTAAAATTGTGCTTTTATCAATATTATTCAATTTATAATTTATCCTAGGGGTTACTATATCCCCATGCAATGAATTATAATCATATCGTAATCCAAAAAGAAGAGATTGATACTCATTAAATTTAAGTTCATCCTGAAAAAAAATACCTGGTAAATGGGTATTTGATGGTAGATTTGAAAATAATTTTTCATTGTAGGTTGCCGTAGTATCATCATCATAAAAGGTATATCTGTAAGCTAATCCAACTAGAAGATTATGCTTTTTAAAACTGTTCGTCCAAATAAATTGTCCAAAACCAACAGTCTGATTGGCATTGAAATAATTTAATCCGTATACTGAATTTTGATAATGGTCATTAAAACTAAAATATAAACTGAGATTCTTATTAATAAGATAATTCCCAAATATTTCAAACCTTGAGGTATAGATACTTTCACCATAAATTTGATCTTTTCCTCTATCTGCTTTGGTCCAATTCATTTGACCTCCCCAACGGTCTTCATAAACATATCTGGTAGCTAAAGAAAACTTATTACCAAAAGATAATTTATTGAAAATCGAAATTCTATCTTGAATTGTTAGATCCGTGAATCCGTCTTGATTATTATCAATAGGATTTGAGTAATTAAAATAATTTATTCCAAGTAATCCAAAATTTTTATTTGAAAGGCTATACTTATATCCTATATCTGTATTTATTTCCCCCCATCCTGAAACAAAGGAGTCTAAGGAAAGGTTATTAGTATTTTCAGGAATGCTAGTTATTAAATTAATTAAACCCCCAATGGCTTCAGAACCATAAAGAGCAGAAGCTGGACCCTTGACAACCTCAACACGATCAATTAATGATCTTGGAATACCTGATAATCCATATACTGTTGAAAGGCCACTTACTATGGGAAGACCATCAATTAAAACCATAGTATAACTACCTTCCTGACCATTTATGTGAATGTCCCCTGTATTACATATATTACAATTCAATTGAGGTCTAATACCATTAATATTTTCAAGAGATTCAAAAATTGAAGCTGTAGGATTTGCCTTAAAAAAAGATTGGCTATAAACCTCCACTGGAGTTGGACTATCTAACTTAGATACTGGTTTTAATGTTGACGAGACAACAACTTCCTCAAGAGTCTCGTCAGGCAAAAGTTCAATGATCCCAATATCAAGATTATCTGGAGAAATAATTTTAATCACAGGCTTATATCCAACAAATGAAAAAATCAGTTTTTGACTTTCACTTATATATGAAGTTATTACAAATTGTCCATCATCATTGGTAATTGTCCCAATGTTAGATTCTTTTAAAAAAATATTAACACCTTTGAGGGGCTTTCCATCAGAAACTACAGAACCTACTAATGAAAATTCCTGAGCAAATATTAGACCACCAGCAAAAAGAAAAAAAATAAAAAATCGAATTAACATTAAATTTAAGTGAGTTGTAAAATTAATTAATAGTTTTGCACTACAAAACAATTTTATGCAAAAGACGATAGAAAAAGAAAATTATCTGAAAACATTATATAAGTTAGAAGAAAAGTCTCAGTTAGCCACAGTAACATCACTAGCTAATCATTTTAAAGTAAGTAAATCGACAGTATCGAATATGATTAAAAAGTTAATGTTAATGAACCTGGTTGATACTCAGCCATACAAGCCGATATTATTGACAAATAATGGGAAAAAGACAGCTGTAGAAGTTATATCAAAACATAGGTTAATTGAACTTTATTTATACGAAAAAATGCAATTTAAACTGGACGAAGTTCACGAAATAGCAGAGGAGATTGAACATATAAAAAACGCAAAGTTCTTTAAAAGAATGCAGAAAATATTAGGAGACAAAAATATAGACCCACATGGAACAATAATTCCAAGATGTAAATTTTAATTTATAATTTATCTTAATTCTCTGATCTTTATGTTCTTAAAATATGCTTTTCCTGGATGATCCTGAAAGCAAATAAAACCCTCTGAAAATTTTCCAAAGTCATACCACCTTTTATCGCCTAAATATGGATATTCATTTGAGTTATTGAATTTACTTTTGGATAGAGCAGAATTCCACTCTTGACCTTTTAGTGGAAATTCATTTATTATAATCCCATTTAATTTTACTGATCCCAAATTGTTTCCTTGATCAATTCTTATAAAATAGTTGTTCCATTCACCGGCAGGATTATAACTAAAATTACTCACTGGTGAAAACAAGTCATATACAGATCCTAAAAAGTGCTTTTTTTCTTCTAGATCTGTTAAGACATTATTTAGTTCAATTTCTCCGCCTAAAACGTCTTGAGGTTTTTCATAAACAGAAGGATCAATAATTTGTATTTCAGGTCCTGTTTGATAAGGATATTTGTACTCTTTTTTGTCTGAAACTCCCCACATAAATCCACTATTACCACCTTGTTCAATTTTCCAATCAAATGTAATTTCAAAGCTAGTATAAGTTTTATTCGATAGAAGACTAGAATCATCTTCACCAGACTCAAGACCTGATATTTTATCAAAAATTAGTATTTCATTTTCTACATACCATCCTGTTTTTGATCCATTGTCTTGAAAAATGTGCCAACCATCAAGAGAATTATTTTTTATTAATGATACCCATTCCCTTTCTGGTGTTTTACATGAGACAAGTAAAAAAAAGACAATTAATTTTCTCATTTTCTTAATTAAATTTTAACTCTGAGATATTTTTTTTGATCCATTCTTGATTTATCTCACTATCATCAATTATTGTATACCAAAGCTTATCTTTTGATTTAACAAATTCTTTAAGATTCAATAAAGAATTAATTAAATCATCTTTTTTTATATTCATTGAAAATGGTTGATAAATTAAACCAGATTCATTCATCATCTCTGTTATGAAAAGAGGGTCATTATTTTGTAACCTGCTTAAAAGATATATACCAAGTCCAATAATATTTCCATGAATAAAAGGTCTTTTAAGTCTCTCCTCGAGTTCATAGAACAGGTAATGTTCTGATCCTTCTTCAATTCTAAAATGATCAATAGGAAGACAAATTGTATTTAATGAAATATATGCTTCAACAATAGCTCTGAAGCCATTATTATTATTTGCTTTTATATTACCTATATTATCGTAAATAAATTCTAATATTTTCTTTCCTCCATTGATAGCTTCAGCCTTAAAGGGATATTCTGACTTCCCTTTTGAATTAGCATATTCCCAATCAAAAGATGCTGTGTGTATAGAAAACAAATCTCCTACTCCTGCTATGTTTAACTCTTTTGGAGCACTACGTAAAACATCGTAATCAATAATTAATGGGTTTGGGGTCGCTTCTCCTAAATATTCAACATCATGATTTTTTCTAATACCCGCTGCAGGTGTTGTAAATGCATCCACACTTAAAATTGTAGGAATAGATATTAATCTTTTCTTTAATTTCCAAGCAATATATTTAGCAACATCAATTGCCATACCCCCACCGATACCAAGGATAGTATCAAAATCGGGTAATTTTTTTATTTGGTCCTCAATCCAACTTAACTCTACACTTGTAACGTTAATTACTTTTTCTGGGGATTCGCCAATTTTATTTTTTACAATTCCCCATGGAATTTCCATAGTAGAAACAACAAATTTACCAATCTCTTTACCAATATTTTTTGAAGAATCATTACCAATTCTAAGTTCATTTACATTTGTTAATAAACTAAAATACTTCATTCACTAAATTTATATAAGTATACAAAAAAGCCAATAATTAAAAATACAATTAGGGAAATCGCATGAATGTATTCAAAATTAAATCCTTCAACAGCTTGACCAGGAAGCAATAAGCAAAGAGCAACAAATACACACCAAATTAATGCAATTATTTTTAGAATCTTAGGAATTTTATTGATTGTATTCTTTCCAGTTAAAAAAAAAGAAGAAAAAATAATTCCACAATACCCTATGTAACCAGAAATTGCCGATACACTAGTAATTATTTCAATTTTATCAAAAATTATAATAAATAAAGTTGAAATAATACCGATAAATAAAAGTGAATTTGAAGGTGATTTATTGTTATCAATAAAACTTAACCAATTAGATTTGGGCAATATTGAGTCTCTTGACATAGAAAAAATTAATCTTGATGCCGTCGCCATACATGCAACACCACATGCGAAAATGGCGATAATTATAAATATTAGGGTTAATAAATAAATTGGCATTCCAAATTCAAATTGAAGCATGTCAGTTAAATAATTATTATTGATTTTTTCGTAATTATTTGTACTTAAAAAAACCGTTGATAAAATTATAATTATTAACCCCAAAATTCCTGAACTTATTAATGAATGTTTAATTGATTTTGGAACAGTATTTTTTGGATTATTTGTTTCCTCTGACATATCGGCAGCAGCTTCAAATCCAGTCAAACACCATGCTCCCAATAAAATTGATAATGCAAAAGATTTGATGTTAAAATCGGGCAGCTTATAATCATTAAAATTTAATGATATTTCTAAATCAGTCTTATTAACTAGAAAATATACTAAAAAAATTACCAGCATTACAATACCTATAATTTCAGTTACAACACCAATATTATTTATTTTAGAAACTAAGTTTATTCCATTTAAATGAATAAAAGTAATTATCCAAGTTATCAAGACAGATATAAAAAGGCTGCTAACATTTATGGCAAAATTTTGATAAATAAGATCACTTACCAAAAAACTCAATGCCTTGCATATTCCAGGGAAACCAGTAAGGAATTGCATTAATAATAACCAGCCAGTTATAAAACCTAATTTTGGTCCAACCAACCTGTAAGACCACTGATAGCCATACCCTGAAATTGGATAATTAACTGATAATTCTGCCATTATTAATGCAACTAAAAATTGTCCAGCGAAGACAATAGTCCACGAAATTGGTATAAAGTTCCCAACCTGTGAAAATCCAAAATGAAAATTTGCGAATATTCCAGTAAGTATTGATATTAAAGAAAATGATACTGCAAATGAGGAAAATCTCCTCATAGTTCTATTTAATTCCTGCTTATAGCCAAACTTAGCTAATTCTTTAGAGTCATTATCATTACTAGACTGGGACATGAGATAAAATACCTTTATAAATACCTGGATCTGATCCTTCTATAATTTTAGCTCCAAATGTGGTTTCATAAAACTTGGCAGGTCCCACTCCACCGATAATTGCATATGCATATCCCATTTCTTTCATAGATTTTAGTGATAAATAAAGTAAAGCTTTACCAATTCCCATCTTCCTGTATTCTTTAGAAATTCCCATTGGTCCTAAAAAATTTAAATAAGCTGAATCATATGAAGAAAAACCAATAATATTTTGATCTTTTATTGCTATGTAAGTCGATATTGGACTTTTTGAAAATGAAACATCCACCTCACTTTTCCAGCCTTCACCAAAATTTTTGTTGACCCAGTTATTTACAAGATATTTTTCTGCAGCCAAAGGTCTCCTAAAATCTATCTGCTTTTTTAATTTTTCGTACTCCACGCATTCCATTGGAAGGTCATAAAGTTTTACCAGCATGTCTTTCATTATTATTTATTTTTTATTGAAATTTTGTTTAAATCAACTATATCTTTTTATTGAAAGAGATAAAAAATTTTTCCATTTTACAATTAAAAGCTTTTTAAATTTATCTAAAATTTTAATATGTACGAATATCATACAGCATCAATAGAACTCTTTGATAAAATAATCAGAAAAAATAAAAATATCCTTCCAAAAGTAATCAGTTGTTTTACTGATGCAGTTATAAATGATAATCTAATTCATACTTTCGGAACAGGTCACTCACATATGATAGGACTTGAGCTATTTGTGAGAGCTGGTGGTCTTGGAAATATTAATGCAATGCTAGATTCAATTGTTATGACTTCTGAGGGTGCAAGAAGAAGTGGAAGCATTGAAAGGATTAGTGGACTAGCAGAAATAATTTGGGATCAACATAAAATTTCAAAAAAAGATATGTTTATAGTAATATCTAATTCAGGACGTAATGCTCTTCCAATTGAAATGGCTCAGATAGCAAAGAGAAACGGAAATAAAGTAATTGCTATAACATCAATTGAACAATCAAAAAAATATCCAACTCGAATTAAAGGACAAAAAAAACTTTATGAGATAGCAGATCTTGTAATTGATAATTGTGTACCACCTGGTGACGGATTATTAAATATAGGAAATGATGTAACTGGTGCTGCTTCAACAATCGGAGGTTGCTTTATTGTTAATTTAATTGCTTCTGAATCAATTAAAAAAGCACACAATCAAGGGATAAAATTGCCAATATATTTTAGTCAGAATATTGATGGTTTTGATAATGAAAGTCTGTACAAAAAATATAAAAAAAGGATAAAACATCTTTAATTCATATTTTTTTAAAAAGAAAGATATTTATCAATAAATAAAAAAAATCCGCAACACGTTAAAAAATGGTTACGGATTTCAAGTGTACTCGGAGCGGGACTTGAACCCGCACGACCGCAATGGTCATTGGATTTTAAGTCCAACGTGTCTACCAATTCCACCATCCGAGCGAACAAAAGAGCGAAAGACGGGATTTGAACCCGCGACCCTCACCTTGGCAAGGTGATGCTCTACCCCTGAGCTACTTTCGCATTTTGGTGTGTAAATGTAAAATAATTTTATTCTTTTCTAAATATTAAGATACTTTTTAAACCAAATAATCGAATTTAATTTTAAATTGTTTATCAAATAAATCAAAAGGATACATGTTAATTTTTAGATCAATTCTAATTTTTATTTTATTTTTTTTATCAAATAATCTATTTGCACAAAATATTGATAAACCCTTAAACTTTATTGTAATATTTGCTGATGATCTAGGTTATGGAGATTTAAGTTCATTTGGAAATCCAACAATAAATACACCCAATCTGGATAAAATGGTATCTGAGGGTCAAAAGTGGACACAATTCTACGCTGGGTCAAGTGTGTGTACTCCTAGTAGAGCTGCACTTCTTACTGGGCGATTGGCTATAAGAAGTGGAATGACAAGTAGTAAAGCAAGGGTTTTGTATCCAGACTCAAAAAATGGTCTTCCAGATTATGAAATCACAATAGCAGAACAATTAAAAAAAGTTAAATACAGAACTGCCTGTATTGGAAAATGGCATTTGGGTCATAAAAAAGAACATTTACCCCTTAAGCACGGGTTTGATTATTATTATGGTATTCCATATTCAAATGATATGGATGTACCGAAAGATTTAATGAGAAAAAAAGGTGGCTACTACAATTTTATGAGTAACCCTGAAAATTATATTATTGAAAACTTTCAAGTGCCTTTAATTCAAAATGAAAAAGTGATAGAACGGCCTGCCAACCAAAATAATATTACTCGCCGCTATTCTAAAGAGACAATTAAATTTATAAAAGAAAACAGTGACAAATCTTTTTTTATATATCTAGCCCATAATTTACCACATATTCCACTTTTTGCATCAAAAGAAGCCTTAGGTAAAAGTTCCAGAGGGCTCTACGGGGATGTAATTGAAGAAATCGATTATGGAATTGGTGAAATATTAAAAACTTTAAAAAATGAAGGGCTTGATAATAACACACTAGTTGTTTTTACATCCGATAATGGACCATGGACCGCATATAAGGATAATGGGGGTAGTGCTGGTCCTCTACGCGCTGGAAAAGGGACAACCTGGGAAGGTGGAATGAGAGTACCAACAATATTCTGGCTGCCCGGAATAATTTCACCTGGAATTATAAATCAAATTGGCTCAACAATGGACTTATTGACAACATTTAGTAAGATTGCCGGGGTTCCTATTCCTAAAGATCGCCAATTAGATAGTTATGATTTAGGACCAAGACTTTTTGAAAATAACCCGACCTCTAGGAACCACATTTTGTATTACAGAGGAAATGAATTATATGCTGTCAGACTTGGTGAATATAAAGCCCATTATATAACTCAAGGTGAATATGGTCTCTATGGAGGAAAAAAAATTCATAATCCACCTTTACTCTATAACTTAAACAAAGATGCTTCCGAGAAATATGATATTTCAAAAGAATACCCAGATGTAATTAAAAAAATTAATCGAATAGTTACAGAACACAAACAAAAAATGATAATTGGAAAAGATCTTTTATTTGAAAGAATTGATTGAGCCTACCTCTATTTTTTTGACAATTTTCTTTTAATTTGACTCAATTGCATTAATGCCTCTACAGGAGTCAAATTATCGATGTCTATTTTATAAATCTCTTCTCTAATCTCCTCAAGTAATGGGTCATCTAAATTGAAAAAAGTCAATTGTAAGTCTGTATTTTCTTTTATTTTCCCATTTTTATTTTCTAAAGAGTGTAATTTTTCGAGAACTTTGAGTTTTGCTTTAGCAACTGTTAGAACATGTTTTGGCATACCTGCCATTTTTGCTACATGAATTCCAAAACTGTGAGCACTACCACCTGGAATAAGCTTCCTTAAAAATAAAACATCTTCTTTCGTCTCTTTTATTGAAACATTAAAATTTTTAATCCTTTCAAAAGATTGAGCCATGTCGTTTAATTCATGATAATGAGTAGCAAATAAAACTTTTGGTCTAAAAGGATGCTCATGAAGATATTCAGCAATAGCCCAAGCAATCGAAATTCCGTCATATGTGCTTGTACCCCTGCCTATCTCATCCAAAAGAACTAAGCTTTCTTTTGAAATGTTATTTAGAATAGATGATGTTTCATTCATTTCAACCATAAATGTAGACGCTCCCATAGAGATATTATCACTTGCACCAACTCTGGTAAAAATTTTATCTACAATACCTAAAGTAGCCTTAGTTGCAGGAACAAAACTTCCAATTTGTGCAAGCAATGATATTAAAGCTGTTTGTCGAAGAAGAGCTGATTTACCAGACATGTTAGGGCCTGTTATCATTATTATTTGTTGATTTTCGCGATCTAGCTTTAGATCGTTTGATATATAGGGTGTTCCTATTGGAAGTTGTTTTTCAATTACAGGATGACGCCCCCCTTTTACGTCTATGGCGGTGTGATCAACCATATTCGGCTTAGAATAATTATTCTTTTTAGCTGTTTTTGCAAAATTGCTTAGAACATCGCAAAGTGCTATTGCTGAAGCATTTTCTTTAATAATTTCTAATTCGCCTTGTAAAAGTTTTAATAAGTCTAAAAAAAGATTTTGTTCTAATAATAGAATACGCTCACCAGCATTCAAAATTTCTGATTCAAAAATTTTAAGTTCCTCTGTAATGTAACGCTCAGCATTAACCAAAGTTTGTTTTCTGACCCATTCATTTGGAACCTTGTCCTTATGAGTATTTCTAACTTCAATATAATATCCAAAAACATTGTTGAATGCTATTTTGAGAGATGGAATTTGAGTACGATCTGTTTCCCTTTCAAGCATGTCGTTTAAATGAGATTGAGACTTGTTTTTTAAACTCCTCAAAGAGTCTAATTGTTCAGAAAAACCATCTGCAATTACATTACCCTTTGATACTAAAACTGGTGCATCAGGATGAAGTCTTGATTTAAGTGAAGCTATTAGATTATCCAAACTAGGTAAATTTTGAAACCTTTTTTTCAAAATTTTTGTTTTTCCTTCTTTTATTTTAATTTTTATTTTTTCAACTATTTCTAGCGAATTTGATAGTTGATTTAGTGCGCGTGGGGAAATCTTTTCGGTTGCTATTTTTGAAATTACTCTTTCAATATCAATTATTTGTTTAAGCGAGGTGTAGACATATTCTAAATCAATTTCGTTACCTAAAAACTCTTCAACAATATTTTGTCTTAGCTCAATCAGATTTAATTCTTTTAATGGAAATGTAATCCACTTTCTCAACAATCGAGCTCCCATAGCAGTTTGGGTATTATCTATTACATCTATTAGGGAAGCTCCTTCAAGATGATTGGGAGAAAAAAGTTCTAAGTTTTGTTGGGTAAATTTATCTAAATGAACATAATTACCTTTATTAATTGGTGTGATTCGATTAATGTGTTGTAATTTATCATTCTGAGTTTCTGATAGATAGTGCATTACAGCACCAGCAGCGCTTATTCCTTCGTTATCCTTTTCAATACCAAACCCTTCAAGGGAAGTTGTTTGAAAATGTGATGTTAACTTTTGTCTTGCAGTACTTGTCTCAAAAGCCCAATCTTCCATATAGAAACATGGATATTGTAAACCGAATTGCTCATTAAAAAATTTTTTCATAGGCTTTGGAACTAATACTTCACTTGGAATATAATTCTGAAGTAATTGCTCAATTTCATTTTTATTTCCATCAGTAACCAAAAAATCTCCCGTTGAAATATCTAAAAATGATATACCAAATTTTTTATCAAAATAAACTGCGGCTAGATAGTTGTTTTTCTTTTGGTCCAAAACATCTTCGTTAATTAATACCCCAGGAGTAACTAATTCAGTAACTCCTCTTTTAACAATTTTTTTAGTTAGTTTAGGATTTTCAAGTTGATCACATATTGCCACACGACAGCCCTCTTTTACAAGTTTTGGTAAATAACTATTTATTGAATGATGAGGAAATCCAGCCAGTTCAGTTTCACTAGAACTCCCTGCACCTCTCTTAGTTAAAATAATACCAAGTATTTTAGATGCTTTTATAGCGTCGTCACCGAAAGTCTCATAAAAATCTCCCACACGAAACAATAATAGTGCATCAGGATACTTTGATTTTATCCTGTTATACTGTTTCATAAGCGGAGTTTCTTTTACTTCCTTTGCCACAAAAATTTTGTTAAAATTTATACTTGAAATTTATAATTTTTTCCAAAAACGGAAGCTTAAAATAAGAACATAAAACTTAGACTGTGTATTTTTGTTAATAATACCATTTATGCGTAAACTAAAAAATGAAGAACTAGTTCGAAAATCTATAAAAGATTTTAAAACTTCAGAAAAAGCTCCTTTAATTTTAATTTTAGACAACGTCAGGAGTTTAAACAATATTGGATCAATATTTCGTATTTCTGATGCTTTTCTAATTGAAAAGATTATACTCTGCGGTATTACTGCTTGCCCTCCGCATAAAGACATCCATAAAACTGCTTTGGGTTCTA
Source organism: uncultured Bacteroidota bacterium (assembly GCA_902613595.1). GTDB lineage: Bacteria > Bacteroidota > Bacteroidia > Flavobacteriales > Flavobacteriaceae > MS024-2A. Next base: position 453,237 of record CACMHY010000001.1, read on the forward strand.
CTGAAAGTGTTTCATGGGAATACTATAGTTCTACAATTCAGGCTGTTAAAAAACTTACTAGTGAAGGTAAATCAGTTTGGGCAGTTGAACAAACCGAAAATGCAACACAACTACAGAATTTCAAACCAATTCCTAAAAAATCGTATTGCTTTGTTTTGGGTAACGAAGTTAAAGGAGTTGATCAACAAGTTATTGATTATTGCAATAAAGCTCTAGAAATTCCTCAATTTGGAACCAAACATTCACTAAATATAAGTGTAGCAGCCGGGATTATTATTTGGGATTTTTTTATCAAAATGAGGCCCTAAAGATTGCTCTTAAAAATTTTTCAAACTCAAATTCATTTTTATTAAAATCTATATTATCTAATGAATATTCTAAAATTGGAAACTCAAAATTGTTTATAATTAAGTGATAGCCTTTCTCTAATTTCTGAAGATAAGTAAGCTTTATTTCCCTTTCGAAAGATCTGCCTCTTTTTTTGATTTGCTGCTCTAACTCTCTAAAATTTTTAGTAAGGAAAATTACCAAACTAGGAATTTTAATCTTATCCACCTTATGGTCAAAATCTTTTTTAAAAGTATTATAATCATTTTTTTTAAGATTTTGTTTAGCAAAAACAAGACATTTAAAAAAGCAAAAATCTGCTACAACTTTGTCATTATTTTGTTGCCAAAAAATTTTATCATTTTCAAAACGATTATTCAAAAAAAATGATTCTGTTCTTAATGCGTGCTTAAGTGGATCTTTGTAAAAATTTTCTAAATGTGGGTTAGAGTTATAATCCTCTGAATAAAATTTAACTTTGTAATTTTTTGATATCCTTTTAGCTAGAGTTGTCTTTCCTACCCCTATATTTCCCTCAATTGATATAAAGGGAAATGATTTGAAAATTGGCGGTAGACGTAAATCAAAATTTGTTTGAACAATTTTTATTTTATCTAGTTGATGATAATTTAATTCAGAAATGGTTTTATGTAAAACTGGATGTTTAAAATTTGGAGCTAAATCTAATAAAGGTTTTAAAACAAAGTTTCTTAAATGTAATTTAGGGTGAGGAATTTTTAAATCTCTTGAATAAATAATTTCATTGTTATAAAATAGTAAATCTAAATCTATAGTTCTATCCTGGTATCCTTTTTCTGAATATCTTTTTCTACCCAATTTATCCTCCACATTTAAAAGTATTTTTAATAAGGCGTTTGGTTTTAAAGAAGTTTTTAAAATAGCACATGCATTATAAAAAGGGGTGCTATCGAAACCCCAAGAGGGTGTTTCGTAGACATTTGATAATTCTCTTATCGTTACAGGGTGTTCCTCAATTAAAGACAGTGCTTTGTATATAAAACTAATCCTATTTCCGATGTTACTACCTAATGAAATTATAATAGGTTCTAACATAAATAAAGTCTAATACTTACAAAGCTACAAAACCCTATATTTGCACCACCAATTATTACAAAATGAATTTTATAAAAACTTTTTTTGCATCAGTTTTAGGTTCACTTGCAGCTTTTGGTTTGTTATTAGCTTTAGTATTGATTATAGTTTCAGGTTTTGCAAGCCTTATTAATACTAACGCAGTAATAAAAACAATTAGTCCTAATAGTATATTGGAATTGGATATGAGGACTCCTATTGTAGAACGTGCTCCTAGAAATAATCAAATTCAAAATATTTTAGGATTAAGTGAAAAAGTTATTGGATTACAGGATATAATTTCAGCAATTAAAATTGCTAGTAATGATACAAAGATAAAAGGTATAAGTCTTCGTTCTGATTATACAACATCCGGCTGGTCTCAAACCAATAGTATAAGAAATGCGTTAAAGAGATTTAAAGAAAAAGGGAAATTTATTTATGCTTATGGTGATTTTTTTACTCAAAAAGGCTACTTTCTTTCTTCTATTGCTGATTCAACTTTTATAAACCCTGTTGGCTCACTAGAACTTAAAGGACTTGCTTCTGAAGTATTGTATTTCAAAGACTTTCAAGACAAATATGGTTTTAAAATGGAGGTAGTTCGCCACGGTAAATATAAAAGTGCTGTAGAACCGTTCCTTCAAAACGAAATGAGTTTAGAAAACAAATATCAAATAACCACCCTTCTTAAAGACATATGGTCAATTTTAAGAGAAGATATTTCTTTCTCTAGAAATCTTTCTGAAGATAACCTTGATAAACTCATAGAAACAAATAAAATTTCTATGCCTGAAGAGGCACTAAAATCAAAGCTTGTTGATGGTATTATTTACGAAGATGTTTTCAAACAAAAAATTAAAGTCCGTCTTGGGCTAGAAGAAAAACAGAGTATCAATAAATTAAAAATTAACGAGGTAAATTCTAGCAAAAGCAGCTACAATTATGACGTCAAGGATAGAATTGCTGTTCTTTTTGCTAAGGGACCTATTTTATATGGTGAAGGAACTGAATCAATAATTGCCCAAGAAGTTTTTGTTGAAACTTTAGAAGAATTAGCTCAAGATGACTGGATTAAAGCAGTTGTAATTAGGATTGATTCTCCTGGAGGGAGTGCTTTAGTATCAGAATTAATATGGAGATCTACTGTTAAATTAAAAGAACAAAAACCTGTAATAGTTTCTATTGGAGATATTGCCGCATCTGGAGGATATTATATTGCAACCGCCGCAGATTATATTTTTGTGGATCCTATGAGTGTTACAGGTTCAATAGGTGTTTTTGCTACATTACCAAATGCAAAAGGTTTGTTAGATAAAGTTGGAATTCGTGCTCAGTCAGTTCAAACTCATTCTAACGCACTTGGTTACAGTACATATCAACCCATAACAAAAACTTTCAAAAAACAACTAAAAAAAGGGATTGAAAAAACCTATAATATCTTCAAAGAGAGAGTAATAAACGGACGCTCTCTAGATCCCAATATCGTAGAAGAACTGGCTCAAGGTAAAGTATGGAGTGGAAAAAGAGCACTAAATCTAGGACTAGTTGATGAAATAGGAGACTTGGAAAATGCTATAAATTTCGCTGCAAAAAAAGTAGACTTAAAAAAATTCAATGTCATAGAATTCCCAAAGTTTGAAGAAAGTTTAGAGAATATGCTTTTAGGACTCTCAATTCAAAGTGAGAGTAATGATTTTTTAGAAAATTTATCTATAAAACAGTTATTACTTAATCTGAGAAAGTTGGAAACTAAGATTGATCCACAATACATTCAAACTCTTTTACCTTTTGAAATTATTATTCGTTAGATGAACAAAAAAAAAGAAGAGCTAGCAAAGGTAATTTACTTTTTACTTTCAGGCCTTTTTATAACCTCTTTGGTTGTATCTAATTTGATTTTTCAAAAGTTCTTTTATTGGTATCCAGCTGACTTAAATATATTAGGAAATAAACTTTTTGAGCTTTCTGTTGGGATACTACCCTATCCAATTACCTTCCTCATTACCGATCTAATTTCAGAGATTTACGGTAAGAAAAGAGCAAACCAAGTAGTTATTATTGGAATTTTTGCTTCTTTTTTCTCAATGGGGATATTATTGATGGCAAATGCAGTACCAGCGATCGAAAATTCACCAATTGATGATGATACTTTTAATCAAGTTTTTGCCTTTTCACCCATAGCGGTTTTGGCATCAATGATAGCCTATTTAATTGCCCAATTTGTGGATATTCGTATTTACCATTTTTGGAAAAAGCTAACAAATGGAAAAATGCTTTGGTTAAGAAATAATTTTTCAACCTTTAGTTCTCAATTTATAGATACTTTCTTAGTTGTTGGCCTATTAAGTGTTTTTGGTGTTTTACAATGGAAACTATTTTGGGGACTTGTCATGTCAGGATTCTTGTTTAAAATTATAGTTGCTGCATTAGACACTCCATTACTTTATCTTTTTGTAGGAATTTTCAGAAAAACTTTCACCCTAAAACCTACAGATGAACTTGAAATATAGTTATGAAAAAGGAACTAGATGCAATTAGATTAAATAAATACCTAAGTGAAATCGGTCATTGTTCTAGAAGAGTTGCTGATAAATTGATAAATGAGGGTAGAATTAAAGTTAATGGGAGTACCGCTGTTTTAGGCCAAAAAATTAGGGCGGGTGACACGGTTGATGTTGATGGTTTGTTAGTTGAAAATAATATGGAAAAGCATGTTTATATAGCATTTAATAAGCCTGCAGGAATTGTTTGTACAACTGACACCCAGGTTGAAAAAAATAATATTATTGATTACATAAATTACCCAACTCGGATTTATCCAATTGGTCGTTTAGATAAAATGAGTGAGGGATTAATTTTACTAACTAATGATGGTGATATAGTAAACAAAATTTTAAGAGCTCGTAATAATCACGAAAAAGAATATATTGTTACAGTTAATAGGCCAGTAAACTCTGAGTTTATCAATAATATGAAAAAGGGAGTTCCTATTTTGAATACAATAACAAAAAAATGTGAAGCAGAACAAATTCATAAAAATCAGTTCAGAATAATTTTAACTCAAGGTTTAAATCGACAGATAAGAAGAATGTGTGAATATTTTGGCTATAAAGTGATTAAGTTAAAGCGGATTAGAATTATGAATATAAAGCTTAATACAAAAGTTGGTAGGTATAGAGACCTGACAAAAAAAGAAAAAAAAGTGTTATTTGAAATGACTATTAACTCTAAAAAAGCAGTCTAAGCAATAAAATTAAGTTTAACTCTTTGGCCTTCATTCGACCGAACATTAAAAACGGTTTGATCTTCAAAAAGCATATATTGAGCCTTTATGCCTATTAACTTTCCCTGATAAACAGGGCTCTTTAATAGGTTCAAACTATTAACTTTAGAAGGGTAATATTGTACTGGGAAAAAAATCTTTTCTAAACTCTGCATGGTTCGTTTATAAGGTTCTAATTCTTTGGGCAAGCATTCTATCGATTTTTTAAAAGCTTCTTCCCATTTAACAGGTGTAATTTCATTTTGCAACATTTTTCTCCAATTAGTTTTGTCAGAAAAATATTCTTTTAAAGCAACCTCTCCAATGCCAGCAAGGTATCTGTTGGGAACTTCAATTATAGCCATAGCTTCGTGAGCTCCCTGATCTATCCAACGTGTAGGTATCTGTGTTTTTCTTGTTACACCAACTTTTAGATGACTACTTAATGCAAGATAAATAATATGGGGCTGTAATTGGATTTTTTTTTCGTACTCCAAATCTCTATCTGCTTGATTTAAATGTGCTTTACTAAGTTCAGGACGCATAACCCAATCTCCTGCAGCTGGATTTTCATAAAAGCAAGATTTACAAAAACCCTGTCTAAATATTTCAAATTCTTTTGAACATGATAAGCATTCAGACCCTATATGGGAAATATTTAATTTCTTACCAATATGCTGATTCAAATGAACAAATCCTTTGTCCATATTTAAGAAATAATTAATTGGATTCTTATATTCGGTAATCATTTTTTTTAATGTCCCCTGAATCATTTACTCAATAAGATTTATTTAAATTTACAGCGTTAATATAGTAATTATTTAATGCCTATACCCTTATTTAATTCGATTGCATCATGGATTCTCAAAAAGAGAATTCATCAGATGGAACTATTCACAAAATATCCAAATGAGGTTCAAAATGAATTATTATTTAATTTATTACGAAATGCTCAAAAAACAGAAATTGGAAAAAAATACAGCTTTAGTGAGATAAATTGCTACAATGAATTTAAAAAAAATATTCCCATTTCTACTTACGAGGATGTTGAAGCTGATATTGAAAGGTGCAGAAAGGGAGAACAGAATATTTTTTGGCCTACTCAAATTAAATGGTTTGCAAAATCTAGTGGAACGACAAATTCAAGAAGCAAGTTTATACCAGTAAGCAATGAAGCTCTTGAGGATTGTCATTACAAGGCCGGCAAAGATATGTTATGTATATATTTCAATAATAATGAAAACTCACAACTACTTACAGGTAAGTCTTTAAGGCTCGGTGGAAGCAACGAGTTATATAATAATAATAACAGTTACTTTGGTGATCTCTCATCTATAATAATTCAGAATCTGCCATTTTGGGCAGAATTAAGTAGCACGCCTAGTAATAAAACTTCTCTAATGCCTGAATGGGAAACAAAGATGAAAGCAATAGTTAATGAATCAATTCCTGAAAAAGTAACTAGCTTGACAGGTGTGCCATCATGGATGTTAGTCCTACTTCAGAATGTTTTAAAAGAAACTGGAAAAAGTAATATCTCTCAGGTTTGGCCTGATGCGGAGGTTTACTTTCATGGTGGAGTCAGCTTTAAACCATATAAGAAATTGTATCAGAAATTAATTCCAAAAAATAATTTTCGATATTATGAAATTTATAATGCATCTGAAGGATTTTTTGGGATTCAGGATAAAAACAATTCAGACGAACTGCTTCTTATGTTAGATTATGGAATTTTTTATGAATTTATTCCTTTCAATGGATATAATGAGGATTCCAATAAAATAATTCCTTTATCTGAAGTTAAATTGGATACTAATTATGCAATGGTTATAACCACAAATGCAGGTCTGTGGCGATATAAAATTGGGGATACAATTCGTTTTACAAGTTTGTCTCCTTACCGAATACAAGTAACGGGACGTACAAAACATTTTATAAATGTGTTCGGAGAAGAACTTATAATTGATAATGCTGAAAAAGCCCTCGAAAAAGTCTGTTCTCAAACTAAAAGTAACGTTTTCAATTACACAGCGGGACCTATTTTTATGGAGAAAAATAAACAAGGTGCACATGAATGGATTATAGAATTTGATAGAGAGCCTGAGGATCTTTCACTTTTTTGTAGACTTTTTGATAAAGCACTTCAAAATGAAAACTCAGATTATGAAGCTAAAAGATATAATAACATGACGTTAAAACCATTAAGGCTTCATAAGGCCCAAAAAGGTTTGTTTTATAAATGGCTATCACAAAAAGGAAAGCTTGGTGGTCAGCACAAAGTACCTAGGCTTTCTAACTCTAGGGAATTTTTGGACGAATTGTTAAAAATGAATTATTAAGAAACTATTTTAAGATCTGAAAACTCTGCATTCGATAACTTCTGATCTACATAAAGCTTGGTAACCTTTAATTCTTTAATCTCAGTATTAGGAAGCTCATACATTGCATCATTTAATATTGCCTCACACAACGATCGTAAACCTCTCGCTCCAAGCTTAAATTGAAGAGCCTTTTCAACTATATAATCTAACGCCCCGGGAGTGAATTGTAAGTTTATTTGATCCATCTGAAACAACTTTACGTATTGCTTTATAAGCGCATTTTTTGGAGATGTTAAAATTAGCCTTAGTGCAACATTATCTAATGGATTCATGTAAGTTAATACTGGTAATCTACCAATAATCTCAGGAATTAATCCATAAGATCGGATATCTCCAGGTGTAATATGTCTTAGTATTTCATCTTTATTAAAATGTACTTTTTCAAAAGTATTTTTGTAGCCTATAGCCTTAATATTTAAACGTTTATTTATATGAGTCTCTATCCCGTCGAAAGCTCCACCAGCAATGAACAAGATATTTGATGTATCTAATTCAATAAATTTTTGATCTGGGTGTTTTCGACCGCCTTTTGGAGGTACATTTACAATAGTTCCTTCTAATAATTTTAATAAAGCCTGTTGCACCCCCTCACCTGAGACATCTCTTGTAATAGAAGGATTGTCACTTTTACGAGCAATTTTATCAATTTCATCTATAAAAACAATTCCCCTTTGAGCGCGATCAAGATCATAGTCAGCAGCTTGAAGTAGTCGAGTGAGAATACTTTCCACATCTTCACCTACATAACCAGCTTCAGTTAAAACTGTTGCATCTACAATCGCTAATGGTACATTTAAAAATTTTGAAATCGTTTGTGCTAAAAGAGTTTTTCCTGTTCCTGTTGGGCCAACAATCAAAATATTACTTTTTTGTATTTCAATGTCATCTTCTTTCGAATCTACTTGAAGCAAACGTTTATAGTGATTGTAAACAGCTACGGCTAATACACGCTTCGAAACATCTTGTCCTACAACATATTCGTCCAAAAAAGCCTTAATTTCCTTTGGTGGTTTTAATTCAATATTTACTGAATTAGATTCTTGTTCAGAGGATTCTTCAACTAATATTCCGTGAGCTTGAATAATGCAACTATTACAAATGTGTGCATCTAAACCAGCAATAAGTAATTCGGTATCAGATTTAGGTTTACCACAAAACGAACAATTTAATTCAGACTTGCTCATGGTTAAGATTTATTGTGGTGCATTTTTAAGCACTTCGTCGACCATTCCATAATTCTTAGCCTCCTCTGCTTTCATCCAATAATCTCTATCACTATTTTCTGTGACTTTCTCCTTACTTTGCCCAGAGTGTTTTGAAATTATTTGATATAACTCGTCTTTAAGTTTCAATATCTCCCTCGCTGTGATCTCTATATCTGAAGCTTGACCTTGAGCACCACCTAAAGGTTGGTGTATCATTACTCTTGCATGTGGAAGTGCAGAACGCTTTCCTTTTTGACCTGCACATAATAAAACTGCTCCCATCGATGCAGCAATACCTGTACAAATTGTAGCGACATCTGGAGTTACAAATTGCATCGTATCATAAATTCCTAGACCGGCATAGACCCCTCCGCCTGGAGAATTGATATACATCTGGATATCACGTGAAGAATCTGTACTCTGCAAAAATAATAGTTGTGCCTGAATTATATTAGCAACCTGGTCATCTATAGCAGTACCCAAAAACATTATTCTATCCATCATTAGGCGAGAAAAAACATCCATCTGGGCTACATTCAGTTGTCTTTCTTCTATGATGTAGGGAGTCATACTGCTTACAATTTTGTCATAGTACATTGCATTAACACCGTGTTGCTTCGTTGCATATTTTTTAAATTCTTTACCGTAGTCCATTTTCTATATTTTCATCAAAATTAATGAAATTATCAAGCTTTACCGTAAGCTTCTTTTATAAAGACATCAAAACCAACTTTTTTCTGCTTTAGGGGTGCTTTCTCTAAATAAAACTTTAGCATCTTTTCACCTATTAATTGCTCTGAAATCCTTTTTGTTTCCTCCTGGTTTGTTAAAACTTTAGATACCAATGCGTCAACTTGTTTTTTATCAATATTTTGTCCATATTGTTTCATTTGATTTTCCACAATTCCCTTAGCATAATTTTGAAGCTCTTCAAACGTGTAATTAAGATTGTTTTCTTTTATTATTTTACCCTCAATAAGTTGATAACGTATTCCTTTTTCTGACTTTTTAAATTCTTCTTCTGCCTCTTTTTCTGATAGGGGTTCTTTTCCTGAATTTTGAATCCAATTCTTTAGGAAGTCTTCGGGGAGTTTAAATTTGGTCTTTTCAACTATGGTTTCAGATATATCATTTATTAGTTTTTGATTTGATTGCGGCTTAAATTGGTTTTCTAAACCTATTTTAATTTTTCCCTTCAGATCGTTTTCGGTCTTAACTGTACCCTTCTGATACAATTTATCGAAAAGTTCTTGGTTTAATAATGCAGGAACTCTTTCATTTATTTCTTTAATTTCGATTGTAATTTCATTTGCAGAAATTTCCTCCAATTTATTGTCATCAAAATTAGTAAAACGTTTCATTGTGTTGCTCTCCTTAAAAAGACCCTTAATTTTTATTTGAAATATTTTGCCGACACTTGCAGCTTTAAGTTCATTAATAGCTTTTTTAGATTTTATTTCTTCCAGTTTAAAATTGCCAATTTTGTTTATCCCTATGCTCTCATTTTTAAATTCTGCAATAATTTCATATTTTTTTTGAACTTTTTCACGCGTTACTAATTTCCCATATTGATTTCTTAAATAATCCAATTGCTCCTGAATCATTTTCTTATCTGGTTCAATTTGATAGCGTGTTACTTTTTTTAAAACATTAAGATTGATATCAAATTTTGGTGATAGACCTAACTCAAATTCAAATGTCATTTTTTCAGCTCTCCAATCAAGAAAATCTTTGTTATTTCTGGGCATTGGACTACCAAGTAATTCAATTTTTTCTTTTTTAATATATTTTTCTAAATTTTCAGTTATAAGCTTATTAACTTCATCTGCTTTTACAGCCTTTTGATATTGTTTCTTAATGATACCCAGTGGTACATTCCCTTTCCTAAATCCTGGTATATTCGCTTTTTTTCGGTAATTATTTAGAACTGAATTAACTTTTGATTCATAATCTTTACCCTCAATTTCTATTTTGATAACTGCATTAAGATCATCAATTTTAGTTTTTCTTATGTTCATGAAGCGTTAATTTTAGTGGCCAAAATTACACTTTTTTTATTATCACAACAAGGATTTAAATGTCAGGCCACTAACTCAGAATAGAGATAATTTAATAATACAAAAAAGAAAAGATTAAACCTTTAGGATTTAAATAACAATTTTCAACTATATTTGCCAACCGAATTAATATTTAAGGATCGAGTATCCTTGTTAATTAATATGTTATGCCACTAAAATTAAGACTTCAGAGACACGGAAAAAAAGGAAAACCATTTTATTGGCTTGTTGCTGCCGATTCTCGAGCAAAAAGAGACGGTCGCTACCTAGAAAAAATTGGTACCTACAATCCTAATACAAACCCAGCTACTGTAATAATTGACATCGATCGTGCAGTTGAATGGTTGGAAAAAGGAGCTCAGCCTACAGATACTGCTAGAACACTTTTATCTTACAAAGGAGTGATGTTAAAACATCACCTGAATGGCGGAGTAAGAAAAGGGGCTATTACCCAGGAAATAGCTGATAAAAAACTTGCTGATTGGCTAAAGGAAAAAGAAGCAAAAATTCAGACCAAAAAAGATAACTTGTTAAAAGCCAGTGAAGAAGATAAAACAAAAAGGCTGGATGCCGAAAAACAAGCAAGTGAGAAAAGACTCGAGGACGCCGCTGCAAAAGAGGCAGCAGCAACCCAAGAAGCTCCTTCCACTGAAGTGAATCCTGCTGCTGAAGAGGCTTCTGCTAATGGAGAAAAGCCTGATGTTGATGAGGCTAGTGCTGCTGAAGAAACACCTTCCACTGGTGAGGCTACTGCAAGTGAAGAAACGCCTGCTTCTGAAGAGGCTCCTGCTACTGAAGAAACCCCTGCTTCTGAAGAAACACCTACCACTGATGAGGCTCCTGCTACTGAAGAAACCCCTGCTTCTGAAGAAACGCCTACCACTAATGAGGCTCCAGCTGCTGAAGAAACACCTTCCACAGATGAGGCTACTGCAAGTGAAGAAACGCCTGCTTCTGAAGAGGCTCCTGCTACTGAAGAAACCCCTGCTTCTGAAGAAACGCCTACCACTGATGAGGCTCCTGCTACTGAAGAAACCCCTGCTTCTGAAGAGGCTCCTGCTACTGAAGAGGTGTCTGGTAAAGACAATGAAACAGCTGAAGGTGAGAATAACTCTAAAAATACTGACTAGACTAAAATACTGTTCCGATGAAAAAGGAGGAATGCTTTTACATTGGCAAAGTTATAGGGAAATATAGTTTCAAGGGAGAGTTATTGGTCAAAACAGATAGTGACAATCCGGAGCAGTATACTGAATTAAAATCAATTTTTATTGAACTTGGTAACGCATTGGTGCCTTTTATTATAAATAGTGTACAACTGCATAAATCACAGTTAATCAGGATTCGATTCGAAAACGTAACAAACGAAATAGAAGCAGATAAATTGATAAAAAAAGATGTTTACCTACCATTAAGTTATCTTCCAAAATTGAAAGGGAAAAAATTTTATTATCATGAAGTAATCGGTTTTTCAATTATGCATAATAAAGAAAATTTGGGAGCAATTGTAAGAATTCATGATCAAGGTCTACAGGCTCTATTTGAAATAAAAAAATATGATGGATCTACATCCTTAATTCCAATTCACGATGATTTTATTATAAATGTTGATCGTGGAAAAAAAAATATATCTGTTGAAATACCAGATGGTTTACTAGAACTGTGAACATTTCCTAAAAGAATAAAACGAATCCAAAGGTGGGTAAGGGTGAACTATTTCCTTCTTGATTAGACACAGGAACTAAATTTCTAGGCATTATAATTGTGCCATCCGGATTTCTGTTTAATCCATATTCTTGTGGAGTAGGATTTGGTTGAGCTAAAAAATTTTGTATATCGAAATATAAGTTGAAGGAAAGATTCTTAAAATTCCATTTTTTATCTATTCGAATATCTGCAAGATTGAAAGCATCTAGTCTAAATTCCCCGAGTGTGTCATAATCTAGAATAATTTCTGGATATGAAATAGTACTAGCAGTAATATCAACCGGAACATAAGGATTTTTCCCAGCATACCTCCAGCGAGCACTTATCTCCCAATTTCTTTTTAGTTTGTAACCTCCTGAAAATGAAATAAGATGACGACTATCCCATACTGATGGTCTTAGAATCCCATCAAGACCGGAAAATTTACTAGAAAAATATGTATAGGCCAAAATACCATAAAAGTTTTTGGCTAACTTTTGTTGAAATAAAAATTCCAAGCCAGATGTTTTACCTTCTCCAATAGATTGGATAGCTTCGTTGCCAAGAACCTCAAACCCTCCTCCTTTATTAGCAAGTGATACCGCATCAATCAAAGAAACAGGAAATTGAGAATAATTTTTCAAAAATCCCTCTACAGTTAATCTTGAAACCGATGTTAGATTATATTCTAAACCAGCCACGTAGTGTTCACTTTTAGTGTATTGTGTAGATTTATTAACAAAAACTGATGAGTTGTTCTGAAAACCCAACATTGTATAGGTTGGAATTTTAAAATACCTACCAATGGAAGCATTAAATTTCCATTTTTGATCCTCGGAAAGGGAATATGAAAATGAAAGTCTTGGGGAAAAATTGTCAATTAAATTTGAGCCTGTTGAAAAGGTGTCAGCATCAGTTCTTATACCTAAAGAAATATTTAGCCTTTGATTAAAAAAATTATTACTTGCTTTTAGAAATAAACCATATTTAAAAAAATTTAAATCTGCTTCATAAAATATATTTTCTCTTAAAAAACTTGTTCCATTTTTATAACTTGAATTTTGAACGTTAAATCCTACGGACCATTTCAAATTATTTACAAATTGTGTTAGGTTGAAACGCAATTTGGTTTCCCACTCATGAGAATCATTTTGAAAAACAATTCCGTTTTTATTTACATTGTCAAGATATCTTGAAAAAATATTTCCTAGCCTGTTTGAGCTAAGAGCTGTAGATGTGAATCCATTACCCTTTTTGAAGTTTTTCCTCCATGACAATCCCACTGTAGTACTTCTCTGTTCGATAATTGGTACTTGCTCAAGTGTTGCTTGTTGCTCTGCATCAAACTCATCTGGCTGCTTGACAGAAAAATTGTCAATTGAGCCCAAACCTATAAAAGTTAATGTGTTATATTGATCTAATTCGTGTTTTACTTTCCATTGATAATCCCAATAATCAGGTCGAATTGGCAGTCCAATTAGTTCAAAAAGAAATTGCAAATAACTTCTTCTTGCCGAAAATAAAAAGGTAGTTTTTGATGGTTCAGATTTATTTTTTCTAAAAAGAGGACCTTCTAAGGTTAGTCCTGCTTCACTAGCCCCAAATCTAAAATTACCACCAAACCTGTTTGGGTCTCCCTCTCTTTGCTGGAATGATAAAACACCTGAAAGCGGATTATCAAATTCTGCACCAAATGCAGAGCTTGAAAGAGTTACTTCCCTAATAAATGAAACATTAATCATACCTACAGGTCCACCTGCACTCCCTTGGGTACTAAAATGATTAATGTTTGGAATTTCAATCCCATCTAAATAATAAACCGTTTCATTAGGTGCTCCCCCTCTAATAATAATATCATTTCTAAAGCCTCCTATTGAAGGAGAAATACCCGGCATGCTTTGTACTACTTTAGTAATGTCATTATTACCTCCAGGATAAGTTTCAATTTCAACAACTGAAAAGGTTTGGGTTGATAAGGGAGTTTCACTGTTTGTTTTGAAAGGATTACTTGAAACTATAACTTCATCAAGATCTTCGGATAGTTCATTTAACTCAAATATTAAAGGAATATTTCCAGCTGATTTTACAATTACATTAAATTGTTTAGTGGTTTGATATCCTAAAAAGCTTGCCTCTACATTATATGACTGAAAGGGTATATTATTTAAAACAAAATATCCATTTGAATCTGTAATAGTTCCAATATTTGTACCCTCTAAAATTATTGTAGCTCCTTGTAGTGGTTGCTGAGTTTTTACATCAACAATACGACCATTAAGTGTCCCTGAGTTTTGAGCAAAAACAATCTTAATGCCTACAAATAGATATAATATTAGTAGTTTTTTCATGCTATAAAAATACGACTAAAACAATTTTAAAATTTATTTTGTTTATATTTTTTTAATTATCTTTAAACAAAAATTGTTATGAAAAATAGAAGAAACTTTTTAAAGACCGCATGCAAACCAATAGTTTTAGCAACATTAGGAATCCCTATAATCGAAGCATGTTCTTCAGAAGATGATTCATCTGTTTCTACACAAACAACATCTTCTTCAAATAATTCTTCATCTCAAGGAGGTACAAGCACTGAACTGATAATTGATTTAGATGATAATACATTTTCTAGTTTACAGGAAATTGGAGGTTGGTTGAACTTTACTTCAGAAAATATATTATTAGTAAGAATTAGTGATAGCGAGATTAGAGTATTTGATAACGCTTGTCCTCACCAGGGAACAAGAAATCAATGGTCTTTTGATGGTACTAATTTCACTTGTGCTCGTCATGGGAACTCGTTTGGCGCAACTTGTAGTGGATCTATGCGGTGTTTTGATACAAGTTTAGATGGAAATATCCTTACTGTAGATTTGGGATAATAAGTCAATTTTTTTTTGATGCTTTTCTCTCAAATTTTCTTTGCTCTTTTTGTCTGTTCTTTTGTTCAATGGCATTAATTGCATCTTGTTTTTCCTTTTCTCTCTTGTCGAACTGTTGACGAAGTTCATTTAAATCCTCATTGCCTATTTTCTGCTGGTCACTAGCTTGTAAAGCTCCATCCTCAATACTAAAGCTTGCATTTTGGGTTTGTTTACGCATAATTTCTTGTGCTGACTTTAAATTATAATAAACTCCCGGATCAATCATTTTATTAGCAACATAATGCTGCTTATTTTTTTTATCCCAACGAACAAATACAAATCCACCTGTGACAGAATCTAATTTTACTCGAAAGACATGCGAATAATTTGGAAGGCTTTGATAAACCTCGATTTTTTCAGGTACATAACCTGCAACATATAAAAGCTCTTGAACAAATGCAGTTTGAGTAACTAATGATGGATCATTATAATTTCCTTCTATTAAAGTTTCATCTTGTGCAACAACAAATAATGTACTTGTTATAGAGAACAATAATAATTGTAGTACTTTATTGTTAATCATTCACAATGAAAATTTTATATCACTTAAAGTTATTATAAATATTTTAAGATAAAATTACGTTGGTGATTAATAATTAAAATTAAGTTGAATTTGGAGATTTCTTCCCAACTCAGATGAATAGTAACGCATTCTGTTAAGATAGTCTCGATAATCGCTATTTAAAATATTTTGGGCTATCAATCTTAAATTAGTTGTAAGATTTTTTTGATTCCTTATTTGTAACGAGAAAATAGCATCAAGTCGATGAAATCCAGAAGGAGACTCGCTAACATCAACTGTTTTTGAAACAATTGTTCCCTCCTCTATATAATCAAAAATGAAATTAGAGTCTGGAAATCTATTTTGTTTTGCGCTTATGTGATTGGATATCTCAAAAGTCCATTTACTCTTTTTGGGTGAAAATTTTAATTTTTGAAAAGAATTTAGAGGGGGAATTAAAATTAGAGGCTCAGAATTTAATATGTCCTGGGCATATACATATGAAGCTCCAATATCAAATCTAAGATTTTCTATTATTGATTGAGAATAATTAAGATCAATACCTGTCAAAAAAGCATCTGTACTCTTGTATGTCCATACTGGAAAAGCGCCTCTGATAGTCTGTTCTAATCCTGTTGGTTCTATGAAAATGTAGTTAAAAGTTTTTGAAACAAAAGGCTCTAATGACCAATTATAATTTGGTTTAGTTTTGGATAAACTCAAAAGAAATTTGTGACTTGTCTCGGGATTTATACTTAAGTTCCCGTATTCAATAGCCGCCATGGCATGATGTAATCCATCACTAAATAATTCAGAAGGATTTGGCGCTCTTTGGGACAAGATGTAAGAAATATTAAATTCAGAATTATCTGATATTTTTTTTGAAATACCAGTTTGCGCGGAAACATTTAGATAATTGAATTTTGGGTTTACTAGAATTTGATTTGCAAAATCGGTTCCTGTTTCAAATTCATTAAATAATGTATCGTAATTTCTTTCTTCCCAGTTTGACTTGTAATAATATTTTTTAGCATCATAAGCCACATGATCTAGTCTTAATCCCCACTCCCATAAAAAGGAGTTGGATTCCTGATAGCTTCCTAGAATATAGATTCCATTCTCTAGCTTAATATAATCAGGAATTAGTCTTTTTACACCAGTATCTGGAGTAGAAAAGTTGTCTTGAATTAATCCATTGTATCCAAATTCAAAGTCCCAATTTTCCATTTTTATATTTGAAAAACCTAACATTAAATTATGAGTTTTAAGTAATAAATCAACTACCGGTATATTTGTTCTACCACCTCTTCTTATATCAAACTCTTTTCGTTTGTTGTTTTGATAGCTATATCCAAAATCAAGTATAACATCATTTTTGAAGGATCTGAAATATTTAAATGTTAACCTTTGATGACTGGCTCTTTGATTTGGGGCCCCTATGTTATATGTAAAATCCTCAACTATATTTGGTTCGCTGGAATTAAGTGCATAAAATAAATCTTGGACATTACCAATATGTGATGCCTTTAGAATTCCTGGCTCTAAATTATAATTTGAATAGTTTAAATTCCATCCTTTTGAAACCAAATCCTTTCCAAGTTTTATTGAAAAATCTACTTCTTTAAATCCAGTATTTGATAGGATATAATTTGGAGTATTAAAGTCTCCATATCTTTTACCTGTAAAATTTCCATTTATATAAAATCCATTTGAATAATTTTTTTCAAGTCTAGATCCAAATTTACCTCCCCAACCATTAGATTCTAAATTTATAAATGAAGTTCCGAAAAGTGTATCTCTTAAAACTTTTCTTTTGGAACTTAAGATAATTGAACCTGCAGATGTATCTCCACCGTATTTTAAAGCAGCAGCCCCTTTTATAAGTTGAATTGTTTCAAAAGAATCGAAATCAATATTTGGTGCATGGTCAGGGCCCCATTGTTGATCATACTGCCTAAATCCATCGGTCACAATACCAACTCTACTTCCATACATGCCGTGAATAACTGGCTTACCAATTGAATTTCCAGTTTTTAAAATTGATGCTCCGGGGATATAATTTAATGCATCAACCAAAGTATTACTTCCATATGAATTAATTTCACTTATATCGACTAAAACTTCCTGAACTGATTTTCTAGTTCGAGAAAGCCTAGAGTCAGATACTATAATTTCTTCTAATTCATTTATATGGTGTTCTAATTTTAAATCAAATATTTTGTTTTCTTTAAGATTAATGTTTTTGGTTTTTGATTTACAATTTGGATGGCTAATATTTAAAATATATCTACCAGGACATATTCCCTCTATTTTGTATTCTCCATTTAGATTCGTTTGTGAAAAAAAATTGGTACCCTCAATTTGTATAAGGGCACCAATTAAAAAAGAGTCATCGTGAAAGTCAGTGACTTTGCCTTTTAAAAATAAATTGCATTCTTGACTATAAGTAAGATTCCAAATTAATAAACAATTCAGAATAACATATAGATATATTGATTTGTGTTTCAATTACTCAACTATAGACACTGGGATATCGATGGAAACATCATTATACCCTCCAAAACCTTCTCTTGTTGTAGCATTAAAATTTGTTGGTTGATGTATTAAATATACTCTCACCAAACCAGTTCCAGTGGAACTCGTATTCCAAACACTATTTAAAAGAACACCTCTACCTCCGTCTTTAGTATCATTAGAAGCTGATGTTACATTAACAGAAACTTCTGCAAACTCATAAAATACT
This sequence comes from uncultured Bacteroidota bacterium, assembly GCA_902613595.1. Classification (GTDB taxonomy): domain Bacteria; phylum Bacteroidota; class Bacteroidia; order Flavobacteriales; family Flavobacteriaceae; genus MS024-2A. Next base: position 471,416 of record CACMHY010000001.1, read on the forward strand.
TGGTGCTCGTCAGCTTCCTCAATTACCTCAAGTGTTACATCTTCAATATCGTTTGGATCACTACTATCTATGAATCTTATTCCAACGTTATGATCGGTATTTACTTTTAAACTAATTGTCTGGGAGTTCATTTCACTCAAATCCCAGTCAACTGTTTGTGATGTTCCGTCTGCAGATTCAATAGTGAGTATAACATTTGAAATATACTCTTGCTCGTTTATAGCATCTGGATCGTCTTTACTACATGAGACAATAAAAAGAAAAGCTAAAAAAAGAATTTTTGCTTTTTTAAATTTTGTGTAAAATTTCATAATAAATTTTTTGGTTAAATGATTTAAATTAATGCAACTCAGTTGCAAAAATAAGTACTTTTTTTTTTTTTGAGGAAAAAAAATAAATAAATTTGTTATATGGGTATACATAGAAAAACTTCTTCACTTAATACCTTGTTAAAGGAATTCAATAATGATATAAGCGCTATCACAGTTGTAGATCTTGTAAGTCGTTTAGGAGATAAAATGAACAAAACAACTATCTATCGTATCCTCAACAAGCTAGAAGAAGACTCTATATTACATTCATTTTTTGGGAAAAATGGGTTAAAGTGGTATGCAAAATGTGATGGGTGTTGTAATAGCAAGCCTGAATCAATCTTAAATAAATTTCGTCCACATTTTCAATGTCTTAGTTGTGGTAAAATAGATCGCCTTAACATAGAAATGAAATTACCAAAAGTGACTGATCAAAAAGTTAGTGTATCGCAATTATTGATTCAAGGAAGATGTGAATCATGTAATTAATTGATATTTTTCATTCATAAGAAACTTCATTTAAATTTTAGATAAAAAAATTGGCCTTACACAAATATGCAAGGCCAAAATCATTATTGTAGTTAAATAATTGTTTTTGCTTAAGCAATATTAGCCGAAGAATCTTCTACTAATGCAGAATGATCATGTCCATCGTGATCATCATGATCGTCATCTTCACATGAAATAACAGCGAAGGATGCAAAAGCAAATAATAACAATAAGTATTTTTTCATTTTAAAAAGTTTTAATTGTTAGTTAATATTTAATAATTACCGAAAAAAAAATTCGGTGGACCTCTATCTTTTAGATTATTGAAAATCAATCTATTGTAAATAGAAGTATTATTAAATATGTACCTAAATAATGTTTGAGCATTATTTAAGATTATTTCACTATTAAAATGATATTCAACTAAAGGCTGGTAATAAACATCTAGAAAATCATTATGCTTATTATAATTATGAATGTGAGTCTGTTCATGAGAACATTCAATATTATCTGAGTGGTAGCTAAAGGCGTGCTCTAGTTTCAAACCCATAGGGGTTAAAAACATAGCTGCTAAAAAAATTGAAATGAATGAATAGAGATAACTGATATTTGGATTCATTGTTTTCAGGCTACAATCTTCTTATTTTAATATTTCTATATGACACGGTTCCTGGCTCATGATCCTGAAAAGATATATGCCCTTTCTTATATTTTCCAAAACCCGACATCTCATTAAATTTACTATTTTTCACCATAGCATCCCACTTATCTCCAGACAAAGGAAAATTATTTATTTCAGTACCATTAAGTATTACTTTACCTTGATTTGTTTCATAGTTTACAGTAATGTGATATTGATTCCACTCACCTGCTTTTTTTGAAGCGATGCTGTTAGGAGGACTCATGGCATACAGAGCACCCACTGTATGTTTTTGATTATTAGGGTCATCACCATAAATATCAGCATCTATCACTTGAATTTCAGGACCAGTCTCGTGCGGATTTTCATATTCTTTATCTTCACTTACTCCCCATATAAAACCACTATTTGAATTTTTAGAAATCTTCCACTCAAACTTTATTTCAAAACTTGTGTATGTTTCATCTGTAGTTAGGCTTTTGTTTCCGTCACCCTTAGCATCTTTATAGTTAAATGTATAAACTCCATTTTCAACGATCCATCCGCTCTTTTCTCCGCCCTCATTCTGGTAAATATGCCACCCTTTAAAGCTATCGTCTTGTGAAAGAAGCTCCCAGCTTGACTCAGGCTCCTTTGCAGTCTCTTTACTACTTTCTTGAGAGATTTGTTTACAACTTACAAATACAATTGATAAAAGAATAGTCAGTCTATATATCATTATAGAAATGTTTATACAAAAATAATGAATTCTTTAAGAGTCATAAACTTTATTGAAGTAAAGATGTAAACAAAAATTTGAAATAAAACTTAAAGCTTTCGAGCTTTTAGTTTTTCCGTCAATTTTGGAACGATCTCAAATGCATCCCCAATAATCCCATAATCAGCCGCTTTAAAAAAAGGTGCTTCTGGATCATTATTAATTACAACCTTGACTTTTGAGGAATTAATCCCGGCTAAATGTTGAATTGCACCTGAAACGCCGACCGCTATATACAAATTTGATGCAACAGGCTTACCCGTTTGACCTACGTGTTCACTGTGAGGTCTCCATCCCATGTCAGAAACTGGTTTAGAACAAGCAGTAGCTGCACCTAAAACCTCAGCCAAGTCTTCAATAAGATTCCAGTTTTCTGGTCCTTTTAATCCACGTCCGCCTGAAACAACAATATCTGCGTCTGCAATAGTGACTTCACCTTTTAATCTATGTACCTCAGTTACTTTTAAACTTTTAGTTGATGATAGATATGTGCCTTTTAAATATTCACAAGTTTTATTTTGTTCTTTTAATCCAAAAGAATTGGATGAAAGAGATAAAATTACACGGTCTTTTAAACTTTTATTCTCATTATATGCCTTATTTGTAAAACAAGAGCATTTAACTTGAATAGGGTCATATTTTGTCGGTAATCCAACTACATTTGAGATATAGGCTGAATTAATTTTAACAGACAAAATCGGTCCTAAATATCTTCCATCAGCAGTTGAGCTTACTATAATTATGCTTGCTTTTTCCTTTTCTATTAGTTGGGAAATACTATCACTATAACTTTCTACATCAAAAAAATTGTCCTCTTTTGTTTCTATATTATAAAATTTATCAATTCCGTATGACTCAAGTATTTTGGTGTTATTAATATTGAATCCTACTCCAACTAACTCATAACCTCTAGCATCAGCTACAGCTCTGGAATAAGAAGCTATCTCTAAACCTGTTTTTTTTACATCTCCGTCTTGTGATTCAATAAATGCAAGTATTTTCATTTTTTTACTTTATAGAACTTTGGCTTCATTTTCAAGTAGTTTAATTAATTCATCAATATTATCTGAATCGACGAGTTTAACTGGACCTTTTTCATCAGGTTTTTTAAAAGTTAGAATTTCAGTTGCTGGTTTAATTTCATTTGGAGATATTACTTCTAGTGATTTTTGTCGCGCTTGCATTATTCCACGCATATTTGGTATTATAAGATCTTTCTCTTCAACCAATCCTTTTTGAGCACCAATAACAACTGGTAGGGAAGCTTTCAGACTTTCCTTACCGCCGTCTATTTCTCTCTGTAAATCAACTTTGTTTCCGTCTATTTCTAAATGAATACAATTTGCTAAATATGGCATTCCACAAAGTGTGGCAAGTATTCCGCCTACCATACCTCCGTTATAATCAATTGATTCTCTTCCTGTAATAATAAGATCATAGTTTTTATCCTTGCAAATAGTTGACAAAACTGATGCTACCTGAAAACCGTCTTTTGCTTGAACATTAACTCGAAGTGCTTGGTCAGCCCCAATAGCAAGGCATTTTCTTAAAATAGGATCACAGCTTTCATCCCCAACTGTTACGACTGTAACTTTTGCTCCTGATTTTTGCTGAAGCCATATGGCACGCGTCAGTCCAAATTCATCGTTTGGATTGATTACAAATTGAACACCCTGAGAATCAAAGGAAGAATTATCCTCTTTAAAATTAATTTTGGAGGTTGTATCAGGAACACAACTAATACATACAAGAATATTCATTTAAATACAATTTTAATCTAATGTAATTAAAAAAATGACACTGTGTCATTTTTTTAGAATATTTCATTTAGTTTAATTAATGTCTTTAACCAATCTAAATCCAGTATGTTGGAGTCCTGTGTCTGGTGAGGATTTCATTCTAGCTGAAACCCTATATCCAGAACAATACGAATCATTGCACAAAAAAGATCCTCCTCGCATGACCTTTTGTTTCAGATAGGGTTGGTAAGGATCATTAGGTTTCTCTGGCCCTTTTGGATTTAATAATTTCTGATCTTTGATTTTTGAATAATAATTAAAATCATACCAATCAGAACACCATTCCCAAACATTCCCTGCCATATCATAAAGTCCAAAAGAATTTGGCTCAAATGAACCAACAGGAGCTGTATAAAAAAATTTATCTCTTTGTTCATTAAAATAGGGGAAACTCCCCTCCCAGGAATTTAATTTTGGAGAGCCAGAATTCAAATCTTCATTACCCCAAGGGTAAATTGAATTTTTCCTACCTCCTCGAGCAGCCCATTCCCATTCAGCCTCAGTTGGTAATCTTTTCCCTGCCCATCTAGCGTAGGCATTGGCATCATACCAAGATATATGGACAACTGGATGGTCATCCTTTCCTTCTATGTTGCTGTCTGGTCCCATAGGATGTTTCCAATTTGCCCCGGGTTGCCACTTCCACCATTGATTATGTGAATTTAAATTTATAGGACCTTGTGAAGAAACAAATATTAATGAAGCTGCTTTGAAAAGAGAGTCATGTGGCCTTGGGGTATTTGGAGGGAGTTCCTTTTTAATTTCCTCCCAGTTGGGGGGAATTTCTGCTGTTGTAATATAACCTGTTGCTTCAACAAATTGGGTAAATTCTCCATTAGTCACCTCGTTTTGATCAATCCAAAAAGAATCTACATGAACAAGATGCTTTGGCGATTCATCTTTTCTTGAGAATTTGTCTTCACTGCCCATAAAAAAACTCCCCGAGGGAATCAATACCATTCCTTCCCTTTTGATTATTTTCCTTTTAACTTTATATTGTCTACATCCAAAAAATAAAATTGAGATTAATATTACTAGGCGTAGCATCAAATACTATATAAATTGATTAATTATGTTTTCAAAGAGTTCCTGTTTTCCGCTTATTTTTTTTGGGGATTTCGAGTTGGATGCAATTTCATATAAATTCTCCAAAGTCAGTTTTCCACTCTCAAACTGTTTTCCGTTACCACTGTCAAAAGAATTATATCGGTCTTTTCTCAGCTTAAGGAATTCTGATTGAGTAAGTATTTTCTCTGCAGTTAGTATTGCCCTAGCAAAAGTATCAGCTCCTCCAATGTGTGCATGAAAAATATCATCCAAATCTGTGGAATTCCTTCTAATTTTTGCATCAAAATTTATTCCTCCACCTTGTAATCCTCCGGATTGTAAAAAAACAAGCATTGCTTCTGTAACCTCATAAATATTTATAGGAAATTGATCAGTATCCCATCCATTTTGATTGTCTCCTCTATTAGCATCAATACTACCTAGCATCCCAGAATGTGCTGCTATAGCTAATTCGTGCTCAAATGAGTGCTGAGCCAATGTTGCATGGTTAACCTCAATATTTAACTTGAAATCTTTCTCTAGTCCATAAGCTCTTAAAAAACCAATGGCTGTTGCTGCATCAAAATCGTACTGGTGTTTCATAGGTTCCATTGGTTTGGGCTCTATAAAAAAGGTTCCCTTAAATCCCTGACCACGAGCATAATCTCTGGCCATTGACAACATTTTAGCCATATGATCTAACTCTCTGTTAATGTCTGTATTTAGTAAGGACATGTATCCTTCCCTTCCACCCCAAAAAACATAATTTTCTCCACCAAGTGCAATAGTTAGGTCTAATGCCATTTTAATTTGAGCGCCTGCACGAGCTACAACTTCAAAATCTGGATTCGTTGCTGCACCATTCATATAAATTGGATTAGAAAAGCAGTTTGCAGTTCCCCAAAGGACCTTTACACCTGAGTCCTTTTTCTTTTGAGAAATATAATCAGCAATTTTATGTAAACGCTTTTCAGTTTCTATCAAATTATCTGCTTCATCTACTAAATCAACATCATGGAAGCAGAAATAATCAAAACCTAACTTTGTAATTAATTCAAATGCTGCATCTGCTTTATTACGTGCTCTTTGCAATGGATCATTTGATTGATCCCATGGAAATTTTTGTGTTCCAGGGCCAAATGGATCTGCTCCCTGTCCGCAAAAGCTATGCCAGTATGCAATAGCAAACTTAAAATGCTCTTGCATTGTTTTGCCCATCACTAATTGATCTGGATTATAGTATTTGTAAGCAAAAGGGTTGTCAGATTCTTTTCCCTCATAATTTACTTTACCAACTCCTTTATAAAATTCTTTATCGCCTGTAATTATCATTGATTTATATTTAATTTATTATGTAAAATTTTTTTCCATTTATCATAAGCTATTTTATACTCTTCGTTTTTGATTTGGGGTTCTATAGTTTTGATTTTGTCATTATTACCTATGGAGGTGCTTAACTCTTCCATAGACTTAATATTAAGACTTGACGCCCTCGCAGCTCCAACTGCTCCCGTAGTATTAAATATTTCAACTGGCTTACCTGTTAATGAAGAAAAAGTGGTAGTGAAAACTTCGGATTGGAAAATATTATCATTTCCTGCTCTAATTAACTCTGCATTTAGACCATCTTTATTCATTATTTCCATTCCATAAACAAAAGCAAAGGCTATGCCCTCTAAAGTCGCTCTAAAAAGATGGGACTCATTATGCAAATTTAAGTTTAGATCACTTAGATGGGCGCCTAAATTTTTATTATTCAACATGCGTTCAGCTCCATTTCCAAAGGGCAAATTTACGAGTCCGTTACTTCCAATTTCAACTGAACCTGCTAAGTTATTCATTGCATCAAAATCATCAATTTTGGTCAATTTTTTTAACCAACTGTAAAAAATACCCGCTCCATTAATGCATAAAAGGGTTCCGATTCTAGGTTCTTCTAGTGTATAATTTACGTGAGCAAAATGATTTAATCTTGAAAATTCTTTTGAATCAATTTTATCACTAACAGCAAAAATAACACCAGATGTGCCGCCAGTTGCAGCCACTTCTCCTGGTTTTAGAACATTTAAAGATAGTGCATTGTTTGGCTGGTCTCCAGCACGATATCTAATCGGAATTCCAATTGGTAAACCAGTAGCTTTTGCTGCTACATCGGTTACAAATCCTTGGTTTTGAAAGTTACTAACTAAAGATGGAGTTAAACTGGTATCTAAATCAAAAAATTCAAGTAGCCAATTTGCTACTTTTTTTTCTTTATAATCCCATAAGATTCCTTCCGATAATCCATTTATTGTTGTATTAATTTCACCAGTCAACTTATAAGCAATAAAATCTCCTGGCAACATAAAGTTCGACACCCTCTCATAAATTTTTTCTTCGTTGTCTTTTACCCACTTAAGTTTTGAAGCGGTAAAATTTCCAGGAGAATTTAATAATTGTGTACCGTATTTAATTTCACCTATTCCCTTTGCTGCCAAATTCCCGATTTCGACCGCTCTGCTGTCACACCATATAATTGAATCTCTTAATAATTCACCTTTATTATCTACTAAAACTAAACCATGCATTTGATATGAAATACCAATAGCAAGGATATCTTTTGATAAAATTTTATTTTCATAAAGGATGCGTTTTGTGGCTTTGCAAAGACAGTCCCACCAAAGGTTGGGATCTTGCTCAGCCCAATCAAATTTACGTGCTTTAATTAGCATTTCATCTTCAGGTTCGGATACTGTAACGATTGAATTGTTCGTTTTTTCATCTACCAAAGCAACTTTTACCGATGAGCTCCCTATGTCATAGCCTATATAATACATTAAGCAACCTTAATAAATTTTTTTTGAAAATGTGATTCAAATTAAATATAAAGAAAACTTTTTGGGCATCATTGAAATAGTTGACTTTATACATAATTCTCATTTAAATTTAATTTATCTAATTTTAGTTTAATGAATAAATAACTATAGATAACTAATGAAATCAAAAAAATCAATTTTAACTAGACGTAAATTTTTTAAAAATACTGGAATAGCTGCTTTAGGACTTAGCTTTGGCACAAACAAGTCTTGGGGAGCGCCCGCTTACATACCAAATTTTTTGAAACCAAATTCAAAAATTAATGGAATACAAATAGGAGTAATTACTTATTCGTTTCGGGGCATGGAAGATCAAAGTGCAGAAGCGACACTTCAATATATTTTAGACTGTGGTATTAATGCAATTGAATTGATGGGTAATGTAGCTGAAAATTATTTAAGAAAGCCACAATATGAAATTGATCGAAGAACTCTTAATAGACTTATTAGATTAGATAGAAAAAAGGAAATATCTCGGGATGAAAAAAAACAATTAGCCGATTTGAAACAACAACAAAAATCTTACGAAAAAGCAGCCGCAAATTGGAAAAAAAATAGAGATCCAAATGATCTTTTTAAGCTTCGCAAAATGTTTAATGATGCTGGAGTTGATATTTATGCATTTAAACCAGACGATTTATTAGGTAGTAAAAACTCAGATGCTGATATTAGCTATGCAATGAAAGCAGGGAAAGTTCTTGGAGCAAGTCATATAACTCTTGAGTTACCGGGTCCACCTTATGGTCCTAAAGATCCAGAGCATACTTTAAGACTAGGGAAATTAGCTGAAAAAAATGATATTAAAGTAGCCTACCATGGGCACACTCAGCAGCACGCAAAATGGTGGGACACCGCACTAAAACAATCAGAGAGTAATGTTATGAATCCTGATTTGGGTCATTATATTGCTGCTGGAAATACTGATGTATTCGAATTTTTATCTAAAATGAATAAAAAGATTTACAGTATGCATATTAAAGACCGTACAACCCCTGCTAATGGTCAAAATTATACTCCTTTTGGTAAGGGGGACACTCCAATAGTTGATGTATTACAACTTATGAGAGATCAAAAATATTCTTTTCCTGCTACGATAGAATATGAGTATAAAACACCAAAAAATTCTACTATAATTAATGAAATTAAAAAGTGTGTTGATTATTGTAAGGATGCTTTAGAATCGTAGTTAGAACTTTTTAATCTATATAGTAATCTACAGTTCCCTCCCAGTCAGGATCAGCAGAACCAAACCATGAGTTTGATATAGAATCGTAAGAAATAGCATGCACCCTACCAAACCTAGCTTTTTCATCAACTAGTTTGACAGGATATTCATTTTGGCCCAGGTCTGCATTTAAAGATTTTACCTCATCATGATCTTCTATCCAAAGCGAATCTTCGTAGGGATAAATTCTTGGAAGCATGAGCGATGTATTCAGATCTTTTTTCTGAGACAAATATCTATGTGCCACTTGTGTGATCGCAGTAGGAATTCTGCTTCCTCCTGCTGCGCCAAGTGCAAGTTGAACTTTTCCATTTTTCATAAACAATGTTGGCGAAATGTGCGAGTTGGAACGATCACCGGGTTTGTATTCTCCTAAATATCCTCCAAGGCTTACTGCATATAAAAATCCAAGACCTTTTGTGGCTACTTTTGAGCCCATAGTTGGTCCAATAGTTTGTGTTAGACTGACTACATTACCCTTTTTATCTGCAGTGGTAAGATGTGTTGTATGACCGTCTGCTATCCATGAGTAAGGTATTTTCTTATCTGTATTTTTAACTATATCAATTTGGTTATTTTCAATTTTTTTTGCCCAAATTTTTGCTTCATCATAACTTAAGATTTTTGAAAGTGAATCTAAGTTTTCTTGAAAATCTCTATACCTGTATGCTAGTGAAGTAGCCTTTCCAAATTTTAGAGCCCATTCGTTCTCAGAAACAGAAAGGTTTAAATTATCTATAATCTGTAAGATTTGAATGGTTATTGCTCCGAATGAGGGAAGATTCAAAGAGAAAATATCATTTCCATCAAAAAATCCCTTTAATACTTTTGAATCAAGTGCACTGTAATTCTTTAAATCTTCAATTGTTAGAATGCCACCATTGGATTGAATATCACTAACAATTTTTCTTGCAATTTCACCCTCATAAAATCCTTTTTTCCCCTCATTTGCTATTTTTTTTAAAGTCTTCGCTAGATCCATCTGTATTACTAATTCTCCAGATTTAAAAGAATTACCATCAGAATTTAAAAAATGGAATTTAGACCCCTCAAATTCAAGAAGATATTTTTTTACATTTTTCTGCCTTTCGGCCTCTAACGGAAGAATTCTAAACCCTTTTTCAGCAAATTCAATTGCTGGATTCATAACCTTTTTAAGAGGCAAGGATCCATAACTTTCATGAAGTTTTAAAAGACCTGCTACAACTCCTGGAACTCCAATAGTTTTATATCCATAACTATATTTTTCATCCATTTTTTTGTAATTGATTGGAACTTGAGTGGAAGCATCTACTCCACCTATTTTACTGGAGGAAGTCCTGTATATGGCTTGAAGACGACCGCCAATACCACTCATACTGGGCTCTACTACAGCAAGGGTGAAAGCAGCTGCAACCGCAGCATCAAAAGCATTTCCATTTTGTTCATATATTTTTTTTCCAGCCTCAGATGCTAGGGGATGTGCTGAAGATATTGAACTATTAGTAATCACATTTTCAATCCTTTTAGTACAAGAAAATGATACTAGAAATAAGACTAATAATGATTTTTTAAAATTTTTTTTCATTGCTTAATTTTTTCTTTGCGGGATAATATTAATCTTATTAAGTAAAAATATAATTCATAAAAAATCTTATTGATTTTGTAAATTGCGAATATCTAAATTACCACATATGAATTTAAGAAATCTTGTGATTTTTTCACTATTATTTTTTTGCTGTAAACAAAATCAAAGTAAAAATCAGGTTGAGAATAATTTAGAATATAATCCTGAAAAAAGATTAGAGCAATTAGGTATAAAAATACCTGAGGTATCACCTCCTGTAGCAAATTATGTTAGAGTAGTAAGGTCAGGAAACTTATTATTTCTCTCTGGTAGTGGTCCAAAAAAAGCAGATGGCTCATATATAACTGGTAAATTAGGTAAAGAATTGACAATTGAGGATGGTTATCAAGCAGCATGGCTAACTGGGGTAAACCATATTGCTACATTAAAATCTGAACTTGGAAATTTAAACAGAGTCAAAAGAATTGTTAAAGTTTTGGGAATGGTAAACTCTACTCCAGAATTTCAAGATCAGCCAAAGGTAATAAATGGTTTTTCAGACTTAATGGTTGAAGTTTTTGGTAACCGTGGTAAACATGCGCGATCTGCAGTTGGCATGGCTTCGTTACCAATTGGGATTGCAGTAGAAATTGAGCTTATTGTTGAAATCGAATAAATCTTAACAGCTATCTCATATCTGATTTTATCCACTCTAAAAATAATTCTACATTTTTTTTTGAGTCCTCATTTATCTCTTGAAAAGGCTCCCTAAAATTATATTTTGACTTAAAAAATTCTGAAAACATATATGCAGAAATTTCATTAGGGTGGTCCAGACCTCTTGACAAAGGATAAGATCGAGTATAGAATGAAAGTTCTTGTAAGGGCTGATTTACTAATTTATTTTCAGATTTTAAAACAGAGTATTCCCCATTTTTCTCTTCTACATGGAAAGCCAAATCTATAAAATCTCTACCCATTTTCGGTATCTCAATATTTTTTTTTAGAAGTGTTCTTAACCAAAAAAACTTGTTTTCATTTTGAGGGTCCTTAATTAACCACTCAGCTAAAGGTGCATCTGGATTTGAAACTTGATTTAGTATTATTTCGTTCTCATCCTTTACTTTTTGTTTTACAAATTTCCAATTTTCTGAATAAAGCTTATCAAATTTTGTTTTGAAGGTTCTTTGAAGAGAATGCATCTGTTCATGCACCAATAAGCCGCCCAAAGAAGTTACTAATTTTCTTTCATTATTCTTATCTAGTTTTTCACTCCAATTAGAAGAAAGCTTGTCAAGATAGGCTTGACTTAAAATAATATATGTTCCTCTAGTATGGGCAAATCCACCACAAAGCCAATTTTGAATTTTGATAAATCTCCAAGGTTGACGGGCCATAAGATTTATTCTATTTTGCAATAACCAATCATTTGTTTTCTCAACAACAAATGATAGTATTTTTTTTTCTTTTTCACTAAACTCCATTACCGCTGAAGAGAATTTTTCTCTTGCAAATTTTCGAGCAGAATTGATATTTTTTGGAGATTTTTGCTGAACAAAGGTGGTAATCTCGCGAGTCTGAAGTTTTGAAAAATAAGGCTCAAAAGTTTCATCTAAAATTGCTTTTTTGCCTTGAGATGGGCTTAAAAAATTAATCCTTGAATGAAAAAGAGGACTTTTTTTGATCTGATCCATTTGATATTGATTAAGACTAAATTTTGGGTCAATTCTATCTTCAAAATCTCCCTCCCCTTGAATATTTGGTAAAGAATCGTTCACATTAGAATCATCGATAGCATGCTTTAGTCCCAAATTGTGTCCTATTTCGTGAGCTAAAACAAATGCTTCCATATACTTTTTTTCTAATCCCTTGTATTTGCTTTCATTACCAAGAACTATAAATACTAGATTTCCATTCATCATTCCACGTCCGGTTGGACCTTTATTTCCATCAATAGCATTTACAAAAAACATGTTTATAATATCACCTTGACCTTTCAGAATTTTTTCTTCTCTTGCAATTGAAACTATACTGTCTAGATTAATTTTTCCATCTCTAGCATGTGTATTATTAAAATAAATTGGTTCTAGATAATGAAAGTCTAAATCTAATTTAGAATATGCTCTATTGACTAACCGATTGGACAGATTTATTTTTGATGGCTTATCACCTATATCTGATCGAGTTATTATTGGTTGAACAATAATAACATTGGAACTAAGCTTTTTATACGGTGCCTTTTTACAGGGTAAAATTACGGTGCAACACAAAGTTAATAAGACTAAAAATCCATTCTTGTTCAACATAAATTAAATGTTATAAACTAAAATTAATCAAACTTTGCTATCAAAATAATTCTGTTAATCGTACCTCGGGTGGGAATCGAACCCACACTCTCGAAAGAACTGGATTTTGAATCCAGCGCGTCTACCAATTCCGCCACCGAGGCATATGTTAAGAAAGTTTTTTAAAAATAGTGAAATATTTTTTTAGGTTTTGTTCTAAAAACTACTCCCCGCAAAATTTATTTTTAAATTTGCATTATATTCTCTTTAATGAAAACTCCAGCTAAAATCTTTGCCTGTAATCAAAGTAAGCTACTTGCTTCAAAAATCTCAGATCATTTTGGAATACCTGTGGGAAAAGTAAATTTCTCAAGATACAGTGATGGTGAATTTCAACCTTCATTTGAAGAATCAGTTCGTGGAGCAAGGATATTTATTATTGGATCCACACAACCCTCTTCCGAGAACTTAATGGAAATGCTATTAATGTTAGATGCAGCCAAAAGAGCATCGGCAAGACATATTACAGCTGTGATGCCATATTTTGGTTGGGCTAGGCAAGATAGAAAAGATAAACCTAGAGTTCCCATAGGTGCAAAATTGATTGCAAAGTTACTGGAGGCTGCCGGTGCTACCCGAATTATTACAATGGACTTACATGCTGACCAAATACAAGGATTTTTTGAAAAGCCTGTTGACCATTTATTTGCCTCTACGATTTTTCTTCCATACATAGAGTCATTAAAATTATCAAATCTTACAATTGCCTCTCCAGATATGGGCGGATCAAAAAGAGCATACGCCTACTCAAAATATTTGTCAAGTGAGGTAGTAATTTGTTACAAACAAAGAGAAAAAGCAAACAAAATTTCACGTATGGAACTTATTGGTGATGTAAAAGGTAAAAATGTAATTTTGGTAGATGATATGGTAGATACCGCTGGTACACTGACAAAAGCAGCTACTCTTATGAAAGATCGGGGAGCTATTTCAGTCAGAGCAATTTGTACTCATGCTCTTCTTTCAGGAGACGCTTACGATAAAATTGAAGAATCTGAACTTGAAGAGTTAATAGTAACTGATTCTATACCCCCAAGAATTAGTCACAATAAAGTAAAAGTATTATCTTGCGCCCCATTATTCGCTGAAGTAATGCACAATTTGCATTTCAACAAGTCGATAAGTTCAAAATTTATAATGTAATAAAATAATATTATGAAATCAATAACCATTAAAGGTTCTAAAAGAGAAAGCGTGGGCAAGGTTGCTACAAAGGCCCTACGTAATGCTGGAAGAGTTCCCTGTGTTCTTTATGGTGGTGGTGAGTCTTATCACTTCTCTGCTCAGGAACTTGATTTCAATAAACTAGTCTATACTCCTAATGCACACACTGTTGAGATCATACTTGATGATAAAACAAAAATCAACGCAATTTTACAGGATATACAATTTCATCCACTCACAGACAGAATTTTGCATGTTGACTTTTACCAACTTTTTGAGGACAAAGAAATTTCAATGAATATTCCTGTTAAAATCGAAGGTTCCGCTCCTGGTGTATTAAATAGCGGAGGCGTTTTATCTATTAATAAGAGAAAACTACGCATAAAGTCATTACCTAAAGATTTACCGGATTTCATCACTGTAGATATATCTAATTTAGAATTGGGAAATAAACTTTACACCTCTGAACTTCAAAATGAATCTTACACTATTTTACACCCAGATAACACTGTTGTTTGTCAAGTAAGAACATCCAGAGCCTCAATAAAAGAAGAAGAAGAGATTGTAGCTGAAGGAGAAGTAGAATCTGATGCAAGCTCAGAAACTCCTACTAAAGAAAGTGGTGAAAGTGAGGCCAAAGCTGAAGAATAAAAATATTTTTCACAAAATTCCAAGCATGTGGTAATTCAATCACATGCTTTTTTTATTTTAGAAAATGCAATTTCTAAAAAACTTATTTAAAAAAAAGGTTTCTAAACTTAACATGAAAAAGTATTTAATTGTGGGTCTCGGAAATATCGGTGAAGAATATAAAAATACTAGGCACAATATTGGTTTTGAAATTCTTAATAAACTCGTAGAAAAAAATGAAACAGATTGGGAAGTAAAAAAATTAGCTGACTATTCTTCATTTAGAAAAAAAGGATACCAATTTTTACTTATTAAGCCTTCGACTTTTATGAATAAAAGCGGGAAGGCAGTCCGCTATTGGGCATTAAAAGAAAAAATTCCTTTGCAAAACATTCTAATTATAACAGATGACTTACATCTTCCCTTTGGCATCTTAAGGTTAAAATCTAAGGGAAGTCCAGCCGGTCATAATGGACTAAAAGATATAGAGAATCAACTGAATACCTCAAATTATCCTAGACTTAGATTTGGAATTGGGCAGAAGACTAGACCATTTGATCAAGTAAAATTTGTTTTAGATCAATGGAACGAAACAGAAAAAACCAGAATAAATAAGCGAATTTCAGTTTGTACAGAAGCTATCGTATGTTTCGGTTTAGAAGGTATAAACATTGCTATGAATAGGTTTAATGGTAAATAGCTATTGTGTTTCAAAACTAAATATTTTAGAGTAAGAACTGTTATTGCTTTTGTCTGTTGTCCTAATTTGCCAAAAATATGTTGAGTTGGAATTCAATTGTATAGAAATTTGACTTGTGCTTAAATCTTCTTTTTCAAGATTTAAATTCTCATCTTGAACACCAATGTAAAAGTCATAGGATTCGATATCATTATCTAAATCTAAACCTTTCCAACGAAATAAGATTTGATTTTCATTAGTTAAGCTTACTGAACTATTGTTCAAAGGATATAGTAATGAAGCTGGAAAGGGAATATGACTTTCATTTGGTATTCTTTCAAGATAAAATTCCCAAACTTCACTATTTTTTGTCACTGTTGTAAAATCTGATTTTGAACGAACAAACCAGCTATAGGGTGCACCTGCTGAAATTACTAATGAACTATTTAAAAGTGGTGTATTAGAAATAAATTTTTCTTTTGTTATAGAGTTTTCAACTATTAATTCGTATTGATCCGCGTTTAGAGCTTCTGTCCATTCAAAACGTACTTGGCGGTCGATATCATTAATCCTAACAGCATTTGCACAAGACTCAAAGTTTTTTGGATAAATTAAAGAAACACTTTCAGGGTCCAAGGCAGTGTCAGAGACACAATAGAAAAACATAATACTGAAACAAACTGAAAATTTTCTCATTTCTTGATAAGTTTATGATTTTCAATGTGATCATTATAATCTATCTTTAATATATAAATTCCCGCAGGTAAAAATTGCATTGGAATTTCAACTAGTCCATAAAAACTGTTAACACTTTTTTTAGACCAAAATAAATCTCCATTACTCGAAAATAAATAAATGTCTGGTAATGAATGTTTTGGTAAAACTATTTTTATTAAATCAGATACAGGGTTAGGATAAATCCTTGCCTTTTCTGTTAGATTATACCATTTTTCAAATATCCCTTGGCAATCCTTATCAGTTCTAACTTCTATTCGATTTATTTTTTCATTTACTGGTAATTGAATATTATTCTGATTTGACACTTTATACGATTTGTCATTTAACATTATGTCGTAGTGTTTACCCCCGGATAAACCAATATTTAAAACACTTAGAAATGGATTATATTCAGCTTGAACAGATAATTTTTCTGGAGCATTAATCTCTGTTTCGTAACAATATTGAAAGTCTGGATAATTATCTACACTTACGCAAACATTATATGAACCTGGCTTCAAATTTTCAAGAACTTCACCTAATATTGAAAAATTAAATGTTTTATAAAAACCGTTTGGTCCATTTATTTCTGTTGAGTATGTAAAATCAGCTCTAGCATTAAAAAATAAAGTTCCATTATCCTGATCTGGACATGTTACATCATTTTTTATTATAGAGATATTCTGAGTTGAAAAAAGGTCACAAATATCTCCTATCCCGTTATTATCAATATCTGACTGATCTTCATTTGTTACGAATGGACAATTGTCCTTACTATCTGAAAATGAATCATTATCACTATTATTTTCGACATTTCCTTCAACACAAAAATTAAGTTTAAATTGAAGAAGGGTACCCGTATCATCTTGATACTGATCTAAAACTATAAGTTTCCATGTACCATAGGACGAAGTCCCATATAGAATACTTAAATCTTGTAAAGGAACAAATGAACCTGTAAACGGGGGTTGGCTTTGAATAATATTTAAAGTAGCCTCTTGATCAAAAGTAGTTTGTGTATAATTATCTCCCGCGTCTCCCAAAGCCCTGCTTAATAGAATACGCTCTCCATTTGGTGCTTCCAAATACAAAGTAAGATCATCGGTATAAGAGTGATCTAGATCAACTAAAACGTCTAAATCTATAATTGTAGAATTAAAATCTACTTCTATAGAAGATAAGGTTTCACCATCCTCATTTTCTGTAGCATCTTCTATATCATTTGGTAAATCGTCTGAATTTCTGACTTCACAGGAAATTGAATTCGTTCTAAATGTAAAAACTTCAGAAAAATTTCCAATCTCACAGTTGTTTTGGCTTTGGATTCGCCAATAATAGTTTGTTTCTGATTTTAATTTACCCAATTGAAATTGTGATGATGTTAATATAGTATCGATTACTAAACTTTGAAAATCTTGATCATTAGCAATTTGAATTCTACTATTATCTATATTCGAATCACTCTCCCAGGACAAAACAGGATTCAAACTGACATTGTTTGAATTATTTTCAGGCGACAAAATATAAGCAGTTCCTATTTCACCGTTACGCTGCTCCAAAATAAATGGAAATTGTTCTGAGCCTGAAGAAAATTGTGCTTCAAGAGCGAGGTTATAATCCCCAGTTTCTAGGGTGTTTAGACCACTGATTTCCAAATATCCTAAACTATCACTTTCAATAAATGAAGCTTTTGAAAATTTCACATCAATGTTTGGCGGTTGAGGATTAAGTTGTAGGGTAAATGGTTCTTCGAAATTATTATATTTTTTTATTTCAAATGTGAATCGCTGTACATCACTACCACAATTCTCTCTTACAAATGTATCCAGATTTAAAATTAAATCTCTGGACTCAATTTTAAAATCACTTGAATTTATTGCAAAGAAAATATTATTAGCTGGCTTAATCATTAATCTAGCCTGATCAGTATTAATTTCATTTGGAATAATTACTCTAGAAAATCCATTATTAATTATCCCGTTCGCAAGTTCAATTGGAAAGCTTTCTCCACCATCTACAGATAAAGTGATATTTACATGTGATGCATTTATAGGATTTTGATTCGTTTTCGCAACATCCCAAAAGATATTTTCAATGGAGCCTCCTTTTAAAGATAGTCCTAATTCATTTTGAGAATTAATTTTAAAAGGTCCAGCATTTGCATAAGAAGTTATCTCAATTGAATCTTGAGCAACTAATGATAAAGTAGGTGTTTTTTTTCTAACTGTTAGACCCCATTTCATTTTTCTTCCAATAAGCGGAACAGTTTCCCAATCACTACCTATGCTTGGGTTTTGTTCTGTTAATTCACTATCCAATATTCTCTTTAAGTTTGGAATTGTTCTTTGAGGTGAAATATTCGGTGGTAAAGATCTAGCCATTGAACCAACCGGATTATAAGGTCCAAAATTGCTAGATGTAATTTCTCCACTATCGAGTTGTTCCCAACAATAAGTAAAATTCTCATCTTCTAAATTCGAAGATAAATCAACCTTTAACTCATATGGCGTACCAATGGGAATAATATAATTTTGACCTGCATCGAAACTAAATATATCTGAGGATAAACTCTCAGTAGTTCCACAATTTATCGAGTCAACATAGTTTAATATGCTAAGAATACTATAGTAATGAAAATAGGGATCTCCATGTTGCTGCAGGTCGTCAGGTCCTGTGATCCCTGCATAAGCCATAATCGTAGATCCACTGCCAGGCTCAACGTTAAAGCCAGTTCCTTCAGTCTCAAAAGAATAGGTGTGATATGCTCCAAATTGATGCCCTATCTCATGACCCACATAATCAAGATCAAAATAATCGTTGCGATATTCCCCCCCATATGTATCCCTAAATGGGTGAGTAGAAAACCCTTTACCCTTTGAGCCTTTTAAGCATACAGAACCAATTTTGCCAGCATCTCCATTTGGTTCTCCATAGTCAAAAAGATGACCAATATCATAATTTTCATCGCCTAAAACATCATCTAAAGTCCTTTGAAGCTCAGAACCAAAATTTCCTGTAAAAGGATCTTGATCTGTATCTTCATAAATCAAACTATCATCGGAAACTAGTTCAAGACGTATATTTAAATCCCTTTCAAAAATTGAATTAATTCTATTTAGAGTACTTGCTATGGCTGCAAGTGCATCTTCTTTATTTGAACCATTACTCTGATTATTATCACCCCAATAATTAGTATACTCCGCAGTTGTAGCGATTGCAATACGAAATGTTCGAATTTTCTGTCTAAATGACTGATTATTTAATTTAAAACTTTCTGGCTTCTTCTTATTTTTTTGTACTTCTGTTTTACAAAATAAATTGGAAGAATTAAATTCTTTTCTTTTTAAATAACTGTAGTGCAAATTTTTATTTCCTTTCACGGGTTGAATAAATAAATCAGGACTGCTTTTAAAATGAATCCAAGCGTTGATTCCTCCCTGTTGGGTACTCAATCGAACTTGTACATCTTTACGGGTCTTACTTACCCCTTTGAAAGTTTTAATTTCTGGATATTTTTTTGATAATTTTTCAGAAAATAATGGTACAGGTTTAATTTGAAAAATTTCTTCTTTTCCTGTTTCATTAGGCAGAGAAATTTCTGTCACAAAATCTCCCTTTTGGGTAAAGTCTTTTTTAAAGAAATCTTTTGGGATTAAATAATAGTTTTCACTTAACTCAACAAATGAAATTAAATTTTTATTTGGATTTTCTACTTTTATCCATTTGTCTTGACTAAGAGTTATATTTATAGATAGACTAATAAAAATAACCCATATAATCAATGGCTTTTTAGGGTAGTAAATATTTTCATTTTCCATTACTGACTTTCAAGTCGTAGCTAAAAATAAACAAACTAATTCTTCCATTATTGATATTAACGTACTTTTGTTAGACAAATTTGATTAGTTTTTTAGATGGATATAATTCACGGAATTCAAAATTACTCTTCCCCATCAAAATCAATTCTTACTACAGGAACTTTCGATGGTGTTCACATTGGACACCAAAAAATTATAAATACCTTAGTGAAGGATGCCAAACAGAAAAAACTTCGCGCAAATCTATTGACCTTTTTCCCGCATCCAAGAATGATTTTGAAAAGCAATACAAAAATTAAATTAATTGATACTTTAAATGAAAAAGAAGCAATCTTAAGAAAACTAGGAATTGATAATCTTATAATCCATCCTTTTTCATTGGAATTTTCAAAACTCAGCGCCACTGAATATGTAAAAGACATATTAGTTGGGAAGTTTAAAATTAATTCTCTGTATACAGGCCACAATCATCGTTTTGGAAAAAATAAAGAAGCAAGCGTTGACGATATGATTTTATTTGGAAAAAAATATGGCTTTGAAGTATTAACTGTGCCTGCTGAAAATATATCATCAACAACAGTTAGCTCAACTAAAATAAGAGATGCTATAATCAATAGTAATTTTAAAAAAGCAAAAAAATTTTTGGGACGTGACTATGAACTCAATGGTATCGTAGCTAAAGGGAAAGGTTTAGGAAAAACTATAAGTTTTCCAACAGCAAATTTAGAAATTAAAGAACCCTATAAATTAATACCATCAAAGGGTGTTTATCTTGTTAGGGTAAATTATAAAAATAAATTTTATGAGGGCATGATGAATATTGGCACTAGACCAACAATTAACGGAATTAATCAAACACAAGAAGTACACTTATTCAATTTTAATGAAAATATTTACGGAGAATATTTAAGGGTTCATTTTTTGAAAAAAATCCGTGATGAAAAAAAGTTTAATTCTATCGAAGACCTAAAAAACCAACTTAATCAAGATAGGGATAATTGTAAAAGAAGCTTGTCTATATTTAAAGGGTAAAATAAAATTGCTTTATTTTTGAATAAAAAACTAGATGCTTGGCTTAAAAAATATTCAAGAAAATAAAAAGTCAATTATTAATGGATTGAAGAAAAGAGGCTTTGATTCTTCAAAAATTATTGAAGAAATTATTAATCTTTATAAAAAAAGGAAGGATACACAAACAGATCTAGATAATCGATTAGCAGCTTCTAACAAAATTACCAAGGAAATAGCAATGCTATACAAAACAGGTGAGACTAAAAAAGTAAGTAGTCTAAAAGAAAAAAATATTAGTCTTAAAAGTTTTACAAGAGAACTCCAAGAGCAACTTATTGAGATTGAAAAAAGTTTAATAGAATTAAGAATTCAATTACCAAATGTACCCTACGATGTTGTTCCAGATGGAAATTCAGATAAAGATAACGAAGAAGTCTTTAAGTCAGATTTAACGACTGAATCAAAAATTAATTATCTTCCTCATTGGGAGCTTGGAAAAAAATATGATATAATTGATTTTGAATTGGGAAACAAAATTTCTGGAGCAGGATTTCCAGTCTATAAGGATAAAGGAGCAAGATTGCAGCGTGGGTTAATTAATTATTTTCTTGATAAGAATATTTCAGCGGGTTATAAAGAAGTTCAAGTGCCAATTTTAATTAATGAATCTTCAGGTTTTGGTACTGGTCAACTCCCAGATAAGGAAGGACAAATGTACCATGTAAATAAAGATAACCTTTACCTAATACCAACTGCTGAAGTTCCAATAACAAATATTTATCGTAATAGTTTGTTAGATTCCAAAGAACTTCCAATTGCTCTAACAGGCTACACCCCCTGTTTTAGGAGAGAAGCTGGCAGCTACGGATCACATGTAAGAGGATTAAATAGACTTCATCAATTTGATAAAGTTGAAATTGTAAGAATTGAGGAACCCAAAAATGCATTAAATGCTTTAGAGGATATGGTAAATCACATAAAATCTATTTTAAATGAATTAAAACTACCATATCGTATTTTGAGACTTTGCGCTGGAGACTTAGGTTTTTCCTCTGCTTTGACTTATGATTTTGAAATATATTCGATTGGACAAAGTAAGTGGCTTGAAGTAAGTTCTGTATCAACATTTGATAGTTTTCAAGCAGAACGTCTAAAATTGAGATACAAAAATTCTAAAGGAAAAAAGGAACTCTTACATACCTTAAATGGAAGCTCATTAGCAGTTCCTAGGATTGTTGCAGGTATATTAGAAAATTTTCAAGACTCAAATGGAATAAATCTTCCCAAAGTTTTGATTCCTTATGCCGGATTCAAAAAAATTCAATAAACTGGAATTTGTAGTACTGAATTAAAAATCTTTTAATTGATTTTAAAGTAATCTTTAACTAAGTATTCCAGAAAACTAATAAAAAGAAAAAGATTAGTTTTGGGCTAATGCCCATTAATAAAGTATTATTTAATTGAGAAAAAAAATCAAAACAGTTCGTGCGAAAAAAAAGTTAGGCCAACATTTTTTAAAAGACATAAATATTGCAAAGTTAATTTCTGACACCTTGACTTTTGAAAACTATAATAAAGTCATTGAGATTGGACCTGGAATGGGAATATTAACCCAGTTTTTAATTTCTAAAACTGATGACTTAAATCTAATTGAAATTGACAAAGAGGCTGTAAAATATCTTGTAGAAATATATCCTAATCTAAAAAGTAAAATTATTGAAGGAGATTTTTTGAAATTTGACTTAAATAAAGTTTTTGGAAACAAACAATTTGCTATTATTGGGAACTTCCCGTACAATATCTCAACCCAAATTATATTTAAAACTCTTAAACATAGAGATCAAATTCCATTTTTTTCTGGGATGTTTCAAAAAGAGGTAGCAGAAAGGATTTGTGAGTCTCCTGGATCAAAAAAATATGGGATTATTTCAGTTCTTACTCAATTATTTTACAAAACTGATTTACTTTTTGATGTATCTCCAAAAGTATTTAATCCTGTTCCAAAAGTTTATTCTGCAGTTATTCAGCTTGTAAGAAAAGATTGTACCACTTTAGCGTGTAACGAGCAACTCCTATTTAGAATTGTTAAGTTAAGCTTTCAGCAACGTCGTAAAACTCTTCGCAATAGTTTAAAAAGTTTTATTATGTCTGAAAAGTTAAGAGAAGATAGTATCTTTGACAAACGCCCTGAGATGCTCTCAGGTTCTGACTTTGTCCAAATTACTAAATGGATTGACAATGGCAACATTTGAAATTAATGAAATTTTTTTAATTGAGATAAGAGACCTTGTTAAAAAGCAGGATAACATTCGTATTAAAAGAAAACTTGGTCAAGCTCACTATGCAGATTTGGGAGAAATTATTGAAGCCGTCTCTCTTAATGAAGCAACATATTTAGTAAAAGTTTTAGGAAGCGATAAAACCGCGGATGCGTTAGCTGAGGTTAACCCTGATATTAGAGAAGGAATTTTGGAAAAACTTTCAGCAAAGGAAATTGCTAAAGAAGTTCTAGAACTTGACACCGACGATGCAGCAGATATTATCCTTGAACTTCCTGAAGAGAGACAAGAGAAAGTAATGTCTCAGATTACAGATGATGAACATGTAAGTGACATTCGTGATCTGCTTAAATACGAAGAAAACACTGCAGGTGCTTTAATGGCAAAAGAATTAGTTAAAGTAAATGAAAACTTAAGTGTTCTAAAATGTTTAAATGAAATGAGAGCTCAGGCAGGAAACGTCACAAGAGTTCATTCTATTTATGTTGTTGACGAAAAAAACTTACTCAAAGGAAGACTTTCCCTTAAAGATTTAATTACTGCAAATTCAAAAGCTAAAGTTAAAGATATATATATCCCAAAGGTAGATTATGTTACAGTTGATCAAGAATCTGATGAGGTTGCAAAAATTATGTCAAAATATGATTTGGAAGCAATTCCAGTTGTAAATAAGAAAAAAGAATTGTTGGGACGAATTACGATCGACGACATTGTCGACTTTATAAAAGAAGAGGCAGACAAAGACTATCAACTAGCAGCTGGTATTTCAGCTGACGTTGTAGCAGACGATAAAATATTAGATTTAGTTAAAGCAAGACTTCCTTGGCTTTTCCTTGGTCTATTAGGTGGCATAGGAAGTGTTTTTATTTTACAAGATTTTGAAGCAATTATGGAACAACCTATGTTGCGCAATTTATTTTTTTATACACCACTAATCGCTGCAATGGCTGGTAACGTTGGAGTTCAATCTTCAGCAATTATAGTACAAGGTATAGCTAATGATATAGTAAAGGGATCACTATTTAATATTTTAGTTAAAGAAATTGGTCTCAGTCTAATAAATGGACTAGCTCTAGCTGTGGTTATCCTTATTTTTGGTCAATTTATAAATCAATCTTTTCTTGTCAGCACAACGATTGCTGGATCTATGGTATTAGTAATTTTAGTTGCTTCACTTGTAGGAACGTTCGTTCCAATAATTCTTAACAAACAAGGTATTGATCCTGCAATAGCTACTGGTCCATTCATAACTACTGCTAACGATATTTTTGGAATTTTTCTGTTTTTTTATTTTGCAAAAATAATTTTAGGGTTCTAATGAAGAGACCCAAGATTCTCCACGTTGACGAAAACCACCCGATTCTTTTAGATGACTTAGAAAAACTGGGTTTTGAAAATGTTATATCATATCAAACTCCTCTAAGTGAAATCATGAAGAGTATAGAACAATATCAGGGTATTGTAATACGAAGTCGCTTCACTATTGATAAACTAATTTTAAAAGCTGCAAAAAAACTTAAGTTTATTGCTCGGGTGGGATCAGGACTAGAAAATATAGATGTAAAATATGCTAGTTCAAAGAAAATACATCTAATTAACTCACCTGAAGGAAATCGAAATGCAGTTGGAGAACACGCTCTTGGCATGTTATTAAGTTTGATGAATAAGCTACACACCGGTCACCAAAAAATAGTAAACGGCTCTTGGATAAGAGAAGAACACAGAGGCTTCGAATTAGAAGGAAAAACATTAGCTATAATTGGTTATGGAAATACCGGAAAAAGTTTTGCAAAAAAATTAGCAGGCTTTAATAACCTAAAAATTCTTTGTTATGATATAAAGTCAAATCTAAGTGATGAAATAACATCTCAGGTTAGTCTTGAAGAAATAATTAATAAGGCCCAAATATTAAGTTTACATCTTCCACAAACAGAAAAAACTATAGGGTTTTTTGATAAATTATTCATAGAAAAAATGAAGAATCCATTCTGGCTAATAAATACCTCAAGGGGAAAAGTAGTTGTTACAGACGATCTAGTTAAAGGATTAAAATCAAATAAAATATTGGGAGCGGGATTAGATGTTCTCGAGTATGAATCTAATTCATTTAATTCACTGAGAAATTCAAATAAAATCACTCCATCTCTTGAATACTTAATTAAATCTGATAAAGTTTTGTTAAGCCCACATGTAGCTGGTTGGACTTACGAAAGCCATAAAAAATTAGCTTCAATAATAATTAGAAAAATTAAAGAATTAAGATTAACAAATTAAATAACGAATTGAGCTGTCTGTTCTGTTCTTTGTTCTAATAAAATTGGCTTTCCAATACTTTTAATAAAATTTGACGATTCTTGATTATAGTGTCTGATTGTGAATAGATCGACTCCTTGATTAACTTCTACATTAAACCTAGCGCGTAGAATCAGTAATAACTCTTCTAATTTTCTATATTTATTACTAATACAAACTGAAAAACTGATTGCAGAGTTTTGAATAAGCTCGACTGGCATTTGATACTCATGCAATAGTCTAAAAATATAGCTAATATTTTCCTCGACTATAAATGAAAAGTTAATCGTTGAGAGTCGAAGCAAGACTTGATTTTTTTTTACAATGTAGCAAGGCATAAAAGGATCTAAATTTTTCCCCTTTGACACTACAGTTCCAGCATTTTTTGGATTTTCAAAAGATTTTACATAAAGTGGTATTTCTTTTCTTTGCAATGGTTGAAGGGTTTTTGGATGGATTACTGATGCCCCGTAAAAAGCAAGCTCTATTGCTTCCCTATAAGATATTTGCTTTAATAATTTGGTTTCTTTAAACACCCTAGGATCACCATTTAAAACTCCGGGAACATCTTTCCATATTGTTAAAGATGATGCATTTAAAGCATGTGCAAATATTGCAGCAGAATAATCTGAGCCCTCTCTGCCCAATGTAGTTGTAAAATTATTTGAATTACTTCCAATAAAACCCTGAGTTACAGCCAGAGAACAGGTTTTTAGATTATTTAAAATATTTTTATTTGTTAACTCCCAATTTAAATTTGCAGCACGATAATAATCATCGGTTTTTATACACTCTCTAGAGTCAATCCAATGACATTCCAATCCAGTAAATTTCATAAATTCATGCACTATTTTTGAAGATAAAAGTTCTCCAATACTTACAACTTGATCATAAACAAAACTGTAGTTTGGAGACTTATTTGATTTTAAAAATCCATTCAATTCATCAAAAAGTTTATGTATAATTTCTTCAATCTTAGCGCTTTTGTTTTTAAATAAATTTTTGGCAATTTCTACATGGTATTGTTTAAGCTCAATTAATCCATCCAAATGATTAATTGATTCATTGAAATAATTATCAATAATTTTCTCAAGCGCATTAGTTGTTTTCCCCATTGCTGAAACAACTACAAGTGTATTCTCAAAACCTACTTCTTTCAGAACTGAAACAAGATTTTTTACCCCTGAAGCGTCTTTGACAGATGCTCCACCAAATTTAAAAACTTTCATTTTTCAATCATTTCTGATATTTTTCAAATATTTCTTCATTTCAGATTGGTGCATTTGGACTGTTCTCCATTCATCTAAAACTTTAGCCCCACTTTTTTTATAAAAGTTTTTTGCAGGACTATTCCAATCTAAAACATTCCATTCAATCCTTTTGACTCCGAAATCTAGAGCCATTTTAATGAAATTTGAATATAATAGAGTTCCTACGCCTTTTCCTCTATATTGTTCAGATACAATCAAATCTTCAAGGTGAATAGTTGGCCCATTCCATGTTGAATAGCGTGGGTAATAAAAAGCCATTCCAATTACTTCTTTGTTTATTTCTGCAACAATACATTCAAATAATGGTTTAGCACCAAAACCATCATTTTCTATATCAGATAAACTAAGTTTGACACTTTTAGGCTCTTTTTCGAAAATAGCAAGTTCTTTTATTAAATTTAATATCACCAAACTATCTTTTTTTTCAGCCTTTCGAATAAGAACCTTCATTAAATTTAAATTTTAAAATAAAAATATAATAAGATTAGCTTACATCATCGAACTGCAATAAATTTCACAATTTTCCTGTGGTTGTTATAAATTAATTAAATTCATTCAACCATTTGGAAGTAACTTCAATAAATTCTTTCGGATTTTCAGCATGAAGCCAATGACCCGCTCCAGAGATCGTAGCCATTTTAGATTTAGGAAAGTATCTTTTAATCATTTCTAAATCACTATCTAGTATATAATCAGAGTTCACACCTTTTAAAAAAAGACATGGTAATTCAGAATGGAAATTTGAATTTAATTCTTCTCCGATCATAAGATTTGCTTTTTTAAGAACTTCAATATTAATTCTTAAACCAAGTTTTCCTTTCTCAATCCAGTAGAGATTTTTTAACAAAAACTGTCTTAAGTTGTTTTCTGGAATTACAGTTGCCAATTTTTCATCTGCCTCAGCTCTAGAAGAAATTTTATTAAAATCTAGACATGACAAGCCATTTAAAATTTTTTGATGTTTGGGTTCGTATTTTTTAGGGGAGATATCGGCTATAATTAATGCTTTAAGTAAATGTGGATAATTACATGCAAGCTCCATAGCAACCTTGCCACCCATAGAATGACCCAGAATAAATACTTTTTCAAGTTTATGATATTTGCAATAATTTATAATATCCTCTGCCATAATTGAGTAGGAAAATTGATTGCTCCAGAAGCTTTTCCCATGATTTCTTTGGTCAATTAAGTGAGTCCTGTAACCTAATTTGGTCATAACATTTGCGTATGTTTTCCAATTGTCTCCCATACCAAGAAATCCATGAAGGATTAATAGTTCACTACCTTTGTCAGAAGTTATTTTACTGTGGAGTATTTTCAATTTACCAGACATTCTAAATACTTAGGGATTACATTTTTAAATCCTAAATATAGACTCTCTGAAATAAGAGCGTGCCCTATTGAAACCTCAAGTAAATTAGGTATGTTTTGGGCAAAGTATGCTAAATTTTTCATATTTAAATCATGCCCAGCATTAACTCCAATACCTAATTCATTTGCCTTCTCGGCTGCTAAAACATAAGGATTTATTGCATTTTCCCTGTCAAGATCATAGGCTTTAGCATATTTTTCAGTATATAACTCGATTCTGTCAGTACCAGTATCTAATGCTGCTTCAACGACAGAGATGTCTGGATCAATGAAAATCGAAGTACGAATACCTTCATTTTTTAGTTTATCAATTACACCCTTTAAAAATTTTCCATGTTTTTTAATATCCCATCCAGCACTTGATGTAATTGCATCCACAGCATCTGGAACTAATGTTACTTGGGTTGGTTTAACTTCACATACTAAACTCAAAAATTTTGTTGTAGGATTACCTTCGATATTAAACTCTGTTTTGACAACTTTAGGTAAATCTCTTGCATCTTCGTAACGGATGTGTCGTTGGTCAGGTCTTGGATGTATTGTGATACCCTGTGCGCCAAATGCTTGCAGATCTTGGGCTACTTTGAGTAAATCTGGAACATTCCCGCCTCGCGAGTTTCTTAAAGTAGCCACCTTATTTATATTTACACTTAGAGAAGTCATTTCTTATTGCAAAAATATTCCTAATGATAGATTTAAAAAATTTAGAGTAAAATTAATTATTTAAACTCAAAATCACGGTTATGACGAGTTTTGTAACTTAGCAATTAGAATTAAAAATATGAAAATTGCTATATATAGCGCATTTTTTTCAACTAAGTCAATAGACTACATTAAAACCGTAATTGATTATCTCAAATCTAAGGGCCATAATTTTATTCTTTTTGAAAAAATAAAAAAACATTTGGGTGGTCTTGCGGACAGCTACAATTATTTCGAGGATAACAAATTATTAGATAAAAACGTTGACTTTTTATTTTCTATCGGTGGCGATGGGACCCTTCTAAGGTCTATATCAGTAATTAAGGACTCCAAAATCCCTATTTTAGGAATCAATGCCGGAAGACTTGGTTTTTTAACTACTATCAAGAAAAATACTTTGGAAGAAGGACTTAACCAATTTTTTAAAAAAAAGTATGAGTTTGTCGAGAGATCTTTATTGGAGGTGCAAACAAAATATAAATCTGAAGCTTTGAATGACTTTGTTTATGCATTAAATGAAGTTACAATTAATAGGAAAAATACTACCTCAATGCTAAGTATTGATACTATGTTAAATGATCAACACCTTACAACTTATTGGTCTGACGGATTAATAATTGCAACACCAACTGGTTCAACAGGTTATTCATTAAGTAGTGGCGGCCCAATTGTCACTCCATCATCTAAATGTATAGTAATTAATCCTATAGCCCCACATAACATTAACATGAGACCCCTAATTGTCCCTGATGAAACAACTTTGAAAATATCTGTAAAAGGGAGAGGTAATACTCATTTACTCTCACTAGATTCCAGGATATATACTATTGATAACGGTAACGACATTCACATAAAGAAAGCAGGTTTTAATCTTTTGACCGTTCAATTACAGGGAACTTACTTTTTCAATACTCTTAGGGAAAAACTTTTTTGGGGACAAGATACCCGAAACGTACAATAAATCCAGGCTTTTTAGGTTATTACTAAGCATCAAATATTGTTTAGTAGTCTCAGAAAATGTACAAAAAATTCTATTTTTTTATACTTATCACTTTTTTTACACCTAAAATCGAGGCTCAATTCCACGAAATTGGAATTTTCCTTGGAGGAAGCAACTATATTGGTGATGTCGGATCTCACAGATATTTGGATCCAAATGAGCTAGCTTATGGATTTCTTTACAGATGGAATATTACTGACCGTTATTCCCTGAGAGGGGGTATTACACTCACTACTCTAAATGAAAATGAATTTAAAAATAATGACATTAATAGATTTAAAAGATCATATAAATTAAATAATTCCATTGAAGAAATAGTAGCTGGTTTTGAGATAAATTTTAAAGAGTTTAATTTACATGACCCTGTCATGAGTTTTACCCCATATATTTTTTATGGTATAGGTTATTTTAGATACGACCAATTTTTCATTGAACCTGGAAATTCGTCATTATTAATTGAACCTGAATATAACAACTATGGGAAAGATAGAAAAATTGCGATTCCAATAAGTGTTGGATTTAAATTTAACCCAAATCAATTTTTTGTCTTAGGCTTTGAGGTTGGTGCCAGGTACGCTTTAACTGATAATTTAGATGGTAGTAATCCAGAAAATCAATATGCAAATAATCTAAATTATAAATTCGGAAACTTAAATAATAATGATTGGTATATTTTTACAGGTTTCACAATTTCATTTACCTTTGGTGATCTCCCATGTTATTGCAAAGAATAGATGATTAAACCACCAGAACATATAGCCATTATAATGGATGGTAACGGCCGATGGGCAAAAAAACAAGGAAAAAAAAGGTTTGCTGGGCATATACGCGGAGCTGAAACAGTTAGTGAGATTGTTGAGGAAGTAGCGAGAAAAAAAATAAATTTTCTTACCCTTTTTGCATTTTCAGTTGAAAACTTAAGTCGGCCAAAAAAAGAGGTTAACTTATTAATGAAACTACTTGTTAGTTCTTTAAAAAAGGAGTTTAAACGCCTTAATGAAAATAAAATAAGACTATGTGCCGTTGGTGACCTAAATACCTTACCAAACTCAGTTAAAAATGAGCTGATGTTTGTAATTGAAAAAACGAAAAAAAATAAACAGATGATTCTAACACTTGCTCTTAATTATGGCGCAAAAGAAGAAATAATTGAAGCTGTCAAAACCATATCAATGAAAGTTAAAAATAGTATAATTTCACCAGAAAAAGTTGACGAATCCACCATAATTAGCCATCTTTACACAAGAAACTTACCTCCAGTGGATTTATTAATCAGGACAAGTGGTGAAGAAAGAATCAGTAATTTTCTACTATGGCATATTGCCTATGCGGAATTGTATTTTACAAAAACTCTTTGGCCTGATTTTAAGAAAGAAGATCTAGAAGAAGCATTATCAAATTACAAAAAAAGAGAAAGAAGATTTGGAAAAACAAGCGAACAAATCAAATAAATTTTTAATATCGATTTGGTTCATCGGAATACTTTTTTTTGTGAAAAACTTCACTTACGCACAAACCAATGATTTTGTAAAAGGTAAGACATACATACTTGATTCAATCAGTGTTAGTGGAATAAAGACTTTTAATGAGCAAACGGTAATTTCTTATAGCGGACTAACTGTTGGGGAAAAAATTAAAGTCCCAGGAGAAAAAGTTAGTGCAATGATTAATAAACTTTGGGCACTAGAACTATTTAGTGATATTAATGTTTTTGTAACTAAAATTAACAAGAATAATATTTCTCTTGAATTAGAAATTGTTGAGCTTCCAACATTAACTGAAGTTAAAATAAATGGTCTACAAAAGGGTAAAATTGATGCAATAATTAAAGACACAGATCTAGTTGAAGGGAAAAAACTTTCAGAAAGTTTTTTAACTAATACTAAAAACTATATCATAAATAAATATCAAAAAGAAGGATTTTTAGACACAAAAGTTTCACTAAATACTATAAAGGACTCAGTTGGTACAAATTCTTATAAAATGGTTGTAAATATTGATAGAGGTCCAAAAATCAAAATTAAAGATATCAATTTTGTAGGAAATGATATTTTTAAACAAAATAAATTAAAATCTAAACTAAAAAATACTAAATCGAAAAACCCGATTCGTTTTTGGAAAAAATCAAAATATATAGAAAATGATTTTAAGGAAGATCTTGTTAGATTAACCGACTTTTACAAAGAACAAGGATATAGAGATGCAAGGATTCTATCAGATACTCTGATCAGAAATATAAAAGAATCAAAATCCATTTCTCTGAATTTAGAAATTGAAGAGGGAAATAAATATTATTTTGGAGATATTAATTTTATAGGAAATGCTGTTTACTCTGATCAAGTTTTACAACAAATTTTGGGACTCAAAAAAGGTGATGTTTATAACGGGGTTTTATTAAAAAAGAGGATAGCCGATACAAGTAAACCTGATGGAAACGATATAACTAACTTGTACCAAAATAATGGATATCTATTTTCAAACATTAATGCAGTTGAAGTAAGTGCAATAATGGATACTATTAATTTTGAAATTAGAATTACTGAGGGAAAATTGGCTAACTTTAATAAAATTGTGGTTAATGGAAATACAAGAACAAATGACCATGTAATCTACAGAGAACTCCGGACAAAACCGGGAGAATTGTATAGCAAAGATAAATTAGTTAGAACTGTAAGAGAAGTTGGGCAATTGGGCTTTTTTGATGCTGAACAAATCAATCCACAAATGGAAAATGTAGATCCAAATTCAGGAACAATTGATGTTCGTTTTGATTTGGTTGAGTCAGGAGCCAGCCAAATAGAACTTCAAGGAGGATATGGTCAAGGAGGATTTATTGGAACTTTAGGTTTGTCATTTAACAATTTTTCAATGAGAAATATATTGGACAAAACAAAATACAAACCTTTACCCATGGGAGACGGTCAAACACTAGCTTTAAGACTCCAAGCAAGCCAATTCTATAATACTTACAGTTTTAGTTTTTCTGAACCATGGCTGGGTGGTCAGCAACCAGTTCAATTCTCAACTTCACTACAGCATACGATTCAGTATAGATATGATTTTTTTACAGGACTAGCAGACAAATCCCAATCTTTTCAAATTAGCGGTGCAACAATTGGTTTAGCGAAAAGATTGAGAATTCCTGATGACTTCTTTCAACTTTCGCAAGCTATTTCATTTCAATATTACAACCTAAAAAATTATTACACTGGTTTATTTACATTTGGTGATGGCCAAGCTAACAATCTCTCATACACAATTAACCTTACTAGAAATAACACAAGAGTTAACCCTATATTTCCAACGGGTGGGTCCACTTTTAGTATTAGTGCAAAATTAACCCCACCATATTCGCTATTTAGTAAAAAGGATTTTTCAAATTTGGGCATTTTAAGTGAATTCCAGGATGAAAATGGCAATCCTGATCTAGCCAAAATAGATCAAGAAAAATTTAGATGGCTCGAATTTTATAAAATAAAGTTTAATGGTACTTGGTATACACCCATTTATGACAAATTAATTCTTAAAACACAAGCAGATTTTGGGTTTTTGGGTTCTTATAACCTTGCACGTGGAAATATTCCATTCGAACGATTTTTTTTGGGTGGTGATGGTATGATCAATTATGCTTTGGATGGCCGTGAAACAATCGCGTTAAGAGGTTACCCTAACCAATCTCTGTCAAGTACGGATGGCTCCGTAATCTACAATAAATTTTCATTAGAACTTCGTTATCCAATTACTCTTAAACCAAGTGCCTCAATTTATGCTTTAACTTTTTTAGAAGCTGGAAATGGTTACAATAGTTTTAGGGAGTTCGATCCATTTAGATCTAAACGCTCTGCAGGTGCAGGAGTAAGAATATTTATGCCTGCTTTTGGTTTACTAGGAATTGATTTCGGATATGGATTTGATAATGTAAATTCTAATTTGACTGCACCTAATGGGTGGGAAACACACTTTGTTATTGGTCAAAGATTTTAAATTGAAATTTAGATTTCTCAAAAAAACCATAATATAATACCTATTTAATCGTTATATAAAAGTGTTATGTTAAGAAAAAAAATATATACAGGACTACTTCTATTTACAATCATCTCCACATTCGCACAAAGGGGAACTAGAGTTGGGTATATGGATATGAATATAATTCTTGAAAATATTTCAGAATACAATAAAGCAAGTGACTTACTTGACAAGAATATTGAGAAGTGGAAAAAAGAGATTGAATTAAAAAAAATTCAATTAAAGCAATACGAAGACCAGCTTAATATTGAAAGAATTCTCCTTACCCCAGAGCTTATCAAAGATAGAGAAATTGAGATTCAAATTTTTGCTTCCGAAATTATTTCCCTACAAGAAAAACGTTTTGGACCGAAGGGAGATATGATAATCCAGAGATCAAAACTAATACAACCTGTTCAAGATCAAGTTCTATCAATTGTAAAACAAATTGCTGAAGAAAAAAAATATGATTTCATTTTTGACCGTTCTTCAAGTATAACCATGTTATATTCCGCAAAAAATTACGATATTAGTGATTTAGTTATTAAAAAAATTAACAGACAACAACGTATTCAGAATAGAAAGGATCAAATAGAAAAATTGAAATCAAAATCTAGCTCTGCAAATAAATAAAAACTTTATAATTATGAAATACTTCAGTACCCTCATTTTTAGTTTATTAATCATTTCCATTCCTTTGAACATTTCTGCTCAATCGAAAGTGGCCCATATTAATACTCAGCAATTAATAAGTGAAATGCCAGAAGTGATTGCAGCCCAGAATGAATTAAAAAAACTAGAAGATCAATACGCTAAAGAACTTGAAACATCTGCAAAAGAATTTCAAACTAAAGCCCAGAGCTACCAGGGAGATGCTGAAAATCAAACGGAGCTAATCAATCAGCAAAGACAGGTTGAATTACAGGAAATGCAGAAAAGAATTCAAGAATTCCGAGAAACAGCTGCACAAGAATTACAGAAACGTTCTTCAGAAATGATGCGGCCACTTTATGAAAAAGCACGTTCATCAATAGAAAAAGTAGCTGCTGCACAAGGCTTTGATTACGTCTTAGATTCTAGCCCTGGTGGGAGTGTAATAATGGCTACCGGTAAAGATCTAATGGCTGATGTAAAATCTGATTTAGGTTTCTAAATAAGCTGTGTTTTTATAAATAAATTTAAAGCCACCTTGATTGTGGCTTTTATTTTTTGTACCAACT
The DNA here is from genome assembly GCA_902613595.1 of uncultured Bacteroidota bacterium. GTDB lineage: Bacteria > Bacteroidota > Bacteroidia > Flavobacteriales > Flavobacteriaceae > MS024-2A. The sequence continues at coordinate 506,589 of CACMHY010000001.1, forward strand.
TGAATAAAGAAGATAACTCTCAGCGATTCTTTCAACTTCATCTTTCTGAAGGTTTTGATCTATCTCATTAATTTTTTTTGCAGGAATACCCGCAAAGATTGATCCTGGAGGAACTATAGTATTTTGTGTCAATACAGCTCCTGCAGCAATGATGCTATTACTATGAATCACACAATTATCCATTAAAATACTTCCCATACCAATGAGAACATTGTCATGTAATTTACACCCATGAATAATAGCATTATGACCAATTGATATGTTATTTCCAATATTTGTAGATGCTTTTTTATATGTGCCATGAATTATAGCACCGTCTTGGATGTTAACTTTATTTCCAATACGAATAGAGTTGACATCACCTCTAATAACAGCTTGGAACCACACAGATGCTTGGTCACCAATAATTACATCCCCAATAATTGTACAGTTTTCAGCAAAATAACAATCTTTCCCAAATGAAGGCTTGTAACCTCTTACAGATTTTATAAGCACACGATTTATTTACTGCAAAATACAAAAAGATTATTTTTCAAATTAAACGTGAACTTTTTCAAATTTTTCTTTATGATTAATTATTTTTACCATCGTTATATTCAGGCTTTGAAAAAATACAAAATAACCCCAAAAATAAAGAAGGGAGACGATAAGGCTCAATTTTTATTCAATCACAAAGTTGGGTATAAGAATTCCCAGATTTATAAGAATGTTGATGATGCCAAAGGCGCCCCTTTGATTCAACAGCTATTTTTTCTACCTTTTGTTAAATCTGTAACGCTTAAAGAAAAGAAGCTAATTGTTGAGCGCTTCAATATTTTAGAATGGGATGAGGTTGCTGATGAAGTTTGTGAACAATTGGAAAATTATTTGAATAATGGAGGTTCCATAATTGAAAAAATTCCAACCACCGTATATGCAGAAAGTACGCCTAACCCATCTGTAATGAAATTTGTTGCTAATAAACTTTTAGTGCCTGAAAGTTTTGAATTTAAGAATATTGATGAGGCTAAGATATCTCCTCTTGCTCAAAAATTATTTCATTTCCCATTTATCAAAGAAATCTTTATCAATTCAAACTACATATCAATTACTAAATATGAAATTAATTCATGGGATGAAGTTGTAATGGAAATTAGAGAATTTGTGCGTTCTTTTTTAGAGGAAGGGAATATTGTTATTGAAGAATCGGTAGAACTTAAAAAAGATTTCAAAAATACATCAGGTTTTGAAAATCTGAATGAGTTGGAAAAGCAAATTATTTCAATTCTAAAAGAATATATTCAACCAGCTGTTGCCTCTGACGGTGGAAACATCGAGTTCGATTCTTATGATTCTAATAAAAAATCTGTGCGAGTTATTCTTCAAGGTGCGTGCAGTGGGTGTCCATCCTCAACATTAACACTGAAAAACGGTATCGAAACAATGCTTAAAGAAATGATGCCTGGTAAAATAGAAAATGTTGTAGCATTAAATGGCTAATACTTATTTTTTCTTAGGATTCTGTGTCTGAAAGTCCTTTAGGTAAAAGGGCTCAAAAATTTCTAAGTTTTCATAACTCTCTTTTTTATAAAAGTCCCAGGAAACTTTACACATGTCATTAGCAGACGGAAAGTGTTCTTCATTATAATGTGCATTTATTTTTGGCTTTAAGGTTTTAAATTTTGATGCTCCATTTCCAATTACTAAGCATGATCCATTTTCAACCTTATCAAAAAAGCTATTTCTCGATAGTACAAAAGCATTTGTTTTTTGAATATACCTTTTTTTAGTATCAAATATAGCAGAATATACTTCCATCCTTCTGGCATCTAACATAGGAATCAAGTAATCGTATTCATTTTTATTAAAAAAAGGGGCTGCCATAATTTCAAGAGTATTTACACCTATAAGTGGTATGTCTTGTGCAAAGCAAATTCCCTTAGCAGCAGCCACACCAATTCTTAGACCAGTATAAGAACCTGGACCTTTACTTACGGCGACTGCATTAAGATCAGTTGTTTTGATTTTTATTTTTTCAAGTATATCTTTTATAAAAACATGAAGTTTTTTTCCATGAATAAATTCATTTACTAGCAATTGTTTACCAGCAATATACTCTCCTTTGAATGCTATTGAAACTGAACATTGAATTGTTGATGTTTCTATATGTAGAATGTAAGACATAGAATGTTAAAATGTTCCCAAAGAACTACCTCCATCAACCCTAAAAACACTTCCATTAGAAGACGAGGAATGGTGACTGCAAAGGTAGGCTATCGTGGCTGCTACCTCACTTGTTGTAGCAAATCTTTGTGTCAAAGAGGTCTTTCTTTCATCTTTAAAAAAATTCTTTTCAACCTGATTTTTATTTACATTTTCTAATTCAGATTTAGTTTCTAAATAGTTTTTTGCTCCCTCACTTAAAGTAGATCCTGGAACAACTACGTTAGAAGTTACATTTGACCCTTTAGAAAGTTGAGCTATACCTCTTGAAAGAGAGTGCAAAGCTGCTTTTGTAGAACTATATGAAATTAAATCTATAGGAGCCAAATAAACACATTCACTTGAAATAAATATAACTCTTCCCCAATTTCTTGCAATCATACCTTCTAAAAAATGTTTAGTCAAAGTAACTCCACTCATAACATTAACTTGGAAATGGTCATACCAAGTTTTTTTTGGAGTATTAAAAAATGATGTCGAAGAATATATCCCTACATTATTTATCAGGACATCGACGTCTTTTAGAGAACTTAAAAGATTGTTTACTTGTCCTTGTTTGAGAAAGTCAGCTACAATACCTTTTACTTCTGATCCCTTGATTTCATTTTTTAAATATTCTACTGCTTTCTTAACAGTCTTTTCACTTCTACCATTTATATAAACAGTCATACCTTCATCCAATAGAATTCTTGCAGTCTCTAAACCTATTCCTGAAGTTGAGGCCGAAATAAAGGCTTTTTTGCCTTTTAATTTAAAATCCATCTTAAATTAGTTCCATGATGTTTTTCCCAAAAGTTTTTCCCCTAACAAAGATAATTTTGCAGTTTCATACTTTTTTTGCTCCCAATTTCTTGGATCTCCAGGAAAAGCATATCCTTCTGGTGCTATTCTATTTTTCCAAGAGTTAATTCTCCATTGCTTAAGAAGTTTGTTATCTTCTTCTGCAGGCATCATCGATATGTATTGGGCAATACGGACTTTATCTTTTGAGAGATTAGGACGTATTCCGTGCGGTAGGAGACTATTAAAAATGAGTAAATCCCCTGCTTCCATTGCTACTTTTTCAATATAATTTTCAATACCTGAAATATCAGGCTTAAAGCGGTTTCTGTCTTCTGGTTGTTCTAATTTCCACAAATCATAGTTTTGAAATAACCACGGTATGCACTGAAATCCTCCCATATTTATATCTGTTTGATCTGACAATGCGATTACACCTTGAACATTTTGGGGCTTAGTTTCTGGATCATAATCCCAATGAATGAATCCTTTATACTCAAAGCCCTTTTTAATTGGAAAATTTAAATTTGCTCTATCAATTGTAACCCATAGCTTTTCTGTTCCCCAGATATCGACAAAAGCATCATAAACTTTCTGAGTCTGACGATTATCCCATAAATACTGATTATTATATACCTCAACCATACCTGTTCCTGCAAGCTCTTTCATTTGCATTTCAGCTCTGGGTGGCCTATACCAAGTGGAAACATCTTTTGGATTTTTCTCTTCGAATTCCCACAAGAAATTCCCTGTGGCTTCAGCTTGTTTTTTTGGTATTGCTTTTTTAATAACTATGTAACCTTTTTGAACCCAAAAAGACCATTGTTTTTCAGTCAAAACTCTTAGAGGACTTCTATTTTGACGATCGTTGAGCTTTTTCGAACTACTTTTTGCAGTAGACGGATTACCAGGAATTTCTTTATGTTCGCTAGCATATTTATTCACGAGTCGGTTATTTTATTATAAATAAATTTAATGAATTTGATCGTAAAGGAAATTTAAATAAATGAAATAAGAAAATTTACAACTAGACAGATATCTCAATTCCAAAATAAAATTCTAATACTTTTAACTTGAAGATATAGTCATATTTAGCCCTAATATTGTCAGATGAAGCAATTTCATACCGTTGTTTAATTTGTATAAAATCAAATGAATTTAAAACACCCGCTTCAAATTGTTTTTCTGCCATCAGATATGCTTCTTTTCTAGCTTTAAGAGTCTTTTCAGATGCCTGATAAAACTTGTAAGCCCCTTCTGCATTATTATAGGCTTGATTTATTGTATTCTCTAAATCTAACTTAGTTTGCTCGAATTGAACTTCTGATCTTTTTAGATTCAGTTTTCTTCTTTTAATATTATTTCTTAATGAAAGACCATTAAATAAAGGGATGCTTAAGTTAAGTCCATAGCTATGTCCATCATTTTGACGAAACTGATCAGTAAAAGATAAAGGCCCTGTTAACTCTCTCTCAGGAAACTGTGATATCACAAGTGAACCATTTTCTTTTACAACTCCAATTGGAGTTTCTATTAGATTTCCCGTTTCTATAAATCGGTCACTATAAGATATACGTGTATTGTAATTATAAAATGCTGAAATTGTAGGTAATAACGCCCCTTTTGCTAAATCAATATCTTTTTTTGCAATATCAATATTGGTTGCTGCTACTTTTATATCATTTCTTAAGGTCAAGGATTTTTCAAAAATTTTTTTAGGTTTTTCTAAGAGAATCTGTGAAAGAGGGATAGAATAATCTACATCTGCAATATCAAAATTTTCATAATCTGTAATTAAAAGTGACTGAGCTAGATTAATTAATGAGAGTCGTGTGGTATTTTCCGACTGAACTAAGGCCTGTTCTTGTGAAGCAAGATTAGCTTCAATTTCATAAATTTCTGCTTCAGTTTGAACTCCTGCAGCAATTCTAAGTTGGGTTCTTTCTAATTCCTGCTTTGCCAATTCGAGTTGATAACGCTGAACTTCTTCCAACTCTTTGTTAAACATTACTTGTAAATAAGAGTTTGCAACAAAAAGGCTAACATCGTCTTTCATGTCCTCAAGCTGATATTGTCTTGATATGATGTTTAGATTTGCCCTAGCTAATTGATTTATATTTTGTTTACCATTAAATAATGTAACTCCTAAATTTCCTCCAAAAGCAGAAAATTGGGTTGTCAAGTTCTCAATAAGACCGTTTGTAATATTTTGACTTAACCCATTGTTCCAAATATGTTGTGATTGAGCATTTATATTTGGTAGAAAACTACCAATAGCGTCTAACCTGTCAATATCAGCTCCATCTAAATCAAATTCCGATTGTTGGATACTTATATTTTTTTCAAGAGCTATTGATACACATTCCTCTAATGTGTAGGTTTTTAACTGCGCAAAAAGAAATTGAAAGTTTAAAAATATCAAAATACTGAAAATATTCTTCATGATAATACTGATTTAAATTTGATGAGTTTTTATTCCTACTTAAAACTATTTTGATTTCCATCTTTCTTTAAAGGCTCAGTTTTATTCCAAACTTTAATTTTATCGTCTTGACCAATCCCGGTGATAATTTCAACATTTACTCCATCAGAGATGCCAATTTCGATATCCTTTCTTTCAAACTTTTGATCTCCAACTTCTATTTCCACGTATGGCTCTTCTGTTTTTGAATCAAATTGCAATAATGACTCTGATATAGCCATGACACTATCCTTTCGTTCTAGAACTAAAGAAGCATTTGCACTATATCCCGCACGGATGAAAATTGAGTCATTAAGAAATAAATCTGCTTCTATTTTGAATTGTACTGCTCCCTGTTCTTCGTTACCTTTTGGAGCAATAAATTTTAATTTAGCTTTTAGAGATTTGTCTTCAACTGCACCTAGATTCACCTCAAGTGGCATTCCAATTACTAATTTTCCAACCTCCGCTTCGTCAACTTTTCCTTCAAAAATCATTTTGTTTAAATCTGCAATAGTTGCGACAGTAGTTCCTGCATTAAAACTGTTACTTGCAATGACTTGATCTCCTTTTTCAACGGGAATCTCAAGAACAGTCCCCGCTACTGTGGCCCTAATATTTGTATTAGCGGAGGCTGAACCACCTTTAGATCCTAATCTTATAATTTGTAAATCAGATTTTGAATTAGAGACATCTAATTTAGCTTGGTTGTAATTCAACTCAACATTATCAAATTGTTGTTTTGAAATAATTCCATTTTTGAATAAATTTTTATTTCTTTCATATTCAATTTTTGCATTTTTTAAGATAATTCTTGAATTAGCTAGTCTGCCCTCAGCACTGTTTAAGTTTTGTTCATTTGGAACTACTTTAATTTTAGCTAGTAGGTCTCCGTTCTTTACCTGATCTCCCTCCTCTACATAAATTCCGTCAATAATACCTTGGATTTGCGGAGTGATTTCAACCTCATCTTCAGGTATTACTTTTCCAGTAACAACTGTTTTCTTTTCAATTGATGTTTTAAACATCTTCTGAGTTTCAAAAGTTATTGAAGATTTGTTATTTGTTTTTACAAAAAATGCTGCCGCAAATAAGCTACCTGCTATTAAAACAGAAATTCCGATGTATTTTAAAATTTTCATTAGTTGTTTATAGTTTTATTCTTCTCTCAGTGCATCTATAGGTTTCATGTTAACTGCTCTTTGAGCAGGAATTAGTCCGATAAGTGTTCCAAGAAAAATCATTAGAAATAGTGCTCCAAGAATATATGGAATTGGTACAGTTGGATTTGTGTATGGAAAGTCGGTTAAATCTTTTGTAGCAGAGCTAATACCAAATAAAACAAAAGCTCCTAAAATAATACCAAATATTCCAGCTAAGAGTGTCAGAAAAATCGATTCCAAAATAATTTGATTTCGTACCTCTGTAGGAGTAGCACCGAGAGCCCTTCTTACACCAAGTTCTTTTGTTCTTTCTTTTACTGAAATTAAAAGAATGTTACCAATTCCAATTACACCTGCCATTATAGTTGCTATACCTACAATTAGCGACAAAAGTGTCATCCCTTTTGAAAATCCCATAATTTTATTAAAAATTTCTCCTAGATTAAAACCTCCAAACGCACGGTCATCTTCAGGAGAAACATTGTGTAATCTCTTTAAAGCAGCTTTTATTTTTTTTTCAACAGAAACCACATCAGCATCATCATATGCAGCTATCGTAAACCACATTACATCATCGCCAGTATTATAAAGTCTCTTAAATGTTTCAAATGGAATAAAAATATCTCCATCTGTTTCAAATCCACCTCCAGGTATAAACTTGTGAACTCCAATAACTTGAAAATATATATCATCAATTTTTATATACTTCCCAATTGGATCTTCGTCTTTTTCAAATAATTCTGTTTTTGTTCTTTCACCTATGACACACACTTTTCTTTTATATTTTATGTCTTCTTCATTTATAAAGCGACCACCATTGAAGATTTTTTTGGTTGCAATTCTTGTATAATCGGGAAAGTCACCATAAATATTGTAGTTGCTAGATTTATTTTTTCTTACAACTAAAGGTGGGCCACCCCAAAATACACCCCGTGAGTTTCTAGGTGCTATAAATTGTACCTCTGGAATTGTTTTTTTAATGTAATTCATATCTGAAAGTGTTAGCTGAATATTTCTTCCTGTTTTAAACCCAGCATATGGTATGCTTGTCCTTTCAGCCCAAATAAACATTGAATTCATTGCTATATTTTCGAACTGGCGCTCAAAACCATTATCTAGTCCTTTGGCAGCTCCAGATAAAGTAATATAGATAAATATTCCCCATAAAACTCCAATCACAGTGATGACAGTTCTTACCTTGTTTTTTGATATTGATCCAAAAATTTCTTGCCAAGTATCCCTGTCAAAAATCACCTTTAAATTATTCATCTCTTAAAGCAATTATAGGTTTGATGCTTGAGGCCCTTTTTGCAGGTATATAACCGGCAATTGAGCCAAAAATAATTAGTACAACAGTTGCCATTAAAGCCGTTGAAATTTCAATAAAAGGATTTTTGATGAAATATTTGTCCAATTTTACTCCTATATTTTCAAGAACCAAAACTCCAAAAATTAAGCCTAAATAGCCAGATATAATAGTTATAAATACAGATTCCTGCAGAACCATTTTTATTACTGAATTTGGTGTAGCACCTAAAGCTTTCCTTATCCCTAACTCTTTAGTACGTTCTTTAACTACAAAAACCATAATATTTGAAATACCTATAATTCCCGCAATTAGAGTTCCTAGACCAACAAAACTTACAATCAGCTGAAGTACTACAGCAAATTGTTGTGTTTCTCTTAAATCATCTGCTATATTTCTTATGTAAAAGCCATTTGGATCCTCAGGAGAGACCGACTTTTTTTCTTTAAAATACTTTTTGAGTCCATTTTCTAATCCCATTGCGCCAAGGTAGCCTAGTTCTTTTCTATATGTTAGTATGATTTGATCTACTTTATCATTACTTTTTTCAATTATCTGTCTAGTTGTAAAGGGTATATAAATATTTCTTTCTTCATTATCTCCACCCTCATCTTGAAAAATTCCAACAACCTTAAATGCTGAAGAACCTAAATTGATGAATTTACCAATTGCTTCCTCAGACTTAAATAAATCTTTAGCTACCATTCTTCCAATCACAGCAACTTTGGTTTTGCGACTTATATCAGATTGATTAATGTATCTTCCTTTCATCAATATCGTTTTTTCAACGAACTGATGTCCAGGGGCAACTGCACGAGTACTGTAATTGTTACTCTGGTTTTTATATCTTGTTAGTGCATTTCGAGTTATTCTTGGTGTTAGGTATTCTAAATAAAATGAAAAGTTTTCTTTTATATCCCTTAAATCATCATTTCTAAATTCAATACGCCTGTTTGCCTTAAAACCTTTATAGGGTTTTGAAGTTTTTCCAGGATATAAGAAAATGGCATTACTGGCATCATCTAAAAAAAATTCTTGAAAAGTATTTTTAAGACCATTACCAAGACCAAATAAAATGATAAAAATAAAAATACCTAGAGAAACTGTAAAACCAGAAAGAAAAGTCCTCAGCTTATTTTTACCTATCGTTTCAAAAATTTCTGTCCAGCGATCTCTATTAAACATATGATGAGGCTTTGACCTGTTTAACTTTGCTATCTTCAACTATAACTCCATCTTTGAGTTTCACAATTCTTTTACACATTTTTGCTATCTCGAGCTCATGAGTTACTATTAATATCGTCTTGCCCTCTTCATTAATTTTTTGGATCAATTCCATTACATCGCATGAAGTCTTAGTATCTAAGGCTCCAGTTGGTTCGTCAGCTAAAAGAACTTTTGGTTTTGAAGCCATAGCTCTGGCTATAGCTACCCTTTGTTTTTGACCTCCAGAAAGTTCACTAGGTAAATGGGTTGCCCACTCTTTTAAACCTACCCTGTCAAGATAATCTAAAGCTATTTGCTGCCTTTCTTTTCGTGATATCCCTTGATAATATAGGGGTAATGAAATATTTTCTAAAGCGGTCTTATAATTTATCAAATTGAATGACTGAAATATAAACCCAAGAAACTTGTTCCTGTATTTTGCTGCTTTAGTCTCATTTAAATTTTCAATCTTAAAGCTGTCTAAAATATAATCTCCTTTGTCTGCTGTATCTAGCATACCTAAAATATTCAGTAAAGTTGATTTCCCAGATCCAGAAGATCCCATAATTGCAACTAGTTCACCATCCTCTATATTTAGGTTTATCCCCTTAAGAACATGCAATGAGGAGGACCCCATTTTATATGATTTGTGAAGGTTTTTTAGTTTAATCATTAAGACAATTTACAGTTCTTAAATTTGATTATTTGGCAATTGTGATGTAAAATTACGGTTTAGAGTTAAAATTTAGTTTAAAAATATGTTAAGTTTCAACTGTTTTTATTAAAATATTTCTATTTGAACTAAGGGATATAATTATTTTTTCCTTAAAATCTTATATATTTTCCAACCTGCTAACCCAACCAAAAAATAAGGAATTGCCATCAAATACAAAATTCCATTGTTTATCCCTTTGGCTGTAGATTGCCCTTCCTCAGATTCAAGTACAGCTCTACACATCGAACACTGACTATAGGCATCTGAGCTAAGGATAAGAAGAGAAAATATGAATATTAGAACAAAAGGTGAATTTATTTTAAGCATAATAGGGTGAAATCATTAAATATACAATCACTCCTGTAACTGCTATATACATCCAAATTGGAAAGGTATATCTTGCAATCTTTTTATGATTTTCGAAAAATTTTGATATCGCACGTACATAAGTAACTAATACCATTGGGATAATACCTACTGAAAGTAAAATGTGGCTTATAAGAATAAAATAATATATTGATCTTAAAATTCCTTGGCCTCCATATGGTGTAGGGTCAGAAGTCATATGATATGCAACATACATAGCTAGAAAAATAACAGATAAAAATATTGCTATTTTCATAAGCCTTTCGTGGAGAATCATTTTTTTCTTTTTAATTGCTATATAAGCAAAAAAAAGAACCAAAGCAGTAATTGCATTAATAGTAGCATAAGTAGGTGGAAGAAAAGTAAGCGGTTTTACATTAGGAATTTTAATCATAAAAAGAATCACAACCACAATTGGTATAGCAATTGAAAGTACCCAAACCCAAGGGATATATTTTTTGGTAATTTGTTCGCCTCTGTTATTCATTTTCTATTCTTTTAACAACTTTTCAATATCTTCAATAAGTAGATCCAACTCTTGAACTTTTTCACCTTCTTGATCAACTCCCATATAATATACCATAGGATTACCAAATTTGTCGGATCGTGAGCGGATAAAACCTTTTTTATCAATCAACGCAAAATAGCCTTGATGTTCAAAACCACCCGCAACTTTTGGATTTACAGAAGCAAATATATTAAATCCTTCGTTGGCAAGAGAATATATTTTTCTCTCTTCTCCAGTAAGAAAATGCCAATTTTGTGAAAAAACATCGTAAGATTCAGCATAATTTTTTAAGACTTGTGGTGTATCATACGAGGGATCAATTGTGAAAGATGCAATCCCAAAATTTTCTCTATTTCCAAATTTATTTTCAATTTTTTTCATGTTTTTATTCATGATAGGACAAATGGTTGGACAGGATGTAAAAAAAAATTCAGCAACATAAACTTTATCATTAAAGTCTTCATTTGATATAATTAAGCTGTCTTGGTTAAAAAACGTGAAATCAGGGACTTTTTTAGCCTCACCATTTAAAAAAATGAATTGAAGGGGTGAGGCAGAAGTTGATCGATTATTATCTACTACTTTGTTATCAATAATTCTATTGATGATTTTTGGGATAAATAAAATTCCAAAAGTTATGATAATTAAAAAAAGTCCAATGCTTTTAAACTTTTTCATTTATTTCTTTCTGAATTATAAATTTTAAGTGCCAAACGATATTCAGCTAGTATCACCTTTACATCATCAATCATTTTTTTATTTATTTGCGCTACAGATCGAGCATCAAAAGCATATAATGTCCCTGAGTCTTCATCATCGTTTCTTCCCCTTAGACTCAAATCTTTGTCAATAATGAATACATATGGTGTATTACCTGATTCATCTAATAAAAAAGGAGTTTTAAGTGAGCTGAAATGAGTTTTCATATTTTCCGAGGTTGTATGCAAGAAATTCCACCTCGAAATATCAGTTCCTACACCTTTTACAAGTTCATTTTTCAATTCCTGAACCTGTTTAATTTGAAAAGTGTCTACAAAAAAAACAAACTGAAAGTCATCGAATTGGTAAAACCTTTTATAAATTTTTTCATTTAAATTTAGTGCCTCGGCTTTTTTATTTTTTAAATTACCACCCCAGTAACCTAGAATTGTAATCTTATTTTTTAATTTAATTTTTTCCCCCAAATAACCTATGGGCAATTCACTTACTTTTTTTGTAAGGATTGGAAGTTTAGCAAAGTTATTCTTACCAGAAGCAAAAAATAAATAAACTAAGAGGGGAAATATGAACAGTATCCCTAAAACAACTTTTTTATTTAAATCCTTACTCATACGATTTATTAACTATAAATGAAATAGTAATAATTAATGTTAATGATATTCTATATTATAAGATTAAGATCAGCCCAGTTTAGAAATTCCAGGAAACAAATCCAATATCCATAACATCAAAAATATAATCTGCTTCAAGTATAAGAATAAATATAAGATATGGAATCAAAATTACTAGCGGCAAGACTATTGAATTTTTTAAACCACTTCGTTCATCACGAATATGCATAAAGTCCCATGCTATGTAATATGCTTTTACAATTGTTAGTAAAATAAAAATCCAATTAAGAAGTTTCATTCTCAGAAAACTTGTCATTAAAATTTCAGGCTTTAATATGCCCAATCCAACTTCAATAGTTGTAACTATAGATAGAAAAATTAGAACTCCCCAAATCTTTTGTTGATTAGATTTAAATTTTAATAGTCCTCTAAAAATTGCCAGTTTGTGTTGTCCTTCTGCCATTATAATTATATTAAACTAGATAGAAAAATGTGAATACAAAAACCCATACTAGGTCTACAAAATGCCAATATAATCCAACTTTCTCAACCATTTCGTAATGACCTCTTTTCTCATAAGTCCCCAGTATTACATTAAAAAATATTATGATATTTATAACTACTCCTGAAAATACATGAAAACCATGAAAACCAGTTATAAAGAAAAAGAAATCGGCGAATAATCTGTTACCATATTCATTGTGAATCAAATTTGCCCCTTCAACAACTCCTATTGCATCTTCTATCTTGTAAATTGCATCGTCTCTTGAAAGCAAAGTTTTTTGACCGTTTTCTGAAATCTGTTCTGTTCTTATCGTAAGATTAGGATTAGCTAAAAACCCTTTTTTAACCTCTTCTACGGTAATTTTAGGAAGTGTTTTTTCATTCTGATACCAAAGTCCAATATTTGACTTGTGTGTTTCACGTTCTGAGTCTATTCCAATTGCAAAATCTTGGATTGATACACGTTTATCATTTTCTGAATTAACGAACTGAAGTATTTGGCCTCCTTTTGTTTCTAAAGCCCCGTATTCACCTTTTATAAAATTTTTCCATTCCCAGGCCTGGGACCCCACAAAAATGGCTCCACCAATTATAGTCAATAACATGTAAAATGTAACTTTAGACTTATTCATGTGATGGCCAGCGTCAACAGCAAGTACCATAGTTACAGACGAAAAGATTAAAATAAATGTCATTAAAGCAACATAGTACATTGGAGCGTCAATACCATGTAAAAACGGGAAATGTGTGAAAACCTCATCGGCAATTGGCCATGAGTTTATATTTTTAAATCTTGAAAAACCATAAGAAACTAGAAATCCAGTAAATGTCAATGCATCAGAAACAATAAAAAACCACATCATTATCTTTCCATAGCTTGCACTAAAAGGTTTAGCTCCGCCACCCCAAAGTTCTCTCTCGCTGACTTGTGTGTTTGTAGTTACTTCCATAATATTTAAGTCAAATCCGATATAAATTTATAAAATTTAACCGTAGAATGAAACGAATAAATATAAATATAGCCACAGAATATCGAGAAAGTGCCAGAAAGTTAAGGCCAATTCAAATCCTAATGTGTTCCCATTAAAATAAACCCCCTTAAAACTGTTTAACAAAACATATAAAACAATGATAATCCCGGCAACAAGGTGCGCAATATGTAACAAAACTAATATGTACAGGTAAGATGTAGTAATTGAACTTTCAGGTCCTGTAAAATAATATCCCTTTTCAATTATCCCATTAAAACCTTGTATTTGAAAATAAATAAATGCCAAAGCCAGTGATAGGGTTATTATAAGTAATAAATGTGTTATTTTCAGATTTTTCATTTTGAGCATTTTAAATGCTAAATAAAATGTAACACTACTTAGAATAATTATCAGAGAACTGATAGTGAAATCAAAAGGCAAATCAATTTGTTGTATCCAGTCTGCCCTAGAGCTACTCACTACATATGCACTTGTGAGACCAGCAAAAGTCATACTCATACTTATCATTCCAAGCCAAAGCATCATTTTTTTTGCTTTATTGGATCTTAATAATATTGAATCATTTTTCATTGAAAAAATAATTTATCTAGCACATAAACAATTTGTACTCCTGTTATATAAATAATGCTTGATTTGATTAAAAGTCTTGCCGATTTATCAGTTTTTGACAACATCAAATTTACAGCAAAATAGAAAAACATTATTCCTAATAGGAAAATAAGTACTGAGGCTACTTCAGTTAAGTAAAGCGTGCCAGTAAATCTGAAAGAGGGTATAAGTGAAATTAATATTGTCCATAGTGTATAAAAGACAACTTGGAAAGCTGTACTTTGATCTTTTGATCCAGAAGGTAACATTTTAAAACCTGCAGATTCATACTGATCATGCATGAGCCATCCTATTGCCCAAAAATGGGGAAATTGCCAAAAAAACTGTAACATAAATAATAGCCCAGGTTCAATTCCAAATTTATTAGTTGCAGCTACCCAGCCCAGCATAAACGGTATTGCTCCTGGGAAAGCACCCACAAAAACTGACAATGGGGTTTTTTGTTTAAGGGGAGTGTATAGGCATGCATATAAAAATGTGGAGATGCTTGCAAAAAAAGCGGTTTTTAAGTTTATCAAATAAAGACAAACAACTCCGATCAGTGTTAATATTACTCCTATATACATTGCTGTCTTAGTTTGAATTCTGTTATCTGGAAGAGGCCTGTTTTGAGTCCTTAACATTTTCTTGTCTAAGTCTTTTTCAAATATTTGATTAAAAACATTTGAGGCTCCAACCATCGAAAAACCACCTATTATAAGTAAAACCAGGGAATAATAGTTTATTTCCTCAACAGCTAAAAAATAACCAGCAATTGAAGACAAGACTATTGAAATTGACAGTCTTAGTTTTGTAAGCTGGGAAAAATCAATTAAGTTTTGATATCGTGTGTTTACAGAAATGGATTTGTAAAGAGGCATCAGACGTCATCATTCAACTAGCAAATATAGTGTAGAATAAGTCATCGAGCAATGATTTATCCCCAGATAAATTTTATTGCAGTCTAAAAGTAATAGGTATACTAAAAGGAACTCTAACAGGACGTCCCCTTTGCTTGCCTGGAGTCATCGCTGGAAGTTTTGAAATTATCCGCTCGGCTTCTTTTTCCAAGTTTTTATCTGGACCTCGCATTCTAATATTAGTAATACTTCCATCTTTAGATATTATAAAGTTTACATATACTCGCCCTTGGATACCCATCTCTTGGGCAATTTCAGGATAGCGGAAGTTTTTCCTGATATGCTTATTCATTTTTTCTTGAAAACAGCTTCGCCTTTCTGATTTTTTAACTCTTTCACAACCTGGAAAAATTGGAACATCCTCGATAACAGCAAAAGGTACGTCTATATCAACTTCCTCCTCCTCAACTTCTACAATTTCGACAATCTCTTCTTCGTCTGTTTCAGTAGATTCAATTACAGTCTCTTCAACCTCCTCTTCGTCTTCAACAATTTCAATTATTTCAGGTGCTGGTGGTGGTGGTGGTGGTGGTGGTGGTGTTTTAATTTGCTCAGTAATTGGAATTTCTTCATCGTCGTCATCATCTACATTTAAAGCCTCATAATCATAAGTCTTTTTGTAAGTTTTCCACTCAATGGTTTGCCAGGTAACTAGTAAGACAAAAGATAGACCAATTATAAAGTATAAGCTACTGTTTTTTGTTAAATCTACTTTTTCATTTTTTTTTGGCTGCATCGTCAAACAAATTAAAAGGCTAATCTAAAAAAAATATACAAAAAACAACCATTTCTTAATTAATAATAAGTCCTTTAGGTAAACATTATGGACAAAGTCCTAAATTTTATCCGTTTTTGAGTAATGTATCGTAAGATTTATGATCAAGAAGGTTTTTAGATTGATCCAAATCACTACAACGTATTTTAACCATCCAGCCGTCTCCATAGGGATCCTCATTAACTATTTCAGGTGTATCTTCCAAAAGTTCATTAATTTCAATTATTTCCCCTGTGACAGGCATAAATAAATCTGAAACTGTTTTTACTGCTTCTACAGAACCAAAAACTTCTTCTGCGTCAAGCTTAGAATTAAGTGTATCTATTTCAACATAAACTATATCTCCAAGTTCGCCTTGGGCAAAATCAGTAATTCCGACTGTAGCAATCTCACCCTCAAATTTTATCCACTCATGGTCTTTCGTGTATTTTATGTCAGCTGGAATACTCATTTTTTTTTTGACAAATTTAAAATATTTCCTTTATCAAAAATATTATTAATTTCCAAAGTTATAACGAATTGTAAATCCAGATCGAATACTAGTTTGAGGAAAAGCAGTTGAAATAGCAAACTCAGAAAAATTGTGATCATAAAAAAATAAGGCTGTAAGATTTTTTGTAAGTGCATAATCAGCAGTTACTTTTATTGCCATAAGTTTTTGTCCTGCAGTCACTTGATTATTATCATATTCAAGGTTTTTAAGTAGTGTCAAATTGTTTCGATAGGAAACATCGACTTTTATATTTAAATCACCATTTAAAATTACTCTTCTCCCGCTAATATTTGTTCTAAATCTCACATCTTTCACTCTATATCCAAGCCCAACTATATATTCATCTCCAAGAGTCTCAGTGATTAGATTATTATCAAGGCTCAAGGAAATTGCACGTTCTTTTCTAAATTCTGCTAAGACTTTTATTGAATTTTTAAATTCCATATCAATCCTGGCTAAAGGATTAAATTGTTCTACTAAATTAATATTAGAATAAAGTCTCTCTGGTATATAATTTCCCAATTTATCAGTTTGAAAAGGAATGGTTGAATCATAATCAAAATTTGTCTGAAAGTTATTTAATGTATAACTAGCTCTGTAAGCATGATTAATTGAAAAACGATTAAAAATTTTTGACAACCCCTTGATATCTGAAAGGGCTGTTAATTTCAAGTTCCAATTGGGTAGAGGGGCATTTCTTATTGGGTTTAAATTTATTTTGTAAGGATCAATTCCTGAATATGCAGCTATAAAAGAGTGAAGCAATACAGATTGCTGGTTTTTACCATATCCAAAGGGATATCCATCTATTTCATTTTTTAATTCAGGAAGATCATTTTTTTCACTAAGACGTTCTGCTATTATAGTTCTGTATTCTCTAAAATTTTCAAATGTTTTACTCTCAAAACCATCAGAACGATTAAATGCTGTTTTAATAATAATTGTAGATATTCCAAAATTCCCAGAAATATTTGAGTTTTTCGGATAATATTGTAGATTATTTATACTAAAGTTTTCTATCTTATTTTCCGCAAAATCTCTTTCGGCATTTAGGTCTAGAATCAATCCTTTGAAAGGGACCATTTGAGCAGTTGCTAAAAATTTATTTGATCTGAGTTGAGTGAATAGCTGATTAAAGTTTGGAAATCCTGTAAGCCATCCTTTTCTTGCTGCTTCATATCTAATATCAGCTTGACTACCTATTGTAAATCCAATGGTGGGTTGCATACCACCAGCAAAACCTACACTTGGAAGATAACCAGGAAGAATTGTTCCATTATTTTCGTTATAATTTAGCTGAATTCTTTTTAATGTGGCTAGTACATCAACTAGTCTGGTTAAACTTTGTCGAATCGTAAGATTTTTTTTGATCGAATCCTTACTTTTTAGTTGATTTGTCTTTTTTAAAAGTTCAGCTTTGTTTGGCCTTAATCCAAAAGCACTGTATAGTTTAGAAAAGTTTATGGCGCCAGATAATGTTTTTTTATTGTTGTTCTGAATTGTATTTACAATTCCTAACGACGATCCATCTTCACTTTTAACTTCAGCCAACGCCTCTGATCCCCTTTGCCAATTAAAGTTGCCTACATAGCTATAAGTTGCATCTATAAAACTCAAAAATGGTAAATATTGAAAAGGAAGTTTATAATTTAATGCTAATGATTGAAAATGAGTATTTGGTTCCCCGGTGTTTAAAATATTCTTCCATAATATATTATCATTATCATTCTGAAAATTTTCAAGATTATTTCTTATTATACTACTAGTAGTAGCATTAAAGTTGAATCGTAGAGAGCGTGTGATGTTATGGCTTAATGAATAATTATAATCAAATAAAAAGTTTCTCTGTTGCAAATTAGGTAGACTTCTTTGAAGTGAGGCATCAGTACCTTCTAAATAAACCTGTCTAAACTTTTGATTATTCAAAATTCTATTAACGTTTGCTGAACCTTCAAGAGAATTTGGTAATAGATTAAAATTTAATTGTTGAAGCCATCTCCAATATCTTTTCCTATTAAAAAATTTGACATTTTTAAATGGTTCTATTGTTTTTGTATTAAATGAGTGAGCATAATTAGCTCCAAGTAAAAGGTTTATCTCTTCTTGACTTTCTATCTCAAAATCACGATGCTCTAATTTGTTGTAAGCGTATGAAAAATCAAAATTCTCTGGACTATAAAATCTTTGAATACCTTGACCTGAACTTCTTTTTCTAACACCTATTAGGCTTACACTTTTTCTATTTGTGTAATCAATTGCTTGATCACGAATGGAGTCTCTTTGTGATCTACGCTCTGATGTTTCTAAACGATCCTCGAGTTTTAAATCTTGATAGAAAGGATCATATTTGGGAGTTATAAAAGTTTCACCACTAGCAAAACTCAAAGGGATTTGAAGTCCCCATTTTGCTGGTGCTAGCAGCCCTAAATTTAGATTTGAAATAAAATCGTATTGTAAAAGCTCTTCTCTTGTTCTTTGGTTGGGAGTCTGATCTATGCTTCCAAAACCTATTGATGAATATCGTCCATTAGCAGAAAAATTAGCAAAATCAGCTAAGTTTGCATCTAAAGCACCAATAGCTGCCCATCCTTCTTGATTGTCTATTCCAGAAATACGTAATTCGTTAAACCAAACTTCTCCAGAAAGGTCTTCACCTAATTTTACTGATGGGTTTTTCAGCCCTATCATTAATGTTCTTATATTACCAAGCGACGGATTACCTTTAATTGCAAGTTTATATTTTTTTTGTCCTGGAAGAGAACTTATTGGTGTAAATTCAAAAATTTCATTTAACTCCTCATCAAAATATAATGTTTCGCCTAATCCTAATTTTTGTAATGCTTTAGCTTTCAGCTTTGAAAGTAACTCTATCGATACTTCTATTGAATTTGAATCTGGTATCCATACTTCTTCAGAAGTTAAGCTATTTGAAATATTTTCGTCATAATCGGAGGGCTTTAGAGGGATCTCAATTTGATAAAAATTATCTTGATAATCTGTCCCTAAACGAATAAAGGCAACTAATCTTTTATCATATTCATCTTCTGATTTCAAACCAGGAAGAGGTTCATTCCCTGGTAATGACTCCGCGTGTAAAAACATGCGTAGTTTGCTATATTGTCTCATGTCATAATCAACTGTTTTAAAAATTCCTCTTGAGTCCATTGGTTTCAGATCAAAAATTCGCATTGCTAAGGATTGTTCATTCTGGCGAATTATAGTATTGTTATTATTTATCTGCTCTCTTTGAA
Organism: uncultured Bacteroidota bacterium; assembly: GCA_902613595.1. Lineage (GTDB taxonomy): Bacteria > Bacteroidota > Bacteroidia > Flavobacteriales > Flavobacteriaceae > MS024-2A. The sequence continues at coordinate 526,150 of CACMHY010000001.1, forward strand.
TTTCAGGGGGTAAAACATAATTTATGGGAATTCGATTTTCATTTTCTAATATGTTCACTGTGCTAATATCAACAGTAGTATTTTCATTTGCTATTATATCCTCATTTAGGGCCTTGTTATAGCGTCTCCAATCTCCTCTTACCAAATCTAATGTGCCAAAACGAAATACTATCTCCTCGCTAAAACCGCTCAACAACATACGCATAAATCTAATCGATCGTAAATCATTAATTTCATTAACTGCCCCGAAATATGAATTAAAAGAAGTATTCTCATAATATGACTTTTGAATAGGAACTTTGAACTGTATCCACCTAGTTGTATACTGGTCACCATTTGGAGCCCTTACCTCTACGTTCTCTCTAACATCAGTAATAAATGGATGATTTCCAACTTGCATAGTTTTAAAAATTGGTACATGATATTCAAAATAACTGTCTATAGTATTCATGCTTTGATCTCTGTTTATATCTTCTGTGTCAGGTTCAGTTGTATTTCCTCTGTCATTATCACTAAATTCAATTGGAGTATTATTTTCAAAACCATTATAATTTTTGTATCGTTCTAGTATACTTCCTTCGACTTGAAGATAATATTCATAATTATCTCCTGCAGGATCATTTATTGGTCCGTTTGTGAAAATTTCAGATTCTTCTTGATCGCTAAGACCATCTAATCCTACATCCTGTAAAATACGATCTTCAGGATTTGAATTAAAAGCATATACCAAAGATTGAGTAGCTGGCACTCTTCCCCATGGAGTTTCATAGGTAGGGGTAATTTCACTATCGCTTGGTAGTCCATTTTCGAATTGTTTTCTGCCATCACGAAGTATATCTTCAGATATATTACCTAAGTGAAATATTAATTCCCCTAACTTATCATCCTCTGAAATATTATCTGAAAACGTATCCAGTAACCAAAATTCGATAAATTCAACATTTGACTGTTCAAAATTTGTTGCGTTTAGTGTACGAGTAATACCAGCCCAATTTTTTTTTGGGTCTAATAAAAATTGTGATAATTCTGCATTATTATAAGGTCCTTTTTCTTTTGGATAATATGCTAAATCTAAAGTTGGAAGTCTACTAATCATCCCTTGTACCAAATCTTGCTCTGGGAAAAGTTCGTTTATAGATATACTTCTAGTTTCATTACTCGATATATCGTCATTGTTTATTCCTGGCGGCTGTCTAGAGTAAAAAATTTGATCAATAGAATACCATGCTAATTTAGATCGTCCATAACCACTTTCAAGTCCCTGTTGTGATGATCCTAAAACTCCTTCAATCGGGACACTAGATAGGTTCCACGCATTAAATCCTTTTACATCAATATTTGTTTGTGCTCCTTCAAAATCATCTATATAAACGTTTGTTTCACCATTTAGTCTCGTATTTCGAGGATCATTAGCATTTATACTTGCAACTTCACCTCTGAATGAAATTTGAGAGGGAATACTAGTTCTTATGGTTGGCCATTTATTAACCAAACGTGTTAGAAAGGGGAGTTCAGTAGAAAAATTAGTATTTAACCCTTTCATAGTATTATTAACTGGTTCGGTTCCATAATTTGCCTTTTGAGTAAGAGGGTTTTCACTTAGATTAATCAGTGTACCCCCAACATAGAAGTTATCAGTTAGCCTATGTTTCAAATTAATTCCTGAAAATCTTTTGTTCTGTTGATTAAAAAATGAATTATTTTCAACTGAAATGTCGATAGGAATATTTGACGCTTTAAGACCTTCATCTAAAATTTTTACCCTTCCTATTTCATAATTTACAGTATAATCTAATCCTTCCTGAAGAATTCTTCCTCCTGCTGTAACTCTTACTGAGCCTCTTGGAATATTAAACGCTCCAATATTTATACCGTCGCCTCCTTCAGATTTATATCTTCCCTTAAGTTGAAATTTATTTTTTTCAGTAAATTCGAGAGCTGCTGCTTTTGTAAGGGTATACATTTCTTTGAAAACATATTTTTTTTGATTTGCATTAAATGTATTATCAATCTTATAATTTTCTTTTGCTGAACTTGGGTTATCTAAAAGGCTAAATAAAAATTCACCAAACGGTTCCACTTTTGTAAATATTATTCTTCCAAAACGAGGATCAACTGTAATTCCTGGTAAAAAGTCAAAAAATCCGTCTCCGCTAGGAACTAAATCTTGATAAGCATTTAGCTTATCAAGTTCTAAGGTGTTTAATAATATTTCATTATCTAAATCTTCGGGCCAAATGGATTTATCAACCGGAGTTAAATAATTAATTGGTGATGGATCACTATACAAAATATTTAACCGAAAGTCCTCTTCGGAAAGCTGAAACGCCCCTGTATTATAAATATTTTTCATCATCAAATTCCAAACAGGCTGGCGGACATCAGTTAAACTACTTTTTAACATTTTGACAATTAAATTATTTGTTTGAACTTGTTCTTGCCGATTTTGGCCTTGAACAAAATTTTGATTTAGTTGAATTACAGAAGTTCCTGGGATATCTCCATTAGCAAATTCTCCAACCTGATATGTTTTTCCCAAATGAGTAAATTGAAAAGCAACTCCTAAAACTTCATCATTACTTAAACGTTGATTGAGAGATATGTATCCTAACTGGGGATGAAATGTATATTCTTGTGAGCTAAGTTTTCGTGCACTTTCTAATACGGCATAGTCAAATCCTTCATTTGCATTTATTTTTTCAAAGGCATCATTTACTGTTGCTATATCCCTAATTTTTGTATTAAGTACTCCACTAAAACCAATTTCATCAGGATCAAGTTTATTTGCACTATTATCAGGAGGTGCAAAGGGATTTGAAGAATTTATAAAATCCAAATAATTATCATCCAATTTTGTATTATCAGGATTCGGTTCTCCCAGATCTTGAAGTGCTATTATGTTTCTAACATTTTGAGTTTGGTACCCCCTATTTGTTACCCAAACTTCTATACGTGTAATTTGAACTGGTGAATTGATATATGGATAATTTGCTAAAAATTGATCATAATTATCTCTAAAATATTGACTAATAAAAAAATGTCGGTCTTCCTCGTAATCTAAAGCAAAAAAGTTAAACTCTTGTAATCTTCCTCCTCCCTGGGAAACGATATTTTGTGATTGAGACCTTTGTTCTGAAAATACTCCGGATATTGTTGTATTTCCAAATTTTAGGTCTGTACGTACTCCAAACAAACTTTGTGCACCTTGAATTAGATTACTATTTATTGGCATATTAACATTCCCAATGTCTATATTTTGGATAATAGCATCTTCTGTAATTTTTCCTCTTAAGTATTCAGATACACGATTTCCTACAAGCTCTGAATTATTAGGAAGCTGTTTTACATTATTTTTAAGATTCTCAATTTTTTGCCTTACTTTATTTAATGAATTTTTTGAATCACTGGTTGTTTCTTCTTCATTACCAATTGTTCTACCAATATTATTAACAGACTCATTAATTGTGGAAATACCCTTTTCTATATCAGAAATATTTGTTCCTAACTTACCAGGGATTATTTCTGATAGCTCTGATAGGTTTGGAGGGTTAAATTCAATTTTTACCAAGTTTTGAAAATCAAAAGTAGATTCTGTATCGTAATTAGCTGTTATTTGGAGTCGTTCACCTATATTTCCTAATAAACTTAAACTAATTCTTTGGTCAAAATCAAAACCTGGAGATCTACGATTAATTACCGAGGCAATAGGATTATCACTTCTTTGATATCGGTATCCCAAATCTACCCCTATAGAACCCTGAGGTTTAATATCAATGGTATTACTACCGAAAATTGATTCAAAAAACTCATTATTTACATAAAGTTCTGGAAGTAAATTCTTTTGTGCATCTTCAATATCTGAGCCATATCCGCTTAGTGCCTGAATTTTTTCTTTAAAATACCTACTCATTTGCGTTTTAAGAATAAATGATTCATATTCTGCGACGGTCATAACCATTGGAGTACTAATCGGAAAACCACCAATTTCCTCTGTTAAAATATATAGATTACTAACAGGGTCATAGGTGTATAAACGCTCAATACTACTCGGATTTAGTTCAATAATAGAACTCTCTTCAGCAGCTTCTTGTCCAAAAACAGATCTACTAGCTAGCATCATCATGATAAATATGATGACGAAGTTTTTGGATGTTTTAAAAACTACATTTTCAGATATTCCAATCAAAAACTCACAATTTATTCAGAGCCTCCTTGATAAGTTCCTCAACAGAACTGTCTGGAGCACTTTGAATAATGGTATCTAAGATGCGCTCAGACTGCTTCCTTGTGTAACCAAGAACCTCTAATGCTGATAACGCTTCATCTTTGATTGTATTGTTTCCAAAATTTTGAATTTCACCTTCAACTTGAAGGTTTAACATTTTATCTTTTAATTCTATTAAAACCCTTTGTGCTGTTTTTAAACCAATCCCTTTAATTGATTTTATAGTATTTAGATCTTCAGAAATTATTGCTCGCTGAATTTGAAGGGGCTCAAGAGACGACAACATCATTCTTGCAGTACTAGAACCAATACCAGAAACTGAAATTAAAAGTAAAAAGACAGATCTTTCAATAGTTGTATTAAAGCCAAAAAGTGTGTGCGAGTCTTCACGTACCTGAAGGTGGGTGTAGAGTTTAATATTTTCATTGTCATTAATCTGAGAGAAGGTGTGAAGTGATATATTAACTGCATAACCTACACCGCTACAATCAATTACAACTTGCGTAGGAGTTTTTTCAACCAATCTGCCAATAATTTGTGTGATCATCAATCTATTTTTTCTTTGTTTGGGCGTCCACAACTGCGACCGCAGACATGTTTACAATTTCAGATACGGAAGCACCTAATTGTAAAATATGAATTGGTTCACTTAGACCCATTAAAATAGGTCCTATCGAATGAGCTTCATTTAATTCTTTCATAAGCTTATAGGTTATATTAGCTGCATCTAGATTTGGAAAAACAAGAATATTTACTTTTTTATTAATTAGGCTTGAAAATGGAAATCTGTCTTGCAAAAGTTTCTTATTTAGAGCAAAATCAGATTGTATGGGTCCATCAACAGTTAAATCTGGATTACTTCTGTGAAGCATGGTTACTGCTTTGTAAACTTTTTTTGCCTGTGGAAACCGCGAGGACCCAAAATTTGAAAAGGATAGCATACCGATTATAGGCTCTAATCCAAAAATTTTTGCCATTTGTCCAGTCATTTGTGCAATTTTTGCTAATTCTTTTGATGATGGATCAACATTAATTGTTGTATCCGCTAAAAATAGTGGTCCTGATTTTGTTAACATCAAATTTGCAGCAGCTACTCTACTTACTCCTTTATTTTTAGGGGTTGTTTCTAATATAGGCTTAACAACTGATCTGTAGTTTCTAGAATAGCCAGAAATCATCGCATCTGCGTCTCCGTTCTTTATCATCATGGACGCAAAATAGTTTCTCTCTCGCATTAAGCGCTGCGAATCATACAAAGTGTATCCTTTCCTTTTTTGTGAATCCCAAAAAAGTTCAGCATATTTATTTCTAATCTTATTTTGTTTATCTTCTTTGGGATCTATTACTTCAATGTTTTCATTAAATTCAATAAGATCGCACAACTCTTTAATTTTTTTTCTATCTCCTAATAAGATAGGTATAGCGATAGATTCTTCAAAAACAATTTGAGCAGCCTTAAGAACGTCCATTTGGTCCGCTTCTGCAAAAACCAAGCGTTTAGGGGCTGATTTTGCACGATCGTGAAGCAATCGAATCATTTTTTGAGTGTTGCCAAGACGTTGTTCTAAGCTTTCCGTATAACGTTCCCAGTTTTCTATGGGCTCACGAGCCACTCCTGATTCCATTGCAGCTTTTGCAACAGCCGGAGGTACTTTTGTAATTAAACGGGGATCAAAAGGCTTAGGTATTATGTAGTCTCTACCAAAACTCAATCTTGTTTCTTCGTAAGCTATATTTACTTGTTCTGGAACAGACTCTTTGGCTAGATCTGCAATTGCCTTTACTGCTGCCATCTTCATTTGCTCATTTATTGATGTAGCTTTTACATCTAAAGCACCTCTAAAAATGAATGGAAAACCAAGTACGTTGTTAACTTGATTTGGATGGTCTGAACGACCAGTTGCCATGATAATATCTTTTCTTGCACTACAAGCAGCATTATATCCAATTTCAGGATCTGGATTTGCCATTGCAAAAACAATTGGATTGCTACTCATCTTTTGGAGCATCTTTTTTGTAAGGATATTAGGTTGAGATAAACCTATAAATACGTCAGATCCAACAATCGCCTCATCCAGTGTATTTAGTTGTTGTTTTGTTGCAAATTCTGCCTTTTCTCTAGTTAGATCCTTGCGGTTTTTTTGAATTACGCCCTTACTATCCAACATTACAATATTTTTTATTCTTGCGCCAAAAGAAACATAAAGTTTGGCACATGCTATAGCCGCTGCACCTGCGCCAGAAATGACAATTTTCACATCTGTAATCTCTTTACCTGCGAGCTCTAGTGCATTTAAAAGAGCAGCAGCGGAAATAATAGCGGTTCCATGTTGGTCATCGTGCATAACTGGAATATCAAGTTCTTTCTTGAGCCTGCGTTCAATTTCAAATGCTTCTGGTGATCTGATATCTTCTAAATTTATTCCTCCAAATGTTGGCGAAATTGCCTTAACTGCTTCAATAAATTTTTCTGGGTCTTTAGCATCTAATTCTATATCAAAAACATCAATTCCCGCAAAAATTTTAAAAAGTAAAGCTTTACCCTCCATGACAGGTTTAGATGCACATGGACCAATATCGCCTAGACCCAGTACAGCAGTACCATTGGTGATAACGGCAACCAAATTCCCTTTATTGGTATACTTGTAAACATCAGATTTTTGCTTTTCTATTTCAGTACAAGGGATAGCAACACCAGGGGAATAAGCCAATGCTAAGTCCCTTTGAGTATTATAATTTTTGGTTGGAACTACTTTTGTTTTTCCTGGTTTAGGTTTGGCATGATAAACTAGTGCAGCCCTTCTGTGTTGCTGATTTGACATGAGTTAATATTACTATCTTGAAATTACTCAATTAAATTGGATCTACCTTTGCAGGAAGGCTAACAAATAATGAAAAAATTCCTCCTGTAATAAGAAATATCCCTGAAAGCCGTATAATATTTATTGGATTTTGTCCTAATAGGTCATAAATAATGTACTGAACAGAAAAAATTTGAATAATCATGGGGATCACAATAAACATATTGAATATACCCATATAAATTCCCATCTTATTTGTTGGAATAGATGATGCTAACATTTGATAAGGCATAGCCATCATAGATGCCCAAGAAATACCCATGCAAAATGAAAAAAGGTATATTTGAGGAATTTCAATTCCACTTCCAAAGGGCAAAACAAATAAAATATCCGTGTCATTAAGAAATGGCATGCATAAAAGTCCAAAACCTCCTATAGCTAAGCTAAAAAAGTGCAATTTTTTTGGCCCAATTTTTTTAGCAATTGGGATCATTGCAAACGCTATTGAAAAACAAATAATATTATAAGTACCGTTTAAATTTCCTGTCAAAAGTTGTGCCTTATTAAAAAATGAAGTTGTTTCATCTAATGTACCGTATAGGGAGAGTGAAAGAGCTGAAGTTAAATACTGCCAATAGCAAAACATTGCAAACCAAGGAAAAAACATGACCGGTATTAATTGTTTCATAGCTACAGGCATATTTCTCAATGCAAGAATAATATCTTGAAAAGTTTTTATTAATAAATTTTTGTTACCCTTTGACGATTGTATTTCTTTTAACTCCTCTGATGTAGGAGGATATTCCGAGGTAGTGATAACCGTAATTAGAATAGTTATAATAGACGCTGCAGCACCAATCCCAAATGCCCAATAGGTTGAAACTGGAATACCATTATCCATTTTATCAGTTAAAGCTAGTACGCCAAAGGATACCAAAATAGCAGGTGTGAAATTGGCAACTGTGGTTCCTAAACCAGTGAAAAAACTTTGCACTAAAAAGCCAAATGAAAATTGTTTTTTTGGTAATTTATCAGAAATGAAGGCTCTGTAGGGTTCTAAAGCTATATTGTTTGCGGCATCTAAAATCCATAAAAGACCAGCAGCCATCCATATTGAACTAGAGTAAGGCATAGCAATTAAAGCTAAACTTGCAATTATAGCCCCTAAAAGAAAGAAAGGCTTCCTTCTACCAAATTTTGGTGACCATGTCCCATCGCTTATTGCTCCAATAATAGGTTGAACGACTAAACCTGTTACTGGTCCTGCTAACCATAGAATAGGTAACTCTGATTCCTCAGCACCTAAATACCTATAAATCGCACTCATGTTGCTTTGTTGTAAACCAAAACTAAATTGCACTCCAAAAAAACCGAAGTTCATGGTTAGTATTTGCCAAAAACTAAGGCTTTTTTTCACTAATTTTTATGTTAAGAGTTAATAAGCTTTCTGAAGATTTTTTTGTTTGTAATCTGTTAGCAATATATGAACCTACTTTTTGGCCCTGGGCAACACCTTCAGTAATTGCCATCATATAGTGAATTCCTCCGTAAAGTCTTGATATTGCTGCCTCTTCAGAAGCATGTATAAAAGATTTGTAGCTTCTCTCAGGTAACCCATAAGCTATTTCCGTAGTATCTATAAAACTGAAATTATCTCCGTAGATTTTTGTTAAAGTTACAGCTGCTGCTCTTGAAATTACTGAGTGTCCACTGGTATATTCGGGGAATGGCGGGGTTTGTAACAAGGGTAGCCATTCCTCATCATAATATTCATTTATCAATGTTTCTGGTCTCACTACCAATGTCCTCCATTTTTCATCCCAGCAACTTATAAATGCATCAAATAAAGCAATCGAAACATTTGCATATGCATTTATTGTATCTGCAAATGAGCTTTTCGCTTTACGTGTAGCTACAGAAGTTATTCCTATCCAATGCCCTCCAGGTGTAATTTTTTTTGTAGCAAACATCGAGTGTCCTTTATGATGAGTAACATATGGGTTACAGTCCCAAAATTTTGCTATTTCAACTTGTTCTTTGGTAAGTCCGTTGGTAATATTAAAAACCTGCATTAACTGCTTGTGAAATGGGCTGTCATTTTTTAAATTATATGGTAATGGATCTTTTGGAGGAAATTGATTTGATGAATCTAAAACCATTGTCCTTATTTCCTGCCAATGAGGTTCTATGCCATCCATATAGTCAGGTGGTGTTGGTTTCCAATACTTGTCCTCATCTTTTATAGAATATTTAGGAAAGGTACGAGTTTGGTTATACATGTCTTTGGAGGCCCATTCTAGAATAAATTTTGCTACTTTTTGCGCGTAATTTTTGGATGTCCTAATTACATTTTTTGGGACTTCATACTGAATAAGTTTTTTGTCTAATTCATTTTCAAATGATTCCATTTTTTCTTGTGAAAAGATCAATTTTTTCCCGACTATATTGAAACAAAATATTGCAGCAAGATTAGGACTTATACTTACTTCTCCCGGTTTTGGTATATTTCCTAAATCTTTAACCTGCCCAGCTAGACTAATAAAATTTTCAGGATTATATTTAGCAATAATTTCGTATGCAGCAATAGTTGGGTATAAGTACACCCTGGATGCAACTGGAGGTGAAAAAATATCATAAACAATGATATCCGTTAGATTTTGCATTGCAGACTGAAATAATTCAGGATCATCCAGTTTATCGAGATATTCCTTGTTATCGTGTTTATTACATGACAATTGGATTAATAAGACTGTAAATATTAAAGCTCTAGTTTTCCTCATTACATTTAATCATTACTGGCTCTTAATTCATTAATTAAAATGATTCAGAATTCAGTTACCAACATATTTTAGCAAGTCAAAAATAATATTTTTGAGTTAAATAAGTTAATCGTTACGCAGAATAAATGGTGTTTAATTACTTCAATTCAAACTAGGATTGTTCAAATGCGAGTAACTTGTTCTGATTTTGTGCTACTAAAATCAAAATTTTGCCATTTTTAAGTCTAATACTGCTTATTTCTCTAGCATCACCGAAGACGTGAAAACCAGAGTCTTGTGCGCTTATAATCTTTTCCTCTCCGTTTTCATCCCAATATAAAATGGAACCCTGTAATGCATCAGTATTACCTTCAAATGGTGCACCTCCGAAATCATTTCCAACAATGTAAATTCTACGATTTTTTCCAGAGCCTAAAACATGAAAGTCATTTATAGGTCCCAACTGCAATAAATCTGGTAGATTGTTTATTTTAAAATTAGCATCTCCAAGATTTTCAATCCATTTAGATTCACAATGTTTTGCCATTAATAAACTATCACTATCAATAAATCCTTTCTGTTTATAATATTCAAAGTTTGCTTTTGAGAAAGAATGATATGAATTGAATTCCTGTCTGAATAATGGACTTTGTTGGGTCAAATTATCCCAAAATTGGATTGGATATACATCTAATTTGCCATCACTATTTTGCTGTGTATTAAAAATTAAGGGATCAACACTTCCATTTTTGTCAACATCTTTGGTTGATATATATAGTGGAGTTTCAGGTGCTACAGAGAGCATATTGTTCTTTCCTAAATTTCCTAATATAAAGTCTAAATCTCCATCCTGATCAAAATCAACTAATTCAATTGACCGCCAAAGACCGTTAGTATTCTCAAGAGTAGTCGATTTCATTTTTACAAAACCTTTCTCCTTATTCAATAAGACTGTAATAGGGCTGTATTCACCTACTAGAACCAAATCATTTCTATTATCACCATCAAAATCAGTCCAAAGAGCATCGGTTAGGATACCAAACGATTCGATTGAAGGGATAAAGCTCTTTGTGACGTCTTCAAAAAAACCATTATTGTTTCTTAACAAAAAATTATTCTCAGCTAAAGGATAAGCTCCAGGTTTGTTATGGCCACCTACAAATAGATCAAGATCCCCATCCATATCAAAATCTGATGGCCTTACAATGCAACCGTTAACTAGAATTTTTGGTAGCCTATTTTCTTTGTTTTCGAAATTTCCATAACCGTCATTAAATAATAATCTATCTTGGTACCATTTAGAGCCCTTGTCGTACTCGTTACCTCCTGATACTAGGTAAAGATCTAAATCACCGTCTTGGTCAGCATCAAAAAGGGTGATGCTTTCAACCTCATACTTTTTTTCTTCTTCTTTTTGAAACAATTCTGTAGAAAGAAATTTACTATTTTTTTGTTGAGTAAATACCCTAGGTGAAAATGAAGAAGAGCTACCTACCACAAAATCCTCAAGATTGTCTCCGTTTATATCGCCTACAGCAATACATGGTCCGTTTTGTGATAATTTGTGCGGTAATAATCTTTGTTTAAAAAAGTCTTGAACATTTTTTTCGCTGTGAAAATAATTTATATCGTATTTACTAGATACTTCGTTGTAGGGAAGTAACTTTTTTTCTTCTATAAAAGGAAAAAGAAGATTACTCTCGTTAATGCCCTCACTTTGACTGAGGCTTATTCTTTTGTTTAGATCAGGATTATTCATTTTTGATGTAGATCCATTTGGCCACAAAATTTCAATCGATTGTATACTTTTTTCTTTTCCCAATCCAAAATACATTACAGGATCAGTTGAAGACATATATCCTCTAGATGTCTGTTGTTCTTGAAATTGAATTGAATTATCTGAAAGGCGTAAAACAACTTTCGCACCTAAGGCTTTGGGATTTAATTTATCACCATTAAGTTCAATTTGTATATAATTTGGTGGATTTTCTTGCTGAGATAAAAGATTTTCAAATATAAATGCCTTATCATTTATATTATTAACAACATAATCTATATCACCATCAAGGTCAAGATCACTAAAGATGGCTCCGTTTGAAAAGGAAGATATGCCTAAACCCCAATTTTTACTTACATTTTCAAAAGTTAAATCTCCGTTATTTTTATATGCATAATTTGGTATTTTGACAATCGGAATCGAGTCCAATAAAGTTGCTATCGGCGTAAAAGAACCGTAATTAAGTCTATAATTTGCAAAATCCATATCAGTTATATCTCTCGGAAAGCCGTTGGTTATAAACAAATCTTTATTACCATCATAGTCAAAGTCAGCAAAAAGGGGAGACCAGCTCCAATCTGTTTGATAAATACCTGAAAATTGACCTATTTCAGAGAATGGTAGACTTGATCCATTATTTTTAAACAACATATTTCGCATGTGCTGATCTTGATATCCCCACTTTTTGTTGAGTACATTTTGAAAGAAAAAACTTTTAGATATTGTTGTTTTTCTTCTCTCATGGCTTTCGCCGAGCATATCCAAAGTAACTAAGTCAGTGTATCCGTCATTGTTAAAATCTGAGGCATCAGAACCCATAGAAAATTTACTTTGGTGTGAAAGGTAGTTTTCTATTTCATTTTTAAAAGTTCCATCTTTTTGATTTATGTATAAAAGATCATTTGTTAGATAGTCATTGGTTATATACAAGTCAATCCATTGATCTTTATTAATATCAACCGGTGTCACACTTAATCCAAACCCTTCGTATACTATTCCAGCTTGCAGTGTTATGTCAGAAAAAGTTCCGTTACCATTGTTTTTGTAAAATTTATCATTGCTAAGTGCTGAACCGTCTAATATTTTTTTTCTATAATTTGTAGGTAGAGTTGCATTTTGTTCATTATTTAAAACATACAAGTCTAGATCTCCATCTCTGTCAAAATCAATAAATGCTACCCCCATACTATTTGAAGAGTCATCTATTCCATAATTTTTAGCCTCTTCTTTAAAAATTGGTATTCCTTCATTATTATTGCCCTGATTTATATATAGTCTATTTTCTCTATTCCCTTTTTGCATAGATGAAGCAACATATATATCCATTAGACCGTCAGAATTTATATCTACGGCTGCCACCCCAGATGACCAAAAGTGGGAAGAATCCAATTTTGATTGCTCAGTTACTTTTTTAAATTTAAGATCTCCTTGGTTAAGATAAAGTTCGTTACTCACCATGTTCCCAGTAAAAAAGAGATCTGGTAGTCCATTTTTATCAAAATCTGCAACTGCTACCCCCCCACCATTAAAGATATATTCATCAGTAAGTATATTAAATTCAGTTGTTTCTGTAATCTTATTGTTAAAGTCAACACCTGTTTGCTCAGAGTCTAAAAGCTTAAATAGTGTTTCTGTTTTTGAACAGGAGTAAAGCGTAATGATTATTAAAGTAAGTGTAATATGTTTCATAGCAAAAAAAAAACCGCGGAGTAAATATACTCCGCGGTTTTGAACTATCAAAGGATTTAATTTCTAGTAATTAGGATCCTGTGTCAGAGTTGGCTCACCTTCTAGGAATGATCTATCAATTGCATATGTTGGAATTGGATAGAATTCATTTTTAGGTGAAGAAAACGACTTACCTTGTAGATAAACTCTATATCTAGATTCTCTAGCGATGTACTCATTAAGTACCTGGGCTTGTGTTCCCCATCTTTGTAAGTCAAAGAAACGGTTTCCTTCCATTGCAGTTTCGAGTCTAGATTCGTAACGAACAGCTCTTCGAGCAATAGCTTGATCGGTCCAAGGAGCTGTGTATTCACCTATTACATAGTTTGCAGCAGGTGACCCAGTCTTAGTAAATTCTACACGAGTAGCACCTTGCGTCGCACCTTCAACAAATCCGTCTGGATTTGCAGCTCTTGCTCTTAAAAGGTTAATTAAAGCTCTTCCTTCTTCAAGCTTTCCTAATTCAACTTTAGCTTCAGCAGCCCATAAAATTACATGTGCTAAACGCATAATTCTAAAGTTATTTGCAGATATGTTACCCCATCCAGAAATTCCAAAACCTTCAGGCTCTGCAATGTGTTTTCTTGAGAAGTAAGGTCCAGCATAAGTTAAATCACGGATGTAATCAACTTGCATGATGTGGTGGTTTTTGAATAAAATACCTGGACGACCAACTGTATGGTCGAGTCTAGGATCTACTCTAGGATCTCCAATTGGCTCTCCAATGTTATCACCAGTAGGATTAGTAATATGATTGGTTTTCCATGACTCATCTAATAGAGGTAAACCATTAGCATCAGTTTGGAAAAAATCAATTAAATCCTGAGGAGCCTGTAAAAATCCACAACAACCCCATGGAGCAATATATGGATGCGCTAATCCAGCATCTTTGTTACCAGATTCGTCATTAGCACTAGAAACAGCATATTGAATTTCGAAAATGGATTCTTTGTTGTTACGAGTAGCAACCAAGAAATTATCTTCATACTTTTCTACTAGTTCAAATGGACCATTATTTATAATATCCATTAGGATTGGCTCAGCACCAGCCCAGTCAGATTGGTAAATTTTTGCTTTCGCAAGATAAGCTTTAGCAGCCCAGCTAGTAGCTCTTCCAACTTCAGATTGAGTTGCTGGAAGTGCAGCTGCTGCATCAGAAAAATCTTGCTCAATACCAGCCCAAATCTTACCAGTATTTGGAACTTTTGAGGCATCTAGATTACCTAAATCAAAGTTCGCTTCACTAACATATTTTGGGTTTCTGTACATTTTCTGCATTTCAAAGTGTTGCCACCCTCTAAGGAATTTAGCTTCGCCAACAAGAGTTGTCGCTCTAGCAGGATCAATATCCTCCGCAGCGGCAACACTGTTAATTACATCGTTAGCTCTTGCGATACCCCAGTATCCAGAACGCCATTTGTCACGGTTGTGAACCATGAAAGTGTTAAAGTCGTAACGTTCAACGGAAGAGTGTTCTGGCTGGTCACCAGCATCAGTACCCTTAAGAGCGTTATCAGATGAAATCGCTCCGTGAATCCACGACCATGTTGAGTAATACCAAGGTCCACCAGCACCCGCCATACCATAACCCTGAAGAGTTCTGTAAGCCGATATTAGTTTTCCTTCTACTCCTTCAGCATTCGCTAAAGCCGGCCCAGAAAGAGAAGCCTGTGGCTCTTTTTCTAGGAATTCGTCGTCACAAGCAACTGTCAGTGAGAAAATTGCTAGTGAGGCAAGTAATAAAATTCTTAAATTTTTCATTTTACAAGTAATTAAAAATTAAAATAATGATAGATTCAATCCTACAATCAGTGTTCTTGAGACAGGCATAAATCCTCCGTCATATCCTAATTGGATGTCATTTCCTGTCTGAATTTCTGGGTTCAACCCTGAATAGTCAGTAACAGTTAATAAATTTTGACCTTGGAAGTATATTTGTCCTCCACTTATACCTAATGCATCATTTAAAGCATCATCAAAAGAATAAGTAAGTTGTACATTTCTTAATCTAAAGTAAGAACCATCTTCAATTAAGTATGAAGAAGTTCTACTACTAATCTGATCGTTCGCATCCATTATAGGAGACGTAGCATCAGGATTAGCTGCTGTCCACTGCGATCTTGGAGCAGACGGGTTGCTTGGCTGCCATGCGTCTCTAAGTGCTCTTACAGATCTGTTTCCTTGGAATGTGTTAAAGTCAGCAAAATAACGCACATAGTTATATACATCATTACCAACTACACCATTACCAAATACATTTAGATTAAAGTTTTTATATCTAACGTTTAAGTTAACTCCAAAAACGAAGTCTGGGTGAGGATTACCAATAACAGTCCTATCGTCATCATTGATCTCACCATCCCTATTTATGTCTTCATATTTAAATTTACCAGGAGCATTATAGCCTGATGTACCATATGGTGCATGAGCATCTGCTTCAGCTTGTGATTGGAAAATTCCTTCAACCACGAAACCATATAGTGAGGATATAGGATCACCAACACCAGTTCTAGTTAGTGCAGGTACACGTCGGCTACTACCAAAAATCGGTGTATCGAATTCGTCTAATGCTCTAATTTCGTTTACATAGGCAGAAATATTTCCACCAATAGAAACGTTAAGATCTCCAAAATCCTCTTGAACGTCGAAAGCAAAGTCTATACCTTCATTGTACATCTCTGCAATATTTACTGCAGGTGCGCCTGCGTCACCAGCTGAATAAATTACTGGAACAACAAGAAGCATGTCTGAAGTAGTTCTGTTCCAAACATCCAATTCTAAAAATAGTTTTTGGTCAAATAAAGAGGCATCTAATCCAATGTTGTTAGATGTAGTTGCTTCCCATTTTGCATTAGGGTTACCATACTGTGATGGGTCAAATCCTAATGAAGGACTTGAGCTACTTCCATCTATAGGATAACCTGAGTTATAAGCTGTTGACCTAAAAGTTGTATAGGCATTGTAGTCACCAATTTCTTGGTTACCAGTTTTACCCCAACCATAACGTAGTTTCAAGTCATCTATGAAAGAAGCACCTGATAAGAAGTCCTCTTCAGAAATTCTCCATCCCACACTGAATGCTGGGAATACAGCGCTGTTTGTTGCTTGTAAGAATCTTGATGATCCATCATTACGAACAGTCACCTGAGCTAAATATTTTTCTTGGAATTGGTAGTTGGCTTGAGCAAACTGTGACCAAAGTGAAAAGTCTTTAGAAATATTACCAAAGTTGCTAGCCGTTCCTTGGTTACCAAGATCTAAGTAGCTTATGATGTTAGTTGTTTGGAAAGGAAAACGTTGTCTACCTGCTCCAAAAAACTCTGAAAATCCTTCAATTGCCTCAACACCAGCGTATGCACTTACTTCATGATCTCCGAAAGTTTTTGCCCAAGACAGGGTGTTTGTAAATACCCACTCATATCCCCAAGATTGTCCGCTTCTTGAACTGTTGATGAAGTTTCCTTCAACATATTCAGGTTGTGGTCTACCTATATCTAAAAATCTTCTAGTGCTAACGTCAGCTCCAAAACTAGATTTTAGCTTAAAGTCTTCGGCAAAAGTCAATTGAACGTATGCATTACCAAAAATTCTAGCCCTTCTTACTCTATCATCTTGGTTTCTTGACTGAGTAGCATATGGGTTAAAGTTGTTACCTAAATTTAAACCACGTGAACCGGCAAAGTTACCAGCTATGTCGTAGTTAGGTAGAAGTGGGTGGTGCTTGTATGAACCTGACACAGCATTTTGCTCGCCATCATTACCATAACCACCTTTTCTGTTATCTAAAGAAACTGTAAAGTTTTCTCCTATTTCTAGTGCATCACCAAGAGTTTTTGTTGAAGAGTTTACACGAATTGAAACCCTATCGTATCCTTGGTACTTGACAACAGCGTCTTGGCTGAAGTAAGTTAGGTTGAATGCATATTGTGATTTCTCATTAGCAGCACTCGCATCAAGTGAATACTGTCTTATTGGTGCATTATCTCTAGTTAATAGTTCCCACCAATTTGTATCAGCAGATCTAGTAATCGCATATATATTATCTTCAGTTAAAGAATAAAGAGATTCGTCAACTGAACTAGCTCCACTAGGGAAAACATAATTAGGGATCGTAATTTGTGGATTTTCAGGAGTACCACTAAAACCATACTGACCGTGAGAAGGAGTTTTTCCTGCATAGTAATCAGCAAGGTAAAGATACTCTCCAAGTCCCGCAGCGTCGAGTGCTTCAACATTGCGATCAGTAGTCTGCCAGCCATAGTATCCACTAACGCTGATTCTTGGTTCTCCAACCTTACCTTTTTTGGTTGTAATAATAATTACCCCATTCGCAGCTCTTGACCCATAAATTGATGCAGCAGATGCATCTTTAAGAATCTGTAATGATTCTATATCTTGTGGGTTAAGGTTACCTTGAGACTGGGATGGTACACCGTCGATAACGTAAAGCGGGTTATTATTTCCAATAGATCCAAAACCACGAATACGTACTGATGCTTCACCCCCAGGAGTAGCGTCACTAACAATTGATATACCTGACGCTCTACCTTGCAATTGCTGCGAGAAAGTCGTAGCAGGAATGGCGGTCAAATCGTCCGCATCAACTGTAGATACAGCTCCAGTAATATCTCTTTTAGATTGTGTACCGTAACCTGTCGTTACAATTACCTCGTCTAGTAGATTACCTAGAGCCATTGTAATGGTTAAGCTATCGCCATCAACTGCAACTTCTTGAGTTTGATAACCAACAAATGAAACGATCAGGATGTCTCCCTGAGCAGCTTCAATTGTAAAATTACCATCAAAATCAGTTGTAGCGAATTCATTTGTCCCCTGAACCAGAACCGTAGCACCTGGTAGTGGACCGTCGTCACTCGTTACGACACCCGTAACTGTTTGAGCGAAAATTCCCACACTAAGCAAAAAAGCGAAGAGAAATGAGAATTTTTTTAAGAACTCTTTTTTCATCATTTGGTTTTAAATTAATTTAAATTATTCTTTATTAAATTTTGTTTGATTTTAACTAATCAACCTACAATTATAGTGATGTTTTTTTTAAATTCTTAATATTTTGTTAAGAAATTAACGATATGATAAAATTATGGTGTTTTGTTTAAGTATTTGTTTTTCATCATGAACAATCCAAGTTTTTTGAAGCATTTCAAATTATGATTTAACCCTTCCATTCATACTAAAGAATTTTAAGTGTCTAATTTTTTAGAAATTTTATATTTCGCTTTAAACCATTATACTTTGTCCTTTTAATAGCACTGTTTTTAAATACTGTATTAAATACTTCTTCTGTAATCTCATTCCATTCATTTTTTGTCATTTTTATAAGCTCCTCTTTTGGTGAAAAAGATTCTTCTTTATGCTCTTTCGAAAAACGATTCCATGGGCAAACAGTTTGGCAAATATCACATCCAAACGCCCAATTGTCCATTTTATCTTTGAATTCGTTTGGAATTTGATCTTTTAGCTCTATAGTTAAATAAGAGATACACTTACTGCCGTCAATTTGATATGGTGCTATTAAAGCTTCGGTAGGACAAGCGTCAATGCATTTGGTACAACTTCCACAATGATCAGTAGTCGAACTGTCATATTCTAATTCTAAGTCAATTATTAACTCGGCAATAAAGAAAAAAGAGCCTGTTTTTTTTGATATTAGATTGGTATTCTTTCCAATCCATCCTAAACCACTTTTTGATGCCCAAGCCTTCTCCATTATTGGTGCTGAATCAACAAAAGCTCTACCGCTAACATCACCGATCTCTGTTTTTATGTAATTCATTAATTTTTTCAATTTCCTTTTAATTACAAAATGATAATCTTCTCCGAAGGCGTATGATGAAATTTTTGGTGCTTGACTATCTTCCTGCTTCTTATCAGTATAATAGTTGAAAAGAAGAGAAACGACACTTTTTGAATCAGGAACAAGTAATCTTGGGTCAAGTCTTTTATCGAAATTGTTCTCCATATAGCTCATTTGCCCGTGGTGATTTTGATTTAACCATTTTTCTAATCTAGGGGCTTCATCTTCTAAAAAATCGGCTTTGGAAATTCCACAAGAAATAAATCCAAGATCTACAGCCTTGTCTTTTATAAGTTTTGTATTCTTTTCGATATTCAAAGCCATTATATAATTGAATTTTTAGAAAAGTCCTCTTTGACTATTCTTTATTCTTCCCAAATGTTCATAGGCTCGTGTAGTTACTTCGCGACCTCTTGGTGTTCGAACAATAAAGCCTTGTTGTATTAAAAAGGGTTCGTAAACTTCCTCTATTGTTTCAGCATTTTCAGAGACGGCTGTTGCAAGGGTTGAAATCCCAACAGGACCACCATTAAACTTATCAATAATTGAGGTCAGGATTTTATTGTCCATTTCATCTAATCCGAAAGCATCAACTTGAAGGGCCTTCAAGCCATATTGAGTGATTTTCTTATCAATTTTACCATTTCCCTTTATTTGTGCAAAGTCTCTTATTCTTCTAAGTAAACCATTTGATATTCTTGGTGTGCCCCTACTTCTTCCAGCAATCTCGATTGCAGCCTCATGATTTATTTCTACGTTGAGTATATTTGCACTTCTCTCTAAAATTGTGGCCAAAAGTTCTGTGGTATAATATTCAAGACGGTTACTAATTCCAAAACGGGCCCTCATAGGAGCAGTTAAAAGGCCAGATCGAGTAGTTGCACCAACCAAAGTAAAAGGCTCTAAGTTAATTTGGACTGTTCTCGCATTAGGTCCTGACTCAATTAAAATATCAATTTTATAGTCTTCCATAGCAGAATATAAATACTCCTCCACGATAGGACTTAAACGGTGAATTTCGTCAATAAAAAGTATATCTCTGGGTTGAAGATTTGTTAACAGACCAGCTAGATCCCCAGGTTTATCCAGAACTGGTCCTGAGGTTAATTTAATACCAACTTCCAATTCATTGGCTAGGATGTGAGCTAGAGTTGTTTTCCCTAGACCAGGTGGCCCATGGAATAAAGTGTGATCTAAAGCTTCCTCTCTTTGCTTTGCTGCAGTGACAAAGACTTTTAAATTCTCTAAAATGGTCTGTTGTCCTGCAAAGTCATCAAAGCTTACAGGTCTTAATGCCTTATCAATTTCGTTATCTTCCCCAGAAAATTGTTTGTCAGTAGGATCTAAATGCTCGTTCATTTTCTCAAATATAACAAATCACCTACTCTTGTAAAAAGGCATATTGAATAAAACAGTTAGAAGCAAGGAATTGAAATTTCAGTTTTTAATATTTCTAAAAACTAATGTTGTAATTCCTCTTCTCCTTTTTGAAGTGGTATATTTTGAGGCATAAAATCTTCTTTATGACCTGGTTTTGAATAATCATATGCCCATCGATGTACATGTGGTATCTCACCTTGCCAGTTTCCATGAAAATGCTCTATCGGTGCAGTCCATTCCAAGGTATTTGATCTCCATGGATTTTGAACTGTTTCTTTACCATAAAACATACTATGTATAAAATTATATAAAAATACAAGTTGAGCTAAACCAGCAACTAAGGCAAAAACTGTGATCAACACATTTATGTCTGCTAGATCATCAAAGTATGGAAAAGCAGTATTGGTATAATATCTTCTTGGCAAACCTGCCATCCCTATAAAGTGCATTGGAAAAAATACTCCATAAGCACAAATAGCAGTAACCCAAAAATGAAAGTAACCCATGTTTTTATTCATCATTCGCCCAAACATCTTGGGAAACCAGTGATAAACTCCAGCAAATAGTCCATATAGAGCCGAAATTCCCATAACTAAATGAAAGTGAGCTACAACAAAATAAGTATCGTGTACATTAATATCAAGGGTGCTATCACCTAGTATAATACCTGTCAAACCTCCAGTTATAAAAGTTGAAACTAATCCTATAGAAAAAAGCATTGCAGGGTTTAACTGAAGATTTCCTTTCCAAAGGGTTGTAATGTAATTAAAAGCCTTAACTGCGGATGGAATAGCTATTAGTAATGTGGTAAAAGTGAATACAGATCCAAGAAATGGATTCATTCCAGAAATAAACATGTGATGCCCCCAAACAATAGTAGATAGAAATGCAATCGCTAAAATCGAAGCAACCATAGCACGATAACCGAAAATTGGTTTTCTGGCATTAGTAGCGATAATTTCAGATGTTATACCTAGAGCTGGCAGTAAAACTATATAAACTTCTGGGTGACCCAAAAACCAGAATAAATGTTCATAAAGTACTGGTGATCCACCCTGGTAGTGAAGTACCTCGCCTTGAATAAATATATCCGAAAGGAAAAATGAGGTGCCAAAACTTCTATCCATAATTAAAAGTAAAGCAGCTGAAAGAAGCACTGGAAAGGAAACAACACCAATTATTGCAGTTACAAAAAATGCCCAAATGGTCAAAGGTAAGCGGGTCATAGTCATCCCTTTGGTTCTTAGATTAATCACAGTAACAATGTAGTTAAGTGAACCTAACAGAGAAGATGCAATAAAAATTGCCATTGATACTAACCATAGCGTCATTCCAGTTCCTGATCCAGGTTGAGCCTGCGGTAAAGCAGAAAGTGGTGGATAGATAGTCCATCCTGCAGCAGCAGGTCCAGCCTCAACAAAAAGGGACATAACCATTATTACACTTGAAAGGAAGAAAAGCCAAAATGAAATCATGTTGAGCAATCCTGACGCCATATCACGAGCCCCAATCTGCAGGGGAATTAAAAGGTTACTGAATGTCCCACTTAAACCCGCGGTTAACACAAAAAATACCATTATTGTTCCATGGATAGTAACTAGAGCGAGGTAAACATTTGGATCCATGACCCCGTCTGGTGCCCACTTTCCAAGTAGAACTTCAAAAATACCAAATGGTTGTTCTGGCCATGCTAATTGCAAACGAAATAAAAGGGACATTGCTATACCAATAATTCCCATGAATAAACCTGTTATTAAATACTGCTTAGAGATCATCTTATGATCTTGACTAAAAATATATTTTGTAACAAATGTTTCCTTGTGATGATGTCCGTGATCCTCTTCTGTGTGTGCTACTGCTATTGACATATCTTTACTTTTTTTTATAGTTTAATTATTGAATTACTTCTGCAAAGGTCTGCTGTTCAGACATCCATTTGGCGTATTCTTCTTTTGATTCTACAATTATTTTCATTTGCATATTGTAGTGTGATGCACCACAAATTTTGTTACAAAGTAAAAGAAAATCAAATTCATATGGGTCTAAAGCGACATCTCCATTTAAAATTAGTTCTTTACTTTTTTCTGCTCTCAATTTATTAATTTTTTTTACTTTAGAAATAATGTCTGGGTCCTGACGCATTTCTTCTGTCGTCTTATTTGGTGTAAAAGCAAATTCGGTTATCATTCCTGGAACACAATTCATTTGTGCTCGGAAAAATGGCATATAAGCAGAGTGTAAAACATCTTGTGATCTCATTTTGAAAATAACTTCTCTTCCAACAGGAAGGTGGAGTTCTTGTACTACAACATCGTCAAAACCGTTTGGATCAGTTGCATCAATTCCAACTAAATTTTTTCCATCAAAGTCTTGTAAAAAACGTACGTTAGCATCCCCTAGAACGCCGTCATCTCCAGCATACCTGGCTTTCCAATTAAATTGTTGGGCATATAACTCTACCACTAATGCATCATCATTTTCTTCAACAGTCATGATATCTGTCCAAGTGTAGAGGCCAACTAAAATCAATCCTGCTAAAACAATTACAGGGATTATTGTCCAAATTGCCTCTAATTTATCATTATCAGCATAGAATAATGCTCTTTTCCCCTTTTCGCCTCGGTATTTATAAGAGAAATAATGCAAAAGTGCCTGAGTAATTGTTTGCACAAAAAAGATGATAGCAAATGAAACCCACATTAGATTGTCATAGTCAGAACCGTGTTCAGATGCTGCCTGAGGTAGCAATACATCCCCATATGAAACGAAAGAAAAAATAGTAATTCCATAGATGAAAATTAAAAATGCAAACATCAACTTACCATTCCAGTTATTATCATTATCGTCAGCAATTTGAGTGTATATTTTCTTTCCCTGAGACAGTTCAAATATTTTAGTCACCTGCCAGATTGCTATTGCAATTAAGATAAGGATGGAAAATGCTAATACTATATTCATCTTTATTAATTATTAGTAATGAAAATTTTTACTTTCCTCAATATATGGGTCTCCCGTTGTTAGAAGAGGAGCTTTTGTTAATTCTTTAAAAACTATGAAAACAAATAGCCCTAAAAAGAAGAAAAAACCACCTATCTCAGGGACCCCAATAAACCATTTGTCTCCAACAGCAGATGGCATAATCATGTTAAAAACATCCATATAATGTCCAAGAATTATTACTATACCTGCCATTACGATAAAATAATTTATTCGTTTGTAATCACTATTCATTAGTATTAATAAAGGGAATATAAAGTTCATGACCAGCATCCCGAAAAAGGGTAGATTATAATCTTCAATTCTAGAAATAAAATAAGTTACCTCTTCAGGGATATTTGAATACCATATTAACATAAACTGTGAGAACCATAAATAAGTCCAGAAGATGCTTATTCCAAACATGAATTTCCCTAAATCGTGAATATGGCTATCATTTACAAATTCTAAATAGCCGTTATATTTTAAGTAAATTGTTATCAACGCAATAGCTGTGACACCAGATACAAACATGCTCGCAAAAACATACCAACCAAACAGAGTGCTAAACCAATGAGGGTCAACCGACATAATCCAGTCCCAAGACATAATCGATTCAGTTACAATGTAGAATACTAAAAAGGCTGCAGAAATTCTAAAGTTTTTTTTATGATTTGATATGTCAGAAGCTTTGTCTTGTGCTAAAGAAAACTTTCTGGAAAAAAATCTATATAAAGACCAACCTCCAAGAAAGAATATTGCTCTCGCTAAAAAAAAGGGTGTGTTTAAATATCCAATCTTTCCAGCTATCAATTTATCGTGGGCAACTACTTCAGGATCCATCCATATAAAAAGATGATTTAAGTGAAGTGATGATAAAAATAATATAACTAAAATAATGATACCACCAGGAAGCATATAGGCTGTAATTCCTTCCATAACTCTATAAAGTACTGGCGACCAACCTGCTTGTGAAGCACGTTGTATTGCATAAAATGCTAATACTCCTAAGGATATCATAAAAAAGAAAAATGCAGAAACATAAAAAGCAGCCCATGGCTTGTTTGCAAGTTGATGAAAAACGTGTTCGTCGTGTGCATCGTCGTGGCCTCCATTGTGGATTTCTGTTTTGTTAAGATTTGTTTGTGAATTTGAATGGTTTTTACCATTGTGATGATTTACTGAATCCTCAATAGTTGCAGCTGTTGGATGTGATTTTAAATTATCTTCGTTATGCTCTGCACCATGATGGTCACTATGGTTCGTTTCAATAATAGCTTTTGATTGCTCTACAGTTTTTGGTGCGCTCAGAAACCCATAAGCCAAACCGAGAAAACCCACAATCATAAAAACGATCGCTATTTTTTTTATTTTACTTGGAAATATGTACATCATTTGCTTTTCCATATCATTTTACAAGTTTGCTCCTTAGCTCCATAACATGTTGAGCAATCTGCCAACGCTCTTCAGAATTAACCTGACCTGCGTGAGATCCCATCGCATTTTTACCATACATTAAAACATGATAAATACTGCCTGGAGTAATTTCTCTGTCTGCATAACTAGGTACTCCTAAAAATTTTTCTCTTTTCATTAAAATTCCTTGACCATCGCCTTTGTTTCCGTGACACACCGCACAATAAATCCCATAAAGTTCCTTGCCAATTTTAGAATTAGTATCATTCACCTCTAGTGGAGAGATTAAATTCAATTTTGCAGCTTCATATCCTTCGTTTGAATCTGGATAATCATAAGGTTGCCAACCTCTAGCAATTGTTCCCTCAACAGGTATCTGAGCTTCAATATTATTATTAAATGCATCTGACTCAGAGTAAGTCTCATATCCTATAGATTGATACATATTCGGAAAATATTGATAGTTAGGACGAGAGGGATCTGCACAAGATTTGAATAATATTCCTAGAAAAATAAGGGTGTAAATAACTTTATATCTCATTTATTCTGATTTTTCAATTACTGAGACTTCAATAGCCCCTGATTTTTTTAAAAGACTAGTGAGTCCTTTTTCATTGTCGTTAACTTCAATTTCAACTAAGAATTTGTCATCAGTGGTCAATGGATTTGGATTTTCTGCCTTTTTAAAAGGCCAAAGTTTACTCCTTAAATAAAACGTTATAACCATAAGATGAGCAGCAAAAAATACTGTCATTTCAAACATGATAGGTACAAATGCTGGCATATTTTCTAAGTATGAAAAACTTGGTTTACCACCAATATTTTGTGGCCAATCCTGAATCATAATAAAATTCATCATTACTACTGCAATAATAAGTCCTAGACAACCATATATAAATGCCATAATTGAAATGCGAGTTTCATCAAGGCCTAGTGCCTTATCTAGCCCGTGAACTGGAAAAGGCGTATACACCTCATCAATATGATAATTTTCAGAACGAATATTTTTGACTGCTTTTAAAAGTGTGTCGTCGTCATCGTAAAGTGCGTGTATAAATCTATTACTAGTCATTACTTTGCGTCTCTAATTTTTTTATATTTCTCACCTGATGATTTAAGTATTGTCTTGACTTCAGCCTGAGCAATTACGGGAAAAGTTCTTGCATACAATAAAAATAGAACAAAGAAGAATCCTATTGTTCCAATAAATATTCCTATATCAACGAATGTCGGAGAAAACATTGTCCATGATGAGGGTAAATAATCTCTATGAAGTGAGGTTACTATAATTACGAACCGTTCAAACCACATTCCAATATTGACAACAATAGATATTATAAATGAAAACATAATACTTGTCCTAAGTTTCTTAAACCACATGAATTGAGGAGAAAATACGTTGCACGTCATCATTGACCAATATGCCCACCAATAAGGTCCTGTTGCACGATTCAAAAATGCATATTGTTCATACTCTACGCCAGAATACCAAGCAATAAAAAGTTCAGTAATATATGCCACACCTACTATTGATCCAGTTATCATAATGACAATGTTCATTAATTCTATATGTTGTACAGTAATGTAATTTTCTAGGTGTGATACTTTTCTCATGATTATTAGCAAAGTATTAACCATAGCAAATCCTGAAAAAATTGCTCCTGCAACAAAATAAGGTGGAAAAATTGTTGTATGCCAACCAGGAATAACTGAAGTTGCAAAGTCAAAGGATACTATAGTATGAACTGATAGGACTAGCGGTGTCGCTAAACCTGCTAATACAAGAGACACTTCTTCGAATCTTTGCCAATCTTTTGCTCTCCCTGTCCACCCAAAGCTTAAAAGACTGTAAATTTTCTTTTGGAATGGAAGTACAGCACGATCTCTTATCATTGCAAAATCTGGTAGCAATCCTGTCCACCAGAAAACGAGCGAAACTGTAAGGTAAGTTGAGATGGCAAATACATCCCAAAGTAATGGAGAATTAAAGTTTACCCATAAAGAACCAAAGCCATTGGGGATAGGTAGTACCCAATAAGCTAACCAAGGCCTACCCATGTGAATTATCGGGAAAAGTCCAGCCTGTATAACTGAAAAAATTGTCATTGCCTCAGCAGATCTATTTATCGCCATTCTCCATTTTTGCCTGAAAAGAAGAAGAACAGCAGAAATTAGTGTCCCAGCGTGACCAATTCCAACCCACCAAACAAAGTTGGTGATATCCCAAGCCCAACCTACTGTTTTGTTAAGCCCCCATGTACCGATTCCTGTAGATATAGTATAAATTATACAACCTAAACCCCAAAGAAAGGCACTTAACGCAATACCAAAGACAGTCCACCATTGGACATTGGCAGCTCCTTCAACTGGTGCAGCAATATCTATTGTCACATCGTGATAAGATTTATCTCCGGTGACTAGTGGCTTTCTGATAGGTGCTTCGTAATGCAATGCCATTTTTTAAATGAAAATTAGTTTAAACATCATCCGAATTTCTGACTTTAACTTGGTACATAACATTTGGTTTCGTTCCAACATGTTCCAATAAATGATACATGCGATCATGTTCCCTTAGTGCTGAAACTTTACTATTTTTATCATTTACGTCTCCAAATACCATTGCACCTGTAGTACATGCATTGGAACAGGCAGTTTGGAATGCACCGTCCTTAATTTTTTCACCCTTAAGTTTTGCATCTAAAATTGTCTTTTGTGTCATTTGAATACACAACGAGCATTTTTCCATAACTCCTCTTGAGCGAACAACTACATCAGGATTGAGAACCATACGGCCAAGGTCATCGTTCATATGATAATCAAACTCATCATTTTTATTGTAGAGAAACCAATTAAATCTTCGGACCTTGTAGGGACAGTTATTTGCGCAATATCTCGTTCCTACACATCTATTGTAAGCCATGTGATTTTGTCCCTGCCTTCCATGAGATGAAGCAGCTACAGGGCACACGGTTTCGCATGGCGCATGGTTGCAATGTTGGCACATGACAGGTTGAAATACCACTTGAGGATTTTCAGCAGCTTGCTCCATTTTACCGAAAGTTGTTAAAGAATCTCCAACTCCAGAAATTGACTCTTTGATTTCATTGTCTTCCTCAAAAGTTGAGACTGAAGAATAATATCGGTCTACTCTTAACCAATGCATATCTCGTGATCTTCTAACTTCACGCTTTCCAACTACTGGAACATTGTTTTCTGAATGACAAGCAATTACACAAGCACCACAACCAGTACACGAATTTAAATCTATAGAAAGATTAAAATGATGACCTATTGAGCGATCAAATTCTTGCCACATATCAACTTCTTTAGAGGTAACATCAAATTCTATATGGTTTTTTGAAACTTGAGGCATTGGATTCCAATACTTTTTATCTTTT
Source organism: uncultured Bacteroidota bacterium (assembly GCA_902613595.1). Taxonomy (GTDB): domain Bacteria; phylum Bacteroidota; class Bacteroidia; order Flavobacteriales; family Flavobacteriaceae; genus MS024-2A. The sequence goes on from CACMHY010000001.1 coordinate 554,425, forward strand.
GTGTTAAATACCTCAAGTGTTGTCTCTTTTACAATGTCACCTCGTCCCATTAAAGTGTTGTGTAATTGAACACATGCAAACTCGTGCTCTCCTTCAGCTTTAGTTATTTCGACACTCTGGACATTGTTGAAATTTTTGTACAGATGGTAGGCATTCACTCCTGTTTGCATTTCATCTTTTAGGCCCATTCGCTTTCCATATCCAAATGACAAACCAACAGTACCCTTGGCTTGACCAGGTTGGACGATTATTGGAACCTTCAAGCTTTTACCATCTAATTTTACATTCGCATAACTACCATTAAGAGCTCCATTAGAAGTATTTATGTTTTTAAGGCCAATTACATCAGCATCATTTTTAGAGATGGTGAGATAGTTATCCCAGCTGACTCTTGTAATGGGATCAGGAAACTCTTGCAACCAGGGATTGTTTGCTTGCTGGCCGTCACCCATACCAATTTTACTGTACAAAATTAAACTCATCTTTTCGCCAGATGAATTTCTTAAGGAAGTTAAATCTATATTACCAAAATCTGGCCTTTTTATTTGATTAGAATTTTTGGCTATAACATAACCATCGTGCAGAGTTTTGCTCCAGGATCTTCCATTTAAAATATTAGCGTTCCAATACTCTTTTATAGAATCATAATATTTAAAAGTTTTACCTGACAGTTTTAATAATATGTCTTGGAATTGCTGTGTATTGAATAGCGGTCTTATAGTGGGTTGAGACAAAGAAAAGTAACCTGACTTTAGTTCAAAGTCACCCCAGGATTCAAGAAAATGTGGAGTTGCAGCTACAAATTTCGAAACACTTGATGTCTCATTAGTCTTTGATGTAAATGCCAATGAAAATTCAAGATTTTTAATCGCTTCGTTTAGTTCAGCCCCTTTAAAAGTTGTAAAGACAGGATTTACACCAAGCGTGATTAAGCCACTTATATTTCCATTTATTATACTATCTATTGTTGAATTGACCTCATATGAGTTGCCCTGACGAATAAGCCTTGGCTCTTCAGGCTGGAACGCTTTACTTTCTAATAGGCTATTTATTTCCAGAACAGCACTCTGTGCAGCTTCATCATCAATACCGGAAACAACCACCGCGTTAGTTCCAGAATTAAGTAGTCGATTTACAGCTTTCTCAACTTGTTTTTTTAGCTGAGCAGATAAACTTACAGAAGATGAAAGACCTCTTATTCTATCATGCAAATACACTAATATTTTTTTTTGTTCTGCAGGGGTGCAAGGGACACGATGATCAGCATTAACTCCAGTAATTGACATATTAGATTCAAATTGCATATGCCAAGACATTTCTGCTTTATTATTTCGCTTTACAGGTCTTTTAGTTTCAGCATAGCCTTTTTCATATCCACCACCTTGCCAATCTCCTAGGAAATCTGAGCCAATGCCAACAATAGTGTCTGCCTTTGAAAAGTCATAATCGGCTAAAGCACGAATTCCATAATATTTTTCGAAAGCATTTAAAGAAGAGTCATAAGATATTGAATCATAGATAACATGAATAATGTTAGGAAAAACTTTCACAAAATCATCAATGATCTTCTTCGTAGTCGGACTAGCTAATGTAGGGGTCATCATCACAACTTTCTTATCCAATGATGAAAGGGAATTAAGTGCAGCTTTTGTTTGATTATAAAAGTTGTCCCACTTGACATCCTTACCCTCGAACAAGGGACCTTTAAGTCTCAAAGAATCGTAAAGTGAAAGAACTGATGCATGAACTCTTGCATTGGCAGATCCTAAAACTGGTGAATCTGTATTGCTCTCAATTTTTATTGGCCTGCCCTCTCTTGTCTTGACTAATATGCTAGCAAAATCATAACCGTCAGCAATTGTTGTTGCATAATAATTTGCAATTCCTGGACGTATTTGTTCAGGCTGAAATACATATGGTACCGAATTTATTATAGGGCCTTCACAAGCTGCAATTGTTGCGGCTGCTGTGCTAAATCCTGCATATTTCAAAAAATCTCTCCGAGATGCAGTGCTTTTATTGAGCATCTTTTCATCACCTAAAAAATCTTCAGGAAGTTTCGAAACAAACTCATTATATTGAAGCTTATCTAAATTCTTATCAAAGGAATTTAGTTGATCTATACTTTTCCAATATTTTTTATTTAACGGCATAGACATTTTTTACTTGCATTTTAGTAGTGACATTTTCCACATTCAAGACCTCCCATTTGAGCTACAGTTAATTTTTCTACTCCATATTTTTTGGAGAGCGCCTCGTGAATTTTGGCGTAATATTCATTGCTTTCGACTTTTATATTAGTCTCTCTGTGACAATTTATACACCAACCCATGGTTAGTGACGAATGTTGATACATGATTTCCATTTCTTCTACTGGCCCGTGACATTTCTGACATTCTATCTCCCCAACCTGAACATGTTGGGCATGATTAAAATATACAAAATCCGGAAGGTTGTGAATGCGAACCCATTTAACTGGTTGGGATTCGCCTGTATATCTTTGATTGTCTTCATCCCATCCTACAGCAGCATACAGCTTTTTTATCTCTTTTGTGTAAAAATCTTTAGTATATCCGTTTTCTAAATCTTCTTCACCATTGTATTCTGCAATGTTTTGGTGACAATTCATACACACATTTAACGACGGTATTCCTGAATGTTTTGAAACTCTTGCAGATGAGTGGCAATATTTGCACTCGATTTGGTTTGCACCAGCATGAATTTTGTGTGAGTAGTGTATTGGCTGGATTGGCATGTATCCCTGATCAACTCCAACTTGCATAAAGTATCCATATACAAAATAGGCACTGCTTAAAAGTAAAAAAACAACACTTGTTAGAACAACAAATTGATTTTGAACAAATGCCATCCAGATAGGAATCCTTTTGGGTTTCGGTTCGGGCCTTATATCAACTCCACTGAGCTTTGCAATTCGCATCAATGTTCTTTGAACTAAAAAGAGCATTACTACTAGAATCATGAACACCAATCCAAGAGCAACAAGAATTACTGTGTTATTTATGCTTGTTGAGGAGTTTGCAGGAGCTGGTGTAATAGAGTTGTTTGCAACAACAACTGGTGCGGGAGGAACATAATCTGTGTAAGCTAAAATATTGTCTATATCAGTATTCGTTAGCTGGGGGAATGAAGTCATTACAGAACCATTATATTCCTCATAGACTGCAACCGCCTGGGGATCTCCAGATTTTACCATTGCAGTGCTGTTTTTTATCCAACTATATAGCCATTGTCTATCATATTTTTCAGAAACACCCCTAAGTGCTGGGCCTACAGCTCGTTTATTTAACTTATGGCAGGCAGCACAATTTGCATTAAAAAGCTTTTTACCAGCTTGTACTGCAGCAGTATTGTCTGCAGAGGACATTTCTTGAGCTGAAATAATAGGGTTGTAGCAGACCGCAAAGAAAATAAAAAATGAAAACAGCGCCCTGTAAGTTTTTAAATAACCCCCAATAAAATTTAAGTATAAAATATTCCCCAAAACATGTATCTAAAATCCATAACAAAAATAAGTCATAGGGCGCGTTTTAGATAGCTTAGGATTTAAGAATTTCGTAATTTATATTAATTCTAAATAAGAAAGATAGTTTGTTAAATATATAGTTGATAATTAGAAAATTTTGTTTTTTTGTTTGATGATTAATAATCTTTCAAATAGTCTATTTTTATTGATGTTTTTTACTTTTATACGCCCTGTTTTTTCTCAAAACTTAAAAATCAACATTAAACAAAATGATAAAATTGATAGCCTTTTAAACAAAAAAATTGAACTAGATAGAGAAATCTACGAAAAAACCTATTTTACATTACAATTATACTATGGTAACCTAACAACTGCAGATGAAATATCAAATAAATGTAAGTCAGAATTTCCGAATCTACCAGTCAATTTGAGCTTTGAAACCCCTAACTATAAAGTACAAGCGGGGTTTTATAAGGATAAGTTAATTGGTCTAAAAACTCTAGATACTGTCAGAAAAGTTTTTCCCGATGCTTTTTTGTTAAAAAAAACTAATTAAAGAGATTTCTTTACTGCAATTTCTTGGAAACATTCTAAAACATCACCTTTTTTGATATCATTATAGTTTTTGATCTGTAAACCGCAATCGTATCCCTTCGCAACCTCTTTCACATCATCTTTAAACCTTTTAAGAGAAATCAAATCACCACTGTAAATTACAACTCCTTCTCGTATAATTCTGATACCAGAATTCTTAAGAATTTTCCCAGAAGTTACCATACAACCTGCAATTGTTCCTACTTTAGAAATTTTGTATGTTTCTCTAATCTCTACAGTCCCAGTAATCTCCTCTTTCATCTCTGGGGAAAGCATGCCTTCCATTGCATCTTTGACATCGTTTATGGCGTCGTATATAATTGAATAGGAGCGAATGTCAATTTCTTCTTTTTCTGCTATTGTCCTTGCATTTCCCATTGGACGAACATTAAAACCTATTACTATCGCGTCAGATGCTGAGGCTAACAAAACATCAGATTCAGTTATTGCTCCAACACCCTTATGAATGATGTTAACTTCAATTTCTCCAGTAGAAAGTTTTTGAAGTGAGTCAGTTAACGCCTCAACAGATCCATCAACATCTCCCTTAAGGATTATATTAAGTTCTTTAAAATCTCCCAAGGCAATTCTTCTGCCTATTTCATCAAGAGTAATATGTCTTTGTGTTCGTACATTTTGTTCACGAAGAAGTTGTGTTCTTTTGGCAGCAATTTGCTTTGCTTCCCTTTCATCATCTAAGACCAAAAATGAGTCTCCAGCTTGAGGTGCGCCGTCTAAACCTAAAATAGAGACTGGTGTTGCAGGTGGTGCTTTGTCTAAATTAACTCCTCTTTCATTAAATATCGCTTTAACTTTTCCGCTTTGTTTACCTGCAAGTATATAATCTCCCATGCTCAAAGTTCCATTTTGAACCAAAATGGTTGAAACATATCCTCTCCCTTTATCCAAAAAGGCTTCGACAACAGTTCCCTTAGCTTTTCTTTCAGGATTTGCTTTTAACTCTAATAACTCAGCTTCCAGGAGCACCTTTTCCAAGAGCTCATTAATTCCACTTCCATTTATCGCTGATATATCCTGTGATTGTATTTTTCCTCCCCAATCCTCAACCATCAAATTCATTCCTGCCAGTGCTTCTTTAATTTTCTCTGGATTGGCATCTTGTTTATCAATCTTGTTAATTGCAAATACGATAGGAACATTTGCAGCTTGTGCGTGGCTGATCGCCTCTTTAGTTTGAGGCATTATATTATCATCAGCAGCTACAACTATAATTGCAATGTCTGTTACCTGAGCACCTCGCGCACGCATAGCAGTAAATGCCTCATGCCCCGGAGTATCTAAAAAAGTTATTTTTTCACCATTTTCCAGAGTAACACCATATGCTCCTATGTGCTGGGTTATACCCCCTGATTCACCAGCTATTACATTTTCCTTTCTTATGAAATCTAAAAGAGATGTTTTCCCATGGTCAACATGGCCCATGACTGTAACTATTGGTGCACGGGAAACTAAATTATGGTCTACATCCTCATCCTCATCAACAATATTTTCTTCAAGTTCAGTTTTCTCAAAACTTACTTCATAACCAAATTCCTCAGCTACTATAGTAAGTGTTTCCGCATCCAGCCTCTGATTCATTGTCACCATAATACCCAATGTCATGCACGTTGAAATGATATCTGTAGAGGAAACATTCATCATAGTTGCTACTTCGCCAACTGTAATAAATTCAGTTACTTTCAAGATTTTACTTTCAGCTTCCATCTGAGCCAGCTCTTCTTCAGATTTTTGTCTATGCAGGGATCTTTTATCTCTTCGGTACTTCGCTCCCTTAGATTTAGAGGACTTTCCTTGAAGTTTTTCAAGAGTTTCTCGAATTTGCTTTTGCACTTCTTCATCGGATGGCTCTTCTTTTTTTGGAATAGCTGGACGATGAGTATTTCTTTTAAATTGATCACTTCCCTTTGAACTCTTTATGTCTTTGCTTATTCTTTTTCGCTTTCTTTTTCTTGCGTCCTCAACTGTTTTCTCCTTTTCAGAGACTTTGTCCAAGTTTATTTTTTGCCCGGTTGTTATTGGTCCAGATAACTTCTGGTAATTTGTTTGTAGTTTTTCTTTATCTTCTTCTAAAGTACTATTTTCATGGGGTTTAGTTTCTGTGTTATTAACTTGCAGATCACCATTAACTTGGGGTTGAATTTCCGATTTGTTCTGAGATATTTCATTTTTTATTTTTGATGTTTCTACAGGTTTTTTTTCTTTTCCTTCAAATTTTTTTTTCTTTATCTCATCAAAGTTAATTTTACCTAGAGTTTTAGGCTTTTCAATAGACACCCTGTTCGTTTTGAGTTCTTCTCTCCTTGCTATTTTATCAAGCCGGTCTTGTTCCTTTTTCTCCTGAATTATTCTGAGCGTCTCCTTTTCTTTTCTCTTCTCTTCACTAATCTCATGAGATTCAACTTTTTTAGTTTTATCAGTCTCAAATTCGTCAGATAAAAGTTTATAAATTTTGGTACTAATCTTGGTAGTTGGGCGAGCATCAATTTCAATACCTTTATGATTTAAAAACTCCACAGCGCGATCAAGAGAGATATTCAACTCTCTTAAAACCTTGTTTAATCTAATGCTTGGATTGCTTTCCATTTTTTCGATAAAATTTACAAACAATATTAATTTTTTCGTTTCTATTCTTCAAATTCTTCTTTCAGTATACGTAAGACCTCATCAACTGTCTCATCTTCTAAATCAGTTCTTTTCATTAAGTCGACCTTTTCAAGTTCCAAAACACTTTTTGCAGTATCTAATCCTACTTTTTTAAATTCTTCGATAACCCAATCCTCTATCTCATCACTAAACTCCTTGAGCTCAATGTCTTCTTCAATTCCTTCACGGAAAACATCAATTTCATAGCCTGTGAGTTTTCCCGCAAGCCGGATATTAGATCCTCCTTTACCAATCGCTTTTGAAACTTCCTCCGGGTTTAAAAAAACTTCAACTTGTTTATTTTCTTCATCAATTTTTAATGAGCTGACTTTCGCAGGACTTAATGCACGAGAAATAAAAAGCTGAATATTATTTGTGTAATTTACAACATCAATATTTTCATTTCCTAGTTCTCTTACGATACCATGTATTCGAGAGCCTTTCATCCCAACACAAGCACCAACTGGATCAATTCTGTCATCATAAGAATCAACAGCAACTTTTGCCTTCTCACCTGGAATTCTTACTGCTTTTTTTATTGTAATAAGTCCATCAAAAACTTCAGGTATTTCTTGTTCAAATAGCTTTTCCAAAAAAACCGGTGAGGTTCTTGACAATATAATTCTTGGCTTATTGCCTCTTAATTCAACACTCTCAATGATTCCACGTACATTATCCCCTTTTCTAAAAAAATCACTTGGAATTTGACGGTCTTTTGGGAGTATAATTTCATTACCATCATCATCCAATAAAATGATTTCTCTGTTTCTAATGTGATGAACCTCTGCGGTAAATAAGTCTCCCTCTCGATCTTTAAATTGCTTAAAAATGTTTGTACTATCATGTTCAAAAATTTTTGCAACAAGACTTTGCCTTAGATACTGAATTGATCTTCTCCCTAAATCTATTAATTTTACTTCCTCAGAAACATCTTCTCCAACTTCAAAGTCAGGTTCAATTTTTTTCGCTTCGCTTAGTTCGATTTCTTGATTTGGATCTTCAACTTTTCCATCCTCCACTACTACCCTATTTCTCCAGATTTCCAAATCTCCTTTATCTGGGTTAATGATAATATCGAAATTTTCATCAGACCCAAATTTACGTTTTAGAGTATTCTTGAATACATCTTCCAAAATAACCATTAATGTTACTCTGTCAATTAACTTTTCATCTTTAAATTCTGAAAAAGAATCTATTAAGGCAAAATTTTCCATTTTAAATATTAACTTATACTAATACAATTGTTTTAATAACTTCATCATACGATAGTTTCTCTGTTTTTTCAACTGTTATCTTACCCTTACCAATAGGTTTGGGTTCTCTTTGTTTCCATTTTAAGGTAAATCCTAAATCATCAGCTGCATCTAACAAACCCTGTAATGAAGAACCGTTTAATAATTCGACTTTAAGTTTTCTGCCAATGTTCTTCAAAAATTGCCTGCTGTTTTTTAAAGGATTACCAACCCCTGAGGATGTAACTTCGAGAGAGAAATCTTCATCATCTCTATCTAATTGATGCTCAATAAATCTACTTATTTTGATACAATCATTTAAAGTAACTCCATTATCACCATCTAGGATAATGCTTATAGTATTATTAATTCCTACTTTAAGTTCAATCAAGAAAAGTGACGGATTTTCGTCTAATATTTCTGACAATAAGCTCTCTACTTTTAAACGTAAACTCATATAAAAAAAAAGGGGACTTTTAGTCTCCTTGGTTTGCATCATTAATTTGCTTCAAATATAAGGGAATTTGTTAAAATGACCAATTTTAGTTTTCTATTAGAAATTTGAAATTATACTCGTCTAATTTTCACATTTTAAAAAATTTATTGATTTAATTTATCAATTACTTAAATGTTCGATAACAGTTATGGAAATTTGATTGTAATTTAAATTTCTAGATCAAAAAATTGTATTTTTGGCGGCTATGAAATTACGATCTGTTGGAACTGGGTTAAGTTTTACTAAACATCAAAAAAAAGTTCAGACCCCCTTTGAACGTTTATTCGAAATCTTTAAGGAACTCATTACTCACACTTCTGGTGACTTTGATGAGGCTATAGATTGGCTCAGAGAGCTTGATAAGGAATATAAGCTTACAGATGAAGACTATACAATTGATGATTTCATTGAAGACTTGCTCAAAAAATCATATATAAAACAAAATAATCAAAAAGGTGGTAATGGAAAGGAATTGTCGTTAACCCCAAAAACCGAAAAGTTACTAAGAGAACATGCCCTTAAACAGATTTTTGGAAAATTAAAAAAATCTAAAACGGGAAATCACAAAACACAAAAAATAGGTCAAGGCGAAGACAACACAGGCGAATACAAGGCTTACCAATTTGGAGACCCACTAGAAAAAATCGATATAACCCAAAGTATAAAAAATGCTCAGATTAGGTCTATTAGTAGTGACTTTTCGATGCAACATGACGATCTTGTAGTTGAAGATAATTTCTTTAAAACTCAAATGAGCACGATATTGATGATAGATATAAGTCATAGTATGATACTCTATGGAGAGGATCGTATAACACCAGCTAAGAAAGTAGCTATGGCTTTAGCTGAAATGATAACAACCCAATATCCTAAAGATACTCTCGATATACTCGTGTTCGGTAATGATGCATGGCCAATTTCTTTAAAAGAATTGCCATATTTGAAAGTCGGTCCGTATCATACTAATACCGTTGCTGGACTAAAACTGGCGATGGACTTACTTAGAAGAAAGAAAAATACTAACAAGCAAATTTTTATGATAACTGATGGCAAACCGAGTTGCTTAAAAATGCCTGATGGTAATTACTATAAAAATAGTGTTGGACTAGATGAAAGTATTGTAGAAAAATGCTACAACATGGCTAGGCAAGCAAAAAAATTGCAAATTCCTATTACAACTTTTATGATAGCACAAGACCCTTACCTTCAACAATTCGTTCGTGCATTCACAGAAATTAATAGAGGAAAAGCCTTCTTTACTGGTTTGAAAGGTTTAGGACAAATGATTTTCGAAGATTACAATAAAAACAGAAGAAAAAAACTAGAATAAGAACTACAAATATGGATTCACCAAAAATTGCAACATTAGGAGAATTAAGAAAAACTGACTATAAGTCAGAAAGCATACAGCAAGAATTAGCTGGTAATTTGAGACAACGTCTAATCAAAGGTTTAAGTACATTTGACGGATTAATTGGGTACGAAAATACAGTAATCCCTGATATCGAGAGAGCTTTATTATCTGGACACAATATAAATCTCCTTGGATTAAGAGGACAAGCTAAAACTCGAATAGCTCGTCAAATGACCGAATTATTAAACGAGTGGATCCCTATAGTAGATGGTTCTGAAATAAATGATTGTCCACTTTCACCAATTAGTCAGGAGGCTAAAGAATTAATTTCTAAAAAAGGGGAGCAAACTCCAATTAAATGGCTGCATCGCAATGATCGCTTTTTTGAAAAACTTGCTACACCAGATGTTACTGTTGCCGATTTAATTGGAGATGTAGACCCAATTAAGGCAGCTAACCTAAGACTCTCTTATGCTGATGAGCGTGTAATACATTTTGGCATGATTCCTCGAGCCCATAGATGTATATTTGTTTTAAATGAATTACCCGATTTACAGGCAAGAATCCAAGTAGCTCTTTTTTCAATTTTACAAGAAAAAGAAATTCAAATTCGTGGATTTAAATTGAGGCTTCCCATTGAAACTCAAATCATATTTACTGCCAACCCAGAAGACTACACTAACAGGGGTAGTATTGTAACTCCACTTAAGGATAGAATTGGTTCACAAATTTTAACGCATTATCCACACTCGATCGAAATTGCTAAAGCAATTACTAAACAAGAAGCAAACATTAAAAACACCAGCAAAACAAAAATTCATGTTCCTGAGTTGGCAAGAGATATTCTTGAACAGATAAGTTTTGAAGCACGTAAAAGTGATTATGTTGATTCTAAAAGTGGAGTTAGTACAAGGATGAGTATTACAGCATTTGAAAATCTAATAAGTACTGCGGAGCGAAGAATTTTAATTAATGGAGAAAAAAGTACATGTATTCGTATGTCAGATTTTTTAGGCATTATTCCGTCCATTAATGGAAAAGTCGAATTGGTATATGAAGGTGAGCAGGAAGGCGCGGAACAAATTTCTTATCATTTAATTTCTGAGGCTTGCAAAACGCTTTTCCCTTCTTATTTCCCTGAGATTAAAAAACTTGAAAAGGAAGATCAAAAAAGTCCCTATGATAAACTTTTAGGATGGTTTTTAAGTGATAATGAAATCTTTCTAGAGGACACCCTCAGTGAGAGTGCATATAGGGATACTTTAGAAATGATTCCAGACATCCAAAATATTATAAAAAAACATCACCCTAAATGCGAAAAAGATGATATCTATTTTATGATGGAATTTCTTCTTTGGGGACTTGAAGCCAACAAGCGTTTAAATAAACACAGAACTCTTGAAGGTTTTCAGTTCAAAGACACGCTTGGGAGTTACATAAGCGGTCTATAGAATTTAAGATTAGTTATTTCAATAAATAGTAACGAAATTTGAATTTTGGTAAAAGCTATGATTAGAACAGACATTATTATTATTGGCGCTGGTCCAGCTGGCCTTTTTGCGGTTTTTGAAGCTGGCCTAATGAAACTTAGGTGCCATTTAATTGATGTAATCGCAAATCCTGGAGGACAACTCTCAGAGATCTATCCAAAAAAACCAATCTATGATATCCCTGGCTACCCTACTGTTTTGGCCGGTGAGCTTGTTGACAATTTAATGGAGCAAGCCAAACCCTTTAAACCAGGTTTTACTCTTGGTGAAAGGGCTGAAAAAATAAAAAAGCAAAAAGATGGGTGTTTTATAGTCACTACTAGAGAAGGGACAGATCATATAGCTCCTGTTGTAATTATAGCCGGTGGTTTAGGGAGCTTTGAACCAAGAAAACCAGTAATTCAAAATTTAAAACAATTTGAGAAAAAAGGGGTTGAATTTATTGTCAAAGAACCTGATTTATTTAAGGGGAAAAAAGTATTTATTTCGGGTGGTGGAGATTCAGCATTAGATTGGGCCATATTTTTTGCAAATCAAAGTAATACATCAGTCGGATTAGTTCATAGAAGTGAATCATTTAGAGCTCATAAGGACTCGGTGGCGAAAATATATGAATTGAAAGATGAAGGTAAATTAGAATTGTATACTAATGCTGAGGTGGTAGGCCTTAAAGGAGAAAAAGTGTTGTCAGAAGTTGAAATAGAACAAAAAAATGGAAATAATAAGGTTGTTAAAGTTGATTTCTGGTTACCACTATTTGGTTTGTCACCAAAATTAGGACCTATCGTTGATTGGGGTTTAGAAATTGAGAAAAATGCAATTAAAGTTGATAATACGATTGACTACCAGACCAATATCCCAGGAATATTTGCTATTGGAGATGTCAACACTTACCCGGGAAAATTGAAGCTGATTTTATGTGGTTTTCACGAGGCAACACTTGCTGTTCAAGCTGCTTATAAAATTATTAATCCAGAAAAGAAATTTACTTTAAAATATACGACCGTTCAAGGCATTCAAGGATTTGATTGAGTTCTTTCCAATAAGATTCAAAAAGTAATTATATTTAACGATGACCTATTCTGTTTATCAAGTTGATGCATTCACTACTTCAATTTTTAAAGGAAATCCAGCTTGCGTGGTTCCTTTAGATAAATGGTTAGAAGACGAAATACTTTTAAATATAGCAAGAGAAAATGCAGTGCCTGAGACGGCTTTCTTTGTTCAAGATAAAGACACAATTCATTTACGATGGTTTACTCCTGACCTAGAGATGGATCTTTGCGGACATGCTACTCTTGCAACTGCTCATGTCATAAAAAAACATTTACAAAATCCTGAGTCAAACCTAATTTTTATGACTCTTAGTGGAAAAGTTAGTGTTAATGTTGAAAAAGATTATTATTTTTTAAATTTTCCTTCTCGAATGCCAGTAAAAGCGGAACTGCCATCGAATTTAGAAAAATCTTTAAGTAAAAAACCACAAGAGGTTTTTAAATCAAGGGACTTTGTTTTAGTTTATAAGAAATTGGAAGATGTAAAAAATATTCAAATTGAAAGAAATATTTTTGATACTTTAAATCTAGGTACTGGTGGAGTTATAATAACAGCACCAGGAGATAATGTAGATTTTGTTTCTCGTTTTTTCACTCCAAGAGCTACTTTACTTGAAGATCCTGTTACTGGTTCTGCACATTGCTCTTTAATACCTTACTGGTCAAAAAAATTAAACAAACAGGAAATGCAGGCTAAACAACTGTCTCAGCGAGGTGGGGAATTATTGTGTCATAACAGGGGAGATCGAGTATTGATCGGTGGAAAAGCAAGAACTTATTTAAAAGGATCTTTTGATATAAAATAAATAAAAATTAGATTAGATGTTGAAGATTTTTCTTAAAGAATTTTGCTGATGTTGCTGCACTTTTCATTGAATTATATTTAAAATTACCCCCTTGCTCTATATAGTAATATTCTAATCCGCTTTTTTCAGAATCAGGAAGAAGTTTAGCATAGTCAATTGATCCATTACCCAATTCACTATAATCTCTTGTAATTTTATCCATATCTTTTATATGCCACATTGTATAACGCCCTGGGTGTTTTTCAACCAGCTCTTTTGGAGTTTTCCCTGAATGTACAACCCAATACATATCCATCTGAAGTTTAACAAAATCAGGGTCGGTTATTTTAATTAGAATATCGTGTCCCGTTGTACCTTGCCAATCTTTGAATTCGTAACCATGATTATGATACGCAAATTTTAAACCAGCAGAATTTACTTGTTCTCCAATCTGATTAAGCTTGTTTGCTAAAATTTTAAAACTTTCTGAATTACGCTGATCAGGATGTACCCATGGCCAGGTTATATAGGATGCTTTAAGTTTTTTGGATGCCTCTATGCAATTATCAACAAACCACTTTAGTTTATCTTCATTAAAATTAAAATAATCAGCAAATCCGAAATGACCGCTTGTGGTTGAAAGACCCAAATCCTTTAACATTTGGCTAAAGTCAGAAACATTTAAACCGTAAATTTTATTAGTATATGGGTCGAAACCATAAGTTTCAAAATCTTCATATCCCATTAACTTTAATTTTTTAAGGGTTTGAAGTGGATCTTTTTCCATAGCATCACGAACACTAAAAAGCTGAAGACCCATTTTATATTTAGAAAATGAATTGCATGCTTCGATTGAAAGCCCTGCGAGTGATATCCCACCTAAAAGTCCAATTTGATTTAAAAAATTACGTCTTTTCATCTGCGAAAAATTTAAAATTAATTAAAAAAAGCTATCAAAAAGCGAGAAAAATGTAATTTTAGTTACCAATAAATGTGTAATTAATATTAATATCATATGAACTTTCTTGATGACGCAGAACCTTTTCGAATAAAAATGGTGGAGCCCATAAGAAAAACCACAAGAGAAGAAAGAGAGAAACTAGTTAATGCAGCAGATTTCAATATTTTTAAAATACCTGCAGAAAATGTATTTATAGATATGTTGACAGACAGTGGTACTTCGGCGATGAGTAGTAAGCAATGGGGAGGGATAATGACAGGTGACGAGTCTTATGCTGGAAGTTCAAGTTTTTATCATCTAAGAGATTCAGTCCAAGACATAATGGGTTTCCCATATGTTCAACCTACCCATCAAGGTAGAGCTGCAGACTTCATAATGTCCCAACTTTACGCTTCCAAAGGGGGGTATATATTGGGTAATTTACATTTTGACAGTTTTAAAGGTCATTCAGAAATTGCAGGGTCAATACCTGTAGATCTCATAATTGAAGAAGGCAGAACTGCTAATTCAAATCCTTATCCATTTAAGGGAAATATGGATTTGGAAAAACTTGAAAAATTTATTTTAGAAAAGGGAAGCCAAAATATTCCACTCATTATAATTACAGTTACATCAAATGGAAATGGAGGACAACCCGTTTCGATGGAAAATATCAGGAGCGTTTCATCAATAGCTAAAGCAAATAATATTCCTTTAATGATAGATGCTGCAAGATTTGCAGAAAATTGTTACTTCATAAAAAAAAGAGAAAAAGGATATGAAAATAAATCGGTTAAAGAAATTGCGAAAGAATTATTCTCTTATGCAGATGGATGCGTAATGAGTTCTAAAAAAGATGGATTAGTGAACATAGGTGGATTCATTTGTACAAGACACGAGGAATTATTTCCAATGATTAATCAATTGGCAATTATTAACGAAGGTTTTGTTACTTATGGAGGTATGAGTGGAAGAGATCTAGAAGCACTAGCGATTGGACTGCAAGAGGGAATTGATGAAGAATATCTTAAATATAGAATAGAACAAGTTCAATATCTTGGGGAAGAATTATTTAAACGAGGAATACCTATTATTCTTCCTACAGGTGGACATGGAGTATATATTGATGCACAAAAATTTTATCCCCATATTCCTCAAAAAGAATTTCCTGGTCAAGCTCTAGTAGTAGAATTGTATAAGACAGCTGGTGTTAGGGGTGTTGAGCTAGGTTCCTGTGCTTTTTCAAAAAAAGATAAAGAAACTGGAAAGATAATTTTCCCTGATTTAGAACTAGTACGTCTCACAGTTTCAAGAAGAGTTTATACAAACCGACATATGGATGTTGTAATTAATGCTCTTGAAGATGTTTTTAAAAGGAGAGATAAAATGAAGGGATTAAAACTTACCTATGAAGGTCCTATTATCAGTTTACGTCATTTTACTGCAAAGTTTGAGATGATAGCATAAAACAAGAAATATGGACACTAATTCATTTAATTTTTTCACACCCACTAAACTTATTTTTGGTAGTGGAAGTCTTAAAAATTTAAAGCAAATTGCACCACTTTATGGTAAAAAATGTTTACTAGTATCTCGACCAAAAGATGGGAGTTTAAAGGCTATTTACAAACAAATTGATACTCTACTTGATTCCACAGGTGTTTCTGTAAGTTTTTTTGATGAGATTGTCCCTAATCCAACTTTAGAAGGAATCAATAGGGGGGTTAAAATTGCAAGTGAAAATAAAGTAGACTTTGTTTTAGGTGTAGGTGGTGGATCAGTGATGGACTCTGCAAAATTAATTGCATTATTATATGAATCAAATGGGATAGTCAATTGGAATAATGCTTTTTCAAACTATAATCATCCATTTGAATATATTGCCTCAAAAAATTCAAGTCTACCATTTATTGCAGTTTCAACAACTTCAGGCACTGGCTCACAGTGTACTCAAGCAGCAGTTGTAAGTGATACTAAAAACAAAGAAAAAATTACACTTTTTCACAGAGATCTCTTTCCTAAAGTTGCAATTATAGATCCCGAATTAATGCTTTCTGTTCCTTCAAGGGTAACAGCTGCGACAGGTTTTGATGCTTTTACTCACGCCTTTGAAAGCTACCTAGGACAAAGGACATCTCCTTTAACAGAATATCTTTCTCTCGAAACAATTCGATTAGTTGTTGAATATTTACCAAAAGCAATTCAAAAACCTGACTCTATTGAATATAGAACAAAATTAGCTTGGGCGGACACAGCTGCTGGTATATGCCTATCAAATGGTGGTGCAGATTTACCTCATCCACTAGGTGAAATAATAGGTGGAATATGTCAGAGAATAGCTCATGGTGAAACTTTAGCTATTGTTTACCCTGCATTCCTAGAATACAAGGAAGAAATTGCTGCAGAAAAATTCAGAAATATTGCTTCTTACCTAGGAATAGAAAAAACTCCAAAGGCACTAACCAATGAAATAATCGAGTTATTAAAAACTACTGATTTAATTAGATCAAAATCTCATGCTGCAATTACTTTAAATGAACAAGAAGAAATTCTTTCTCATCCTTTATTGAAAAAGTTAGATCCAAAAAATAGTGAGAAAATATTAAGTATAATGAGTCAAAGTATCAAAGAATAAAATATCAATGAGAAAAATCAAAATAGCTGCTGGATTAGCACATGTCGACTATGGAAATATCGCAGATTTAGTGAAGCAAGTTACAGCAGCTGGAGCAGATTACATTCACTCAGATGCAGCCGACATGCATGATTTAAAAAATATGCAACTTATGGGTGGGCATCAAATAATTAGTGGAATTCGAAAGCAAACTAAACTACCCATAGAATGCCATATTTATACCAAAACTTGTGATCTTTTATTTATTGACAAGTTGGCTGAAGCGGGAACAAACATGCTGATCATACCTGCTGAACATTTCATTGGTGCTCCCCTTGCTTACATAATAAATTGGTGTAGGGAAAGAAATATGAAGATTGGACTAACAATAGGTCTTTATACCCCACTCTCATTTGTTGAAGAGTCAATTTATGATATTGATAGATTACACGTTGTAGTTCATGGAGTAGATGAAACCGATGGTAAAGATAATTGGGGTTGGAGAAAATCATGCTTGGATCTTTTACAAAGAGCAAGAAAGCTAGTTGACGAAAAAAATCCAAATTGTGAAATTGCTATTGATGGTGGAATAAGGGCTGATAATTTAAATCCTCTTATTTCATGTAATCCAGATGTAGTAGTTCTATCATCCGCCATTTTTAAAGATAATGATGGAATTCAAAAGGCAATGATAAAATGTAGAAATGCTATTGAAAAAGCCCAACGTTAAATTTTAAAAAATGAATCTGCTTTCTCCGGCTTTTATTGAGCTTAACTCTGAATTAAAAAATAAATCTCACGCTTTAAATTTTCTTGTAAACAAATTAGACGATAAAGGATGTTTATCTGACAAAAGAGAATATTTTGATGCTGTTTTAAAACGTGAAAAATTATTGTCAACATATTGTGGTTATAATATTGCAATACCTCACGCGATTTCAAAAGCGGTTAAAAAAGTAAGCTTCGGTTTTTGCCGAACCGTTAGTTTGGAATGGGATAAAAATGATGATGAAGTTAAATTTATATTAATTCTTGCAATACCAGATTCAAATAAAAAGGAAGATAACCTTCATATAGATTTGATGTCTCAAATAGCTAGCTTAGCATTAGAGGAAAGAGTAAGAAAATCTTGGGAAGAAGCAAAATCTGTCGAAGAAATTTCAAAAACATTTCAATAAATTATTCACTATGGATTTTTGGAAAGAAACAGGAAATATTTTTAGAGAAACTGGAACTCACTTTAGAACTGGAGTTTCATATATGCTGCCAATTCTTCTTATAGGGGGTATGGTAGGAAGTCTAGCTGTATTGGGAGGCGGAAGTTACGAAGATGGTTCTATTTGGAAAATATTTAAAGATGTTGGTACGATAGGCTTAACTTATTTTGTGCCTATTATGGCTGCCTACACAGCATACAGTATTAGTGATACTCCAGGTATTGCTCCTGGATTCATAGTAGGTGTTCTAGCCCAACAAATTGATACAGGTTATCTAGGAGCACTACTCGGTGGGATTTTAGTAGGTTATGCTACCTACATGCTTATGAAACTAGAACTTCCAGAAATACTTCAGAGCACTTGGGGATTTATAGCTCCAGTTTTTAGTACACTTATAGTAGTAGTCTTTATGGTATATCTACTCGGTCCGCCTATTGCCTGGCTTATGGAAGTTATTTCCTCTTTCCTTTCTAATTTAGGCGAAGAGGGCTCAGCAATTATGGGGGCAGTTATGGGATTTTTGGGAGGTATTGATTACGGAGGTCCATTTAGTAAGACTCAAAGTACCTTTGCAACAGCAGTTATGGATTTAGATTTATATGTACCATTAGGAATTTGTGGAAGTATTGTTATCATACCTCCTCTTGGAATGTGTTTAGCAACATTTTTAAAACCAAAACTTTACACAAAAGTAGAGCGTAATTATGCGAAGAGTTCCTGGATATATTCAATAATTGGTGGGTTTACTGAAATTGTAATCCCACTAGCAGTAGGTGACATTGTACGTGTAACAATAGCTACTGTTTTGGGGTGTACAATTGGAGGTACTATCGCTGGTATTTTTTTATTAGAGTTAAGTACTCCTGTCTTGGGAATTGCACAATGGTTTTTTTATGATAAGCCATTAATCTTTGTTATTTGTGTAGTAATTGGATCTCTAATTACTGCACTGACAGCAAATTTTCTAAAAAGCATAAGTAATAGAGATATTGATGCGCTCGATGCTGCAGATGCTGAATTAAATGAAACCTAAATAAATAATTATGAAAATTGCATTAATTACAGCCTGCCTAGCTGGAGTAGCACACAGTAAAATGGCAGCTTTAGCTTTAAAAAAAGAAGCCAAAATCAGAGGTCACGAAATATGTGTGGAAGAACAAGGAGGGCATAAAATTCCTGTGAAGATCTCAAAAGAACAAATTGAACAAGCAGATGTTGTTATAATTGCAAAAATGGTTTCTATATCAGGTAAGGACCGTTTTAAAGGGAAAAACATTTTGGATGTAAGTGTGAACGAAGCTTTGCGAAAACCTAGTCTTATTATGGACAAAGCAGAATTGTTAATTAAAAAATAGTTTGATGATTAGTTTTTTAATAAATATTGAGGATGAAATTGGTTTTCATGCAAGAACAGCCTCTTTATTTGCGAAAAAAGCCTCTACATTTAATTCTAATATTTTTGTGGAATTTAATGGTAAAAAAGTAAGTGCGAAGAGCACATTATCATTAATGACACTTGGGGTTAAATCCAGGGATCAAATTATGCTTATAGCTGAAGGAAGTGACGAAAAAGAAGCACACGAAGCTTTAGTATTATACATTAAAAATAATTTCAAAGAGTAGACTATCAAAACACTTCAAGGAATTGTAGCAAGTTGGGGATTAGCTATTGGTGAGGCAAAGATATTATGCTCTAATGATCCTATTGAGATTAAAAAACAAACAGGCATTAATTCAGAGAATGAAATAAGTAACCTAAAAAAAGCCATAGATAAGACAATAAAAAAAATAGATTCTCAAAAAGTAAATCTTTCTGCGAATCTTTCGGAAAAAGAACTTGAAATTTACACAGCATTTATCAGCATTGTTAACGATCCAGAAGTTTTAGATCAGACCAGAGACTTAATAAAAAAACAAAATTTTAACGCTGTATATTCTTATTATCAAGTAACTCGAAATTTTATTTCTGAATTAGAAAGCCTTGATGATGAGTACCTCAATAGAAGAGCCGAAGATCTAAAAATGCTTTCGGATATGGTTTTAAAATCGTTACTAGGTAATGAAAAAGTAACTTCTAAAGTTAATAATCCCTCAATAGTTATTGCTGAAAAGATAGACCCTAGTCAAATTGCAGAAATAAATCAAACAAACTTATTAGGCATTATTACAACTGAAGGTGGAGTTACAGATCATTCATCAATTATTGCCAAAGCATTAGGTGTTCCCTACATATTGGGAGTAAAAAATGTCGTTAACATTGTCAGAAACGGCGATAAAATAATACTGGATAGCAAAAATAAATGCATTCATATAAACCCTGAAAAGGAGATTAGTCAAAAATTTGAGAAAGAGATTTTAAAGGAAAAATCTATAAATAAAAATCAACTCATTAAGTCAAAACATAAAGCAATTACAAAGACTGGTAAAAAAGTTGACATTATGGCAAATATTGGCTCACTGGATGATGCTAGACAAGCAAAAAGATTTGGTGCTGATGGGATTGGATTATTGAGAACTGAACTTTGCTTTCTTGAAAGTTATAAAATGCCAGACGAAAAATCACAGCTTGAACTTTATTCTAAAATTCTAAACAACTTACCTGAAAAAACTCACACTTTAAGACTTATTGATTTTGGAAGTGATAAAAAGGTTTCTTACCTACCTTTACAAAATGAGGAAAATCCAGCCTTGGGTCAAAGAGCCCTTCGTTTAGGTTTTTCTTATTACGAAACACTTTTAAAACCACAAATAAGAGCTTTTTTAAAACTTTCTAAAGATTTTAATATAAAAATTCTTTGCCCAATGATTGCAAATTCCAATGACTTGGATAAAATTATAACTGCAATTCATAAGGAACAAAAAGAGTTAAACCAACAGGGTGAGATTATTGAAAAATTACCTCCTATTGGAATTATGGTTGAAGTTCCAAATGTAGCGCTAAACCCTAATGATTTCATTTCAAAAGCAGATTTCTTTTCTTTTGGAACTAATGATCTTGCTCAATTTTTAATGGCTGCAGATCGCACAAACAAAAATGTTTCACATTATATTGAATCTGGTAATAAAAGTGTTTTAAAAATAATTCGGAATTTTACTTTAGAGGTAATTCCCAAGAAAAAAGAAATTAGCATTTGTGGAGAACTAGCTTCTAATATAAATTACTTAAATGAATTTATTGATATAGGCATAACTAGTTTGAGTATGCCTCCAATGTTAATTCCCAAAATAAAACAAGAGATAAGATCGCTAAAATAATCTTAAGTCTAATTGAGTGAAATTCTAAATATTCCCTATTTTAGACTGAAAACAACTAATTTAATATCTGATTTAGTGAAACTCGAATGAATAAAAACTTTGATGCTATAGTTGTTGGATCCGGAATAAGTGGTGGTTGGGCAGCTAAAGAACTTTGTGAAAAGGGATTAAAAACATTGGTACTTGAAAGAGGACGAATGGTTAAACATATCGAAGATTACCCTACAATGAATCTTGACCCATGGGATGTGAAACATGGCGGAAGAACCACTCAAGAGGAATTAAAAAACTACAATAAACAAAAAAGGTGGGGGATTCATGAGGGCAATAGACATTTTTACAATAAGGATTCAGAATATGACTACGATGAGATTAAACCCTTTGACTGGATCAGAGGAACTCAGGTAGGTGGTCGTTCTCTAATCTGGGGACGACAAACATATCGATGGAGTGATGATGATTTTGAAGCTAATTTGAGAGATGGTATAGCCGTTGATTGGCCGGTAAGGTATAAAGAGATTGCACCATGGTACTCTTATGTTGAAAAATTTATTGGAATAAGTGGTGAGGCTCTAAACCTACCTCAACTCCCTGATAGTGAGTTTTTACCACCTATGGAACTAAATTGTGTAGAGAAAGAATTACAATCATCCATAGCAAAGAATTACAGAGATAGAATTTTAACTGTTGGTAGAGTAGCTCACATTACTGAAGGAACTAAAAGTGGATTAAGAACAGCTTGCCAATACAGAAACAGGTGTGACAGAGGTTGCCCCTATGGCGCTTATTTTAGCTCTAACTCGTCTACCATACCTAGAGCAGAAAAAACTGGGAAACTAACATTACATCCAAACTCGGTTGTGTCAGAGATAATTTATAACAAAGACAAAAAGAAAGCTACAGGAGTAAGAGTAGTTAATACAATTACAAAAGAAATTTCAGAGTTTAAAGCGAAAATTATTTTTTTATGTGCCTCATCAATGGCTTCTACTGCTATTTTAATGAATTCTAAATCAGATAGATTCCCCAATGGTCTTGGAAATGATTCTGGAGAATTAGGACATAACATTATGGACCACCAATTAGGAAGTGGTGCATCAGGAAAATATGAAGGCTTTCAAGATCGCTATTATTATGGCAGAAGACCAAATGGTTTCTACATACCAAGATTTAGAAATATTGGTGGAAAATCAAAAAATTTAGATTTTATTAGGGGCTACGGATATCAAGGAGGTGCAAGTAGAGGAGATTGGTCAAAAGCAATTAAAGAACTTAGTTATGGTTCTGATTTTAAAAATGCTATTTTAAAACCTGGGGGTTGGAGTATCGGAATGGGAGGTTTTGGAGAAGTATTACCTTATCACGAAAATCGTATGTTTTTAGATTATAATAAAATTGATTCTTATGGTTTACCCAAAATAGTTTTTGATGCTGAATTCAAAGAGAATGAAAAAAGGATGAAAGAAGATTGGAAAATTCAGGCAGCTGAAATGCTTGAAAATGCAGGTTGTAAAGATGTGACTATTAATGATTCAAATGCACCGATTGGAAAAGGAATCCATGAAATGGGAACAGCTCGAATGGGTCGAAATGTTAAAACATCTGTATTAAATAAATACAATCAGATACATTCTGTAAAAAATGTGTTTGTCACAGATGGCGCTTTTATGACTTCTTCAGGAACCCAAAATCCGTCTTTGACATACATGGCTTTTACTGCAAGAGCAGTAGACCATGCCGTTTCAGAGCTTAAAAAACTTAATATTTGAATAAAAATAAATTAAACAAGATGTCTTTTTTATGAAAAAATTTATCCTTTTTTTTTCATTATTTATTTTTTCTTGCTCAGAGGAAACTATTTTTTTTGAAAACTCCTATGTTATTGAAAATATTAACATAATAGACCCCATTGATGGTCTTAGTAGTAACAAGACTGTAGTCATTACAAAAAATAAAATAACTGAAATTTTTAATTCAAATGAAATTAAAGTTTCTAAGAAAAATAAAATATTTAATGGTGAGGCTAAATTTTTAATCCCTGGCCTTTGGGATGCACATGTACATTTTGCTTATCAAACAGAATTAGCCGATTCGATGATGGATCTTTTTTTACTACACGGTATAACAAGTCTAAGGGACACTGGTGGGCCTTTTGATTTTGTAAATAGCTATAAACAAAATTCATTGGAAAATCCCAAAACAAAAGCTCGTTTAAAAATTGCAGGACCTTTATTAGACGGGAGATTTAATGTTTATGATGGCAGTGACCATACTCATCCCGTTCTATCAATAAAAAATGTTGATGACAATGAATTAAGAAAAAATGTGGAAATGCTAATTGAAAATAAAGTTGATTTTCTCAAAGCATATGAAATGTTAAGTCCGTCACAATTCAAACTTCTAACAGAGTTAGCTAAAAAAAATAATTTAAAACTTACAGGTCATGTGCCTCTTAGCATAAATGTAGAAATTGCATCTAGCTCTGGTTTAAACAGTATAGAACATTTTAGAAATATTGAACTTTCAATGACCAAAATGACCAATGATCTTCTAAAAGAAAGAAAAGAAATTTTAAAGAATAAATCTGCTTTAAGGGGTGCCAGTCTAAGGTCCTTGTTGCACAGTAAACAACGTATGAGGTCTATTTATAATCTTGATTCTTCCAAAATTAAAAATGTTGTAGATATCCTGGCAAAAAATGACACATGGCAAATTCCCACTCTGAAACTTTATAAAAACTTTGCCTCGAAGAGTTATAAATCTAAGCAATATGATTCTTATTTAAACCTTCTTCCAAAAAATATCGGAGAAAATTGGAGAAAAACTATCAGTCAATTGGAAGATAATGAAGATAAGGAAAGAATCGATTTCACTAAATGGCAATCCAGTATGGTGAAATATATGCACAAAAAAGGAATTACATTTATGGCAGGAACAGATACTCCAATTGGATTTTTAGTCCCTGGTTTGAGTTTACATCAAGAAATTGAAGAATTAACCAACTCTGGCCTTACTAACTTGGAGGCCTTAAAGGCAGCTACAATAAATCCATCAAAATATTTCAATCTTCAAGATTCCTTAGGAAGGATAAAACCAAATTATATTGCTGACCTGATAATTTTAAATCAGAATCCTTTGATTGATATTAAAAACACAAGGAAAATAAGTGCCGTTATCAAAGATGGTTTTTTTATGAATGGAAAATATTTAGATTCAATAAAAAACTAAAAAAAATTTAACTGGGAAATAACTATTGATTATTAGACCCTCTATTATTCTAAATAAAAAAATGTAGATTGACTCGGAAATAGTTGGCCTACTAGGGATCGAACCTAGACTCTTCTGAACCAAAATCAGACGTGTTGCCAGTTACACCATAGGCCAATTGAGCTGCAAATTTATAGGAAAGTTTTTTTTACACCAAGTTTTATTAAAAAAACCATACAATCCAAAATTCATTTTCTCTTCCTCTATTAATCATTAAATTCGTAAAAAAAATTAATGCAAAACACAAATGCATCATATCGAATTTGGAATCTGGTTTTTGGATGGTCAGTTTTTGCAATAGCACTATTTACATTTGGAAGTACAGTTGAACCAACTGCAAGTTTTTGGGATGCAGGAGAGTATATCTCAACCTCTGCTAAACTTCAAGTCGGACACCCCCCTGGAGCACCATTTTTTCAAATGATGGGTGCCTTTTTTGCCTTATTTGCTTCAGGACCAGAAAAAATTGCTTTGATGGTAAATTATATGTCTGTTTTTTCATCCGCATTTACTATTCTATTTCTTTTTTGGACGCTAACACTTTTATTAAAAAAACTTCCCTTTTTTAAAACTTTAGATTCAATTCCAGATCACATAGGTTTTTTTGGTAGTGCTGCAGTAGGATCATTATCATTTTGCTTTTCTGACAGTTTTTGGTTTAACGCAGTTGAGACTGAAGTATATGCAATGGCAACGCTGATTCTTTCAATATTATTTTGGTTGGGTTTAAAATGGGAAGAAGAAATGAATACTTCAAGGGGTGACCGATGGCTACTAATGATCGCTTTTGTTATAGGTCTTTCATTTGGTGTCCACTTTATGGGCCTTTTAACTATTCCTGCACTAGGAATGATTTATTACTTTAAAAATTACAAAAAGATAACACTCAAAGGTTTCATTTATGCTAACCTGATTTCAACAGCAATTTTACTTATCATCTTCAAATTGTTACTCCCCTCAACTTTAGCATTTTTTGGAAAAGCTGAAGTGTTTTTTGTAAATACAATGGGGCTTCCATTTAATAGCGGAACAATAATAGCTGCTTTGATTATTATTGGATTGTTCTATTTTGGTTTGAAATTTTCTCAAAAACGTAATCTTGTAAACTTAAATACTGGAATTTTAGCAATACTATTTGTTTTTTTGGGCTTTTCGTCATGGATTATGATTCCTATCCGTGCCAATGCAAATACTGTAATTAATGAAAATTCTCCATCAGATGCACGTCTACTTTTAGCTTATTATAACTTAGAACAATATCCCGAAACTAAACTTTTTTATGGACCAATGTTTTCTGATGTATATGCTGGGCAAGATCCTGATAGACCGTATATAGATGATAAGCCTAAATATGAAAGAGATTATAAAACAGGGAAGTATAAGATTGTTAATTTTTGGAGAGATGCTAGATTTAATTCTAATAGTGCTCATAATGGAATACTGCCACGTCTCTGGAGTAGTGAGCATGCCGGTAATTACATGAATTTTACAGAGCCTTTAGAATTTAGTATTAAGCCAGAATATCGCTCAAATGCACAATTGAAAAATAGAATTGATCAATTCCGTGAAGATATTTCAGATGGATCAATTGATGGAGATCAATTTCATGAATTTTTAAAAACTTTCAGTCCATATTTAGATATTGAAAAACCCTCTTTTTTTTCTAACCTGAGATTTTTCATAGAATATCAACTAGGTTATATGTATTGGAGATATTTTATGTGGAATTTCACAGGTAGACAGAACGACAACCAAGGGGAATATAATATTCTTGATGGTAACTGGATAAGTGGAATACCATTTATCGATAAAATCCGCCTTGGAAACCAAGAAAATTTAAATGATGATGCTTTAAATAATAAAGCCCGAAATACCTATTTCTTTCTTCCCTTTCTTCTAGGACTTGTTGGATTATATTTTTTGTATAACCAAGATCCAAAAAGATTTTGGGTTCTAATGCTTTTTTTCCTGTTTACCGGTGTTGCATTAAAAGTATACCTCAATGAGCGACCATTTGAACCGAGAGAGCGAGATTATGCCCTTGTAGGTTCCTTTTATGTTTTCAGCATCTGGATTGGTTTGGGATGCATGGGGGTAATCAAAAAAATAAGTGAATATATTTCAAATCGTATCGCTTCACCACTTGTGGTTATGACATGTTTATTAGCTGTTCCTTTTCTAATGGCTTTTCAAAATTGGGACGATCATGATCGTTCTAACCGTTACACTGCGCAGTCGCTATCACGCTCGTACTTACAATCAATTCAGAAAGATAAAGGAGCAATAATTTTTACAATTGGCGATAACGATACTTTTGCTTTATGGTATGCTCAAGACATTGAGGGTTACAGGACCGATGTACGTACTATAAATTCAAGTTTGTTAGGTACCGATTGGTATATAGATCAGATGAAGAGAAAAACTTATGAAAGTGAACCTATACCTTCACAAATGACACATGCCTTGTATGCGTATGGAGTAAGAGACGTGATAAGATATCAGCCAGTTTTGGATTCAGTGAGATGGGATATTAAAGACTTTATGAATTGGATTTCAAGTGACCACCCACGCACTAAGATTAAAGATTTTTTAACTAAAACAGGTCGTGATCCCAACCAGCTGCCTAAAAGTCAGCAAGAAGGAGTTTTTTATCCAACAAGAAAAATTCGTATTCCGGTGAATAAGGAAAATGTTTTGAAAAGTGGTATTGTCAAGCCTGAGGATGCTGACAAAATTTTGTCACATATAGATATAGATCTTCCAGAAACCGCTCTTTTGAAAAACCAAATGATGATGCTAGATATTCTAGCTAATAATGACTGGGAAAGACCTATTTATTTTACAGGTGGAAGTTATTCAGATTCTGAATACATATGGATGAAAAAATATCTTCAACTAGAAGGACTCGTTTATAAGTTGGTTCCTATCGAAACTAACCTAGGTAAAGAAAATCCGTATCTAATGGGAAGAATAGATAGTGATTTAATGTATGACATTGTACTTAATTGGAATTGGGGTAATTCCGAGCGGGAGGATATCTACCATGATCCTGAAACAAGGAAAAATAGTATTTCATTTAGAAGTAATATGGCTCGTTTAGCAGAACAATTGATAAATGAAAATAAAACTGAAAAAGCAAAAAAAGTAATGGATCTTGCGATCGAAAAAATGCCTTTAGACTATTTTGGTTATTATAGTTTACTTGTTCCCTTTGTTGATGGTTATTACAGGATAAATGATGTTAAAGTTGCACAAGACTTATCCAAAAAAATTGGTTATAAGTATTTTGATCGGCTTGAATATTTTAATTCTCTATCCGCAGAAAGACAATATGAGTTAGGTGAGGAAATTGTAACTGAAATTGAACGTTACAGATCTCTTATTGAAGCCGAATTAAAACATGCTGACAAATCAGACTTAAAGCCCTCTTTAAATAATTTTACAACTGCTATTCGTCCTTTTAAATATCTCTATGGAGATTACGAGTTTTATACAAATCTTGTAGATGTAGCAGAAGGCTTTTTCATTATCGGTGATATACAACCAGCACAAAATTTAAGCATACAAATCGCTAATGAGTATAGTGAAAGAATGGAATTGTATGCCCAATTCCCCATTTCAAATCGAGCGCAACTAAAAGATAGAATTGAAAATGAGTGGGTTGCCTATAATTATTTTCTTCAAATTGTAAATAAGTATGATAATTCTGACTTTTTTAAAAAATTAGAAACTCAATACAATCAAAACGTAGTTAGATTGAATGAAAAAAGTAAAAAAGAATGATTTATTAATCTATATGATCTTTCAGAAGACTAATTAATGTATTAGCATCTTGTTCACCACTTTGACGCCAGACCATTTCACTAAATTTATATATCATAAGTGTCGGTAGCACTTTCACTCTTAGTGCCTCTGATAATTGTTGATTTTTATCAACATCAATTTTAATTACCTTGCCTTTATCACCCATGGCAGCAGCCACGTCTTTTAAAATGGGATTCATGTCCTGCGATGCCTCTTCTTGGCTTCTAAAAAAAGCAAGAAGAATTGGAATTTTTTCATCTAAAAGCTCACCGAATTTTGACATTCACTTAAAAATTTAAAACAAATGTAAAAAAATCAATTAAATGCTTGATTTTGACTTTGATAAAGTTATGACTGAAACTTCTGGCCACATTCCAACTCTCCCAGGGTAGGCTAAGTAACCAAACCCCCTGTTGACATTTAAATACTGTTTGTTTTCACCATATACTCCTGCCCATTGTTTATAGCGCCATTTTGCTGGACTCCATTTGATAATTCCAGGTATTTCAATTCCAAATTGCATGCCGTGAGTGTGCCCGCTTAAAGTAAGATGAATTTTAAATGGATGCGGAATAACTTGTGCTTCCCAATGGGAAGGGTCGTGGGTCAACAAAATTTTAAAATCTTTTTCGGAAACCTTATTGAGAGCTTTGTTAAGATCTCCCGCTTTTTTAAATCCAGATCCCCAATTTTCAACACCAATTATAGCTAATCGCTCTCCATCTTTTTCTATAAAACGAGATTCATTAAGTAGTAAATCCCACCCCATTTCATTGTGAGCATCATATAAATCTTTCATGTTTTTTCTCTTAGCAGCTGGACTTTCCCATCGCATATAATCGCCATAGTCATGATTACCCAAAATTGAAAAAACACCAAATTCTGCTTTAATTTTATTAAATATTTTAATCCATGGCTTAATTTCATCTGCACGATTGTTGACAAGATCACCTGTAAATAGTACTAAATCTGATTTTTGTTGATTTACTAAATCAACACCATACTGTACTTTAGTTTGATTATCAAAACTCCCACTATGTATATCTGAAATTTGTGTAATCTTGAATCCATCAAATGCATCAGGGAGGTCCTCAAATTCTAAGTTATATGACAAAACTTTATAATTATATTTTCCACGGTACATGCCGTATAAAAGCGATGCAAATGGGATTGAAGCTAGACCAAGTGCAATTTGAGAAATAATTTTTCTGCGAGAAGGAATAAATTGTGTTTGCTCTGGTACCCTTTTTAAAAAACTATATAAAGCTTGGGGAATCCTAAAAACATCCTCAGCTAGAAGTATCACACTTAGAAGCAGTTGAAAAATTAAAAGAGAAAGAAAAAAACCAATTGCATACATAAGGCGGGGTTCGTTAGTTGTATTTCTTTCTAAAATCAAAGTATAGAACAAAAGGTTACCTACAATGATTACAGTAAAAAATACATAACCATAAAGTATCCAACGATTTGATATGGCAGTTTTTAAAGCTTGGTAGCTATACCACTGAAAAAAAACTAAAAGTAGCAGGGTTATTAGCCAGCGCATATACAATTTTCGTCAAAGGTAAACAGTAAAAATATAATTAACGAATCTATTTAGCCTCCAATATCTTTTGCCATTCTCAATGCTTTACCATCAGATAAGCTTGCAACAAAACAGCTTGAATTCAATAAAGTTTCATAGAGTGTTCCCCCAGCCATTGGAATTCCCTCTGGGACTAATGAAAGGATCAATTTATCATGAACATTAGCCTTATTGTTGAAGCTTCTTATTGCTGCCTCGCAATAGTATTCTAGTAATATGGTTATAGCCCTATGCCCCATGACCTCTTTTTGAATTACTTCTTTTGATTGATAAACATTCTCAACACTTATTTTAATAATATCCTCAATCTGGGGTTTGAATCTACTTTTTTCCAAAAGGCTTTGACTAAAAGTTCCTAATAGTATACTGTCTTCATTGTCAATAAATGTATCGACAGCATCTTTGATCATGCTGTTTATGGCAAGTGCTCTTAAATAACTTAATCTTTGCGGTTTATAAGCAAGTTGTGCATATTTTTTAGAATCAATTTGGTCTTTTACTAGATTGATTAAATATTCTAATGCAAACTCTTCTGATATCCATCCTAAGTTGATTCCATCTTCAAAGTCAATAATCGTATAGCAAATATCATCTGCAGCTTCAACCAAATAGGTCAATGGATGACGAAAAATTTTTTCTCCATCAATTAATGATAATTCATCTGCTACTTCTTTGAAAAATGTTTTTTGCGATTGAAAGTAACCATATTTTTTATCCGCTACATGGGGTGTTGGTTTTACAGGTAAACTAGCTTTTGGATACTTAACAAATGCTCCTAAAGTGGCATAACTAAGTCTAAGACCACCTTGTGTTCCTGGATGAGATTCAGTTAAAATTTTAAACCCATTAGCATTACCCTCAAAATCACACAAATCTTGATATTCCTTATCAGTTAACTTATTCTTGTACTTTACACCCCCTCCTGAACTAAAAAAGTGGCCAATAGCTTTTTCACCACTATGCCCAAATGGGGGATTTCCTATGTCATGAGCTAAAGAAGCTGCAGCAGTTATAGCACCAAAATCATTAGATTGATATCCTAATGATTGTTTGAGATGTGGATGTTTCTGCAAGATGGCATGGCCAGCCATTCGTCCTAAACTTCTTCCAACAACTGAAACTTCTAGGCTATGTGTCAGTCGAGTATGAACAAAATCTGTTTTGGAAAAAGGTATTACTTGTGTTTTATCCTGAAGACTTCGAAATGCATTTGAAAAAACTATTCTGTCGTAATCTACTTCAAATCCCAAACGTAAATTGTCCTGCTCAATTCGAAGGCGCTTGTTGGTATCTCCAAAACGTTTTAATGAAAGAAGTGATTCCCAATTCATATAACAAATTTAAGAATCTAGGTTCTTATGTTAAGAGAAGTTTAACAAAAAAATATTTGATAATATTTTTTTAAAGATTTAGTTGTAAAAATTAACATTCAACTAAAATCTCATTGGTTTCAGAAAAATATATTTGTGAATCATAATTAAAATACAAAAAATGAAACTATATAACTCAAACCTTTTAATTGCTTTATTCACAACTATCATATTTATCTCTTGTGAAGAAGAAGAGCCTCAAATTGAATATGTAACTGTAACAGAAACAGTTACTGTTACTGAAACAAATACTGTAGAAGTTGATCCCTTTGCAGACTCTACACTAGAGGGAAACATAACTGAAGACACAACATTAGATGCATCAAAAATTTGGTTACTCAAAGGTCGTGTTGCTGTAACAGACGGCGTAACGTTAACTATACCAGCAGGTACAATTTTAAAAGCTGCATCTGGAACAGGAGCTGATGCTTCAACATTAATAGTTGCTAGAGGTGGGACTATGATTGCAAATGGTACAGCAGATAATCCAATTATTATGACAGCTGTTGCTGACAATATTCAAGTTGGAGGTACTTATCCTGATAGTGGACCCGCACTAAGTGTTGATACAAGAGGTTTGTGGGGTGGCTTACTTATTCTAGGTAAAGCTCCAAGTTCTTTTAAAAATGATGTTACAGAATTACAGATTGAAGGAATTCCTACGTCGGACACAAACGGATTATACGGCGGCTCAGTAGCTGATGATAACTCTGGTTCTTTTCAATATATTTCTATCCGTCATGGAGGAGCTGAAATTGGTGAAGGTAATGAAATAAATGGTCTTACTCTAGGAGGAGTTGGATCTGGTACTACCATCAATCAAATTGAGGTTGTGGGAAATGTCGATGATGGAATTGAATTTTTTGGTGGTACTGTTAATGCAACAAATCTTCTTGTCTGGGGACAAGGCGATGATGCAATAGATATAGACCAAGCGTATGCTGGTACAATAGACGGCGCTCTAGTTGTCTTAACTGCTGCCTCAGATCATGGCTTTGAAATTGATGGCCCTGAAGGATCAGCACCTGGAAGATTTACCCTTAAAAATGCAACAGTAATTGGAGCAACTGATGACTGTGGTGCTGAAGGTGTAGATGGTGAGATGGCTGATTTTAGAAAAGGGGCAACTGGTGATGTATTAAATGTTTTATTCAAAGATTTTGCTGGTGGTAAAGATGTTGAGTTAGATGCCTCTGCTGATGCTTCAACATATACGGCTGGAACTCTAACTTTTGCAAACATAGATATACTGCATCCACTAGATGGTAATGGAAATGTTTGTTCAGATGTTGAATCAGTCGATAAAATTTTTGATGATAAATCCGATGAGAGCACATTTGAAACAGATGCCTCTACTTTTGCTGAAATTGTTACAGCTCAAAAAGATGGTAATGGTTTAGCAGATGATTCTACTTTTTCATGGACTTTTTACAAGAGATAATTTAGAAATATTATTTATTTAAATTAATATTGCCCAACAACAAAATGTTGGGCAATTTTGTATGGATCAAATAAAAAATATTACAAAGATCTTATTTCTGTTTTTCACTACAGTAACATACTCTCAATTTGGTATCACTGGTACTGTTTTAGATGGTGATTTTAATGAACCTCTTCCTTTTGCAAATGTCTTAGTAAAAGAAACTGGTGATGGAGTAACAACTGATTTTGACGGGAAATATACAATTGAATTATCATCAGGAAATTATACTTTGATTTTTTCATTTGTAGGCTATGAAACAAAAGAAATTACTAATATTAGTGTATCTGATGACAACTACACTCTAACTGATATTGTATTAAGTTCTGTTGCTCAGGGTTTAGAAGAAGTAGTTGTTACTGTTGATGCAAGGCGAAATACTGAATCATCAGTATTAGAAATTCAAAAAAAATCAGCGAGTTTACTTGATGGTATCTCTGCACAAGCATTTAGAAAAATTGGAGCTAACGATATTGCAAGTGCAGTTAAAAATGTCCCAGGCGTATCTGTTCAAGGCGGAAAATTTGTTTATGTTAGAGGATTAGGCGATCGCTATTCAAAATCAATTTTAAATGGTGTTGATATACCAGGATTAGACCCCGATAGAAATACTATACAAATGGATCTTTTCCCAACTAACCTCCTTTCAAATGTTTTGGTAATTAAATCAGCAAGAGCAGATTTACCTGCCGACTTTACAGGTGGAGTAATCAATATAATCACTAAAGATTTTCCTAATAGTGAAGAATTTTCTATTTCAGTTGGCACATCATTTAATCCAAACATGCATTTTAAAGAAAATTACTTGACTTATGAAGGCGGACAAACTGACTTTCTTGGATTTGATGATGGATCAAGATCAAATAAAATTGCAAGTACCTTTTTAGGCAACGATTTTGACCCCAGACTTACTAATTCAAATTCATCTTTGTCTTTAATTAACGAGATTTCAAATCAATTTGATCCTCAAATGGGTCCTAGGGACGATACTAGTGGGATGAATTATAATTTTAATGTTACTTATGGAAATCAAATAAAATTTGAAAATGATCATTCGTTTGGTTATTTAGGTTCCCTTTCTTACAGAAAAGAACAATCAATTTATGAAAATTCACAAGATAATATTTTCAATTTTAGTCCCAACAGGTCTGATCTAAACTTTGAAGAAAATAGACTTCAATTTGGAACTATTGGAGGTGAAAATATTATAGCTAGTGGTTTATTAGGACTTACATATAAGACAAATAATTCAAAGTTTAGATTTAATTCTCTTCATATACAAAATGGTGAAAGTACCTCAGGTAGTTTCAGACAATTAACAAGATTTTCAGACTTTGTTGATTTTAATAAATTTAATTTAGAATACAATGAACGTTCAATTACCAATGGAATAATTTCAGGTTTACATAATTTAAATGAATCCAAATTTAAAGTTGAGTGGACTATCTCTGGAACACTTGCAAAAGTTCACGATAAAGATGTTCGTAATACTACTTTTCAGGATGAAGAAGGAATTTTTAGCTTTCAAGAAAATACCGAACCAAAAAGGATTTGGAGAACTCTTGATGAATATAATTTAGTTGGAAAAGTAGATCTTTCAAAAAGATTTACATTTTTAAATGAAGATGCTATTTTAAAATTTGGAGTGTTTGGCTCAACAAAAGAAAGAGATTTTTCAATTGCACAATATTCAGTCAGTAGTAATTATACATCCGAACGCGACTGGGCAAATTATAGTGGAGATCCAAATCAATTGTTTAATCCAGTTAATTTAATTTCACCTTCAAATGATAGAGGGACCTATATTAACCCGCAAACTACTATTAGACAAGATGCAAATATTTTTAATGCAACTCAACAAAATCTTGCCGCCTACATATCAAATGAATTTAATTTAAATTCAAAACTTAAATCTATCATTGGTTTTAGATTTGAAAACTATCAAGTCTTTTATTCTGGAGAAAATAGTCAACTGGGCCAAATACTCAATAATGAAAAAATCATTAATGAAAATAATTTATTCCCCTCAATAAATTTTATATATAATTTAAAAGAAGACAAAAATTTAAGGCTAGCTTATTCCTTGACAACTGCTAGACCAAGTTTTAAAGAAGCTTCTATAGCTGAAATTTATGATCCTCTTTCAAACCTATTCTTTATTGGTAATATTGACATTAAACCATCTTACATTGACAACTTTGATATTAGATATGAATCTTTTGGAGAAAATGCTCAACTATTTGCCATGAGTCTATTTTATAAAAAACTAACTGATCCTATTGAAATTGGATTTGTTGCTGCATCCACCTCTAATTATAAGCCATTGAATCTTGAAGATGCAGAGGTATATGGATTTGAAATTGAACTGAGAAAAAAAATGAGTGATTGGATTTCAGGACTTAAAAATTTTAATTTAAATTTTAATGGATCATACATTATATCTGATGAAAAATATAGTGAAGATGAATTAGCTCTAAGGACTTTAGGACTAAGAGAGGGTGAAAAATTAGGAGATTCAAGATCTTTACAAGGTCAATCTCCTTACCTTGTAAATGCTGGAGTTGACTATAATAATGTTGAAAAAGGAATTCGAGGAAACTTATATTTTAATGTGCAGGGAAAAACTTTAGAAGTTGTTGGAGATGGATTTTATCCTGACGTTTATACCATGCCATTTAACAGTTTAAATTTTAATTTAAGCAAACAATTTAAAAACAATACAAGTCTTACATTTAGAATAAGAAATTTACTAAATGACGAAAGAGAAAGTTTATTTGAGGGATATGGCGGGACAACAGAGTATTTTAGATTTAGAAATATTGGAAGGACTTATTCTCTAGGCTACTCTGTTAAATTTTAATACCTTGATAAACTTATGGACAGCATATATTTATTTATAGTTATCCTGTTGAGTCTATTAGCTATTGGTGATTTAATAGTTGGGGTAAGTAACGATGCTGTGAATTTTCTGAACTCTGCTATTGGATCTAAGGTTTTTTCGTTTAGAAAAATCATGATTTTTGCTAGCGTAGGCATTCTTTTTGGAGCACTATCCTCTAGCGGTATGATGGAGGTTGCAAGAAAGGGAATATTTAATCCTGGGGCATTCTTTTTTGATGAAATTATCTTCATCTTCATGGCTGTAATGATGACAGATATTTTATTATTAGACTTTTTTAATACTATCGGTCTACCAACGTCAACAACCGTCTCTATTGTTTTTGAGTTACTAGGTGCTGCTGTTGTAATGGCTATAATTAAAATAGCTAAGTCTGATCAACTGCTGTCTGATTTATCAACCTATATAAATACAGAAAAGGCAACTCAGATTATTTTGGGCATCTTACTTTCAGTATTTATAGCCTTCTCTATCGGAGCATTAGTGCAATGGATATCCCGAATTATTTACACATTTAATTTTGAAAAAAAACCATCTTGGTTAAATAGTCTTTTTGGGGGAGTTGCATTAGCTGCTATTTTTAATTTTATATTAATTAAAGGAATAAAAGGTACACCATATTCAAATATGGAACTAGAGCTTTTAAATTCCCAAACAATAAACTCTTTTATAGAAGGCAATCTTCTTTCAGTTCAAATCATAAGTTTTATTCTTTGGTTTTTTTTCTCAGTATTAATCAATTTTATCAAATGGGATATTTACAAAATTATTATTGGGGTTGGGACTTTTGCTTTGGCACTAGCATTTGCTGGTAATGATTTAGTAAATTTTATAGGTGTCCCTATTGCTGCTTTTCAATCATACAAAGCTTGGTTAGGTTCCGGGGTTTCAGCAGAGAGTTTTAGTATGATACAATTAACTCAAAAAGTTCAAACACCTACTATTTTTTTATTTGTCTCTGGAACAATAATGATAGTTACTCTTTGGTTTTCATCAAAAGCAAAAAAGGTTGTCAAAACTTCTTTGGATCTTTCCAATCAATATGGAACTCGTGAACGATTTAAACCTAATTTTTTATCAAGAATTTTAGTTAGAATATTTATAAATCTAAACGAAATTATTAAAAATGCTATTCCTGAAAAAACTCAGCTTTTATTAAATAACTCTTTTAAACAAATCAAACCAAAAGGAAATATCAATGCTAGTAATATTCCTGAATTTGATAAGCTTAGAGCAAGTATAAATCTTGTAGTGGCCTCTGTTTTAATTTCTTTTGCAACCTCACTTAAATTGCCATTATCAACAACCTATGTGACATTTATGGTAGCCATGGGTACTTCACTTGCTGACCGTGCATGGAGTTCAGATAGTGCAGTTTATAGAGTCTCAGGAGTACTTAATGTGATTGGAGGTTGGTTTTTAACTGCTTTTAGTGCATTTACTGTTGGTGGTATTATAGTGTATCTTCTTAATATTGGAGGGGTTCAGGTAATCGCAGTAATTATGTTTATCATTTTATTGATAATAGGAAAAAATTATGTTAGTCATAGAAAAGAAAATAAGTCAATAAGAGAAGAAGAAATTGCTCTTATTGTTGAAAGTAACTCTTTTCAAGGTGTAATTGATCAAAGTGGTTCAACAATAGAACTTGTACTGAAAAAAAGTTATAAAGTATATAAACTTATAATACTAGGGCTCTCAACCAATGACCTAGAACCACTTGAAAAGGCAAAAAAGAATTCAAAAAAATTACAGAACAGTATTGAAGACTTAAAAGGAAATCTTTTCTACTTTATTAGAAATCTAGAAGAAAGTTCATTGCCAGCTAGTACATTTTATATTGAACTTTTGGGTTACTTACATGATCTATCTGAAGATCTGACTTATCTAGCGAAAATTAGTTATGATCACCTTAATAACAACCACCGTAAATTAACATTTAGTCAAATTAAAGACCTCTTATTGATTGAAGAATCAGTAAACAAAATTTTTAAAGAGGGAAAAGAAGCATTTAATTCTATCCAAAATCAAAAGGAATTTGAAGAGGTATTGTTTGAGAAAAACAATTCATTTGGACTCATAGAATCTAAAATAAATACTCAAATTGAAAGAACAAGAAGTGAGGAGACAAGTCCGAAAAATACTACTCTCTACTTCAACTTTCTAATAAGAACAAAAGATCTTATTACCCACAAATATGAATTGGTTGAAAAATACTATGGTGTTGTGAAAAAACTTTGAAGCTAATCAGAACTAGAAGCCAATAGTTCTGGCTTTTTCCATTTCTTTGCTCTTAAAATTTTGTTGTCTTTGAAGTCGACCTCGATCAAAGAATCGCCATTCCAAAAAAGCCAACGGTTAACTTTTTTCCCCGCTTCAAAACTTCCTTCCGAAATTTTATTCCCATGAAGATCATAACTTACCCAATCTCCATGGTTTTTGCCATCTAAAAAATAACCTGTTTGTGAAATATTCCCATTTACATGATATTCTGTAAATTTCACTGATTCACCTTCTTGAACAAATTCTCGTCTAGACTCGTTTTCCTGAGCATTCAAGGCTATGGTTGTAAATAAAAAAAGACAAATCAGATATTTCATTTTGGTACTAGTTACTTCTTTGTTAACACAAAGTTAATAAAAAATAAATATTTAGGTAATGTTTTAGTAACATTATCTTAACATTAGATCGCAATACATTGATTTACAGGAATATAAAAGCCCACATCAGCGGGCTTTATCAGAATTTATGCTATAATCTTCTAGGATCCACACATCAAACAATCATCATCTTCACTTTCCTTGGCCTTTGAAAGCATCTGTTTTAATTCTTCAGGAGACAAAGGTTCAACAGGCTGAGGGGCTGATTCTGGATTATCTTGATTTGCTGTTATTGCGGTAGCGGGTATTTGAGCGGGAGCCTTTTCTTCTTTAGACTTATTGTCAAGGGTAAACTTAATTGCATCTACGGCAGATTTTGTCCTTAAATAATACATACCGGTCTTAAGACCCGATTTCCATCCATAGAAATGCATCGAAGTGAGTTTAGCCATAGTTGCTCCTTCCATAAATAAATTTAGAGACTGGGATTGATCAATAAAATATCCTCTATGTCTAGACATATCAATGATATCTTTCATACTCATTTCCCAAACGGTTCTGTAAAGTTCTTTGATGTCACTTGGAATAGCCTCAATGGTTTGAATTGATCCATTGTTTCTCATTAACTCCTGTTTCATATCCTCATTCCAAAGTCCTCTTTCAACTAGATCCTCAAGCAAGTGTTTGTTCACTACAATGAATTCGCCTGAAAGCACTCTACGAGTATATATATTTGATGTGTAAGGCTCAAAACATTCATTGTTGCCAAGAATTTGTGATGTGCTAGCCGTAGGCATAGGTGCAACTAAAAGTGAATTTCTTACACCTTGTTTTTTTACTGTTTTTCTGAGTTTTGCCCAATCCCAACGACCACTTAATTCTTCATCCTTTATTCCCCAAAGATTGTGTTGGAACTCACCTTTAGAAATTGGTGAATCTTTATAGGTTTGATAGGGACCGTCTTTTTTCGCCTCTTCAGCAGATGCGGTAACAGCTGCAAAATAAAGAGTTTCAAAAATTTCTTGATTTAGTTCTTTGGCCTTTTCAGAAGTAAATGGTAGACGCAACATTATAAAGGTATCTGCTAGGCCTTGAACACCTAATCCAATTGGACGGTGTCTGAAGTTAGAGTTTTCTGCCTCTTTTACTGGATAATAATTTCGGTCAATTACCCTATTAAGATTTTTAGTAACTCTTACTGTAACATCAAAAAGTGATTTATGATCAAACTCGCCATCCTTAACGAACATCGGAAGGGCGATAGACGCGAGATTACATACTGCTATCTCATCTGCTGAGGTATATTCTAGTATTTCAGTACAAAGATTTGAAGAACGTATTGTGCCGAGATTTTTTTGATTTGACTTGCGATTAGCAGAATCCTTGTATAACATATAAGGAGTCCCCGTTTCTATTTGAGATTCAAGAATTTTTTCCCAAAGCTCACGCGCTTTAATTGTTTTTCTACCTTTACCTTCTCCTTCATATTTTTCATACAATTTTTCAAATTCCTCTCCATGAACGTCATACAAGCCTGGACACTCATTAGGACACATTAGGGTCCATTCACCATCCTCTTCTACCCTTTTCATAAATAAGTCTGGTGTCCACATGGCATAAAAAAGATCTCGAGCACGCATTTCTTCTTTTCCGTGATTCTTTTTTAACTCAAGAAAATCAAAAATATCAGCATGCCAAGGTTCAACATATATAGCGAAGGAACCCTTTCTTTTACCACCTCCTTGGTCTACATATCTTGCAGTATCATTAAATACTCTAAGCATTGGAACGATTCCATTTGATGTCCCATTAGTTCCAGCTATATATGACCCTGTAGCTCTTATGTTATGTATAGATAACCCTATACCTCCAGCAGACTGAGATATTTTTGCAGTCTGTTTTAAAGTGTCATAAATACCATCGATACTGTCATCCTTCATGGTCAAAAGAAAACAAGATGACATTTGTGGTTTGGGTGTTCCCGAGTTAAACAACGTAGGTGTGGCATGCGTGAAATACCGCTTAGACATTAATTCGTATGTTTCTAGCGCTGATTCAATATCGTCAAGGTGAATTCCTATTGAGACTCTCATCAACATATGCTGAGGGCGTTCAACAATTTTACCATTAAGCTTTAATAAGTATGAACGTTCTAAGGTTTTAAAACCAAAAAAATCATAACCGAAGTCACGATTATAAATAATACTAGAGTCAAGTTTGTCTGAGTTTTTTTTAATTACTTTATAAACCTCATCTGAGAGTAAAGGAGCTTTTTTTCCTGTTCTAGGATTGACATAATTGTATAAATCGTCCATTGTCTCGGAAAAAGATTTTTTCGTGTTTTTATGTAAGTTTGATACTGAAATACGCGCAGCCAGTTTTGCATAATCAGGATGGGTTGTAGTCATGGTTGCAGCAATTTCAGCTGCAAGATTGTCGAGCTCTGAAGTAGTCACACCATCGTAAAGTCCCTCAATCACTCGCATAGCAACTCTGACTGGATCTACTAATGGATTTAAGCCATAATTTAGCTTTCGGATCCTCGCTGTGATTTTATCGAACATGATGGGCTCCTTTCGACCATCCCTTTTTACTACAAACATATTTTACATTTTAAGTTTTGCTTTAATTTATGGTTAGAATTATGAAGATTGATTTATAATTTAAACGAGTTACTAGAAATCAGCATCAAAACTTATTTTCTCGTCTTTCTTTTCATTATTTAATACTCCTGCTTTTTGGTATTCTCCTACACGTTTTTCAAAGAAATTAGTCTTCCCTTGTAGAGAAATCATATCCATAAAATCAAATGGATTACTTACATTAAACTCTTTCTCGATACCAAGCTCAACCAAAAGACGATCTGTAACAAATTCAAGATATTGAGTCATCAGTTTTGCATTCATTCCAATTAGACTTATTGGTAAGGATTCAGTAATGAACTCTCTTTCAATATTTAGGGCATCTAACAATATTTCCTTAATTCGTTTGGGAGGAACTTTGTTTACTAAATGATTGTTATGCAGATGAACAGCAAAGTCGCAGTGAACCCCCTCATCTCTAGATATTAATTCATTTGAAAAAGTTAGCCCTGGCATTAATCCACGTTTCTTTAACCAAAATATTGAGCAAAAAGCTCCTGAGAAAAATATACCCTCTACCGCAGCAAATGCAATAAGTCTTTCAGCAAAAGAATCTGATTCAATCCATCTAAGTGCCCAATCTGCTTTCTTTTTTATAGCTGGAAATACCTCAATTGCTTTAAACAGTTTATCTTTTTCTACATCATCCTTTACATATGTATCGATTAGTAGTGAATAGGTTTCTGAATGGATATTTTCCATCATAATTTGGAAACCATAAAAAAACTTTGCCTCAGAGTATTGAACTTCGTTAACAAAGTTTTCTGCAAGATTCTCATTTACAATTCCATCAGAAGCGGCAAAAAAAGCAAGGATATGCTTAATAAAATACTTTTCATCATCATTGAGTTTAGAATTCCAATCTGAAAGGTCTTGATGTAA
Source organism: uncultured Bacteroidota bacterium (assembly GCA_902613595.1). GTDB lineage: Bacteria > Bacteroidota > Bacteroidia > Flavobacteriales > Flavobacteriaceae > MS024-2A. Next base: position 596,134 of record CACMHY010000001.1, read on the forward strand.
ATCGATTTCTTCAGCAGTCCAAAAACTTGCCTCCATTTTTTTATACCATTCCCAAATATCGTGGTGTTGAATTGGGAAGATTACAAAGCGATTTTCGTTTTCTTGGAGAATAGGTTCTACTGCTGCCATTTGTCGTTTTATTAATTAGGTTAAAGAAAGTTGAATTATGAATAACAAAGATTCTAAATTGTATTCAAAATTGAAAGGGCAACTTTTCCACAATGAAGCTTAGTTTTTAACAAAAAACTGTATTTTTCAGTTTTTGTCTAAAAAAAATCCTTTTATAAATAATTGTATATCAGCTAATTAAAAAAAGAGGTCTCTGTCAACCCGCAAAAACACTGGCAAACTCTTAGGATGTCTTTTTTGCACTTGCATGCAATACATTAAACCAATCTTTTCCAAATTTTCTAATCAAAGCTGTTTTTACAAATTGATAGACTGGAATTTTAATAGCCTCACCTAGAGAACAGGCATCTGAACAAATACTCCACTTATGATAATTAACAGCCAATGTCTTATTATATCGGTTTATTCTTAATGGATACAAGTGACATGATATTGGCTTTTGAAAATCTATTGATTTATTTCTGTAAGCATTTTCTATACCGCAAGAGGCAACACCCGTAGATGAAAAAACTACATAGGCACATTCTTTTCCATTTACAAGTGGAGTTTCAAAATCACCATCTAATCCATCTATATAAACTCCTTGTTTTTCAATAGTCTCTATCCCCTTTTTACTTAAGTAGGGTTTTATTTTTGAATAATTCTTCTGGAGATATTTAACCTCATTTTTTTCTAGTGGTGCACCTGCTTCACCTGCAACACAACACTGACCTTTGCACTTTGAAATGTTACATGCAAATTCTTCAGATAATACCTCATCTGAAATCAGAGTATCCTTAACTAAAATCATTAGATTTTTTTTGTAAAAATATATAATAATTGATTTTTTGATTAGAATATCTGATTTAGATTTGCAAAAAAATAAAAGTGATTGACGCAAAAGAAATTTTCACTGCTAGTTTAGTTTTGTTCGCTGTAATTGACATAGTTGGAAATATTCCTTTGGTCATATCACTAAGAGAAAAGGTAGGACACATTCAATCAGAAAAAGCCTCAATAATAGCGGCAATTATTATGATTGGATTTTTATTTGTAGGAGAAGAGATACTCAAGCTTATTGGGATTGATATTAATTCATTTGCAGTTGCAGGTTCCTTTGTTATTTTTTTTCTAGCCCTAGAGATGATACTCGGGATATCTATTTTTAGTAATGATGCTCCAGAAACAGCTTCAATTGTACCTCTTGCATTTCCAATGATTGCAGGGGCGGGAACAATGACATCTTTACTTTCTTTACGAGCAGAATATCAAGTTTTAAATATTATTTTTGCCATTATAATAAATATTATTTTTGTTTATATAATTTTAAAATCATCAAAATATATTGAGAATTTTTTAGGTAAATCAGGCATCAACATAATCCGAAAGGTTTTTGGAATTATTCTACTAGCAATTGCCGTAAAGTTATTCACTTCAAATATTAGTCAACTATTTTAGAATCATGAAAGTATTATATTACACACTCATTCTAATTGCTTTAAGCATATTTATATTTAATTTATTTCAGGTGGATTGGTCAAATCCAATAAGTGGAAAAAGTGCAGTTGCTGTCATATGTGCTATAGCATCTGGGAGTGCAATTCTATTATTAATAATTCTCATTCTATCAAAAAAGATAGCTGAAAGACTGAATAAAAAATAGTATTACATTTATCAATCTAACTCCATCGCTCTAATCACAAATTTATCATTTTGGTTGGCAATCTTGAAGTATGTGTTTTCATCATACACTTGAAGAGCAATAAAGGCTTTTATAGAATTTAAAATGTTTTTTTTATTTTTTTTTGTCACTTTAATAGGAAGATTATTTTTCTTGCAAAATTCTGTAAAAGAGTCAATAAACTGATTCGGATTCGGCAACTCTTCATTCAAAAATTTTTGTTTGTTATCAAAGTTGAAATTTTTTACATTTTTATCTAACTCTAAAAAAACAAAAAGATCAATTAGGTTAGAACCTATTATATAATCATTCCATAACTCATCTTTTGTTTCCTGAGTGGAAACATATATGTCAGGAGTAATGCCACCCCCCCCGTAAACCGTTTTCCCTTTAGGTGTTCTAAAAATCAAACTATCATTAATCGGTATTTTTGAGGGATCATTCATTTCACCTGTTTGGTGTCGTTTGCGAACTTCAGCATAATAATCTGTTCGACTTGAAGAGTCGTAAGGTCTTTGAATAGATCTCCCAGTTGGGGTGTAGTATCTCGCTGTAGTAAGTCGAACTTGGTCTCCCTGACCAAGAGGCATTTGTTGCTGAACAAGACCTTTTCCAAAAGTCCTTCTTCCTATGATTAAGCCTCTATCGTTATCTTGGACAGCACCAGCGACAACCTCGCTTGCAGAAGCAGAATCTTCGTCCACTAAAATTAAAAGTTCTCCTTTTTCAAAAAGGCCTCCTGATGTAGAAAATGTTTGCACTCTTTTTCCATTATTAGCCTCAACAATTACTATACCCTTTTTTGCTTCTAACAAGTCATCTGCAATTTTTTTAGCAGGTTGTAGATATCCCCCTGGGTTTCCTCTTAAATCTATTATCAGTCTTTTCATTTTTTTAGCCTTCAAAAAAGTAATTGCATTTTTAAACTCGGAATAAGTAGTTTGTGAAAAACGGTTGATTTTGATGTAGCCTGTGATTTCATCTATCATATACAATGCATTAACACTTGGAAGTGGTACTGGACCTCTAACAATATTAAAACTGTAAATAGAGTCTTCTTTTTTTCTATAAACTGATAACCGTACGGGTGTTTTTGAGTTCCCCTTTAATCTTGAAATAATTTGATCACTGTTCAATTTTTTTTGAAATAGAGTATCTTCATCAGCCATTAATATTCGGTCTCCTGACAATAAACCTGCTTTTTCGCTGGGACCGCCTTTTAATACTCTACTTACTGCAACAGTGTCTTGTAACATTCTAAACTGTACACCTATTCCATGAAAATTACCTTTCATACTTTCAGAGAGCGATTCTATTTGAACTGCTGGTATGAATACTGAATGGGGATCAAGTTTATTAACTATTTCTTTAATCACAATATTTACTAAGCTATCTGAATTAATCTCATCCACATAATCTTGAGTTAGATATTTAATTAACCTATTAAGTTTTTGAACGCTTGAGTTATCTGAATTTGTTGAATAAGAATTTATGAAATTGTTTGATCCCAAAAGATACCCAATTGAAACTGAGAGAATAATTATTAAACCTAAATAAAGATTGTTATTTTTCATAAATTATATTTAAGGCAAGTGGTCTAATACAACACCTGCTTTTTTTAAAAACTTTAGTCCTGAAGAATCTTTATAAGCAATAGAATAAACCACCCTAACGATTCCAGCTTGATGTATTAATTTACTGCACTCTTTACAGGGAGAAAGTGTAATGTAAAGCGTAGCGCCTTTACAAGATTGTGTAGAAGCTGCTACTTTCAAAATTGCATTTGCTTCAGCGTGAAGAACATACCACTTTGTATAATTGTCTTCATCTTCACAAATATTTTCAAATCCAGATGGAGTGCCATTATATCCGTCAGAGATAATCATTCTATCTTTTACAATTAATGCACCAACTTTTTTCCTTTTGCAATATGAGAGCTGCCCCCAAATTTTAGCCATCTCTAAATAAGCTCTGTCGTACTTTTCTTGTTTCTTTTGCACCATCGCTACTAATATAGCACTTAGTATGAAATCTAATTTAAATTCGGTTTAAAATCATAAATAAAGCTTGAGATAATATCATAGCACCTATCAAAAATTCCCATTTATTTTTTGATTGCTTTAGTATTTTTAAAACAATAAAAGAAAGTATTAAAACTAAAATAACAATTAAGACCTGTGCAAGTTCAACACCTAGAGCAAAAGAAAAAAGTGATATACTGACGTCATTTTCTGGAATTAACATTTTAAAATACCTTCCAAAACCCAATCCATGAATTATACCAAAAATACCTGTTAAAAGTGGGTAAAGAAATTTCCTTTTTGAAAAATTATTTTGGCTTGGATAAAAAAGGAAGATGGAATTTATTGCTATCGTGATTGGTATTAGTAATTCTATCCAATACGCTGAAAAGGGAATTTTTAAATAAAAGTTCCCTATTAGTGATAGGGTATGTCCAATGGTAAAAATAGTTACCCACCACAGTAACTTTCGCCACTGCAGAAATGTGAAAGGAATTGCCATTGTAATTATAAAATAAAAATGGTCTAGACCTTCCCAATCAATGACATGCCAAAAACCAAGCTTGGTATAAAACCATAAAAATTCAATCATAAGCCTCTCTCATTTTGAATTGTTTCATATGCTTTTTGTACCTCTTGAAATTTTTCTTGAGCCCCCTTGATAAGGGCAGGATCCTTTGATTGTAATTTATCAGGGTGATATTTTTTGGCCATTTCTCTATAAGCTTTTTTTACTTCAGAATCTGAGACATTAGGTGAAATTTCCAAAATCTTATATGCACTATCAGAATCTTCAAAAAACATTGCTTTTATACTTTCAAAATCTGAAATCCGAATACCAAGTGCAGATGCAATCTGATCTATTTTACTTAATTCACTCTGAGAAACATTACCATCGGCTTTAGCAACTCCAAAGAGAAAATATAATACTTGTAAACGCGTCTCATAAGGAGAATTTTCAACAAATATTTTTGCTAATTTTTGTATATTTTGTACTTCATTTTTGATTTGCTCATTGAAAGTTTCAAATATTATTGAAGCCTGTTGAGTTCCATAATTTGATATAAAAAAGTTTCTCACAAATTGAAGCTCTTCTGTTTTAATTTTACCATCAGCTTTAATAACAGTTGCCGAAAGGGCTAATAAATTAAGTTGAAATGTTTTTGTTTTGGAACCGTATGAAACCCAAGATTGAAAGGAAGAATTTGAGTTTTTATTGAGTTGATCAATAAGACTCCCAATGAAAAATCCAAAAAGTGCTCCGGGAAATCTAAAAAAATAGTATCCTAAAAAAGCAACAAACCATTTAATCATAAATATGTAATTATTTATTCTACAAATTTGATAAATTAAATTGTCCTTGCAAAACAGTACAATTTCATTAATTCTTATATTTGAAAAAAAAAGATATGTACCCTGAAGAAATAGTAAAACCGATGAAAGAGGAGTTGACCAACATTGGTTTCAATGAACTCTTGACACGAGATGATGTAAATATTACTTTAGAAAAACCTGGAACCACTCTTATTGTTGTAAATTCCATTTGCGGTTGTGCAGCAGCTAATGCAAGACCTGGAGTTCATTTATCTCTTCAAAATAATAAAAAGCCGGACAATTTGGTCACAGTTTTTGCTGGTGTTGATACTGAAGCTACAAATAGAGCGAGAGAGATGATGATCCCATTCCCTCCCTCCTCCCCAAGTATTGCTTTGTTTAAAAATGGAACTTTAGTACACATGATCGAAAGGCATCATATTGAAGGAAGACCAGCGGAACTCATCGCAGAAAATCTTAAAGAGGCTTATAATAGTCACTGTTGATTTCTAAAATTATTTCCCAGAGTATTTAAAGTTCTTAGAGATGCTCTGCACAAAATTATTTTCCGATGCCTGTTAGGAAGCAAAACAATCGTAAGACTTCATAAATCATTTTCAAATGATCCAAAGGATTTGTAATCTTTTGATAGATTAGAAGACACAACCCAAAAATAAATTATAAACTAATCTCCAAAATTTGGAAGGGTAATTGTAAAAGTGGTTCCCTTTCTGTTTTTGGATATATATTCTATTGATCCTTTATGTGATTCAATAATTTTTTTCACAATACCGAGACCCAATCCCATCCCAGAAGTTTTTGTAGTAAATTTTGGTTCAAAAATTTTATCTCTAATGTCATCGGGTATTCCATCTCCATTATCTGTAATGGATAGAATTGTTTTATCCGTTTCAGTTGACAATTGAACTCCAATAATTGGGTTTCTCTCTTTAGGAACAGATTGAAGAGCGTTTTGAACAATATTAGTTATAATCCTAATCCACTGTGTTTTATCTAGTTTATGAAAAATTTGTGATTTATTAGAAGAGAAAATAATATGTTTTTTATCAAAAATGCTTACCGCCATTTTTGTTACTTCTACTAGATCCGCTTTTTTCATCTTAGGTTTGGGTAAGGAAGCAAAATCAGAAAATGCTTCTGCCACGTCACTCATTGTATCAATTTGTTGAATTAATAAGCCAGAAAAGTCTTTTAATTTTTGTTTGTTTTCGGGGTCATTTGGATCATATTGTTTCTGAAAGCTTTGAATTGTAAGTCTCATTGGAGTCAATGGATTTTTTATTTCGTGAGCTACTTGACGAGCCATTTCCTGCCATGCTTGTTGGCGTTCTGTCTTAGCAAGTTTTTCGGCACTATCAGCAAGGTCATCAACCATTTTATTGTAGGAAACAATTAGACTATCGATTTCTCTAGTAGCATTTTTTAAATAAATTTTCTCATTCTTTTTTTCTAGTCTCATTTGACCCATCCTTACTTTAATTGTTTCTAAAGATCTAGTGACAAATCTTGAAAGGAAATATGCAATTAAAATTACACCTATTAGAAGAAGCACATATATCTGATACAGATTTTCTATAAATGTGTTGAGCTCATTTTCTGAAAATGAAACATCCTCAAAGTAAGGAAAGAATAAAATTGCATAAGGATTATTAAGTTGATCTCTTAATATATTATAAGAAGCATGAAAATTATCAATCTCTGATTTATAGTGCTCGATATAATTCCCTGTTTTAGAAGCTCTTATTTTTTTAAGTAGTTCAGCCCCAAGTCTGTAATTGTTAGCTACAACTTCAAGTGGAGAATGATAAATAAAAATCGGATCTCCATCTATTGTAAAAAGTGAATATTGAACATTATGGATGCTATTTATTTTTTCAAAATCAGAACTGTATTTTTTCCAAAAATCGACAGATTTTTTACTTAAATCATGTTTGCTAGATAAATAATCAATATGTCTTTTTATCTGAATTTCTTTTCTTGTAAGGCGACCCAAATGATAATTTTCTCTTTGCGATTCATATTGAATTGTTGTTGTTCCCAAAATCATTAATCCAGCAATAACTAGCATTCCAATCATTACTATGAAAAGTCTTGTTCTAAATGAAATCCGTTTAGGAAATTTAAATTTATTAATCATTCGTTTCTTCTAGTTTTTTTATAAAGACGTATCCCCAACATCAAGATAACTATTAAGCCTAAAAAACCAACAAGGCCAGTAATCCAGTGTAAACTATCTTTAAGAATGACTAAAAAAACAATTGCAAAAAGTAAAATAGTTGCTCCCTCATTCCATATTCGCATAAACATACTAGTATAATTCAATTTGTCATTTTGTTGTTTTAAAAACATCTGATGGGTTTTTATATGATATGCAACTAGAACAGAAACAAAAGTTATTTTCAAATGCATCCAGCCTTGAAAAATAAATGAAGGAACCAATACTAATAACCAAATTCCAAATGTCATTGCTAATATCGCTGATGGCCATGTTATGATATACCAGAGTCTTTTTGTCATAATTTTAAATTGAGTAATTAGGATATCTGAATCTCTATTTGTTTTCTTTGAGGCCTCAATATGATAAATAAATAACCTTGGAATGTAAAATAAACCAGCAAACCAGGTAATTACAAAAATTAAGTGTAAAGCTTTGATATAATTATAATACAATACGGTTTGCTTTATTGTTATATAGACTAAGTTTAATTCAACTAATGCCTTCTTAAAATTATAAAATTAAATTCTATTTAATTAAACATCGGTTAATTGAGCTACATTAGTTCTTTTCGAATTGCCTTATTAAGAAAGTAGATTGTAACTATAGTTGCGAGTAAGTCTGCTATTGGAAAAGCAAGCCAAACTCCAAATACACCATAAAATAAGGGTAGAGAATAAAGTAGTGGTATAAAGAAAAACCCTTGGCGACTCAATGTAAGTAATAGAGCAGGTTTTGCTTTTCCAATAGCTTGAAAATAAGCCGAACCAATTAGTTGAATACCTACAATCGGCAATGCCATAAAAACATATCTCAATGCAATTGGAGTCTGTTGTGATACATCTAAATTATCGGAAAAAACTTCAGGTATTGATTCAGAAAAAAATATAATTAGAATTAAAACAAATGTAGCCAAAATACTAGCATATTTTATTGAAGTTTTAATTGATGCGCGAACACGTTCCCAATTTTTAGCACCATAGTTATATCCTGCAATTGGAAGAAATCCTTGTGTAATTCCAAAAATTGGGAAAGAGGCGAACATTAGCATTCTACTTATAATTGCATATACTGTAATAGCAGATTCACCTCCAAGAACAAAAAGTATATTATTTACTAATAAAACGGTAACGCTAACCATGGCCTGTCTAATTAAAGTAACTGATCCCAGGGAGGAGATCTCAGTAACCAAATTCAACTTTAATTTGAAACAATTTAGTTTTACTTTTAAAATAGATTTTTTAGAAATAAAAAAATACATAATGTACAATGCACAAACACCGTATGATATTGTAGTGGCCCATGCTGCTCCCGTCATACCCCAATCAAAAATCTTAATAAAGACATAGTCAAGTGTGAGATTTGATATTGAAGGTAAAAGCATTGCATACATTGCATTTTTTGGTTTACCCTCAGCCCTTATTGTATTATTAGCCATCATACAAAAAGCCAAAACAGGAACTCCATACATAACAACAACATAATAAGTTTTTGCTAGAGTAAATAATGTGCCTTTTCCTCCAAAAAGAGGAATAATTTGGTTTGTATATAGCAAACCAAAAATCACAAGTAAAATTGTAAGAATTAAAGTTAAAGCAATTTGATTACCAAAAGTTTGTTCAGCTTTTGTAATATTATTTTCTCCTAGACTTCTAGAAATAATTGAACCTCCTCCAACTCCAATTGACATTCCTAGTGCTGCTATAAAAAAAGAAACCGGCAAAACTACATTTATAGCAGCTATAGCTTCTGAACCTATCCATCTGCCAACAAAAACTGTATCAATCAGAATATTTAATGACATAACCAAAATTCCAATTGAGGCTGGAATTGACTGCTGAATCAAAAGTTTAGATATTGGAAGAGATCCTAATGGTTCTTTATTGACTCCTTTCATTTTTCAACCTTCAAGTGGGCCCACTCATCGATCCAACGGCTAAGCACATTTACCCATTCTTCTCTATCATTAATACATGGTATTACATGTAATTTTTTACCCCCATTATCTTCAAAATCTTCAGCTGCTTCCATCCCAATTTCTTCTAAAGTTTCTAAGCAATCTGAAACAAAGGCAGGAGTTGCAATCGCTAATTCTTTAACTCCGGATTTTGCAAATTTTTCAACAGTCTTATCAGTGTAGGGTTTTAACCATTTGCCTAAAATCGAAACACGAGATTGAAAACTAGTCGAATAACTGCCTTTTTTGAGACCTAATAATTCAGCAACTTTTGTTGAAGTAACTTCACATTGATGCCTATAACAGTATTTATGTGCTGGTGATTCCTCAAAGCAACATCTACCGTTCATTTTACAATGTGTTCCGGTAACGTCAGATTTTCTAATATGTCTATTTGGTACACCATGATAAGAAAATAATAAATGATCCCAATTCTTTCCTTGGAGTGCCTCTTGAATTGAGTTACCTAAAACCTTTATGTAGTCTGGATGATTATAAAAAGGGGGCAGTGAGGTGAGTTCTAAATCAGGGAAAAATTCATTTTGTATTTGTTCCGCTAAGACTAATATTGTTTCGGTAGTTGCCATTGCAAACTGAGGATAGAGTGGAATAATTAGAATGTGTTTAACACCCTTGTTTACTAAGATCTCCATAGCCTTTTTGATTGGAGGGTTTCCATATCGCATCGCAAGAGTCACAGGTACTGATACTTTACTTTGAACTTTATCCATTAGTCTTTTAGAAAGTACAATCAAAGGAGACCCTTCTTTCCACCAAATTTTCTTGTATGCTTCAGCTGATTTTTTTGGACGGGTTTTTAATATTATTCCTTTTACTAAAAAACTTCTAAACCATTTGGGCAAATCTATTACCCTTTCATCCATCAAAAACTCATCTAAATAATTCCTTACATCATCTGTCTCTGTACTATCCGGCGAACCCAGATTGACAAGTAAAACTCCTTTCATTTTCAATTTTTTGCTAAGATACTGAACCCAAATATTTCTTTGGTGTTGTTCCGTACTTCTTTTTAAAAGCGTTAATAAAATGACTTGAAGTGCTGTATCCTAGTTTTAAGCCCACCTCATTAACATTATATTTTTGTGATTCAAGCATTTTTCTTGCCTCATCCATTTTATGATCTAACAAATATGCATAAACAGTATCACCATAAATTTGTTTAAATCCATCTTTAAGTTTTTTTAGTGAAAGTCCAATTTCTCTTGCTAATTCTTCAAGTGAGGGTGGATCAATCATTCGTTTTAAAATGATGTCTTTTGCTGCTCTAATTTTTTGAACGTTCTGCTCATCAATTAAAAAAGGACATTTTTCAGTTGATGGATCCTCATTTTTATTGAAATAAAGACTTAGAAGTTCATATACTTTCCCTTTAATATAGAGCGATCTGATGCTATCATGAATTTTTAATTGCAATATTTGACTTAAAACAACAGCTATGGATGAAGTAAATAATTGATTATCATAATATTTTTTTGTTCTATTTTCTAGACTCAAAAAAGATATATGGTCTGCATCAGAGGAAAATAAAGAATGGAATTTCGAAATTGAAATTAAAATACTTACCATCCATGTGTCTGGTGACAATTCTACATCAATAGGTAACGGTTTTTGTGGATTGTATAGAAGCATTGAGTGTTCTTCTAGCACCTGAAATGAGTAGTTTCCATCGTTAAAGCTAAAGTTTGTTTGACCCTTCAAGCAAAAATGGAATTGAATAACATCTTGATCTACAGGATATTTCTCTCTTATAATTCTTTCAGTATCATTTTTGAATCGCAAAACATAAAACCCAGATTCAATCTCAGTGTTATAGGAAGAACTTATACCGTTATTTTTCATATCTATTAATAAATTAGAATTGTATCAATTGATTAAATAATTTCCTTCAAAACTATAGCATTAATTTGATTTTTGCGTTTTTTTATTTTAAAACTTTATCAGATATTTAAAAACTTTTTAGCGTTACTTTTTTTAATTAATGTGTCTTAAATTTGTAATGGATTTAGATAGAATTGAATAATGGAGACGCATCATCTTTTTGTGGTTGGGGTAAGTTATAAGACCGCAAATATTGATCTTAGAGGTAAATTTAGTCTTAATGACACCCAACATCATGCCTTATTCTTAGAAGCTCAAAAACAAAAAATCAAGGACTTGATTGTTGTTAATACATGCAATCGTACTGAATTATATGCTTGGGTGCCTAATTCTGAAATTCTGGTAAACCTACTTTGTAATCATAGTAATGGAGATAGAGAGTTTTTTGAACAAATTGGTTATACACTTCAAGGGGAGGAAGGGATAAATCATGTTTTCCGTGTAGGAACTGGATTAGAGAGCCAGATAGTTGGTGATTTTGAAATTATTGGACAAATAAAGCAAAGTTTTTTTCGTTCAAAAAAAATGGGACTAGCCGAGGGCTATTTGGAGCATTTTATAAACGCTGTTATAAATGCTAGCAAAAGAATAAAAACTGAAACAAAAATTTCAAGTGGTGCAACCTCTGTAGCATTTGCCTCAGTCCAATATATTCTTAAAAATACTCAGAACATATCAAAAAAAAATATTCTCCTTTTTGGTACAGGTAAAATAGGTGCTAACACATGTAAAAATCTTGTAAAACATACACAAAATGACCAAATCACACTGATCAATAGAACCCAGTCTCGAGCAGATAAAATTGCTAGTAAATTTCCTGTTGTTGTTAAACCTTTTTCGGAACTAACCTCTTGTATTCATAAAGCAGATATCCTTATAGTAGCAACAGGAGCACAGAACTCAACAATTTCTAAAGAATTAATCCATAACAATAAGCCTTTACTTATTCTTGATCTTTCAATTCCTAGAAATGTAGATACAGAAATTAATGAAATTGAAAATGTTAAAGTGATTCATTTAGACGAGCTCTCCCAAATTACCGATGCTACCTTTGAAATAAGAAAAAAACATATTCCCAAAGCTGAGGTAATATTAAAAGAAACCAAAAATGAATTTCTAAACTGGCTTAAGCACAGAAAATATATACCTGCACTCAATGCCTTTAAAGAGAAAATAACTTCTTCAGAAAAAAAAGACAATGAATTAAAGGTTTATCTGAATAACTGTTTTGGTTTTCAAAGGAAACAGAGAATTGCACAAAAAATTACAGGACAAATTGCCGCCTATATTAGGGAAAACCCAAACCAAGCTGAGGAGACTATAGATTTAATTACAGATGTTTTTGAGCTCAATTCAGAAAAGATTGATTGATGATCCAAGTTGGAACTCGCAAAAGCACGTTAGCCCTATGGCAGGCAAACCAAGTTAGAGATCATTTAAAAAAAATTGGCTACGCTTCAAAATTAGTTGCTATTGAAAGTTTAGGGGATAAAAATTTAGTGCAGCCTATCTATTCTATGGGGATTAAAGGTGTTTTTACAAAGTCCTTAGATATTGCCCTTCTAAACAACAAAATAGATATCGCTATCCACAGCTTAAAAGATGTGCCTACATTACTTCCAAAAGGGATTGAAATTTCTGCTTATTTAAAAAGAGATAATCCTTATGACATAGTCGTGCATAACCCAAAATTTATTGATTGGGATGTATGCGATACAATAGGAACTGGAAGTTTAAGACGAAGAGCTCAATGGATGAGAAAGTTCCCAAAACACAAAACGGAGAATTTGAGAGGAAATGTCCAAACAAGGTTAAATAAATTAAATAAATCCAAATGGGGCGGTGCTATTTTTGCAAAAGTTGGACTACAACGTTTAAATCTGCTAAATGAAAATAGTTACTCCGTTTTAGAATGGATGATACCGGCTCCAGGGCAAGGTATTATTGGGATAGCTAGTATGAAAAAAAATGAAAAAATTGCTAGTATCATTAAAGAGCTAAATTGTGAAGAGACAATGCTGTGTGCTGAGATTGAAAGAAATTTTCTTAGAACTATTCAGGCAGGTTGTTCAGCTCCAGTTGGGGCTTATGCATATATTAAAAACAAAAAAATACATTTTAAAACTGGCATTTTCTCTATAGAGGGTAAAGAGGCTATCTTTAATGAAGTTGAAATTCCTTTAGTTAAAGCTAAGGGCCTTGGAGAAAAATTAGCCTTTCAGGTCTTGAAAAAAGGAGGCTCAAAATTGATGGAAAAAATTAAAAATCAAATGAGATGAGACTTCTCTCTACAAAGACACTAAGTCCTAGTATTAAGGATCATTTAGCAAAGATTGGAACTTCAATAGTAGAATATCCACTTATTAAGATACAACCGTTGTATCTAACCAATCAAAAAATTCAGCCTATGCTTATTTTTACAAGTCAAAACGCTGTTAGACTAGTCAATAAAAACAATACTTTAAAAAATAAGATCGCCGGTAAAAAGTCATTTTGTGTTGGTGAAAAAACACGAGAGCTATTAAAAAAATTTGGTTTCAAAGTTATTGAAATGAAAGAAAATGCTAATGAGTTGGCCCATTTTCTAGTTGAAAAATATAATAAAAATTCATTCTCTTTTTTTTGCGGTAGAAAAAGGAGATCTGAAATTGAGTCATTGCTTAAGAAAAATAGTATGACCATTGAAATTCATGAGCTCTACGATACATTATTTATAAATAAAAAATTTAAGAATCCTTATGATGGAATAATTTTTTTCAGCCCTTCAGCAGTTTTAAGTTTTTTTGAAAACAACAAATGGCCAAAAGATTCTCACGGTTTTTGTATTGGGAAAAGTACTGCAGAAACTTTAAAAAAGTATACCACTAATTATAGCGAGGCAAAACATCCAAACGAAGATCAATTATTAAAGACAATAATTAATTATTTCTCTAAGCACTATGTTAAAAAATAATCTATTTCTAAAAGCACTTAATGGTGAAACAGTCACTCGCCCTCCTGTCTGGATGATGCGGCAAGCTGGACGTTATCTTCCAGATTTCATGGCTCTCAAGAAAAAGTATGACTTTTTTACCCGCTGCCAGACACCTGAATTAGCAACTAAAATTACCCTTATGCCAATCGATCAAATTGGTCCAGATGCTGCTATATTATTTAGTGATATTTTAGTGGTTCTTCAGGCAATGCAATTGGAAGTTGAAATGAAAGATAACATAGGTCCGTGGATACCTAATCCAGTAAGATCAAAAATAGATTTGGATAAATTAATAATTCCTGATATCGAAGAGCATCTTGGTTATGTAATGGATGCAATCAAACTAACACAAAATGAATTAAACGAAAGAGTCCCATTGATTGGATTTGCAGGTTCTCCTTGGACCTTACTATGTTATGCCGTTCAAGGTCAAGGATCAAAAACTTTTGATAAAGCAAAAGCATTTTGCTTTAGTAAGCCTAAACTTGCCCATGATTTGCTTCAGAAAATAACAACTACTACCATTTTATATCTCAAACAAAAAATAAATTCTGGGGTAAACGCAATTCAGATTTTCGATTCGTGGGGAGGTATTCTCTCTCCAGAAGATTATAATATTTTTTCATGGCCTTACATTCAACAAATAATTGATGAGATTAAGAATAAAATTCCAGTCATAATTTTTGGCAAAGGATGTTGGTTTGCATTACACGATATGGGAAAATCAGGTGCTTCTGCAGTCGGAGTTGACTGGACTTGTTCGGCAAGGAATGCTCGATATCTTTCGGGTGGACAAGTCACTTTACAAGGAAACTTTGATCCCTCGCGACTACTTTCTCCTATTCCAGAAATTACAGAGGCAGTTTATAAAATGATAAATGAATTTGGTAAAGACCGCTACATAGTTAATCTTGGACATGGAATACTTCCAAATATACCAGTGGATCATGCTAAAGCTTTTGTTGATGCTGTAAAATCATATTATTAAAATAGAATGAAAGATCAGTTTTACAATTTTATTAGAGGATTACAGGATAAAATCACAAAAGAGCTTGAGTCTATTGATGGTAAAGCAAAGTTCAATGAAGATCTATGGGAAAGATCCGAAGGTGGAGGTGGTAGGAGTAGAATAATCGAAAATGGAAACGTAATTGAAAAGGGAGGAGTTAACATTTCAGCAGTTGACGGTCCTCTCCCTGAGAGTATGCAAAAGTATTTTAATGTTAATGAAGTTGATTTTTTTGCTTGTGGATTAAGTTTAGTGATACATCCTTTTAACCCCATGATACCAACTGTTCACGGTAATTGGAGGTATTTTGAAATGTATGATAAAAAAGGAAATATAATCGATCAGTGGTTTGGTGGAGGACAAGACTTAACACCCTATTACATTTTTGAAGAAGATGTGAAACATTTTCACCAAAGCTGCAAAGATGTTTGTGATCATTTTCATGCTGACTATTATTCAGAATTTAAAACAATGTGTGATAATTATTTTTTTAATCATCATCGTAATGAAGCTCGTGGTGTTGGAGGTCTTTTTTTTGACTATCTAAAAAAAGATAAAGACTTTAGTTTAGAAGATCGTTTTGATTTTGTAACAGCTGTTGGAAAATCTTTTTTAGATGCTTACATGCCAATTTTTAAAAAAAGAATGAAACATCGTTTTACTCAAGCTCAAAAAAATTGGCAGGAGATAAGGAGAGGTCGCTATGTTGAATTTAATCTTATACATGATAAAGGAACACTTTTTGGTTTAAAAACAAATGGTCGCATTGAAAGTATTTTAATGAGTCTACCTCCAAAAGTACAATGGCAATATAACCATAAACCTAAAGAAGGAAGTGAAGAAAAAAAACTTTTGGATGTACTTAAAAAACCAAAAAAATGGGTTTAAGAAATCATAAAAAAACAATAAATACATTTTTTGTATTTTAATTTATTATCTAAGTTTTCAATGAGTACACTTACAATTTTATTTGTTTTACCACTACTAATAATATTCTCATATTTATTTGATGCATTTGCTAAGAAAACTAAATTTCCATCTGTCATCTTACTCATGGCAACTGGTATTATTATCCGAATTCTTGTTTCATTCACAGATTATGAAAATTTTTCTTTTTTAGAAAATTTAATTCCAGTCTTAGGTACTTTAGGGTTAATATTAATTGTCCTAGAAGGAGCCATTGAATTAGAAATAACTGTTGAGAAATTACCGCTAATTCTTAAGGGTTTTTTTGCAGCCTTTATTATTCTTATAGCAAACATATTTGCCTTGAATCTAATATTCGAATTAGCACTTCAATTGGAACCGGCAAGTGCCATGTTATTTTCTATACCCTTTGCAATTATAAGCAGCGCGGTTGCTATTCCTTCAGCATCAAGTCTCTTGCAAGTAGAGCGTGAGTTTGTAGTTTATGAATCTACTTTTTCAGATATTTTAGGAATTATGATTTTTAATTATGCTCTTCGCCAACTCGAATCAAATCAAGCACTTATAGGGGCTGAACCTTTGATCGCACTTGGCCTTCAGATTGTTGGTGTTATATTTATTTCTATTGTTATAACATACATATTATTTCAATTAATGCGCCAAATAAATAGTAAAGTAAAATTCTTTTTAATTCTAGCACTACTCATTTTAGTTTATGCTTTTGGTAAATTATTTCATCTTCCGGCACTTGTAACTATATTTATTTTTGGTATATTTTTAAGTAATGTTAAGAGTTTACTGCCTAAATTCTTAAAAAGAAATCTTGATCTAGACGCCTCAGAAAGGGATCTAAATGAATTTCATACCCTTACTGCTGAATCAACTTTTATAGTCCGCACATTTTTCTTTTTGTTTTTTGGATTTTCTATCAAAATAATTGACTTTTTAAGTATTACCTCACTATTTTACGGTCTTTTAATAATTATAGTAATGATTTTTATTCGCTATTTATATTTTGCCATAACAAGTTTAAAACTAAAACCGAGTCCACTTGCCTATATGTCACCAAGAGGTCTAATTAGTATTCTACTATTTATTCAGTTAAAGGATATAAATTTCATCAATTTAGATCAAAGTATTATTGATGAGCGTGTATTACTTGTCGTTATTCTAACTTCAATGATAGTGATGCTTTTAGGAACAATTAAAAAAACTCAACCTATCGAAGAATCTATATTCAATGAAGAAGAATCTATTTCAATAGAAATGGATCTGGACCCAAACTATTCAAAACAAGATGATAATGAAAATCAATAAAAAATATGTATCCAATTCAAAGAAATAGAAGATTAAGAAGTAGTCCTAGTCTTAGAGCATTAGTACAAGAACACAAATTAAGTGCTGATGATTTTATTGTTCCATTATTTATTATTGAAGGAAAACAAAAAAGGGAAAAAATCCCTTCAATGCCTGGTTACTTTAGAATAACACTCGATTTAATTCCAGAACATGTTAAAAATCTTTGGAGTCTTGGATTAAAATCAGTTTTGATTTTTGTTAAAATTTCTGAGAATTTAAAAGATAACAAAGGTTCAGAAGCATTAAATTCTGGAGGTTTGATGCAAAGCGCTATAAAAAAGGTGAAAGATGCTGTCCCAGATATGGTCGTAATGACTGATGTTGCACTCGATCCATATTCCTCATATGGTCATGATGGAATTGTCGATAAGGGAAAAATTATTAATGATAAAACTATTGCTGTTTTATCAAAAATGGCATTGTCACATGCAGAAGCAGGTGCCGATGTTGTTGCCCCAAGCGATATGATGGATGGGAGAATTTTAAAAATAAGGCAACTCTTGGAATCAGAAAACTATCAGGATACAGTAATTATGAGCTATAGTGCTAAATATTCTTCCAATTTTTACGGTCCATTTAGGGATGCCTTAGATTCTGCACCAGGATTTGGTGATAAGAAAACTTATCAAATGGACTTTGGAAACAGAAAAGAGGCAATCGTTGAGGCTCAAAGGGATGTTGATGAAGGAGCTGATATTATTATGATAAAACCAGGGATAGCCTATCTGGATATAATTAGAGATCTAAAGGAAAATATCACTGCTCCCCTTGCAGCATACCAAGTAAGTGGGGAATATGCAATGCTCAAAGCCGCAGCTGAAAGGGGTTGGTTAGACCATGATCAAATAATGATGGAACAACTTTTAAGTTTTAAACGTGCTGGAGCTTCAATGATTGCATCATATTTTGCTGAAGAAGCTGTAAAATTAATTTAAAAATTCATTAGATCCTCTCAGGTAAGAAAGGCTTTAAATCCATTGATGTTTTTCTACCTGAGATAACTTCAGTAACCAGTTGTCCTGTTGCTGGTCCCAAGCTCCATCCCATCATAGAATGACCCGTAGCTAAAACCATGTTTTTAATTTTTGAGTGCCTGCCAATAAAAGGGAGACCGTCAGGTGAAAGTGGTCGAAGACCGCTTTGAACATCATTAATGGAAGTTTTTGGTATTTCTAAAGTTGGATAATATTTTGTTACTGAATCTGCAATGGCATGAACACGTTTAATATTGGTTCTGTCATTTACTCCTGATATCTCCATTGTCCCACCAAACCGTGTGAAACCTTCCATAGGTGTTACGGCTACTTTAGACTCTAAAAGAATTGCTGGTAGTGTTATCCCGGTAGATTTGTAAACATTTATCCTGTAGCCTTTTCCCGGTTGAATCAATAATTTGATACCCAAGTCCTTTAAAATTTGTTGTGACCAAGCTCCAGTTGACAAAACAAATTCATCTGCTTCAAAAATTCCTTTATCTGTTACTACTTTCTGAATTTGTTTGTCATTTTTTTGGAAATATTTTACTGTATTCTCTAATTTAAATCCAACACCCTTTTTAATCAAATAATCTTTTAAATTATTGATAAATAGCTCTGGGGTTGAGTGTGCATCGCTTTTATACCAGAAGGCTCCAGCAATATCCATAGGAATGTCCGGTTGTATTTTTAAAACTTGTTCTTTTGAAAATTGCTCTACTTTAATCCCCAAATCTTTTGCCCATTTTGAGATCTCTGATTCCTCTTTTTCGGCGTGAGAAGTTTTATAGGCCATTAGAAGACCTTTAGTTTCTAGGTGAAAGTCAAAAGATTCTGATTTTAGCATTTCTAAGTACAACTTTTTACTCAAAAGATTTATATCAAGAATCGATTTCATTGAGCTTTGGACATGGTCATTTGTACAAGATTTCATAAATTTTAGGCCCCATCTAATCAGATCTAAATCAAAACGTGGTTTAATGTAAAAAGGACTTTTAGCATTAAACATCCATTTCATTCCTTTTGAAATCATTCCTGGTGCAGCCATGGGAACTATGTGGCTGGGAGTTAAATAACCTGCGTTTACATGTGAAGCTCCAGAGTCTAATCTACCCTTATCAATAATTGTTACTTCATGTCCTTCCTGGATTAGATAATAAGCAGTTGATAAACCAACTATGCCACCCCCCAATACAACAACTTTTTTTTTGACCATATCAGACTACTTGAAATCCTTTAACATAAGGATCTTCTGGATCTAAAATTAGTTTATTGTATCCCGTAATTCGAGCACTCCCCTGAATACTAGGAACAATGCCTTGATACTTTCCAATATTTATCTCATTTTCAATTCTTCCAATAAAGGTGGATCCTATAATACTTTCGTGAACAAACTTCTCCCCTTTTTTTAATTTTCCCTTTGTATACCGTTGTGCCATTCGTGCACATGTACCAGTTCCACAAGGGGAACGATCAATAGCTTTATCTCCATAAAATACAGCATTACTAGCTGTCGAAAAATTTTTTGTAGGCTTTCCAGCCCAAAGGATATGACTGCATCCATTTATCTTTTTATCCAGTGGATGAATAAAATTGTGTTCTCTGTTTATTTTTTCTCTTATTTCCCTGCTCCATTTGATTAGATCCGATGTAGTATATTTTGAAATACCTCTAAAATTGTCTTGAATATCAATTATAGCATAAAAATTACCTCCATAGGAAACATCAATTTTGAGAGCTCCTAAATCCGAACAGACTATTTCCAAATCTGAAGCAGCTAAAAAAGCAGGTACATTATTAAATTTTATTTCAGTAATTTTTGTACCCTCTTGTTTGTAAATGCATCTTACAAGTCCAGCAGGAGTCTCGACATTTAATATTCCTTTTTGTTTTGGAGAGATCAGGTTTTCTTCTAATAAAATTGTTAATGTTCCTATAAGTCCGTGACCACACATAGGTAAACATCCACTTGTCTCTATAAATAAAACTGCAAGATCATTCTCTTTGTTGTCTGGCTCATAAAAAAATGAACCACTCATCATGTCATGTCCGCGGGGTTCAAACATTAATCCAGTTCGAATCCAATCGAATTCATTAATAAAATGAATTCTTTTCTCACCCATAGATGAGCCCTTTAGCTTTGGTTTAGGCCCTTTAACAAGTCGGACCGGGTTGCCTTGTGTGTAGGCGTCTATACAATCAAAAATTAACCTTTCTTTGGAATTCATATTGCCTTTTTAGTCATTTGTCCATTAACTGACCTTTCTATAGCTAGGGGGTTTTCATCTTTTAAAGCCGATGGAAGTAAGACATTAGGACAATCTTGGAAAACAATTGGTCTTAGCCAACGGTATATGGAATCAGTGCCTACTGAAGTAAAACGTCCGTCTGATGAAGCTGGGTAAGGACCTCCATGTTGCATGGCTTTAGTAACAGCAACACCTGTAGGAACACCTTCAAAAAGTAATCTTCCTACTTTATTTTTAATCTGGTTTACTAATTTTTTTAAACCAACTTGGTCATTATTATCTGATAAAAGAGTTCCAGTCAGTTGACCAGGGATAATTTTAGCCAATTCACTCATTTGCTCAATCGAACTGCATTTTACAAATAGACTAAAAGGCCCAAAAACTTCATCTACTAGTTCTTTATTTTCTAACAACACTGAAGCTGAAATTAATCCTAAAGCAGCAATATTCTTGGACTGTTTATATACCTTTAACCCCTCTATATTATTTAGATCTTCAATTTTTTTTAAATAATTACTCTCAATATTTAGATGAACCATAGGAGGTAATTCCATTTGATTTAATTTTTGATTCACCTGTGTAACCATATCACTTTTGCCTTTAGAATCGCAAAAAATTATTATCCCAGGATTAGTACAAAACTGACCTGTGCCTAAAACAATTGATTGTGCCAAAGTATCTGAAAGATTTTTGTCATTCTCTAATCTTTTTTCTGTAATAAAAATTGGATTTACACTTCCCATCTCAGCAAAAACAGGTATCGGCTCTTCCCTTTTTTGGGCCAGATCATATAATGCTTTTCCACCAAAAAAACTTCCTGTAAATCCTACTCCTTTTAATGCTGAATGATTTACAAGTTCACTACCAACATTATGAGATATTCCACCTAGGTGGGAAAATATTTCTAATGGTAAGCTGCAATATTCAATTGCATTTAAGATAGCTTCAGCGACAAGAGCACTTGTCCCTGCATGGAAAGGATGCGCTTTTACTATAACTGGACATCCAGCTGCAAATGCAGAAATCGTATCTCCACCAGCAGTTGAAAAAGCAAGTGGGAAATTACTTGCCCCAAATACAGCAATGGGTCCAATGGGGAAAAGCATTTTTCTTAAATCTGGTCCATTTGTATTTATTATTGGATTAATAAAAGATCCTAAAGCCAAAAGCTTGATAAATTCTTGAATTTGTCCTAAAGTCCTTTGAAATTCTCCCTCAGCACGAGCACTAGGAAGGGCTGATTCCAGCTGATAAATATTTAAAATTTCATTTTTTTTAAGGTTGAGCTGTTTTTGAATTGCTTTTAAAAACTCTATTCTCTCAGAAAAAGAGGTTTCAGAAAAAGATTCAAAAACAGAACTGGCTTTCTTAACTGCTTGATCGATTTGATCTTTATTGGCCTCTTCGAATTCATTTGGAATAGACTTATTTGTTTTTGGATTAACCGTTTGAAATGTTTTAGCTTTTGGATTTGTTTGCCAAACACCCGCAACCAAGTTCTCAACTTTAATCATAAATACTTTTTGTAATCTAAATTTTTAGGTCTTTTTGCAAGACCTTTTTTAATAATCTTGTTCACCCTTTCAAGTTCTTCTCCTTGAAGAGGAAGTCTAGGGGGTCTTACATGACCTGTCCCCATTCCTGTTGCCAATTCACACAATTTGATATTTTGAACTAGCTGGGGAGAAATATCAAGCTCTAATAAAGGTAAAAACCACCTAAAAATTGATCGTGCTTTATCTAGTTCTCCTTTCTTACAATAGGTATATATTGCAACAGTTTCTTCTGGAAAGGCGTCTACTAGTCCAGCAACCCAACCACTTGCTCCCATAAGTAAGGTTTCCATTGCGATTGTATCCACACCACATAAGATTTTAAAACGGTCTCCAAAGCGGTTAATCATCCTAGTTATATTTGTTACATCTCTGGTAGACTCTTTTACAGCAGATATATTTTTATGCTCTTTTAATTTCTCAAACATATCTAAGGTTACTTCAATTTTATAATCAACAGGATTATTATATATCATTATCGGCAGACTTGTTGATGATGCCACGGATGAAAAATATGATACTGTTTCTTGATCATTTGCTTTGTAGCGCATTGGAGGAAGCAGCATTAATCCGTCTGCACCCTCAGCCTCGAGTTCTTTTGCTAATTCTACCGCTTTTGAGGTAGCTTGTTCAGCAATATTCATTATGACAGGAATTTTCCCATCTACTTCATCCAAAGTAGTTGCTAGAAGTTCTTTTTTCTCTAAATCTTTGAGTGTACTCGCCTCTCCTAATGTACCACCAAGTATTATCCCATGTACTCCTGCTTTTATTTGATTAGATAAATTATTTCTAAAAGCCTTTAAATCCAATACCCCATTTTTATCAAATTGAGTTGTTATTGCAGGCATTACACCTTCCCAGTCAAATTGTTTCATTTACTTTGAATTCGAATAATTACTGTAGAACTAATATAAGTTTTTAAAAAAATAAGTTGACTTCTGTTTAATTAAAATTTGTAGCTGTAGTTAGGTAATTTAGGTTTTAAAAAAATATTAGATTTGCACAAACAAATGGTAAAAAAAATTCTCTCATATTTGGGGTTCATTATATTGATCCTTGTAGGTCTACTATATATTTCAAAATACAATTATATTCTGCGTGGTGTTTCTAAAATCTATTTAACTGGTCACGTTACCGCTTATATATCTGATTATAAGGTATACGATAACCATACTTTGCCTGCTTCAGAAAACCCCAGTCCATGGCCTAAGCACAAAAAATTTAATAGCGTTTCACTAGGTAACGATTTCAAAGATTTTTTAAAAGAAACAAAAACAGTAGCCTTTGTTTTGATCAAAAATGACAGTGTATTTTTTGAAAAATATTATGACGGTTATAAACCTAGCTCTAAAAGTAATTCGTTTTCAATGTCAAAAAGTTACGTTTCTGCATTACTTGGCAAGGCTATCATGCAAGGATATATCAATAATCTTGATCAAAAAGCAAAAGATTTTATTCCTGAATTAAAAGGGCCCTTCTCAGATCAAGTTACCGTCGGTGATTTGTCCAGTATGGCTTCAGGTCTTCGTTGGGATGAAGCTTACTATTCCCCTTTTTCAGTCACTGCAGCCTCATATTTTGTTAAAGATCTAAATAAACTTATGCTTGATCAGCCCATAGAAATAGAACCTGGAAAGAAATTTAATTACAAAAGCGGTGCAACACAATTGCTGGGTATGGTGATTGCAAATGCAACTGGAAAAAACTTAACTGACTACTTGTATGAAACTCTGTGGAACCCAATGGGTAACGAATTTGATAGCTATTGGCAAGTTGACAGTGCTGAAAAAGGAGTTGAAAAAGCTTTTTGTTGCATCGCTTCTAGTGCAAAAAATTTTGCGCGTCTGGCCAAACTTTATAAAGATCACGGCAGATGGAATGGTGAGGTACTACTAGATTCAAGCTTTATAGCCAAATCACTAAGACCCCGATTTTCTGAAAGTGACGAATATGGATATGGTTGGTGGTTGGAGGAATATAAAAATCATAAAGTTTTTATGGAGCGAGGCCACCTGGGTCAATACGTTATAACTTTTCCTGATGAAAATTTAATTTTAGTTCGCCTAGGAAAAAGTAAGGGTCCTAAAGATGACTCAAAAAGTGACTTTACTCCTGACATTTATCGTTATATGGATGCTGCTTTAAAATTAAACTCTACTTTAAATTAATGCTGCTAAATAGCATTTTTACTAAATCTTTTTAGCTTGAGAAATTCAGTAGGATAATCGGAGTTGTCTTTTTCAACAAGATCAGTAACTATCTCACCGACAACACTTGTAAACTTAAAACCGTGTCCACTAAAACCAGCAGTGATTATTACATCTTGATTAGTAGGGTGATGATCAATAATAAAATCGTCATCTTTACTGTAAGTATAAAGGCATGTTTTAGAAGTATGGATAGATTCAATACCCTTAGGAATGAATTTTTGTATCGCCTCTAAAAGTTCTTCTTCCTGTTTTTTTGACACCCTTCTATCGACATTATTAGGGTCAGTTTCTTCCCCTTTAAAATGATGTGCAAATTTTAGTCCTTGATAACCATCATGCGAAATAGAACTTGGTAAAATTGGAAACCCATAAAACATGCCTTTTGTAGAATTATCAGCATAAGTCCAACAGGGAAAAGATTCTAGAGTAAAATCCTCCCAATTTTTAGGTTTTGCCCATGCAAGAATTTGTTTTGTGACCTTAAAATCTGAAACGTTAGAAAGTTCTGACATCCAAGCTCCAACGGAAATAACCAATTTTTTACACTGGTATGTGTTCCTGTTAGTTTGAACAATAATTGAATCTTCTTTTTTATACCACTTGACTGCTTTTTCGTTTGTGTTAATTTTTGCTCCATTATTTTGAGCAAGTTTAGTAAATGCTATAATTGCCCTTTCTGGTGTAATAAAACCGGCATCTTTTTCAAGCATATTAACAAAAGTTTCAGGAATTTTAAATTGTGGGTATTTTTCTTTCTGCTCCTCAGCTGTGAATTGGTTAATTTTAATGCCATATTGCTCAGCAGATCTTCTAGACCCTTTAATTAACAGATGATCTTCTGGACCAAAGTATAGAAGTCCTGTTTTAAAATATATTTGCTCCCCGTATTCTTTTTGAAGGATTTCCCAATTCTTGTAAGCTCCTTTAAGTAAAGGCACATAACTTGGATGTTCAAAATAAGCCTTTCTTATAATTCGGCTATGCCCATTATGAGAACCATAGTTGTGAGGTATATCAAATTGTTCGATCCCTAATATTTTAAAACCTCTTTTAGAAAGATGGTAACATGAGGAAGATCCCATACTACCTATACCTAAAACAATAGCGTCATAATTTGTTTCTAATTGACTCATCACTTATCAAAATAGAATGTTTGAGGGGTAGTTTTTAATTAATTTAATTGTATAAAATTTATTTGTAAAACTTATTTGACTTAATAACAAGATAAATTAAACTCAAAGTAATAAGTAATGAATAAATTGAAATTGCAACCTTGTCATTATATAACCACTTAAAAATTACAAAAATTAAAAACGTGTAAGCAGATTGTTGTCTAAAAAAATTTTTAAAAAAAATTAGAAATTTATCTAGATCAAATTTTTTTCTTTCAGCTTCCGACATTCTGTTGTAAGGAGATAACAGATACTTGGCGTTGTCTTTATTAATGGAAATGGAAATAATATAATACATAACCGTAACAATGATTACAGGTATGTAAATAGACACCATCTAAAACATGTTTTCAGTGAACCAAATGCAGCCCAACATGTTAATATAAGGTGTTACTTGCAGGTATCTTCTTCGTCTACTTCTCATCTTCATGTATACTTCCAATACTAAAGTTATGAAAATAAAAAGTAGAAAAACCAAAAGAATGGGAAAATAACGGTTTTGTTGAATCTTTTCTTTTTTGCTAAAATCTTAGAAAAACTATCTTGATATATATATCCAGCCCTGCCTGTCTAAAGTGCCGTCGCCTTCTAAATCTAGGGTAAAATAATAACTCCCTTCTGGGACTAATCCGTTGTCTGTAGTGCCACTCCAGTTGTTTCTGTAGTTTCTTGTAGAGAAAATTACTACTCCTGATCGGGTATATATTAGAAGCTCATTATTTGGGTGATTTTCAATGTTTTGGATCTCAAAAAAGTCATTTATACCATCACCATTAGGTGAAACAAACTCAGAAATTTTAATTTCTAAATTAAAAGGATCACTATCACATTCATCTCCAATACCATCATCGTCTGAATCTACTTGTAATGGATTACTAGCATCAACGCAATTATCACAGGGGTCTCCTAAACCGTCCCCGTCAGAATCCTCTTGGTTGGGATTAGCTTCTGACAAGCAGTTGTCACATGCATCTCCAACTCCATCACCATCTGTATCCTCTTGGTCTGGGTTAGCTTCTGTTAGGCAATTGTCACAAGCATCACCTACTCCATCCTCATCTGTATCTTCTTGGTCAGAATTGGCTTCTAAAGGGCAGTTATCACATGCATCACCTACTCCATCACCATCGGTATCCTCTTGGTCAGGGTTGGATATAAAAATACAATTGTCTTGAGAATCTAATATGCCATCTTTATCGGAGTCGTCATCACACTTAGTGGGATCACGTGGATAAAAATCTTCTTCATCGGGACAGCCGTCATTATCGTCGTCATCATCAACTGAATCCGGGACACCATCACCATCGGTATCTGCATCAAAACCACATATATCGGTGCCATATTCAATCTCTTTCTCATCCGATATACCATCGTTGTCATCGTCAGGATCATCAAAATCTCCTATCCCGTCACTATCACAATCATTGTCAATGACATTAAATATTGTACTAATGGATCCCGTATTAAATCTACGGTTAGAATCTTGTCTTGCGGTAATTACTGTTGAACCGGGGCGTCTAATAATTATTTGATCTCCAGAAATTTCAGCTACACTTGGATCAGAGGAGGTGTAAATAAAAGTAAGGGGGGATCTATTTGAAGTTGGTGGTGGAATTGTAAAATCAGGATCATCAACATTTTTATCCGGTATATTAAAATTACTTAAGTTGGTTACTCCTTGAACAACTTTTATAACTTCTCTTTTTGTAATTGCAGGGTTGTAGATATTATTTCCTGGTTGATTTATCTCAACAACTAGTTCACCTATATCTGAAATATTTAATACATTTCCAGAAAGTGTCGCATTAGTTCCTGATACTAATCCGTATGTTACTGCCAATGAAGAGTCAGAAAAGGCATTTATTGTGTAAACTAAATTCTCCTGGTAGTAAATAAAAGTAGGTGCTACTGGACTTACAGTAATTGATTGATTAGTTTTTACAACATCAATTACCGCAGTCACTGTTGCAGAGTAATAATTTCGACTTTCAGGAACTGTAAAGGTAATTGTTACTAATCCTGTCTGATTAATATTATTTAAAGAATAATTGCCTACAGAACCTGAAAGACTTGCTGCAGATCCACTTGCAAGTGAAATTGTTACAGGAGTACCAGATGTCGATGTTGCAGATACTGTAAGGGATGTGAAATCTTTTAACGGCTTTTCATTTGGTAGTGGTTCAACAATTATTGATTGATTTGATTTTTCAACGATAAGAGTGGCTGTTACAGTTTTGGCGTTATATTTATCGTCCCCAGAGATGTCAGCAAAAAGGGTAACTGTTCCTGTACTGCTAATAGTAATTGTTGATGTAGAAAAACTCGCAATACCTGGATCTGCAGATCTATAATTAAATGTCCCTGAGTAATCTGATTCAACAGTTGGTCGGATTACTTCAAAAGGTGGAATGCCATAAACTCTAGTAAATATTGAGGTTGGAGGGTACCAGTCACCAGACAAATCTTTTTTAAGAACGGTAAGAGACATAGTAGCAGATGCTGCTAGATAATTACTGTCTTCATCTTGAAAGGCTGTAATTTGAGTTTGACCAGATTTGCGTGTTTTAAACGAAAATGTTTGGCTAGTTATATTGCTTCTAACTGTAGATTTCGGCGTAAGAGAGTTCGGTCCAGTTTGTGATTGTGTAGATTCTCTTGCAATACTTACATCTGCTACTGAATAGGTAAAACTCCCTGTACTACTTGAGGTTGCAGTAATGCCAAAAACTCTACTATTGTCGTAGGTAACTGTCTCATCATTAAAAATTATTGTAGGAATTGCCTTATTTACAATTAAAGTTATGGATGATGTAGCAGACTTATAGAAACCATCGGCTAATTGGGTTATAAATATTGTTGTCGTTCCTGCACCTGTAGTAACAATTGTATTACTTGAAACACTTGCTATTAATGAGTCAGAAACAGTATAAGAAAATAGTCCTGAGCTGCTCGAGGTTGCTGAAATTTCTGACACGGGAAAGATGTCTTCAAAAATCTTAGTTATGATAGAGAGATTCTGTATTTCAGGTACTGCTGTATCAACAAAAAGAGTAATTGTTTTACTTGTGGTTGAGAAATTTGAATCTTCAGCCTGGGTAATTATAATTGTTGTTGTTCCAACACCTGTGATTGATACCACATTAGAACCCACAATATTGGCAATATTAGTATCTGAGACTTGATATGTGAAACTTCCGGTACTACTTGATGTGGCTGTTAAAGGAAATACAGGATCTCCATATATTTTTGTTAGAACATTTGAACTGGTTATAGAGGGAACAGCTTTATTAATTAATAGGGTTGCTGTTGCTGTTGCCGCAGCATAATTACCAGATGCTGCTTGGTTTACTGTTATAATTGTTGAGCCTGCTGCTTTAATAGTTCCCGTAGAACCACTAACTGTTGCGACCGTTGGGCTGGCAATACTAAAAGATAAAGCTCCCGAACTACTTGAAGTAGCTGTAAGAGTAAAAGTCTGATCCAAAACATAAACAAGTGTTTGGTCTGTTAAAGTTAAAGTTGGTGCGGTTAACTGGTAATCTAGTTCAACATCTTCACTCCCTGAATATGGGTTCCCTGAAATATCAGTACCACTTACTGTGAGGGTATAAATTCCACTTGGAAGAGAGTATGATGGAAAATCAAACACAAAAGTCCAAACTGATGGGGAGCTTGTAGCGGACATATTTATGTCCTGAGGACCACCTGAAAAACTAATTTGTGGTGTACTTGTCATAGCTTCAGAAAATGTTGCTGTAACTGTTATTGAGTCTGCTGGATAAACAATATCATCAAGATCACTATCTGTTAAAACTACTGTTGGTGGTGTATTATCAATGGTAAAAGTGATACTATCTACAGAGGTTTCATTACCATCTTGAATTCCTGTAGATGAGGTATAATTGTTACCCGCTGGATCACTGGCGTTGATTGTTACAAAATAGTCATCACCAGAAGGGGAAACTGTTAATGTGGTAATATCAATATTGTAAGTCCAAACAGAAGATGTGGAGCCCGTCATTGCAGCATTTGCAAACAACCCATCAAGACTTAAAGTGGGAGATACAACGCCTTCAGAAAATGTTGCGGTAATTTCCACAGTATCACTACCTGAGAGGATGTTGTCTGGATGATTGTGCGATAGAGTAACATTTGGAGGTGTTTTATCCACAGTAAATTCAATGGTATCAGTAGCTGTTTCACTTCCATTTAAAGTAGCATCAGCAGGATTATAACTAGCTCCACAATAATCGGTCGTCTCTATTGTAAACAAATAAGTATTGTCAGCTAAATCATTTGCTGCTATGGAGACTGTGAAGGTTGTTGAGTTTACAGCAGTCATTGAAGAAATTGAACTTCCATTCAAGCTGTATGATACCGTACTTGCGATGTCCCTGTCAAAACTAGCAGTGAATGTTATGCTCTCGCCTGGGCCAATCAAAGTATCGTCTCCAGCAAGGGAAAGAGAATCATCCATAGTTAAAATGGGAGAACAAGGCAGATTCCATCGAGGTATAAAGTTTGGTTTAGCATCTATAGGAGAGGCGTTGCTAAAGTTATTTCTTTCAGGGTTATTAGGTACACACCAACATGATATATCCTGGTCAAATGTTGATGCTCCGTTAAACATATTGTTAAATTTTTCTACTGAAGTAACATCCCAATTACCTATGGGCTGATTAAAGGATGTGGCACCTCTAAATACATTTTCCATAAACTGTATATTCCCAACATTCCAATTATCTAAAGGTTGATTGAAAGAAGTAGCACCATAAAACGTGTAGTTTATGCTATAAATAGAAGAAACGTTCCAATTATTTATATACGAATTAAATGCGGTGGCTCCATAAAAAGTATTCCCTAATCCCCATTCTTTTCTCTGCCTAGTGTTTTGACTAGTTAAGCTGGGCATATTCCAATCTAGGGTGTTGGAAATTGTTGCTGTACCTGCAGATCCAGCAGGGAATCCGTTATTAAATGCTGTTGCATTTTGAAAAGTTGTGAATAGGGTTACAACACTTAAAGGATTCCAAGCAGAAATGTTTGCATTAAACGCACTATTATCACGAAACATACCTTTCATATTTATAACCTTTTCAACATCCCAAGACAGTGTTGTGGAGACTCCTGCACTCGCTCCATTATTCCAATTTGAGTTGCGAAACATAAAGGCCATTCCAAAAACTTCACCTAAATCCCAACCCGAAAGATTTGAGTTAAATTCGGCTGCATTATAAAACATGGATTGTGTTTTTGTGACCTTAGACACATCCCAGCTTAATGTGTTAGAAACCAAAGCAGCTTCACCATTGTTGAATTTAGCTGCATTCGCAAATGTTCCATACATATCAGTAACCTCACTTGTATCCCAATCATTTAAATTTTTGTTGAATTTAGCTGCACCATTAAATGTATCGCGCATATCCCTAACCTCACTTGTATCCCAATTATCTAAATCTTTGTTGAATTCTAATGCACCCGCAAACATTGCCCGAATATTCGTTACCTCACTTGTATCCCAATTATTTAATTCTTGATTAAATGCTTTTGCGTTTTGGAAAGTATTTGAAAGGGATGTTACCTTATATGTTTTCCATTGATCTAGTGGTTGGTTAAATATGATAGCACCATTAAACATATTATTCATATTTACAACTTCTTCAACATCCCAACCATTTATATTTGTATTGAAACTATCGGTTTCTGCAAATGTCCAATTCATATACTTTAGCTTTGATGTTTGCCATCCAGAAATATCCCTAGTAAAATTATCTGCATTTCTAAAAGTTTGAGACAAATGCGTTACTTTTTGAACTTGCCAATTATCTATATTACCATTAAACGAAGTAGCATTTTTAAAAAGTTCATCCATACGGGTGACTTCACTTACATCCCAAGTATTTAAATTCTGATTAAAAGCTGTTGCGCCCAAAAATGTGCCTATAAGTTGTGTAATATTAGTTGTGACCCAATTATCTAAAGATGAATTAAAACTAGTTGCCCCCTGAAACACATATAACAGTTTCGTTAGCTGTGGAGATAAAACCCAGTTATCAAGCGGTTGGTTAAAACTAGATGCATTAAAAAACATACGTTTTAAGTTAGTCACATTTGATACATTCCAAGAATTTAAACTTTTATTAAATGATGCTGCACCGCCGAACATGCCTTCCATGGTTTCAACAAGGCCAACATTCCAAGTGTCAAGCTCCTGATTAAATGAACCTGCGTTGATAAACATGTTCATCATGTTTTCAACAAGGCTAACGTCCCAATTGTTAAGGGGGTGATTAAAGACAGTTGCATTAGCAAAAAGTTGATACATATTAGTCACATTACTCACATCCCAATTGTTAATGTCTGTATCAAAGTTTGCCTTCCCATAAACTCCATTTCTGTTAAATAGATCATTCATATCAGTTATATTGGAAGTACAAACACAACTTAAATCTGTTGGAGTAGCGGTGGCTGAAGTTACAGGTCCAGGCGGATCATAAGTGAAATTACCATTTTCTATAACTGAGATAAGTGCGTCTCTATCTACTGCATAGTAAGTTTTTCCTCCTATTACAGCACTATCACCTACAGCAGCACTATCACACTCTATAGTATTGCCGTTTAAAACAATTCCTTGGGAGAACGAAATCTGGAAAAGTAAAAATACTAAAAGGCTTAGTGCTTGTTTGATGGTTATAAAATTTTAGTCATTAAATATACAAATGATTAGAAAAATGAATAAATAAACTAAAAACTACTGGTTTGTTAATTATTGTCACAAACTCAATATCCAATCAACAAGTAAGTCTGACCATTTACCTACTGGTATAGACAAATCATTCATACCATATCCATGTCCGCCCTCACTAAACATGTGAAGCTCTGCCTTCGCATTGGCTGAGATCCAATCGTTGTAGATTTGTACACTTGGTGCAGCTAGTCTTAATGGATCATCATTTGCGCAAGAGATAAAAGCTGGTGGTTTGTTTTGCGGAACATTTTGTTTGTCTACTATATCCATCCATGGATAAATTGGGGCAATAAAGTTGGGCTGATTTTTGGGAGTTGCTTTATATGTCGCCTCCATTGTGACAGCCCCGCCAGCTGAGAA
Source organism: uncultured Bacteroidota bacterium (assembly GCA_902613595.1). GTDB lineage: Bacteria > Bacteroidota > Bacteroidia > Flavobacteriales > Flavobacteriaceae > MS024-2A. The sequence continues at coordinate 628,888 of CACMHY010000001.1, forward strand.
TCCCATAAGGCCAATTTTGTTTGGATCAATTTTATATTTTTTTGCCTTATTCCTAATCATTTCAATTGCACTTAAAGCGTCTTTTGATGAGTGAGGTAATATAATTTTAGCACTATCAATGTCTCTTTGAGGTGATTGCGTCCATTTGACTAGAGAGCCTTTTCTAGGGTAAGTCCTGTATTTTAAAATGATTGCAGTAATTCCGTTTGATGCTAATTTTTCAGCAAGTTTGACCCCTTCCTTAAAGTATGACAAAATTTTAAGTGCTCCTCCTGGACAAATTATCATCGCTTTGCCTGTTACAGCGTCTCCCTTTGGCAGATATAAATCCATTTGAGGCTCAGATACATTATCATAATAATAACCCTCGGAACCACCAATATTTATCTTAGACTCTGGAAATGATTTCAGATCCCACTTTTTGTAATTTACAGAAATTGTTTTTTGTGAAAATGAGAAGAAAGGAATTAAAAGAAGAACTATGCAGCGTGTTCTCATCTTTTTAAAAATTACATCACATCCAATTAAAAGTTTTCTCATTGTCATTTGTTTTAATCAAATATAAAAGAAAAACCACAAACTAAATTATAGGATTTTGTACCCTCCCCAAGAATCGAACTTGGATCTAAAGTTTAGGAAACTCTTGTTCTATCCGTTGAACTAGGAGGGCAAAAGAACAAACCCCTTTTTGGAAGGGGCTTTGGTTAGAATGGTAGCGTAGCGGCTACATCGATAAATATTTCTAGCAGGCTGCTTTGATGAATTCAAATATAATTATTTTTAATTTTCCAGTAAAATTCACTCAAACAAATTGATGATGCATTTGATCCTAAAAGTTTTTCTAGTAATAAGAAAAAAAATATTTTTTTTAGTTATTTCGGTTTTTTTAATAAATAGTTGTGTTAATACCGAAACAAAAAATTATTCAAAACCGGATGATTTATCCTCAGACTTTCAAACAATTATTCACCAGGGTGTAAATAGAGAGTATGTTTTGTATGTACCTAATTCGTATGACGGTTCTTTTTCAGTTCCGGTTGTTTTAAATTTTCATGGATTTAGTGGTGACGCCTATCAATATATGAATGAGGCAGATATGCGTCGTTTAGCAGAAGCTGAAACTTTTATTTTGATCTATCCTCAAGGCCTTGATCTAGACGGAAGTCCTCACTGGAATGCATGCCCTAGTGGAGGAGACAATAAAAGTGATGTTGATGATTTCGGATTTATAGAAACTCTTGTGGAGGACATTTCATCTAATTATAATATTGATTTAGAAAGAGTTTATGCTGTAGGTTACTCTAATGGAGGAATGATGGCTTATGGACTTGCCAATCACAAAAGTGAAATTATTGCTGCGGTAGCGTCTGTATCAGGTTCGATGTTAGACTGCACTGGGCCTACCTCGCACCCAATGCCAGTGATTCATCTACACGGAACAAATGATTTCGATTTACCTTACAATGGAAATAATTTTTATAATTCAGTCCAAAACACGATAGACTACTGGATTAATTTTAATAACACAAATCCAGAGCCCGTAGTAAATTTTGATAATAGTGGAGATATCACCATCGAGCATTATGTTTATGATAAAGGGAATAACTCGGTTTCTGTTGAACACTACAAATATATTGGTGGAGATCACGTATGGTTTATGTCTACTTTTCAAGGGCAAAACGCCTCAGAATTGGTATGGAATTTTTTATCCCGATATGACATAAATGGTGAAAGATCATTTTAGATAAATCAGCTTCATTATTATGATTTTACTTTTCAATTAATTAATTTACAGTTATGAGAAAATTAACTTTTTTACCTATTCTGCTAGTATTAATAAACTGCAATACCGTTGAGGTTAAAAACGATTTCAAAAGCTGGAACGAATATTTAGGTGACAAATCAAGGAGTCATTATTCAAGTTTAAATCAGGTTAATACTAAGAATGTAAAAAGCTTAAAGAAAATTTGGGAATATAAATCTGGAGGGATTCTAAATTCCAAAAATACAACTCAAATACAATGTAGTCCCATTGTTATTGATACGATACTATATGGTACAAATCCTTTAACTAGGCTTTTTGCAATCCATGCAAAAACGGGGAAAAAAATATGGGAATTTGATCACGGGAAGGATGCTGGTCCAGGCTGGTGGGGTGTCAACAGAGGATTAATTTATTGGGATGATGGGCAAGACGGAAGGATAGTTTACACCTCAGGAAGCTACATATATGCAGTAGACGCTTTGACAGGAGATTCTGAAAAAACTTTTGGAGAAAATGGAAAAGTAGATCTTAGAAAAAACTTAGGCCGCCCTTACAATGAAATGATTGTCATAGCCAACACACCCGGAGTGGTTTATGACAATATTTTAATTCAAGGTTCAAGAGTCCATGAGGGTCCAGGAGCATCTCCAGGACATATTCGTGCTTATGACCTTAATACTGGTGAATTAGTATGGAGGTTTAATACAATTCCACATCCTGGAGAATACGGCTATGAGACATGGCCGAAAGATGCCTGGAAACATATGGGTGGTGCAAATTCGTGGGCTGGAATGACTCTTGATGAGTCGACAGGTATTGCATACATTCCTACGGGTTCAGCATCATATGATTTCTGGGGAGGGAATAGATCAGGAGAAAATTTATTTGCAAATTCTTTGATTGCACTAAATGCAAAAAATGGAGAAAGAATATGGCATTTTCAATTCATTCACCACGATCTGTGGGACAGGGATCTGCCAGCCCCACCGAATTTGGTTGAAATAAATCGAAATGGAAGTAAGATAAAAGCTGTAACACAGGTGACAAAGTCAGGACACTTGTTTGTTTTTGATAGACTAACAGGGGAGCCAATATATCCAATAGAAGAAATACCGGTTAAGTTAGCAAAACTTGAAGGAGAAAAATCTTGGCCAACCCAACCTTTACCGACGCATATTCCTCCTTTTGCAAGACAAGAATTTTCCAAAGACCTAATTAACGACATGTTCCCAAATGCAAAAGCTATGCTTGCTTGGACTCCTACTCAAAAAGACAAAATATTAGACAAGACAGTTAAACAGGTATGGGAAACTTTAAATTCAGAAGGACAATTTATTCCACACAGCGAAAAAATTAGGTCAGTAACATTTCCTGGTTTAGATGGTGGTGCCGAGTGGGGTGGTGCAGCATATGACCCTAATAGTAATTGGCTCTACGTAAATTCAAACGAAATGCCATGGGTATCCATTGCAAAAAAAGTAGATTTTTCATCTTCAGAAAATGGAGATAAGATTAAAAATTATGGCAAAGTTATTTACAATCAGCAGTGCTCTAGATGTCATGGTGCTGATTTAAATGGAATGTCTAATATCCCTAGTTTAATAAATCTAAAAAATCGGTATAATGCTTTGAATTTAGCATCTACAATTTCCAAAGGTAAAGGGAGCATGATGCCCATGCCTCAAATTTCAAAAACCCAAATTGATCTACTAACCGCTTACCTTCTAGAGGACAACAACATAAAAGTTGAAGTGGCATCATTAAAAGAAATTGATCCTAATTTTTCACCTTATTCGGTTAACTATTTTGGGCGTTTTATGGATGAGAATGGATATCCTGCAATTAAACCCCCTTGGGGAACACTAAATGCGATAGATTTAAATAAAGGTGAAATTGTCTGGCAAGTTCCACTTGGTGAGTACGATGAATTAACAAAGCTTGGTTTTCCAAAAACAGGAACAGAGAATTATGGTGGTCCGATTCTTACTGCAGGTGGACTAATTTTTATTGGGGCTACTAACGATGAATATTTTAGGGCTTTTGATAAAATCACAGGAGAAGAGTTGTGGAGAAGTAAATTACCTGCCGGCGGCTATGCAACTCCAATGACTTATGAATTAGAAGGAAAACAATATATTGTTATTGCATGTGGAGGTGGAAAAATGGGAACAAAATCTGGAGATTCTTACGTAGCCTACTCCTTAAATTAATTTGAATTTATTACTAATGATATTTTAACTTTATATGAACTTTTAAAAAAACCCTCCTGGTGGAGGGTTTTTTATTTTTAGTTGTGAATTTTAAAATCACCGTCACTATTTACTGACATCAAGATTTTCCAAACAACTTGCTTGTAAAAAGTTCCACCTTCCATCATTGAATTAATTTTGTCTAATCCTTGAGGAAACTTTGTGCCATTGCTCCAATCAGGGGCAATTAGATCTTCATAAGTCTGATATCCATCAACAGTTATATAATTCCAGTTATATCCATTGCCATTAGGTGTAACTTTTCTAGCAGTTGACCAAATGACTTGACTACCATTATTTCGATTCATCTCTTTTTTTATGAAATTCCCCCACAATTCTTTCTGAAGTTTATCAAACTCATTGATATTACCTTTAACATTAGCATAATTAACTTTGATGAAATTAAAACCGTCTATATTATTTTTCATTATTCTATTTGTTCTTTGAAGAGTTGCATTAAAGACGGTGTGCCCATCGATATTAATTGCCCTTTTGACAAGGGTAGCCGCATCTTCTCCCATTGAATTCATTACCTTATTGTAAGCGGAATTATAAGAAGCGCCAAGGGTCTTTAAATTTGATTTATCTCCAACACCAACATAAAACATTATGTTAGGTTCACTTGAAGATCCACCTTGTCTTTGAAGCATTGCCCAACCTGTAGCTTTTCCTTCTTTTATCATCTCCTTAGCGACCTTACTGTGGAAATGTTTTTCGTTCTCGATATGGGTTTGAATTTCACCCTGTGGAATCATCCTGTAGCCCTGTAAGTAGTAATCTTGTGAAAAAGAAAATGATACATACAATAAAATAAATAACGTAAATATTTTTTTCATTTTTAAATTGATTTATAGTTTATAAAAAGCAATATACAAATAAGTCACTTAATCCAATAAATTGGATATCGCGATGTTTTAAAATAAGTAATTCATCTAAAAGACAACTTTTACATATATTTATGATATAATGTTAAACAGGAGAAACTTTATTAAATCTTTTTCAGCCGCTGCAATAAGCCCGCATTTTATTAATTATTTTCAGTTTATCGATTCTAAAAAAAGCTTAAAAGCATCATTGAGTCCCGGAGCTATAGGTATCAGATGTACCGCCAAAGAATTACTAGATTATGCAATCAAGTTCAAGTTTTCAGCCATAAGTCCCCCTTTGAGAGAACTCATACAATTTAAAGAAAGTGATAAAATGGCTTATCTGGAAAAAATGAAAGAAAATGAAATTCTTTTTGACTCTGGTGGTCTACCTATTGATTTTAGAACAACAGAGTCGAAGTTTAAAGAAGGATATGATTTTCTGGTAGAAAATATAAATTCGATTGTTTCATTAAATGTTTCAAGTTTAGTGACTTGGATCATGCCTACTCACAAAACGTTGACTTATATGCGAAATTTTGAACAGCACAGAACTCGATTAAATAAAGTTGCGACTGTTCTAGAAGATTCAGGTCTAAAATTAGGATTAGAATACGTTGGTCCAAAGACACTTATGGCAAGAGATAAATATCCTTTTTTACATAGCATAAATGGATTAAAGGAGCTTATAAAGTCCATTGAGAAAAACAATGTTGGTTATTTGCTTGATAGCTATCACACTTACTGCGCTGAAGATAAAAATGAAGATCTTGATTTTTTAAAAGCTGAAGATATTATTTCTGTACAATTAAACGATGGAGTATTAGGTAGAACTATTGCTACTCAGATGGATCTAGAGAGGGAGTTGCCTGGTGATACAGGAATAATTGACTTGGAAAATTTTTTAAACTTAATTAGAAATAAAGGGTATAATGGAGCAGTAAGTGTTGAGCCTTTTAATAAAGGACTTAACAAAATGGAGGTTAAAGCAAAACTTAAAAGGGTAAGAGCTTCTCTTTCAAGATTTGGTGTTTAAATATTAGATAACAAAAAACCCTCCTGTCCGGGAGGGTTCTTTTGCAAAATTTTATAAAGATTTATTGTTTGGGAGAAGTACCAATAATAATTTCGGTTATGTTTCTGTGCGAGAAACCATCTGGGAGATTACTTAAAAACTTTTCAACCAAATCACCTGGTAAATACGAAACTGCACCCTGGTTTGCCATGTGTTTCATTACACCTTCCAATGAATCATATATATCCCAATAGAAAATATTACTATCATTGTGTTTGTCTTGAGGTGCTATGATTGTTGCGACCCCCCATCCTGTCATGCCAGTCTTTTTCGAGTTTTTCTTGAAAATATTACCTGTCTTTTTGCCAAGTTCAATTGCAGCTTGTACATCATTTACCTTTCCATCATTTAAAATTATATACTTCCCCTGCCCATTGTTGAATTCGTCTTGGGTCATAAAATGATACATCCCACTTTTTGTGGCTCCATTACCTTTAAGCTTGTTTGATTTGAAACCAAATTTATCTTCAAATTTTTCCCAAAAAGGATTCTTTTTGTGGGCAACCATTTGTTCAATATTATCAAAAGCATGTACCCAAAAATAGTTGAATTTATAATCCTCTGCATCTCCAATTCCCTGAACTCTTTTTAATAATGCCCATCCTCTCATCTTACCACTATCAACATAGTCTTGTGCTAACTTCGAGTTGTATTCAATTTCTTGACTTTCAAAATTTTCTTGATTTTGGTAAGGAACATTTACTCCATGAAGAACAAAAGTTCTTTGAGCATTTAGATTATTTATGTAAATAAATAAAAATGTGAATAGTAAAAAATATATTTTTTTCATTTTACTTTAGTTTATGGTTAATGGTAGGTAATATACAAAGAAGTCATCAAATTGATAAAAAATACATTTTTATAATTAAAAAACCCTCCATTTAGGAGGGCCAATTCTTATGTTTTTAAAAAGTAGAATATACTAAAGTAAGTTCTTCTGCAGGAAGCATTTCTCTTGAATTCTGTAGTCCCTCCCAAGATTTTCTTGTAAGAAAATCATCTCCAATATCCATAGTATTATCTCCCTTTTTACTAGTCATAAAATTAAAGGCGATGTGAGTAAACCCGGTATTCAATTTTTTTGCTCCTTCATCTTTTGAAATTATCTCTGCTAGGCCCCAAAATTTTCTGTATCCATCAAGTATTTGCTTTTGGGCGACAGGTTTCCATAATTTATCTTCATAATCTACAAAATCTTCATTTTTTTTAGTCATAAAATGAAAATTACATTTATCACCTATTTCCCATTCTAATCCTAACCAACCCGTTGCAGAAACCCATTTATACTGTCTTTCTCTGCGATCCTTAAAGATACCGTCAAAACCGAGCATTCTTCGAATCTGTTTTTTACTTTTCCCTTTAAATTTTGGATAAATTATATCCCATAGCTTATCATAGTTTGTTGTCATAGCATCTTGATCAGCTGTAGTCCTTCTAAAAATATAATATTGGGCCCAATTCTCATCTCCTTCCCTTCTAGTTCGTTTCCAAACCGACCACTGTGCAATAATTCCAGCATCAACTAATGCTTGAGCCGCTATATTCCAGTTTTTTTCTTTTGCTAAGTATTGACTTTCTTTTCCATCTTCTAAAACTACAGCAATCATAGCAGTTGATTGTGAGTATGATAAATAACTTATTAATATTAGACTTACTGCAATGAAATTTTTCATTTTAATTAATTTATGGTTAACGATAATCAATATACAAAGAAGTATTCGATTTAACTTAAAAGTATTTCCTTAAGAATGGTAAAAATCAACCAAAAAGGGGCGTTTATTTTAAAAATACACAAAAAAACAAGATAAATTATGCATATTTTGAATAAAATAAGCCTAATTAAGAAATTTTAAAAAGGGAATATGGCTAAAAAATCAATTTTGATAGTCAAAAAGAAAAATTTTTTTTGGTTTTTTTTTATTTTGTGTATTAAAGATTATTTTAAGAGGTACCTTTAAAAATATTTTGATATTTTTACAAAAAAATAAACCGATCGAGATAATTGAATAAACAAAATCTAATTATTAGTGTTTTAAATCAAATCTTAAATGCCAAAAACTAAAATTCAATACAAAAATCAAATCAAATTTAATGCTTCAAAGCAATTTACTGACTACATTAAGCAAGCTATAAATTCCAGTGAGGCAAAACAAAAATTTGGTAAGCAACCTTCTCAAACTGAATTTATAAGAGGTGTGATTTATCAATGGATTAGAAAATATACTCCACACATCTTGATAGATGATCTAGAGGGAAATGTTCCGGAAATATTAGAACACCAGGAATTGAAAAGTAAATAATTCTATTACCCAAAGAAATTGTAATTTCACACAAAAAATAACTAGACTAAGAGAATGTCAGTATGAATTTGGAAAAACTAGTTAAAAAAGACAATAAAATACAGAGATTTTGTATTGCTATAGCACTTATAATTTCATTAACAATAGGTTTGTATATTTATTTTTCATTAATAAAACTTGTTATTTCAAGTATTACTAAATAGTAAAACTTACGAAATTGAATTATTTAATGTTTTATAAGAGTTAGATTAAAAAACTCGGAGATTAAAAATATTTGATGAAAAAATTAGTTTTATCCTTTCTTTTGGTTACAACTATTTACTGTAAAAATAACTCAGTAAATCATTCAGATCATAAGCGTCAAAGTCAAACAGGCGAAGAAGCAATTTCGAATAAAAAAGAAATATTAAGTCCAAGTAAATATGCAATGACAATGATAGATGGTGCACATATTCATATCGATTATTCGTCACCATCTGTCAGGGGAAGGATTATTTACGGAGGCCTATTAGCTTACGGAGAAATCTGGCAATCAGGTGCTCACAATGCAACTTGGATTTCTACCAACAAAGACTTATTGATAAACGATAATTTACTAAAATCAGGAAAGTATGGTTTTTTCACTATACCAAATAAAGAATTTTGGACAATAATATTTAATAAAAATTGGAAACAACACGGAAAAGATGAATACAATCAGGCTGATGATGTTTTTAGATTCGATGTAAAACCAAAAATTTCAGAACAATTAAAAGAGAATCTGACATATAAAGTGGAAAAAATTGGTAATCAACAGGGAACTATATCACTAAGCTGGGAAAAAATAACAATCAGTTTTCCCTTTTTTGTATCAAACTAAAAATTTATTTGATTGTTTAGTTTAAATTTTAAAATTGTCCTCCATAGGAATAAAATCGATGTCAAGATACCCTCCACTGGCATTATCATCTGAAACGATCTGAGGTTTTCCTTTAATAATTTCAATCGAATTGCGGTGAATGTGACCAGCAAATATTCCAAGAAGGTTCGATGATTGAAAGACCTCTCTGTAAAATTTGAAAGTTGTTTTTGTATGGCCATTTTCAGGCCATTTAGGGCGTCTTTCTAATTTAAAATTTCGATCAGTTTTTGCACCCCAAAATGGATTTCCACAACCAAATGAAATGCTTTTCCCAGGAACATACATTGGAATGTGGATCAATAAAACAAGAGGTAACCCTGTTGCAACCTGTTCTTTGAAAAAATTTAATTGGTCATTATTAATTTCATAAGTTGAATTATCAATTGCCAAAAACCTTATTCCCTTAATGTCATATGCTGCCATTAAAGGATTCTTAAACTGATATAAGGGGAGTAAACGTTTTTTTATCCATTTATCACGAAGAGAAACTAGCTCACCGTTCATACCTTCATAGTGCCAATCATGGTTACCAGCTATATAAATGTATGGAATATCAATAGCCTTCAGTTTTGATAAAACCCATTCAATTGCTAGTTCTGATGGAAAACTAAAAATATCCCCTAATAGTGTAATAATATCAGCCTTTGATTCCTTAGCATATGTTATTGCCTCCTCAAAAGCTTTTTTGGGATTTGTTTTTTTTCCTGTTTTGAAATGAATTGTTTGATTGTAAGCGTTTGCCATGCGGCTACTGTAATTTTGATATGGTGCCCCCCTACTGTCATCCATGAATAGATGAGTATCAGCTATATGTATAATTTTAATTTTTTCTTTTATTACTTCACTATAAAAAGAAACTTTTTCCTTGTCCATAGTTACATATGTTTCAAAAGGGTTTTGTGCTATTTTTAATTGACTTTGAAAAGAGTAAATAGCTGGAAAACCAATACCTGCGATTGTACTTGTTGTTCCTTTTATGAATGTCCTACGTTTCACCTAAATATGAAAAAAAGTATTAGAGATTTTTTGTTTTTATTGATTTTTGATCAATAATTTAAAGATAGAAAAAAGGTGTAAAGATTAAATGTTTTAACCTCTACTGAACATTGCGTATGAATTATGAAAATAAAAAGGTAATCCAAATGGTTTAACAAAATCTTTTAACTCATCTGAAGCATTCCCAAAAACATCAATTTTGATAAATGTAAAATGTTCTGTAAACCTTGCGAATTGCTTTTCGAGAATCTCTCCTTCAGATATATTTTTTGCGTGTTGGATTGCTGCAACATCATTTAAATATCTCTCTATCAAAATTATTTTATCACCTGACTCATAAAATCCCCATCCCAAAGTATTAGGCTCATTTTTATCAATAGTATCTGTATAGAATTTAGAAAATTCTGAAACCATATCACTTGTTATACCATCGTTTAAATTCATTTCGACAACAAAAATTATTTCGCTTTTATTATATTCTTTCATTTCACACGATTCATTTTTGCTTCAGCTTCAAAAGAATAAGGACCAATTGAAGTGTATTTGTAAGTGAATTCATCTTTTTCATTGGGCATTATAACAAATTCCCATGACCCAACAAAAGACTCTTTGTTAACATCCAATCCGCTTCTTTTCTGGTTAGTAACAAATTTTATTCTTCCATTTTTGTTTGACTTTAATTCTGCAACTGGTCTATTTCTTGCTCCACAATAATGAGTTGATAAAATTTTATCGTTATGTAGATTTATTATGGTCATCATTTCTGTTCCTCCCTCGTTGCTTTCCTCCACAAGTGCGCTACCATTTGATCGGATACTATAATGTAAATTAATTGGCTTAGATTCTCCATTTGAAAGATTTAAAGTTCCTACCCATTTACCCTCTAGTTGCTTTAAATCTTGAAAGGTTTTTGTATCATTTTGTCCTGAAACAAAAGCAAATGTTAAGAAAGCGAGTAATATTAAAGATTTTTTCATATTCAATCATTTAGAATTTATAATTATCAATATACAAATTAGTACTTAAAATCACCCAGGTGAATAAATCGATGAACAATTCAATTAATTTTAGAAATTTCCATTTCTGCTTTTTGTAAGAACATTTGGAATTTTCTCAAGAAAATTGGTTACCAATAGCAGGAATAATCAACTATGCTATTGTTTAAACTTTGATAAAAGTCTTGTTTTTGTACATATACCAAAGTAATAGATAAAGTAAAGCAAACCCTCCAACTACGGTGATCAAATCATAAAATTTTGTGGTGTAAGGTGCTAAACCATACAATAAAAAACCTGCAATTTTGGGAAAAGGTAAAACGTGAGAAATTACATAAGCTGTGATTGCGTTCATCCCTATAACTTTTAAGAAAAATGCCCATTTATATTTCTTTTTTATATCAATGAGCCAATAAAAAAAAGCCATAAGGAAATAGCAAATTCCAGAAGAAAACAATACAAAAGTAGAAGACCATATTTTTTTAACTATAGGATGAAAAGTGTTTCCTAAAAGACCCATTGACAGGGCTACAGCACCAAAGGAGAAAAGCATTCTGATTACTTTGAACTTATCTTTTTGGTTTTTTATGACTTCACCTGCAAAAAGTCCAGACAAAGTGGTTGCGGTAAAAGTTATACTGGATAAAAACCAAGTGTATTGCGTCCCATCACCAAAAGAACCGAAAATTAAATTATCTATGTAAAGAGCAAAGTTCGTATTGGGATTTAGGGTACTCCTACCAATCCCAGGAATAATTGGTAAGGTTAATAAAAGGGAATATGCTAACAAACAAACCGCAAAAAGAAAATACCTTTGGGTAGTTTTGAGATAGACATATGCTATTGTGGTAAAAATATATCCAACTGCGATGGCCTGAAGTGTATTGCTAAATATTTTAAACTTTGAAAGGTCAAAATCCAAAAGATTACCTTGAACAATCCATCCTAGCAAAAAAAGGATAAAAAATCTCTTGATTAGTTTTATGAAAAGAGATTTCTTATTGTTATTGATTTCTAAATATTTTGACATTGAAAACGGAATTACCAACCCAACAATAAAAAGAAACAAGGGCATAATAATATCGTAAAATCTAAATCCAAACCATTCGGGGTGTGTAAACTGACGTGATAGAAATGCAGTGATATCTAGGTCTATACCCTGATTTAACTTCGAAAAAAATTGATCTGCCACAACTATCATCAACATATCAAAACCCCGAAGTATGTCTATTGAACGAACACGGTTTTGGGATATTGATTGCATCGGCTTTTAATTTTCAGTTTGATGAAATTAATGAAAATTAGAATAGATAAGCTTTGATGATTAAAATATCTAAACTGTCTATTTACTACTAAACATAATGAAAAGGATATGCCGATGATATAAAAAACCCTCCGGTTCAGAGGGTTTGAATAAATTTTAATTCTATTTATTCTATTTGGGCTCTATATAAAGTAGGGTCGAAAGCATTATAAAGAGCTTCAACTTTATCTCCATTCCATTTCATCCAAGCGTAACCCCTAATTGAAATTTCTTCACCTGTTTTCTTGCTAGTAGCTTTCCAGGTATACCAATAATGTGTAAAGATATTTCCTGCAATTTTACCCTCTTTATAATGCATAGTAAAAGCATCTCTATCCTCGTGGCGAATATTATTAAAGTAATTATGGCCACTTGATAACCCTGCAACCATTTCTGAAAATGTTAGGTCTGCATCATTTACCATTATTTTTGCTTCTTCAGTAAATAAATCAGACACACTATTTAAATCATTATTTACATAAGCATCTGTAAATTTCATCATCGCTTCAGACCTAAAATCATTACCCTTAATAATTCCAACTTGATTCTCTTCTTTTGTTGGTTTTGTATTTTGAGGATTATTACAGCTAATTAAAAAAAACGAATATATTGCTGTCGATAAAAATATATTTTTAAATATCATTTTGATTGATTTATGATTAATAATTTAAATATACAAATTAGTCTCTGAACTTAGTGAATAGAATATGCCGATCCTATTTTACGTTTTTACTATAACCACTAATTAAAGGATGATATACAAACGGAGCTGTAAAACCAACTTTATCTGCAGTCATCTTATTAAAATCGATTAGCTTTTGAGTAAATCCTCCTATTACGGTAACTTTTTTAAGAGAGTGATAATTAAATGATTCTTGCAACAATTTGTATCGATTCCCCCCAGGCGAAATATTCTTTGCAGTAATAATATTAGCATCCTCATCTTTATACCTTTCAATAAGAATAATTTTATCACCAGCATCGTGATATGTCCATCCAAGTGTATTGGATTCTGTACTTTTTACGTAATCACTATATCTTTTTGTAAACTTTTTTAATTCCTCTGCAGATTTATCTTCATTTTTAATTAATTCAACGATTACAATTACTTCATTAGGAATCTCCTTTAAATTATTACAATTACAACTAGTGATTATTATTCCAAATATTAAACTAACTATTGTTTTATTCATTAGAATTGATTTTTGGTTATTCAATAAATATACTAAGATGAATGGAAAGGATGGTCTAATTTTCTTGGAGAAGAAGATTAGTGCCAAATTAGTGCCAAGAAATTGACTAACTTAAAGCTAAACTTAATTGTAAGAAAAACCCTCATTTTCCGTGAGGGCTTATTTTTGCAAGTGTATTGTAGCAGCTTAGCTTGCTCCCCCTCTTGGACTCGAACCAAGGACCCTCTGATTAACAGTCAGATGCTCTAACCAACTGAGCTAAGGAGGAATGTCTCTATTTATAGGGCTTAACAGAGGTTTTTAAAATCTGACTACTTTTTTCGGTAGTCATTTGCATATAAATTTGCATAAATCTTAAAAGTATGCTACTCTATAAACCTTTAAAATAGGCAAGCAAATATAAATAAAAAGAGATAATCAATAACCCCCTCTTATACCCTTTTATATGTACTAGGATTTTTCTCTAATTAAGAATATATAATCTGACTAATAATAGGTCGTTTGGAAGTTTTTTAGTGTACCAACATTTTAATATTATCCAGATGGTGGTATGAATTGATTTTTCTAAAATTTACTAGCATTTACAATCAGTGTCTTTATCTCTGCAATATTGATACACATCAACACCTTTAGTTTTTATAAATAGTACATTAAATTCATTTTCTGATAAGCCAGAAAGTTTCCATATTTGAGATAAATCCGTTTTAATGGAACTTTTATCTGGATGATTTATTAATCTATCTGCAAGAGAAATGGCATATTTCAGTTTTGCTTTACGTGTGTTTGATTTTAATGAATAATAGTCTTTAAATTTCAAGGAATTGCGTTTATATATTTTCATTATGAATGTATTAAAAATTTTTAAACATTTAATAACATTAATTTATTTTTTAGGGAACATTAGAATAGAAAGTCATATTTAATTTTATCCTATTAAAAGGCTATAACCATAAGTCTATTTATTAGAATAATAGTGTGAGATGAAAACCCATTTTAAGCAATTAATTAAGTCTTTAGAGTTTTGGGTAATCACACTTTTATTTTTTCTTCCTCTTTGCATTATCATTATACATTCCTACTTTGGTTCATCAACTAAGAAGTAATTGACTCTGCCAGAATAATGCTTCTTCTGTCAAATGGAGTTCGGCGCTGCGGGCGTTATGATTCCTAATGCCAAAAGATTAATTGAATTTAAAAATAGTTTCTTAACTTACTGATATCGACAGAAAAAGGTCTAATTAAGTGGCTTTGTATTGAAAATTTATCTGTTTTCTTTTCTCATATTCTTATCTTCAATTCCATCAAGCTTAAGGTTTGAAAAATAAGGTCCTTTTTCAGTCATGGTAATGAACATAAAATGATCGAATTCCCCATATTCGTTTCCCCTTAATTTACTACTACCTCCCATCGTCGCGAGAACAAAATAATCGTTTTTATTTCTATTGTACAATTTATATTTATGATGGTGGCCAGTGAAAACACTGTGTTTTCTTTCTTTAAGAAGATTTTCAACTTTTAACCAATTCTTCCCACTTTCGCTAAGCCAAAGGGGTTGGTGCATAAATATCATTGTCCAATCAACATTTGGATTTTTTCTGAGAATTTTTTCTACAAATTTAACTTGTTCCCCTCCTAAGTCAGGATCTTTTAAAGCTGTATGACCGTGCTCAGAATTCAAGCATATAAAAAGTATGTTCTTATATAAAAAATGGTAGTAATCTGAACCAAATCTTTTAAACCATTCATTCTCCATTACTTCATTTGTGTAATCGTGGTTTCCTGCAACATAAAAAAAAGGCATTTCAAGTTTTTTTACAAACGAATTAAATTCCTCCCATTCAGCATTAATTGTATCAAGATCTTTGGTATAACCATTAATCAAGTCTCCAACACTAACAACAAAAGCTGGCTGCATAAGATTAATTTTCTTAATACCTTTTTGCCAAACCCCTTTACGTTCGCCTCCAGTTCTATCAGTAACAACGACAAAATTAAATTTATTTTTATGGTCATTTACACGTTCATAAGTCCATGGCTTATTTTCAGAATTAATTTTTTGTAGTTGTAATTTATTTTGAGCAACTGTTTTTAATAGAAAACAAAATAAAAACAAAGAGAAAATATTTTTTTTCATAGTTTAAATATATAAGGAATTCATAAATAAGTAGGAAGTCAGATAATAATATATTTACCTTTAAAAACTTGATTAATTAAAGATTATTTAAATTGAAAAACAAAACATTTACACTTTTACTAATTCTTTGTCAATCTATTTCTATGGCTCAACAATATGAAACACAAAGTTTTGATCTTATTAAGAAAGTAGATGAAGCCGAAATACGTTTCTATCCTCCAGCTGTGAAAATAAGATCTTCCAGAAAAAATGGATTTGGAGCCTTGTTTGGTTACATATCAGGAAGAAATTCAAGAGATCAAAAAATTGCTATGACAACCCCAGTATATCTGGGGAAAAATGAAGACAATGAAATGATGGAATTTGTACTTCCTCGATCAATTAACAAAAGTAACGCGCCCAAACCTCTATCGGAAAAAGTTGAAGTTTATGAATCTCGATCTGGTTATTATATTGCTCATTCTTTTGGTGGATATGCTTTCGACTGGGCAGTAAATAGAGTTAGGAAAAATTTGGAAGAAATAGCGTTTAGAAATAACATTAAATTAGTTGGTGACCCATTTGTATTGGTCTATGATTCCCCCTATAAAATAATTAATCGTAAAAATGAGGTTCTGTTCGAGGTTGATTTTGAATCAGCAGGTAAAGAAGATTCTAAGTGAAAATTGCCCTGTAAATATCATTACCATTAGCATATAAAACTAAAGACAAAAGCAAAAAGAATCCAAACATTTGTGCATATTCCATAAACTTATCGTTAGGTTTTCTTCCAGTTACAATCTCATAAAAAAGAAACATCACGTGACCGCCGTCAAGTGCCGGAATAGGTAAAATATTCATAAATGCTAAAATGATAGATATTAATGCTGTACTTGACCAAAAGCCTTTCCAGTCCCATTGACTAGGAAACATATTACCAATTGCCCCAAATCCACCTAGTTGTGAAGCCCCTTTGGGTGTAAATATGTACTTAAATTGTGCGATGTAATCTCTTAAGGTCCAATAACCATAATCAAAACCCTCAACTATACTTTTACCTAAACTCAATTTCACTAGTTCAAAGGAGAAAAAGTCTGTTTTTGGATAAACTCCTAAAGTACCGTCCTCCCTTGTTACTGCGCTAAATGATACGGTGCTTTGATTTCTTTCAACAACCAAATCAATTTCTTTAGAATCTGTAGTCATATAATTTTTAAAATCACTCCAACTGGAAATTTGATTGCCATTCAAGCTTAGTATTTTATCATCTGACAAGAGTCCAATTCTACTTGCTGGGGAATTTGGAATAACACTATCAATTACAGCCGGGAGGACAGGAACAAATGGAATCATCTGACCAGATTCAAAAATTTGAGTACCAATATTGTCTGGTACATAAATTGTAGCTAAACCTCCGTTTTTTCTTCTTACTCTCACTTCATTAACCTCACGAAGTAAAAAGTATTTATTTATGTCTAATACATTTTCTAAGCTTTCCCCATCAACACTTAGAATTTGATCCCCTGTTTCAAAACCTAGCTGGGAAACAATTGGTGTAGGCTCTAAACCCATTGGCAAATCTTCTGAGGCTAGGGTGTATTTCCCCCATACAAAGAGAATCATCATATAAATCAGAAATCCGAGAATAAGATTAACAGTTACTCCTCCTAGCATTATAATTAACCGTTGCCATGCAGGTTTGGATCTAAATTCCCATGGCTTAGGTGGTTGTAACATTTGCTCCTTATCCATGCTTTCATCTATCATACCTGATATTTTAACATAACCTCCTAGTGGTAACCATCCTATACCATAAGTTGTTTCACCTATTTTCTTTTTTAATAGGGCAAATTTGACATCAAAAAAAAGAAAGAATTTTTCAACTCTTGTCTTGAAAATACGAGCTGGAATAAAATGCCCCAATTCATGAAGTATAATCAGTAAGGATAAGCTCAAAAGTAATTGAACAGCTTTAACAATAAATGGGCTCATATTAAAACTTTAAGCAGCAAAATTAGTACAATCGATACCATAATAAAAATGAAATTCAATAGGATTTAACTTACTTTTTAAATATTAGGCTAAATATAGATTATAAATCCTCTAAATTTGAGGGAAAAAAGGTATATGATTAAATTCTTTACTCGCTACAAAACTTTTTTGGCAATAATGGCAGTTATCTCATCTGTTATTCTAATGCTGTTTTATAATGCTCTCAAACCAGAAGAAAAATTACCTGTCTACCAACCAGCTTCAATAAATTATGAATTGGTGGACCAAAGCTTACAACATGTTAAAAAGTTTCATGAAATAGGTCCTTTTTCTTTAACTAATCAAAATGGGCTAGAAATCACAGAACAGTATTATGAAGATAAAATTTATGTAGCAGATTTTTTCTTTACCACCTGTCCAGGAATATGTCCTAAGATGACTGCAAATATGGGATTAATTCAAGAAGCTTTAAAGGAAGATAACCAAGTTAAATTAGTCTCTTTTAGCGTAACACCTGAAATAGATTCTGTGCCTCAACTTAAAAAATATGCAATTGAAAAGGGGGTTATAGACACTAAGTGGAATCTTTTAACTGGTGATAAAAAACATATCTATGACTTAGCACGAAAGTCATTTTTTGCAGCAAAAAATGATGGTGATGGTGGAAAAAATGATATGATACATACTGAGAATTTCATTTTAGTTGATCCAGATAAACGTATCAGAGGATTTTATGACGGTACCGACACATCTGAGATGAAATCCCTACTTTATGACATCCGAGTTCTAAAAAAGGAGTACTCCCGTATTTAATTTTATATCAGTTGATAAATTTTAGAAGGTAATTTCCCTACTTTTACTCTTTAAAATCATTCTAGATAGTGATCCCATTAAGTCAGCTAAAATTTGGTGATAATGCATGTATCGAATCAATTGAAATTGATAAAATCCCTTTAAAACTTATTGAAATGGGCTGTTTACCCGGCAATTTTATTACAATGATTCAAAAAGCTCCATTTGACGACCCACTATACCTCAAAGTTGATGAAACCCATCTAGCAATAAGAAAAGAAACGGCCAAATTCATTTTTGTTAAGCTAATCAAATAAAATATGAGCAAGTCTCTTAATATTGCATTGTTGGGAAACCCAAATACAGGAAAAACATCTCTGTTTAACAGTCTAACCGGTCTATCTCAAAAGGTGGGAAATTATCCAGGTGTTACAGTTGAAAAAAAAGAGGGAATATGCAAGCTTGATAGGACAACAAAAGGATATTTTATTGACTTACCTGGGACATACAGCATAAATTCTTCATCAATAGATGAAAGTATAGTTGTTGAACTTCTTCTAAACAAAAACAACAAAGATTTTCCAGATTTAGCTTTGGTAATAGCCGATGTTGAAAATTTAAAAAGAAACTTGTTGTTATTTACTCAAGTTAAAGACTTGGGAATACCAACTCTACTTGTCATTAATATGGCAGATCAAATGAAACGTAAAGGAATTTCATTAGATATACCAATTTTAGAGCAAACGCTTGAAACCAAAATTGCCCTCGTGAGTACACGTGAAAATACTGGCTTAGACGAATTGAAAAAATTAATTTTGAACTATAGAATTATTTCTAATAAACCGCTTATTCAAATTAATTCTATTGATAAAAAATACTTTGAAAATCTTGAAAACGCTTTCCCTGGACAATTACTTTACAAACTTTGGTTAATTATAACACAGGATGCAAATTTTGGAGCAATTGAGAGAACCCTTATATCAGATATTTCAAAATTTCAAACAAAATCTAAATCTGAAATCAAACGTCTACAACAAAAGGAAACAATTAAACGCTACCAATTTATTAATAGTGTTTTAAAGAAGGGGTTACAAATTGATAAAGGATCTGCGACTGATTTTAGAAGTAAATTAGATCAAATTCTTATTCACAAGTTTTGGGGTTATCTAATTTTCTTTTCAATACTTATGATAATATTTCAATCTATTTTTAGTTGGAGTGAAATGCCAATGGATTTTATTGATAATTGTTTTAATTATTTAAGCAGTTTGGCCTCAAATAATTTACCAAACGGTGTGTTTACAGACCTCTTATCACAAGGAATTATTCCCGGCCTTGGTGGAATAGTTATTTTCATTCCTCAGATTGCATTTTTATTTCTTTTTTTATCTATACTGGAAGAAACAGGTTATATGAGTAGGGTTGTATTTTTAATGGATAGAGGACTACGTCGTTTTGGTCTTAGCGGAAAAAGTATAATCCCTTTAATTTCTGGAACAGCCTGTGCTATACCAGCAATAATGTCAACAAGAAATATTGAGTCATGGAAAGAGCGCCTAATTACTATTTTAGTTACTCCATTTACTACATGCTCTGCGCGTTTACCAGTTTATGCAATACTAATTGCGCTGGTAATTCCTGATGGTTACTTTCTCGGCTTTAGTTATAAAGGGTTGATGTTAATGTTTTTATATTTAATTGGTTTTCTTATGGCACTAGGGATTGCTTGGATCTTAACTACTACCCTATCAATTAGTTCTAAGAGCTACTTTGTTGTTGAATTACCCAATTATAAGATTCCATTAATTAAAGATGTTGCTCTGACTGTCTGGGGAAAAACAAAAAGTTTTGTGGAAGGAGCTGGAAAAATAATATTAGCGATATCCATTTTACTATGGATTTTAGCTTCATATGGACCTGGTAAAAATTTTAATCAAGCTGAAAATATTATTCAAAAGAAATATCCTGAGCTTGCAGAAAAAGAAATAGAATTAAAAACCAACGCATTCAAATTAGAGAATTCATACGTAGGGGTTTTAGGAAGATCAATAGAACCTATAATAACACCATTGGGTTATGATTGGAAAATTGGAATAGCAATAATCACCTCCTTTGCTGCAAGAGAGGTTTTTGTGGGAACACTCGCAACTATATATAGTGTTCAGAGTGACGATAACGATACTATTAAAAATAAAATGGCTTCAGAAATAAGGAAAGATGGGAAGTTATTATTTAATTTAGCAAGTGGAACTTCATTAATGATTTTTTATGCTTTTGCCATGCAATGTATGAGCACACTTGCTGTCGTAAAAAAAGAAACTAACTCATGGAAATGGCCACTAGGCCAGCTATTCTTCATGACAATAATAGCTTATTTCATTTCATTTCTAACTTATCAAATTTTATCATAATGGATTTGATACAAGGCTTTTTAGTTTTTCTGTCAGGAATATGTGCATTGCTATTTTTATTCAAAAAGTTTTTTTTTAAAAGAAAACTAGCAAATAAAAAAGGTTGTGATGATAATTGTGATTGTCATTAATATTAAGTAACTAAAATTGTTATAAATTACTTTTTGTCAATCTACATAATATAAAATCTTATATCTTTAGATATACAAATTGAAATAAACTTAACAATGACTAATTCTAACAGATTATTTTACGGTAGCTGCTTCGCTTTAATAACTACAGCCCTCTCATTTAGCATTCGTGCTGGGATTTTACCTCAACTTGGTGAAGAATTTCTTCTCGATGCCCAACAACTAGGATTTATAAATTCAATGTGGTTTCTTGGTTTCCCTATATCAATGATTTTAGGTGGTCTTTTTTACCACTCAATAGGTCCAAAACGTATCATGCAATTTGCATTTTTGACTCACACCATTGGAATTATTCTGACTATTTATTCTGGAGGTTATTCGGGTTTACTTCTTTCAACACTTTTAATTGGAATAGGAAATGGTTGCACTGAAGCAGCATGTAATCCAATGATTGCTGATGCATATGAAGGGAAAAAAATGAATACTTTACTCAATAGGTTTCATATGTGGTTTCCTGGAGGAATAGTTTTAGGAAGTGTCGTCTCCTTACTTATGACAAATGCGGGTTTAGGATGGCAAGCACAGATTTGGATAATTATGATCCCTACATTAATTTATGCTTACCTTTTTATGGGTCAAGAATTTCCTAAGCCCAAAGTAGAAGCTGCAGCATCTGTTAGTGAAAATTTAAAAGCAATGGCATCTCCTGTCTACATATTTATCTTGGCTTGTATGGCATTAACTGCTATTTCTGAATTCGGTCCACAACAATGGACAAGCCTTATAATGTCTAATAGTGGTGCACATCCTATGGTCATTCTTGCTTTAATTACTGGTTTAATGGCCGTAGGCCGTTATTTTGGAGGAGACATTGTACATAGATTAGATCAAACTGGTGTTCTCCTTGGTTCAGCTGTTTTAGCCTCGATAGGAATTTTTCTTTTCAGTACCCAAACAGGTACTATGGTTTATGTAGCAGCTATATTTTTTGCTATGGGTATTTGTTATTTCTGGCCAAATATGATTGGTTTTGTAGCTGAAAAAATTCCTGCTAGTGGTGCATTAGGAATGTCAATTGTTGGAGGTATGGGAATGTTTTCAACTTCTATTTTCCAACCTATCATTGGTTCATGGATTGATAAATCTACAGAAATACAAAAATCTTCTGGGCTTTCAGGTCCAGATTTAGACCTAGCCGTGGGACAAGAAACTTTAACATATATGATCTCTTTTCCAGGAATCCTTATAATTCTATTTACAATACTTTATTTTTGGCAAAAGGGAGCTTTTAAAGTATCAAGGGCATAGAATATTAAAAACCCACCTTTAAGGTGGTTTTTAATTATTCATTAAGTCTTCAATCTCCTCGACTTCAATTGGAATCTTCGACATTAAATTTAGTGGAGCACCAGATTTTTGAATAACAACATCATCTTCCAAACGGATTCCTAATCCTTCGTCTGGTATATATATCCCGGGTTCAACGGTAAAGACCATATTAGCCTCCATAGGCAAATGTAAAAGGCCGTAGTCATGTGTATTTAAGCCTAAATGGTGTGAAGTTCCATGCATAAAATATTTTTTATATGCAGGATTTTTTATGGTTTCGTTTTGAACATCCGATTTGTCTAAAAGGCCCAATTTAAGTAGCTCTGAAGTCATGATTTTTCCAACTTCTACATGAAAATCTTTCCAAATAACACCAGTCCTTAAGAGTTTTGTAGCTTCATTTTTTACAAATAAAACAGAATTATAAATCTCTTTTTGACGTTTAGTAAACCTCCCTGAAACAGGTAACGTCCTTGTTAGATCAGCTGAATAATTTCCATATTCTGCAGCAACATCCATAAGTATTAATTCACCCGATTTACATTGCTTATTATTTTCTATATAATGTAAAATATTGGCATTTTTACCTGAAGCAATTATAGGTTCATATGCAAATCCCCTAGATCTGTTTCTGATGAACTCATGTATCAACTCTGCTTCAATTTCATACTCCCATACTCCAGGTTTTATAAATGATAGTATTCGGCGGATACCTTTTTCAGTGATGTCACACGCTATTTGTATTTGTTGAATTTCTTCTTGCGTCTTAACAGCCCTTAATTCCTGTAATATAGGATTGCTTTTAGCAGTTTTATGTGCAGGGTAATTATCCTTACACCATTTAATAAACCGATCCTCCCTAGTCTCTGTTTCAACATTCTGACGATAATGTTCGTTGGTGTTAAAATAAAAAGTTTCACATTGAGTACTTAATTGTTGAAAAATACTCTTAAAATCGTCTAACCACAAAATTGTTTCAATACCGCTTAACTCTCGAGCTTGTTGTTTATTTAATTTAGCACCTTCCCAAATAATAATCTTTGGATTTGTTTTTCTTACAAATAAGATTTCTCTATACTTAGGATTCAAAGAGTCAGGAAATAGTAGAAGAATTGTCTGTTCTTGATCAATACCAGATAAATAAAATATATCTCGGTGTTGATGGAAAGGTATAGTGCTGTCAGCGCTAATCGGATAAATATCATTTGAATTAAATACCGCTAAACTTTTTGATTTCATTTGACTTGTAAAAGCCTTTCTGGTCTTTTTGTAAAAAGAGTTTGAAATGGGTTTATATTTCATTTGATATTTTTTACGAAGATAATAGTTTTTAAACCCTAATTTGTTTAACTATTTTGTCAAAAAAAACATTATTTCAAAAATAAAATTCAACAAACTTTTTTTAATAGTTATTTATTTGTTCATAAAAGGTAAAAATTATGAAAACAGGTTTGCTGCTAAGCGTTTATGCCTTAATTTTGAATAACAAATTGAAAGACTTATGAGCTTAACTGCCTCTTCAATAGGAAGAAAAGTAGCAATGGCACTCTCAGGAATATTTTTAGTGCTTTTTTTAACTCAGCACTTTAGCATTAATCTACTTTCTATTTTCAGTGAATCATTGTTTAATCAAGTCTCACATTTTATGGGAAACAATCCTATTGTCCAATTTATTCTTCAACCTATTTTAATTTTCGGCGTTTTGTTTCATTTTGTTATGGGGTTTGTTTTAGAACTCCAAAATTCGAAATCGCGCTCAACAAGTTATTCCGTTTACAAGGGAAAAACTAACGCTTCTTGGATGTCACGCAATATGATTTTATCAGGAATTGTAATTTTATCCTTCCTTGGATTACATTTTTATGATTTTTGGGTTCCAGAAATGAATTACAAGTACGTTCAAGTTTTACCACTTGACCAAAACAGATATTTTGAAGAACTTGTCCATAAATTTGAAAGCCCAGTTAGAGTAGCGATTTACGCCCTTTCTTTCATTTTTTTAAGCTTGCACTTACTTCATGGGTTTGCTTCATCATTTCAGTCTGTGGGACTAAACAATAAGTACACTAAATCAATAAAATCTTTTACTACTGCATTTTCAATAATCGTTCCTATCGGTTTTGTTTTTATTGCCGTATTTCATTATATAAATAAATTTTAATATGGCTAAACTCGAATCAAAAATTCCAAACGGTCCTGTTGCTGAAAAGTGGACAAAGCATAAGGGTAAGATAAATTTGGTTAGCCCAGCTAATAAACGCTTAATTGATGTTATCGTTGTAGGAACTGGTTTAGCCGGTGCGTCTGCGTCAGCAACTCTTGCTGAATTGGGATATAATGTAAAAACCTTCTGTTTTCAAGATTCGCCTAGAAGAGCACACTCGATTGCTGCGCAAGGTGGAATAAATGCTGCAAAAAATTATCAGGGGGATGGAGATTCAACATATCGTTTATTTTACGACACCATCAAAGGTGGCGACTATAGATCTCGAGAGGCAAATGTTCATCGTTTAGCAGAAGTATCAACTAATATAATCGATCAGTGCGTTGCTCAAGGTGTTCCTTTCGCTAGAGATTATGGCGGATTATTAGACAACCGGTCTTTTGGTGGTGTTCTGGTTTCAAGGACATTTTATGCAAAAGGTCAAACTGGCCAACAGCTTCTTTTGGGTGCTTATTCGGCTATGAACAGGCAAATTGGTCGCGGAAAAATTCAAATGTTCAACCGACATGAAATGATGGACATAGTTGTTATTGACGGTAAGGCACGTGGAATTATTACAAGAAACTTAGTTAATGGTAATATTGAGCGCCACGGAGCACACGCAGTAGTTATTGCTTCTGGGGGCTATGGAAATGTATTTTTCTTGTCTACAAATGCGATGGGAAGTAATGTGTCTGCAACATGGAAAATTCACAAAAAAGGGGCATATTTTGCAAACCCTTGTTTTACTCAAATTCACCCCACCTGTATCCCAGTATCTGGTGATCACCAATCAAAACTTACACTAATGTCGGAATCCTTAAGAAATGATGGTAGAATATGGGTGCCTAAAAAGCTAGAAGACGTAAAAGCTATCCGTGAAGGAAGCCTTAAACCTACAGAGATTAAAGAAGAAGACAGAGATTATTATCTAGAGAGACGTTATCCTGCATTTGGAAATTTAGTACCTAGGGATGTTGCTTCCAGAGCAGCAAAGGAGCGCTGTGACGCTGGATTTGGTGTAAACAAAACAGGTGAAGCAGTTTATCTAGATTTTGCTTCTGCAATAACACGTTATGGAAAAGAACAAGCTCATGTAAAAGGTTTAAATGAAGATGACCCAATTTTAGTAAAGAAATTAGGACAACAAGTGGTTCGAGCAAAATATGGTAATCTATTTCAGATGTATGAAAAAATTGTTGACCAAAATCCTTATGAAACACCTATGATGATTTATCCAGCTGTACATTATACTATGGGTGGTGTTTGGGTTGACTATAACTTAATGACAACCATACCTGGCTGCTATGCAATTGGTGAAGCTAATTTTTCAGACCATGGAGCTAACCGCCTTGGTGCGTCAGCTTTAATGCAAGGACTAGCTGACGGATATTTTGTTCTTCCTTATACAATAGGTGATTATCTTGCAGATGACATTCGTACTGGTCCCATTGATACTAATCATCCTGAATTCGAGAAAGCCGAGGCTGCAGTTAATGCTCAAATCGAAGGTTTTCTAAGTAATCACGGAAAAAATTCAGTTGATTTTTATCACCGTAAACTAGGAAAAATAATGTGGGATAAATGTGGAATGTCAAGAAATGAAAAAGGTTTAAGGCAAGCAATAAAAGAAATTAATGAATTGCGTGAAGATTTTTATAAAAATGTAAATGTCCCGGGTAAATCTAACGAATTTAATGAGCAATTGGCAAAAGCGGGACGTGTTGCAGACTTTTTAGAGCTCGGTGAGCTTTTTGCCAGAGATGCGCTTGAAAGAACAGAATCTTGTGGAGGACACTTTAGAGAAGAATCTCAAACACCTGAGGGTGAAGCATTAAGGGATGATAAAAATTTTACATTTGTCTCTGCATGGGAATCTAAAGGAAATCCGTCTAAGGCCAAGCTTCACAAAGAAGATTTAAAATATGAGGAAATTGAAGTAAGGACTAGATCCTATAAATAAAGACAAAAAACTAGATATGAATTTAACTTTAAAAGTTTGGCGGCAACCTAATTCAGAAACGAAGGGAAAGATAGAAACATATAAAATTAAAGACGTTTCTCCAGACATGTCCTTTTTAGAAATGATGGATGTTTTGAATGAGCAACTAATGTCCGAAAAAATAGATCCAATTGCATTTGATCATGACTGTCGTGAAGGTATTTGTGGAATGTGTTCTATGTTCATTAATGGAGAAGCGCACGGTCCAGATCGCTTGGTTACTACTTGTCAACTGCATATGCGTAAGTTTAAAGATGGGGACACCATAACAATTGAACCTTTTCGAGCAAAGGCATTCCCAGTGATCAAAGACCTAGCGGTTGACCGTTCAGCATTCGATCGAATTCAACAGGCAGGAGGCTTTGTATCAATAAACACTTCTGGAAATACTCAAGATGCAAATGCAATTCCTATTGACAAACATGATGCTGACAAAGCTTTTGATTCGGCTACATGCATTGGTTGTGGTGCCTGTGTTGCAACCTGTAAAAATGCATCTGCAATGTTATTTGTTTCAGCAAAAGTTTCTCAATATGCCTTACTCCCTCAAGGAAAGGTAGAGGCTACAGATCGGGTACTAAATATGGTTAATCAAATGGACGAAGAAGGGTTTGGAAATTGTACTAATACAGGTGCTTGTGAGGTGGAATGTCCTAAAGGTATTTCGCTTGAAAATATAGCAAGAATGAATCGAGAATATTTATATGCAAGCCTTAAGGGTTAATATTCTTATGAAGTGAGATAAGTTTTTGTTTAACATTATTTTTAATTAATTGATCTATTCCTGGAAGCTTACTTTTGATTTCGTCTAAAAACTCTGCCTCAGAAAACACATAATGCCCGCAAATCCTTACAAGGCTTTCTTTCTCATGAATTGGATCAAAAGACTTATCTACCCACTTTATCCATTTTTTAGAATTGTAACATATTCGCCAAAATTTATTGAACAGATCACTTCTTTTTCTAATCCTACTCAGGTAAGTATCTGTTTCGATTAATCCAAATTCGGGAGCAATATTTATAGAATCTAAACCAGAATTCATTTTTAGTTTTATTAATTCTTCAGAAATATAATCACCATTATGTTCTTTCGATCTTAAATTATTTTCTTTAGCAACAGCAACCATTTTTTTAAGTCTTTTCAGATCAAAACTTCCTGTATTTTGATTTGAAGAAAGAGATGTCCCTGATTGTATAACCAAATACTCTATTTGTGAAAAAGCTTCCTGTGAAAGATTAGCATCTAAATAGTTTAAAAGAGTTTGAAGTTCTTCTGGCTCAAATCTCCTTATAGCTTCTTCTGTGCCAATTTCAAATTTAATTTTGGGATTTTTTAAAAAGCAAAATTGAATCATATCCAGTGTCCATTTTGATCCTTCTGAAAATGAAGGATATTTTTTCCATGGATCGATATGAATATAATTAAAATGTTTACAATCGTGTTTTAAAGACTCATATCCATCGTCTGGATTTTGGCCTTGTCCAGGACCACTGTGATCTCTCATTATTATTAAGTCTTTGGCATAATTTGAAAGTCCCTTTGTTGTCCAGTTATTTGAATAGCCTCCTTTATAATCAACCTGTCTTCTACTTGGTATTAATCCTACCTTATTTTTTGATTCAGTCTGAAACTCAATAATAGAGTCAACAATATTTTTAGACATTGGCCCAATAAAAAATCTTATACCCATAAATTAATATAGTTTGGAACTAAGCATACTTGTCACTAATATTTTAAAACCATAAAAAATCAAGGAAGAGAACTTATCAGCTTTTTCATAAAAATACCGACTTGACTTGGTTCAAGCCAACGTAAAACAACTACAAGGTCCTTTTCAGGTACAATTATTATATAATTTCCACCAAAACCGGATGCATAAAAAGTATTCTCAGGAACTCCTTCCCAATATCTGTCAGTCTCTTTTTTATTTAACCACCACATATAACCATAACTATTTTGAGCAGGTGAAGATTGTGTAGCCTCATCTATCCAGTCTTGACTAATGAGCTGACTTTCGTTCCATTTACCTTGCCTTAAAAAAAGTAAACCAAAACGTGCATGATCCTCGGTATTGATAAATAGTCCTCCTCCAGAATGTCCACCACCTGATACTGATTGCATACGGTTTCCATCAAGCTCTACCCAAGAGTTATTGTAACCATACCAGCGCCAAGTTGTACTAGCCCCTATTGGATCCATTATAAACTTTTTTAAAATCTGTGGTAAAGGTTTACGCCAAACATTTAATAGACAATAGGCTAAAAGGTTAACTCGTACATCATTGTATTTGTAAACAGTACCAGGTGTATTCAGTTTTCTATTTTTCCAGTCATCTATTCCACCTTCCCTTGGAGGTCTATCAGCCCAGTCATGTATTCCCCACAAAGTACCACTCCAATCAGAGGATTGATTCAAAAGATATTCCCATTTGATTTTACTATTGTGTTTACCTTTAAATGAATTATCCCATATATAATTAGATACAAAATCATCTGTTTTGAAAAGTTTTTGATCAACTCCTAAACCTGCAACTGTAGATAGATAACTCTTAGTCACACTAAATGTCATATCTACTCTCTTTGTATCTCCCCAAGATGCAATCCTATAGCCTCCTTTTAAAATAATGCCAGCAGAACCTCCTCTTTTTTTTGTTGGCCCCAAAATTTTGTGATATGGCTCATTTTCAAAACCTTTACTTATAGCTATTCTTAAATCTTTTGACCCACTGTACTCATTTTCTTTAGCAAAATCAATAGCGGAGTTAAGTTTTTTAATATTAATTTTAAAGTATTCAAGAGATTTTTTTTCCC
This sequence comes from uncultured Bacteroidota bacterium, assembly GCA_902613595.1. GTDB lineage: Bacteria > Bacteroidota > Bacteroidia > Flavobacteriales > Flavobacteriaceae > MS024-2A. Next base: position 658,315 of record CACMHY010000001.1, read on the forward strand.
ATTCAAAACCATGGGGAGGAGGAAAATAATTTTGCCCTATTAAATGAAATTCAAAAATAGAAGCTAAAAATGCAAATGTTAAGATTTTCTTCACTTAGATTTATGTGAAATGAAATAATTTAAATATAATGAAATCCAACTAAAATAGATTTACACTTACAATTAAAATGAAATCCAAATTAAAAATTGTCAATATTCAAACATCGCTTTTTTGGGAGAATGCCCTTAAAAATAGAGCTTATTTTGACAAACTTTTAAATTCATTAAATAAAGAAATTGATATTGTTCTTCTCCCTGAAATGTTTACATCGGGTTTCACTATGAATGCCAAAAAAGTTTTTGAAACTATGGATGGTCCAACAGTTTTGTGGATGCAGTCTTGGGCTGAAAAATTAGATGGAATTATTGGAGGAAGTATTGTAATTAAGGAAAAAAATAAGTTTTTTAATCGCTTCCTAATTGTAAGTGAAAAAGGGATTATATTTTTTTATGACAAACGCCACACATTTTCTTTAGCAGGTGAAAATGAGATTTACACTTCGGGAAACAACCCCGGTTTGTTTGAATATTGCGGATGGAAAATCTGTTTAAGAATCTGTTACGACTTACGTTTTCCAGTTTGGTCACGTAACCAGAATAATTATGATCTTTTGATTTTTGTTGCAAATTGGCCTTCAAAAAGGATTAAAGCTTGGGATACCTTACTTCAAGCACGTGCGATTGAAAATATGTGTTATGTTTCTGGGGTTAATAGAATAGGATATGATGATAATGAACTAGAATATCCTGGTCATAGTGCAATCTATAATCCTTTAGGAAATTTAGTAAGCGGTAAATTATCATCCATGGAAAAAATTCTTAGAGCAGAATTAAATTACTTTGAGCTTATGGATCTTCGTAATCAATTACCCTTTCTTGAGGATAAGGATAATTTTGATTTGTATTAAAGGTTTCATTCATATCCCAATTTGCTCTTAAATCTATTTCTTTCCAATAATAGATTACTTTTTCAGGCTGAACTTTACCCAGATAGCTCCCTGTATCCCATTTTTTATTATTATTAGGGTCCTCAATTAGTCTCACAAAATATTTTCCTGGATCAAGTAATTCAAAAGAATAGAGACCTCCTTCTAATGGAGAATCATAACGTCTAATAACTTTATTGTTTTGAATTAATTCTATTATATAAGGATCAGGCGAATTGTGAATTACTCGCAGGTAAATATTACCGTAATCTTCAACTTTTTCCGTTGGAGTATTAAAAATTAAGGTATCATTTGTTCTACCCCAAAAATCTTCAAGTGCTTTCGGAAGTAATGTAATATTATATTTATCATTTGGTAAAACTTCAAAATCAATTAAAATCCTGTCATAATTTTCGAGAATTTTTAAAGACACTGGGACATTTAGACTGTCAACATTAATTACTTTAACAAATGATGAATCAACATTGACAATAGGAAGGTTACTTGATACTTCAAACTTGCTTTTTAGTTTCAAGGGTCCAGTTGTTATAGTTCTTATTACTAAAGAATCTTCAATAGGTTTTCGCAGGTAAGCTGTTTTAGTTCTTAATGTATCCTTAATCTCAAGTTCAAATTTAATTGAATCTAATTTTACTCCTTTAAACCAAAAATTTAAAGAGTCTGCTTCTCGATTTTTATTAACTAAAGACTTGAAACTTTTTGGAACTTCACTAATCATTGAAAAGGATTGATTTTCATATTCGCCATAATATGCAAGAGCGACATGGTGTTCGTTGACAAAAGATGGTGATGCCCAAGAAAAGTCATCTATTTCCTTAAAAAGCTTGAGATTAATTATTGAATCTTTTGGAAGTTCAATTAATCTATTTAAGTAACCAATTTTATCAATATTTTGATCGAAAAAATAGTTTCCTGCAAAATCTTGAAGTGCAATTAAATTGTATTTCCCCTCGCGTAAGTTTTGAAATCTATATATTGTAGAATCTAAAGTATTTGTTACATATAAGGGTTTCTTATTATAAATTACAGAATCACTGTAAACCGAGTCAACTGGATAAAGCTGTAGTGAAATGAAGTTTTTGGTATCTTTTTCAAATGCATCACTTACATTTCCTTTAATATATAACGAATCTATATTTGCTCCTGTAGAAAGTGTGTAGGTAAAAAAAGGAATAGGATTAGATTCATTAAAATCAACTATGCTATTGCCAAAATTAAACGTGTAAGTGGTGTTATCTAAGAGGCTGTCTTTTAATTCAACTGAGATTTTTTTTGATGCGCCTGTCGATGGAGAAACTTTATATTGACTGGAATTAAGGGGGGGAGAGATTATAAGCTGCTTACTAATATCTTTCAATTTTACATATTCATCAAAACTAAGGGTAAAACCAAGTTTATTAAAATAAGTTGAATTGAGTTTTGGGGAGGCATTTATTAAAACAGGGGGTATAGAATCTTTGGGACCACCTGTTGGGGAAGCCCGTTTAGCGCAACTTAAAATTGATATTACTAAGATTATGCAGGTAAAAAGTCGAAGACCACTTTTCATACTTTTTAAAGTTATTAGCAAAGTAAAGCAATATTCCTAAATACCACCAAATGGTATCAAACTTGTTTAATTCTTTTGTAATTTCCTTAATTGAAGTTCTTTAAAAAAAACTATTTTTGAGCCATGGCAACAGAGAATGGAAATTTCAAAAAAATAATTTCACATGCTAAAGAATATGGTTTTGTTTTTCCTTCAAGCGAAATTTATGATGGCCTTAGTGCAGTATATGATTATGGGCAGAATGGTGTTGCACTAAAAAAAAATATCCGAGATTATTGGTGGAAATCAATGACTCAATTGAACGAAAATATTGTTGGGATTGACGCAGCTATTTTCATGCATCCAACAACTTGGAAAGCATCTGGGCATGTTGATGCGTTCAATGACCCGCTTATTGACAACAAGGTTTCCAAAAAAAGATATCGGGCAGATGTTCTAGTAGAAGAATATGTCGCCAAAATTGAAACTAAAATTGAAAAAGAATTAGCGAGGGCAGCAAAACGATTTGGAAACTCTTTTGATGAAATAGAATTCAAAAAAACAAATCCCAGAGTTATCTCATATATAGAAAAGTCGAAAAATATTTTAACTAGGCTTAACAAATCCCTGGAAAAGGAAGATTTAAATGATGTAAAGAATTTAATTGAAGAATTAGAAATTTCTTGTCCTGAGTCTGGTTCAAAAGAATGGACAGATGTTAAACAGTTTAACTTGATGTTTGATACTAAATTAGGTGCTTCTAAAGACTCAGCAATGGATTTATATCTTCGTCCAGAAACAGCGCAAGGGATTTTTGTTAACTTTTTGAATGTTCAAAAAACAAGTAGAATGAAAATCCCATTTGGTATTGCACAAACTGGGAAAGCATTCCGAAACGAGATCGTTGCAAGGCAGTTCATATTTAGAATGAGAGAATTTGAGCAAATGGAGATGCAGTTTTTCATTCCTCCAGGAACCCAAAAAAAATGGTATGAATTCTGGAAAGAAAAAAGACTTAAATGGCACTTGTCATTAGGAATGGGAGAGGAAAAATATAGACTACACAATCATGAAAAACTAGCGCATTATGCAGATGCAGCATTGGACATTGAATTTCGTTTTCCCTTTGGATTCAAAGAATTAGAAGGAATTCATTCTCGCACAAACTATGACCTGTCAAATCATGAACAATTTTCTGGGAAAAAGCTACAATATTTTGATCCAGAAATTAATGAAAGTTATGTGCCCTACGTTATAGAAACATCAATAGGTTTGGATCGAATGTTCTTAGCTGTTCTATCAAATAGCTTAACTGAAGAAAAACTTGGTGATGGTAGCATTAGGACTGTTTTAAAATTACCTCCCGCACTATCTCCAATAAAGGTGGCAATATTACCTTTGGTCAAAAAAGACGGTTTGCCTGAGATTGCTAAAAAAATTATCACTGAATTAAAACTTGATATTACATCAATTTATGACGAAAAGGATGCTGTTGGAAGACGATACAGAAGACAGGATGCAATAGGAACTCCCTTCTGCATAACTATCGATCATCAAACTTTAGATGACAAAACAGTAACCCTTAGAAATCGCGATTCAATGAAACAAGAGAGAATTAAAATAGAACATATAAAGAATTTAATTAATGAAGAAGTTTCATTAAGGTCAATCCTCAAAAAACTTTGAATTTTAACCTAATTAAATAAGAGTTTTGAAAATTTTTTCTTACAACGTTAATGGAATAAGAGCTGCAATGAAAAAAGGTTTTATTGAATGGCTAAAGATTTCAAGCCCTGATGTTTTGTGTTTACAAGAAATAAAAGCGATGAAGGACCAAATAGATGTTTCATCAATAGAAAAACTAGGATATTATCATTACTGGTTTTCAGCTGAAAAAAAAGGATACAGTGGTGTCGCTATATTATCAAAAAAAAATCCCTTAAATGTATCTTACGGAAGTGGAATAGATCATATGGATCTCGAAGGAAGAATAATCAGATTAGATTTCGAAAAATTATCTATAATGAGCCTTTATCTTCCATCAGGAACAAACATAAATCGCCTACAATACAAATTTAAATTTATGGACGAATTTAGAGGGTATATTGACGATTTAAAGCTAAAATATTCTAATCTTGTTATATGTGGTGATTATAACATTTGTCACCAAGCTATTGATATACACGATCCTGTAAGAAATAAAACTGTTTCAGGTTTTTTGCCTGAGGAAAGAGACTGGCTTAATAGTTTTATAAATTCTGGTTTTGTTGATTCATTCAGATTTATGAATCCAAGACCCAACCATTATACATGGTGGAGCTATCGTGCTAATGCAAGAAAAAACAATAAAGGTTGGCGAATAGACTACGCATTAGTTAGCGAATCGTTGAAAAAAAATATATTAAAATCTTTTATCCTTTCGGAGGTTTTTCACTCCGATCATTGTCCAGTTGGTTTAGAATTGAAATTTTGAAATGAGATATTGCATTCTTTTTATAATAACTCTATGCGTTACAAATTGTGTATCAACGAAGGTGTTTAACGATCTTGAATCGCGCTACTCTAAAGTCAAAATAGAAAAAAATAAATTGCAAAACTCTGAAGACTCTTTACAGCAATCTTTAGATAAATTAGATGAGAAATTGAGTGAAACACAAGCTTATTTAGAAATTTCAAGGGATAGTACAAAATTAGGTCTCAAGATAAATGAATTATTAAACGAAGAGTTGGATCTAGTGAAAAAGAACAGCACATTAAAAATTCAGGAGAATATCGCAAAAAACAATGCACTAATTAAAAAAATAGCAATAAAAGAAACTGAACTTTTGTCACGTACAGAGCGGATTGATAGGCTAGAGAAAATTATATCTTCTCAGAAAAAAATATTAAGTGATTTAAAAAATAAAATCTCTGAAGCTTTACTAAATTATAGAGGGAAAGGTTTATCAATTAAACAGCGTAACGGAAAAGTTTATATTTCTATGGAAAACAAGTTATTATTTAAATCAGGTAAGTGGAATATTGAACTTCAAGGAAAACAAGCACTCATGAGATTATCCAAAGTATTAGAAGAAAATCCAGATATATCAATTTTAATAGAAGGACATACTGATAACATTCCATTTACTAGTAATGGTTCAATGGAATCTAATTGGGATTTGTCTACCAAAAGAGCTACTGCAGTAGTTGAAATTCTCTTAGAGAATAACAATATTTTACCCCAAAACCTTACTGCTGCAGGTAAAAGTGAATTTATTCCTATTGCCTCAAATACAACAATTGAAGGCAGGGCAGCAAACAGACGAATAGAAATAATATTAAGCCCTTCTTTGGATAAAATAATTGAATTAATTAGTTCTGAAAAACAGTAGTTAATGAAATACAATTTATTACCAGGTACAGACATTAAGGTTAGTAAAATTTGTTTAGGAACAATGACTTGGGGAAGGCAAAATAGTGAGATTGAAGGTCATCAACAAATGAATTTTGCACTTGATAATGGTGTGAATTTTTTTGATACGGCAGAGTTATATCCAATACCACCAAGATTAGAAGAACAGGGCGATACAGAAAGATTTATTGGCTCGTGGTTTAAAAAAAATGGCACTCGAAAAGAGGTTATTTTAGCTTCTAAAATTGCAGGCCCTGCTGCATTTACCAAACACATAAGAAAAGATAAGAGTTATTCAAAAAAAACAATTGATTTTGCAATTGAAAATAGTTTAAGGCGTCTTCAAACAGATTATATTGATCTATATCAAATACATTGGCCTGAAAGGCCAACAAATTTTTTTGGAAAAAGAGGGTACTTTTATAAACATGATGACAGGTGGGAAGAAAATTTTGAAGAAATTTTAGATGCCCTTCAAAGTCACAAAATTAAGGGAAATATAAGGCATGTTGGAGTATCTAATGAAACACCATGGGGGACTATGAAGTATTTAAGTTTTTCTTCTGAAAGATTTCCCAGAATAAGGAGTATACAGAATCCCTACTCCCTTTTAAACAGAACGTTTGAAGTTGGAAATGCTGAGGTTTGTCATCGTGAAAACATTGGCTTACTTGCATATTCACCACTAGCATTTGGAGTGCTTACAGGAAAATATCGTCATGGTGAAAAGCCACAAAATTCAAGACTTGCATTATTTCCACATTATGATCGCTATAACTCAAAATCGTGTAAAAAATCTGTTGAAGCCTATTACAATATCGCAGAAAAAAATGGACTTTCCCTCACTCAACTTGCATTGGCATTTGTAAATGATCGTCCATTTTTAACAAGTAATATTATTGGCGCTACAAACCTTTCTCAATTGAAAGAAAATATAGATAGTATTTTTATTAAATTAAATGATTCTATTTTGAATGAAATAAACGAAGTTCACGAGGCTATTCCAAATCCTTCGACCTAATTTAAAATCAGAAACCTTAATTTGATTTAAATCTATTTTCTAAACTAAATTATAAAACTGCTTCAATTAACTTTTTGGTGTAATTATTTTTAGGATTTCTGTAAAGCTGATCTGCCTCTTGAATTTCAATTATTTCTCCTTCACGCATTATCATAACCCTATCTGACATGTGCTTAACAACTGACAAATCATGAGAAATAAACAAATAACTAAGTCCTAAATTATTTTTAAGATCATTTAAAAGATTTAATACCTGCGCTTGTACAGATATATCAAGGGCAGCAACTGATTCATCACATATCAAGACCTTAGGGTCTACTGCGAGTGCTCTAGCTATTATAACCCGCTGTCTTTGGCCACCAGAAAGTTCATGAGAATAACGATGAATAAATTCTTCTTTTAATCCAACATTATTTAATAAACTAATTGTCCTTTCATGATTTTTTTTCTTGTTATTTGAATAATGAAGATTAAGAACCTCAATTATACAATTACCAACTGTTTTTAAAGGATGTAATGCAGCATGAGGATCTTGAAAAATAAATTGAACTTCTTTTCTGAGTTTCGCAACTTGTTCTTTATCCTTAGGATCAATTTTTAATCCTTTCCATTTAATTTCACCAGAATCAGGAATATCTAAACAAACAATGGTCTTAGCTAGCGTTGACTTACCACAGCCAGATTCTCCAACTAAACCTAAAATTTCTCCAGGGTAAAGGGAAAAGGTAATATTATTTAAAGCTTTATGTTTTTTAGTTTTCCCTAACCAACTTTTAGTTAAATAGCATTTTTCGACATGTTTAATTTCCAATATGGGCTTTTGAGAATATATTTTCTTTTGCTCAGAAAATCTTATTTTTTGTAGTACTTTTTTAATTTTAAAATTATCTTGCATGTAATCATTTAAAGTAGGGAGTCTTTCAATTCGTTTATCGATTTTGGGTCTAGTAGAAATTAAACCTTTCGTGTAAGCTTTTTTTGGTTTTCTAAATAACTCTTTTGTATTATTAGACTCTATGATAGTCCCATTATGCATAACTAAAACCTGATCAGCAAATTTTTTAATTAAGGCTAGATCGTGTGATATAAAAAAAATGCTCATTTTATATTTTTTTTGAAGTATTTTTAATAAAAGAAGTATTTCTTTTTGAACAGTTACATCTAGAGCAGTTGTTGGTTCGTCTGCAATCAAAAGTTTTGGATTACACAGAAGTGCCATAGCTATCATAACACGCTGTTTTTGTCCTCCGCTGAGTTGGTGGGGGTAGGAATTTATTATTCTATTCGTATCTAATAATTTTACTTCTTTAAGGGTATTTATCACTCGCTCTTTTTTTTCATTCAAAGACATTTTTTGATGAAAGCTCAATACCTCTATTAACTGCTTTCCACATTTTAAGGTCGGATTCAAACTGGATTGCGGCTCTTGAAAAATCATCCCCTGAAACCTACCCCTATATTTTTGCCATTTTTTGGGGGAAAAGTTTCTCAAGTCAGAATCTAAAAAATTTAATTTCTCAGCAATAATTTCTGAGTGCTTTGGCTGGAGTCCCATTAAAATATGCGCCATTAAGGATTTTCCACTTCCCGATTCGCCAACTACACCAACAATTTCATTGTATTCTAAGCAGAAGGAAATATTATTCAAAATAAGTTTTCCTTTTATTTTAAGACAAAGATTTTTTATTTCAACAAGACTTCTCCTTTTTTTTTTCACTTAATAAAAACAGATTGATTTATATTTAAGATAGTTTCAATAAAGAGCTATGACAAATTACTAATTTAAATTATACGGTGAAAAGTTTTTCTAGTTCATACTCACATCATTATAGGGCATTCAGACCTCCTCTTCATTATCTTATCTTAAAAAATTGTTTAGGGAAAAAAAAATTTAAAAAAACTCTAGATATCGGCTGTGGTGTTGGAAACTCAACTATTGCCCTAACAAATTTCTCAAAAAAAGTAATAGGCTATGATATAAATAAAGAAATGTTAAAAAATACTTTACAACACAAAAGAGTTTCTTATATAAACGAATGGTCAAATATCAAATATGATTTATTATGTTTTTTTGGATCATTGAATTATGTCCAGCAAAACGAAATACATAATTTTTTGAATGTTTTAAAACCCAGTGGATACATTATTTGTTGTGATTTCAAAATATTTTATAATCGTTTTATAGATTTTTTGAACTTGAAAATAATCAAAAATAAATATGATTATGAAAAAAATTTAGGTAGTTACAACTTAGCAAATGAAATAAAGCAAATTAATTCTGATAGTATGTTATTAAATTTTAATTGTAACATAAAAGAATTTGTTCATTTGATATTAACTGAAAAAAATATAAAAAATGCACTCATTGAGTTAATGGGGGAAAAAGAATTAGATATTAAAATTGAAAAAAAAATAGGTGGGCTAATAAATAGTGAAAAATTAAATTTAGATGCGATGGGATATTATACTCTCCAGAAAAAAATTTGATGAAAAATTATTAAACTAAATTATTATTATTTAAAATCATCTTGTTTTTTGTATGTTTACAGAATATTGAAAATGAAAATGACTTATGCTTGGACTACACGATATTCAATATCTCTATGAATTTATATTTTGGCTGTTAACTTTTCTTATTCTCAGGCTAGTATGGCATAAACCACCTGTAAGACTTGCCTATGGTTACGTGGTTGCTGCTTTCAATTTCTTTGCTATAATTATGTATACGTTTTCATCTATCTCAGGTCAAATGTCAGGTTTAGACGCATTTTCATTTAGTTTTTTACATGCAATGGTCTCTATCGTAATGCTAACTTTAATCCACAAGGAAATTAAAATTGATAAAAGGAAAAAAGTTCTCAAATGAAAAAAACCTACCCCACAATATTTCTATCTATTTCAATTGTTCTGGCTGCATTGGTAATCGCATTTTCAAATAGATACAAACCCTCCCCTGTAAATGAAACTTTTGTAGTAGATTCTTGGACGGGTAATATTTATGACATTCAGGGAAATAATCTTACAGAAATTCACAAAAATTTGAACCCATCCAAAATTCAGAAGACCCCAGATTTGAATAAAGTTCAATAATAAACTTTTCTGATTTCTATAGTATTTAATCTAGTCAAAAGTATTATGAGCATCGAGTTAATTGATATAATAGGTTGGGTTGCAACTTTTTTTGTTATTGTTTCGTTTTTGATTGATAAAATCTTATGGCTTAGAACAGTCAATTTAATTGGTGCCTCGTTGTGGTTAGCATATGGTATAATTGATCTTTCATACTCAATAATTTTTCTAAATCTTGTGGTTGTCTCAATTCAGATTTACAAAATAATTCTTATCCTTGGAAGAAAATAAGTTTAACCCAGTTTAAATTTTAAAATCCTTGAAAAAATTTTTATTCAATACGAATATTTGTTAATCCAATATCTGAGCCTTTTTTTGATTTAATTAAAAATGCAGAAGTTATTTTCCCCATATTTACTCCCATTTTTTCGAAATCGCTTAATGGTATTTTGTACTCTTGCCAGTCATCAGTAAAATTTAAACTAATTGTATTTGAACAGTTGACTAAATTATCACATAAACCAATTTGAACATTAATGTTTGGACCTTGAAACGATTTTGCGATAAAAGTTAATTTCATTGCACCATTTGATTGCCGAGTCATGTCATTTGTGTTATTTGTTGAGACTCTAAAATAATCTCCATTAGATTTAGTCCAATTAATTCTCAAAGCATCTTCTTGAGCCAGATAATCTGTTTTACTAATTATCAATCCCCCTATTGATGTTGGATAACTCAAAATTTGTTTTTCCAACTCTCCAGAAACTAACCATAAGCTCCAAGGCTCGACTGCTAATCCTTTTTTATAAAATTCGCCTGTTGACATTTTTTTATTTTTATTTAATCCTGATATCTCAGATAAAAAACCAATATTTTTTGAGTCATTATAATCAAGACCATATCCTAATTCAAAAAGTGGTTCATTATCCTTTGCAACATATGCTACATTTGGCCAGGTAAATGATAATTTACCCTTAAAGTCATAGGATAAATCGCTTTTAAAAAGTAAGTCTGATATTCCTCCACCTTCAGTTCCTGGCAACCAGGCTGCTACGAAAGCATCAGAATTATTAATTTCTTGGTTAACCCATAAAGGTCTGCCAGACAGGAATACTGACACTACTGGTATTCCCCTCTTTTTGTATTTGCCTAATTTTTTTACATCAAATCCATTTGGAATGAAGTCTAGATTATCTCGATCTCCTTGAAATTCTGCATATGGATCTTCTCCGTATACTGCAATAACCACATCTGCATCAATAGATTCGTCTCCATTTGGAGAAAATATTACTTTACCACCAGATTTTCCAACAATATCTTTTATTCCATCTAATATGGATGTTGCATTTGGGAATTCATGATTTTTATGACCATTACCTTGCCAAGACAGCGTCCATCCTCCACATGCCTTTGAAATACTTGATGCACCATCTCCGACAACTAATATTGTCTTTTTTGGGTTAATTGGTAATAAGTGGTTGTTGTTTTTTAACAATACTAAAGATTCCCTTACTGCTTGTCTTGCAATTTTTCTATTCTCAGTCAACCCCAAAAGTTCTTCGTTACCTGCATTAGGTCTATCACTAGGCTTGCCCTTCTCAAAAATGCCTGAATTTAATTTTACTCTTAGTATTCTCCGAACTGCATCATCTAAACGTGACATACTAATTTTTCCTTCTTTTACCTGCTGTAACGTATTCTCATATAAACCCCTCCAACTATCTGGTGCCATATACATGTCCAATCCTGCATTAAGAGATAATGCACAACTTGTATTTGAACATCCTGGGACTTGACCATGTCCGTTCCAATCACCAACAACAAAACCATTAAATCCCATTTTACCTTTCAAAATATCCGTAAGCAACTCTTTGTCCCCATGAAGTTTTCTCCCCTGCCAACTAGAAAATGATGCCATAATTGTTTGTACTCCTGCTGGAATAGCACTATAGTAACCCGCAGCATGAATCCTAGCCAATTCTTCTTCGCTTATAGGTGCATCCCCTTGATCAACTCCGTTAAGAGTCGCACCATCTGCCAAAAAATGTTTTGCGCTAGAAATAACTTTACCATCAGTCATAAATTTCTTAGAACCTAGTTCGCCTTGAAGTCCAATTACAATTCGATCTCCATATAATTCTGCAATCTCAGGATTTTCTGAAAATCCCTCATAACTTCTCCCCCATCTGGTATCTTTTGGAATTGCTAGGGTAGGTGCAAAGGTCCAATCATGACCAGATACAGTAAGTTCGTGTGCTGTTATACTAGCAATTTTTTCAATTAAATCTGGATTTTTCGTAGCACCTAGTCCAATATTATGTGGGAAAATTATTGCTCCTTTTAGATTTGCATGGCCGTGTACGGCATCTATACCCCAAATTATAGGTATAGCGATTTCTACTCCTTCCTCATCAATAGAAGCATTATAATAAGCATCTGCCTTTTTAAGCCAGCTTTGTGTATCTGCATAGGGTAGTGGACCTGGTGCTGAATTCCCTCCACTTAAAACAGAACCCAATCTGTATTTTTTTACTTCCTCTGGGGTAACTGAATCACTATCACCTTGAATGACTTGTCCCACCTTTTGTTCTAATGATAACTTGGCTAATATTTGACTTATTTGATTTTCAATATCAGCGTTTAGTGGAAGAGGATCAATAATTTTCCACTCATAATCCTTAAGAGGTATTTTTGATGATTTACACCCTAAAAAAATAAATAAAATACTCGAAAATGTAATATTGATGATAGATTTAAAAAAAATGTAAGTCCAGCTAAATTTTGTGCTAATCTTATTTATTGACATATTTTGATTTTAATTGCTGAGTTTAAAAAGAGGCCTTCGAATTAATCCTATAATTGAAAATTTTTCATTGCTGAATTTCAGCAAATATATTTAAGCTCTTTTTAAATACACTGAATTTATATTTTTTTTGTAATATTATCGTCGATTTAATGCTTTTGAAGTGAATGATATGAAGTATTTGTTGGCCTACACGATTCCTTTGTCGGCAATCATAGGTCTTCAGGTTGGTGGAGTTTGGAGTTTCGCAACTGTCTTATACGCATTTGGGCTAATACCGCTCTGGGAGGCTTTTCTAGAGCCTGATCAAAACAAACTGAATGAAGAAAAAATTAAGTATCGTTTAGCTAATCGATTTTTTGACTTGATGTTGTATTTCAATTTGATAATTGTTTTTGCTGTTCTGTTTTTAGGTATTAATCATTTAACATCCAAACCACTTGCCTTGTATGAAAAAATTGGATTGGTATTATCATTTGGAATCGTTTTAGGAACCAATGGCATAAACGTTGCTCATGAATTAGGACATAGAAAAACGAAATGGGAACGTTTTCTAGCAAAACTTTTATTAATGCCATCATTATATATGCATTTTTATATTGAACATAACTTTGGACATCATCTTAATGTTGGCACACCAGACGACCCTGCTACTTCAAAAAAAAATCAATCAGTATTTTCATTTTGGTTCACCTCTACAATAGGTCAAATAAGAAATGCTATTCGTATTCAAAAGAACCTTCTAAAAAACAAAAAAGTTGGGTTTTTCAGCGTTTACAATGACTTTTTTTACTATCAAATTTTTCAAATTATATTTTTAGTTAGTGTATTCATGCTTTTTGGCACTCAAGGTGTTATCTTTTCCTTATTTATAGCACTTGTCGGTATACTTTTATTAGAAACAATTAATTATATCGAACATTACGGTCTCTCGAGAAAACCAAATGGATCAAGGTATGAGCGAGTTAGCCCAATGCATTCATGGAATTCTAACCATGCCATAGGTCGTCTTGTCCTTTATGAATTAACACGCCATAGCGACCACCATCATAGGGCCTCAAAAAAATATCAAATTTTAGAGAGCATAGAAAAAAGCCCCCAATTACCATTTGGATATACTACGTCGATGCTTATCGCCCTTTTTCCACCACTGTGGTTCAAACTAATGAACAAACGTATCCCCAACTCCCAAGCTTAATAAAACTCTATAGTAATTTGTAAGATTATTTTTTAAAAATTTATTGTGTCTTTAATTTCGAAAAACATATCAATATCGCAGAAAGTATTTCTAATTGCTTGTACTTTTTTATTTGGATTAAGGATTTTCAGTCAAGAGGGCGAGTATATAAAAATTGAAAACTTCATTTTTAATACCGAACAATTAAAGAAAAACCAAAAAGGTATAATCATTCCTCAGTTAGATAGAAATTTAAATGATCGAATTGAATTTTTTATTCAGGAATCTTTCCCAGAAATTATCGATGACAGTAAAAATATAATTTGGCAATCTTATAAAACCACAACAAATCCTATTTTGAAAGCTCACTCTATGTCTTTTATGGTTAGAGTTAGCATAAAAAACACAAATGAGAATAAAATCTACAGATATATTGAGGTTGATTACTTCCCAAAGACAGACGAATTGTCAACTTATTATATATGGGACCCAGAAAAGAAAAACTTTAGAATAAATGATAGTGAGTTAGAAAGAAGATCATATTTGCCCCAACTAACTGAACTAAAAATCGAAAATCAACCGAAAAAAGCTGGTATCAACGATATTCTAGAAGAATATCGAGCTCTAATTGGAGGGATTAACGATAATTTTATTTACTTCAATAAAGCAAAAGAAAGTGATCTTGATGAAATAAATCAAAATATCTCAAGCTATGTTAAACAAAACTATTCGAATGTTGACTTTGTAATGAATATAGTCTTTGACTCATATCATACATTTATCAGCGCTTATGATATTTATCATTATTACACTTTTATAGTTCAAGTAAAACTTCAAGGAAGCAGTACACCAAACTTCATTGAAGTTTTCTATAATCCTTCAACTGAAATTGTGAATTCTGATTTTACTTGGAGTAGTCAAAGAGAAACATTTTACAGACCTAACAAAGATTAATAAAAATCCTAAGTGTTTCATTCAAAATTACTTAAAACTATTAATTATGCGACTAATCTAGAAATTTCTGATTCTAGAAAACTCATTTTAAAAGAATTGGTCAAATATATCAAAACAAAGAAAGCTTCAAAAAGTGAAGTACACTTAAACTTTATATGTACTCACAACTCTAGAAGGAGTCAATTTTGTCAAATCTGGGCTGAAACTGCTAGCGCCTATTATAATAAAAAAATATACTGCTACTCTGGAGGATTGGTAGTAACTGAGTTCAATATTAATGCAGTCAATACCATGAAAAAATGTGGCTTTGATGTAATTAAATCAGGAAGCAAAAATCCTACTTATTCTCTCTATTATTCCAATAGTAGGGTAAGGCCAATATCCGTTTTTTCTAAACTATACAATGACCCTGTGAATAAGGCTAATTCATTTGCCGCAATTACAACTTGTTCAGATGCAGAGGAAAACTGCCCATTTATTTTAAATGCTGAAAAACGAATTTTCTTACAATATGACGACCCAAAATTATTTGATAATTTACCAAATAAAATGGAAAAATATTTTGACTGTTCTTTTCAAATTGCCTCAGAATTATTTTATGTATTTCAAAATGTAGAATAAAATATTTCTGAAAAAAAACATTTATTTGATAAAAATGATTTTTATCATATTTTAGGTAAATAATAATTAAATCAAATTGAAATGTTACCACAAATAATAGTTGCCTCAACTTGCGTTCTGATTACACTTTACGGGGTTTTCAAAAAAAATCGTATTTTCTTTAACCTAGGTTATTTTATATATGGATTAATAGTAATTTTTTCAGAGATTAACTTTTACATACAAGATCAAGAAGTTATTCATGTAGCAACAGCATCGTTATGGTTAATTCAGTCCTCATTAGCACTGCCAAATAAGTTACCATACGATGGTAGTAAAATTGCAAAATCAGCAGGTATTAAAATTTATATTTGTTTATCAATAATCAATCTTTATGGAATATTCATAGTACGTGCATCTAATCTCCCAGATTTTATAAGCTATTTCCACGCCATACTAGCTATTTTACCTTTAATCGCAATCTATTTGATATTAAATAATAAAATTGAAATTACTAAAAGTTAAATAGCTTGTTGACCAGATAAGATTGTTCATAACCAAAATTTATCAGATTTATTTAAAAAATCATTCTTCTAATAAAACTAATTGGAGTTTCTTGGTAAGGTCCAGAATATTGTAGGCCAACATCAGTAGCTGCTTTTCTTATAGCGTTTCCGTGTTTATAGCTATGAAATAATATGTTGAAGTCAATGATATTATTTTTTGTTATTACTTGATCTTCGTAAACAGGATTATAAATGAAAATAGGTGGATCATCTTTGTCCATTTGATTTAGATAATCTAATACTTTAAGATTTTCAGAAGTAATTGAATTGTTGTAAAATTTCAAAAATAAATCATCTAGCTCAGTATATTTACTCCGTAATATATCGACTTTAAAATCAGGAAAAATTTTTTCCCATTTATACATATCGTAAGTACTTTGAGCCAAGGTTGTAAATATTCCAATTATATTTTTATTACTTTCTTCTCTTAGTCCATTCCATATGGCTATTCCTGCACCTGCTGAAATACCTGATAGGATTAATTTGTTTTCAGGGAATCCTAATAAATTAGATTTTTGAGTTATAAATTCAATAACCTTTCTACCATCTATAAGAGAGGTGATAACTCCTTCAGCCTCATCATCAGTAATGAATGTATATTCTGAATTAATAACGGCAAGGTTTTCATTCAAAATAGAATTGATAATTTGTTTTTGGTCACCCTCATAAAGATCCTCCTTAGATCCAAACAAAAAGGCTCCACCATGAAAGAAAATTACTGCTCCCTCTAATTTATTTTTTTTAGGTAAAATAATATCCAAGATATTTCTTTCATTATTTCCATAACTAACATCTTTAAAAAATAAAAAATCTTCTTCTAAAGGTGAATCTGAAGACTTTATACCTAAACCTGTTTCAATAACACTAATCTTAGACGCCTCTAAATATTCAGATTTAGAGCAGGCAAATAAAAAACTGATTACAGTAAAAAAAATAATTTTTGTTACTAAATTTTTCATAGATCATTTTTTTTTAAAACAACCCCAGGTTTGATCGCCTTAAATTTTGACTCATCAATTACTATTTTACCATTTACTATAACATAAGATATACCAGTAGGGAATTGGTGAGGATTTTCATAAGTGCCATTATCGATTATTTCATCTGAATCAAAGATCGTTAAATCAGCTTTATATCCTTTTTGAATTAGTCCTCTATCCTTGAGCCCCATTGCATTTGCAGGTAAAAATGTCATTTTGTGTATGGCTTCTTTTAAAGTCAAAATTTTATTTTCTCTAACATATCTACCTAAAACCCTTGGAAATGTTCCATACCATCTTGGATGTGGATGGCCCACTCCATAATTGGCTAACCTTCCATCTGAAGCAATCATTGTTTGCGGATGTTTCATAATATTAATAACATCTGATTCATCCATAGCGTGAAAAATACAATTCGCTCCCCCTCTAAGTTGAGCCTCGATAACGAGTTTTGCACCATTTTTTGTAGTTGGCTCAATTCCTCTTAAATTACACCAATACTTTAAAGTTTTACCCTCTAATTCTGGCATCCATTCAAATTTGGCAAATTGAATCCTATCTAAATCCTCTCCTCCACGATCATTTAATATGTTAAAAACAATTCCATTCAATATACTGTCTCGCAACTTTTCATTTTCTAATCGTAACTTAAACATTTCATGTCCACCAGCTCTAGCCCAACTAGGAATTAAGACAGATATCCCTGTATGACTTGCATTGTAGGGATATTGATCAATTCTTATATCCAACCCTCTTTCTCTAGCATCATCTACTCTTCTAAGAGTTTCTATACTTTTACCCCACATAGGCTTACCAATAACTTTGTGATGAGTAAGAATTACTGTTATATCAGCTTTTTCGGAAATTTTAATGGCTTCATCAATTGAAGCAAGAACTTCTAAACCTTCATCGCGAAGATGTGAAGTGTAAATTCCACCCTTTTTTGAGGCTTCTTTAGAAAGTGCTATTATTTCATCAACTTCGGAGAAACTTCCTGGTAAATATTTTAGCCCAGTAGAAATACCAAAAGCTCCCTCATTCATCGCCTGAGCGACGATCCCTTTCATTTTATTTAACTCCTTAGTTGTTGGAGCCCTATTATCTAAATTCATTATTTTTTTTCTTACTGAATTGTGTCCAACTAGAAAACCTACATTCATTCCGACTCCTAGCTTTTGAAGACTATCCAAATAAGTGCCAAATGGCAATGGACTATTTCCGTCTGGTCCTCCTAAACTTGTAGTTACCCCTTGACGAAGATGACTCTCACAATTAGAAAGTGAAAAAATAGGCTCTAAATGAACATGTAAGTCGATAAATCCTGGAGAAACTGACAGACCGTGAGCATTAATTGTTTTATTTGCATTCTCAGTACCCAAACTTCCAAGAGCTATTATTTTATCTCCTTTAATCCCAATGTCTATCAAAGCAGGCTCATCAAGGGTCCCATCATAAACTATTCCATTAGATATTATTATATCAAAAGCCGGTTCATTCTTGCAATTAGTAATTACTAAGAGTAATAGTAGAATAAATAAATATTTTTTACAGTATAAGATTTCCTGAAAAAGTTTAAATAAACAATGATTAAACGATGTCAAAATCTATCATTTTTTACCATTTGTCTTGATCATTATCTCTCAATACTTCCTTGTATATTGACTGGAAATAAATTGTTGCGTAATCAATTAGCGTTTGTTGATACTCCTTCAATACTCTTGGTTGAGATTGAATATAAATTTCTTTTTTTCTTCTACTAGTAATTGAGTAATAATCTTGATTCATCTCTAATCTTGCTTTTTGCATGATTTCCTCCAAATCAGAAGTTTCAAAATCCATCTTAGCGGGAAATGGTAACTTATATTCAGTTAATTGAGAATCTGAATATTTACCATTTTGATAAGTGAGTTTTATTCTATATTTCTCATCTTTTACTTCTATAATTGCAGTATAATTATGATTATAGTCAATATAATCTGTAAGTTCAGTATTACTTGGATTCATCAATTTGTATGCATCCAGAACTGGAACTAATGCCATGGCTTTTACGATAATTCTCATTGTTTTGTCATCTTTATATTTAATGACCTCATCCGGATTTTGGTATATTAAACATAAAGCAAAATGAATTTTAGAAAATATTTCCTCTGCATTTGAATTACGCACCTCATAGATTTGAGAAATTTTATTTCCTTCTATTACTTGACAAAAGATAGAATTACAAATCAGAAAAAAAAATATTACATATCGATTTATTTTCATTTTAGCTGAGATATTTAAAAAATTTAAAGTTTGTGTTGTTTAAAGCTATGAATCAGATTCTGTTGCTTTTACTACTCTGAAAAACTCTTCATCAGATTCAATCCATTCAAAATCAGTTGTAATTTTTTCGGTAGCTGGATTATAGAAAACTTCAAGATATTTCAATCGATTTATCCCCTCTACCTTTACTTGAGCAATAAAAACATGAAAATTATATTTATCAAATGGGCTTAAGAAAGTTGTGTAGGAATCCCAAATTATGTTTCTTGTATATTCAACATTAGAATAGTTTGAATCATTAAACGAACGGATAAGCTTATTTATTTTAGCTACATTAATTGGCACAATTTCATTTTCACTCAAATTTAGTCTATCCCTCTCGTCGATAAAACCTTGATGCTCACTAAGGAAGTCATTCAGGCTAGGTTTTTTGTCGTGGTTTGATATTTCCAATTCTTTAAGATTTGGAAGAAGTTTTTGTTCCTCTACTTGTTCATCAACCAAGTAAAACTCTTCATCTTCAGGAATCCATTGAAAATTTCCAGTAACTTTTTTCTCATAAGGGTCATATTGAACCTCTAGATATTTCAAACGATCAACATCTGTTACTTTAACCTGTACAATAAAAGTATGTGAATGATATCTGTCAGAAGGGCTTAAAAAAGTCCCATAAGAGTCCCATATTATATTTCTTGTGAAATCAACTATTTTTGGATATTTCTCTTCAATAAAAAAACGAATTCTCTTGTTTATTTCCTTCAAATTTATTGGATTAATTTCTCCTTCCTCGTTTTCTTCAAAACCATTGTGTTGAGAAACAAAGTCTTCAATTTTGACAGTAACAATTTGCCCTAACGCTGTCTTAAGCATAAGGGTTAAAAGTAAAATGAATATGGAAATTCGGAATCTCATAAAAATGATTTTTTCAATGAATATCAAATATAGTGATTATGATTGTTTTTTTAAATACTTGTGTACGATCTATAATTAACTAATTTTAACTAGTTAAAATCGATATGAAGAGAAAATTTCCTATCTTTATTACAGCCGTAATCAATTCTTTTAATTGAATAAGATTTACAAAAATTCATAAAAGATTTTTAATGTGGCTTAATAAAGTTGTTTGAAAAATATTTTTTGATTTAGGCCAAAAAATTTCAAACTGCATTTTTTGAGTATAAACAAATGATAAAAGTTGAAAATAACAGATCCTCTTGCCCTGTTAGCACCTCGCTTGAAATTATAGGTGATAGTTGGACTTTGGTTTTAATCAGAAACTTCTTTATGGGTAAGGTTACTTTTGCCGATTTCAAACAAGCCCCAGAAAATATCGCTACAAACATTCTCTCTAACCGCCTTAGAAAATTGAGAAAATATAAACTTATAGAATTTAAGTTGAATCCAAAAAATCGAAAAGTAAAACAATACTATTTAACTGAAGCAGGAATTAATCTTTATCCACTTATTTATGACCTTCTTATTTGGGGTAAAGACAATTTAGATATGGAGATTGGCCCCATAAGCAATGACTTTTACAAAAGAAATAAAAATAAAAAAAGAGAAGAGACTATTAAAGATGCAATAAATTCGTACAAGAAATTCAAAAACTCAATTCTAGTTAATTAGTTAGTCTTTTGTAATTATATCTCAAAAAATTTGGCATTTTAAATTTTCAATATGTCTTATGAATTAGTACAGCTAGTAGAAGCTGAAAAAAAAGCAGCTGAACTGTTTAATGAAATTGAAATAAGAGGATTAATTCGTCCTGGACAGTCTGAAAAAGAGATTAATAAATCTATCTATGATTTAGCCTTTGAAATGTTTAAAATAAAAAAATATTGGCACAAACGAATTGTGAGATCTGGACCAAACACTCTTCACCCTTATGACGAGAATCCAAAAAACTTAATAGTTGAAAAAGATGATATTGTGTTTTTAGATTTTGGACCCATATTTGAAGAGTGGGAAGCCGATTATGGAAGAACCTATGTCTTGGGCGATGATTCATTAAAAATTAAATTAGCTAATGATATTGAGGTTGCATGGAGAAAAGCCAATTTGTTTTATCATTCACATAAGATAATTAGTGGCTGTGAAATGTATAGTTATTGTTGTAAACTAGCGAAATCTATGGGTTGGGAATTTGGTGGTCAAATAGCAGGCCATTTAATTGGTCACTTTCCTCACGAAAAGCTTGAAAAAGAAAATAAAACCAATTATATACATCCAGAAAATTTAATTGACATGAATACTCCTGATAAAAAAGGGAATACTAGACATTGGATTTTAGAAATTCATTTTGTTGACAGAGACAGACAAATTGGAGGATTCTTTGAACAATTATTGGTTCCAGTTAGCTAAAAAATATTATCTCAATTATATTTAATTAATTGTTTTAAATATTTACGTTTAAAAGTTCACCTGTTAATTGTATCAATTGTAATTCCGAAAGTTTAGCTTGAAACTTTGCTATAGCTCTTTGATTTTTCGCATTTGCTAAATTTATTTGGGCTTGTCTAAATTCTATAGCAGTAATTGAGCCTAATCGATATTGAGATTGTGATCGATCAAAATTATAAGTCGCTGTTTCAACTTGTTTTTTTTGGATTTCAAAAATTTCTTTCGTGTTTCTATAATTCTGTAATGCATTTAACAAGTCCCTATCAAAACTTAGTCTGGCCTCTTGTGCAATTAATTCTTGATTTTCAAAATTTAGCTTGGCATTTTTAACACGGGTTGTAGTTCTACCACCGTCAAAAAGGTTCCAACTTAAACTAGCTCCAACCCCAACTGAATAAGTTGTGTTGTTTGTCCCTGGGAAAAAAGCCGTAGCTGGACTTTTATTTAAATTCCACCCATATGATCCAACTAATCCAACTGTAGGCAAATATCCAGACTGATTTATCTTTATGTCGTAAGAGTTAATTTGAATATTACTTTTTTGTTTAAGAAGTTCTACATTTTTTTCAGGTGCTGTATCTATCCAAGACTCAATTTGGATTTCGGGAATAAAATTTACTTCTAACTCTACACTATAATCCTTATCAATCGGTTGATTCATAAGTAAATTCAAATCGCGTTTTGAATTATCTAACCGCTGATTAACCTGAATCAAACTAATACTGTCATTTGTTACATCTACTTGTGCATTTAAAACTGCTAGTTTGTTTCCTTGACCATGAATAAACGCACTTTGTGCTCTTTTTTGACGTTCTTTTGAAACTTCTAAATTTTGTTTAAAAATTCTGCTTGATTCTGTAAACTGAGCAATACTAAAATAAACCTCAAAAATCTGGAGTATTGAATACTCAATAGTCTCCCTTAGTTGCAATTCACTAAGGTTATATTGTTCTTTTAATTGCTTATAAATGTAGGTTCTGCCCAAACCATCAAAAAGAGTATAATTTAAATTGACACTAGCATTATAACGTTGAGATTCTTGACCCTCAAAAATTCTATTAGGAATAGGGTTTCCTTGATCATCAAATTGTCCAGGAAACGCAATTTCTGAATCTGATCCTATATAGTTACCACCTCCAGAAATCGAAACAGTAGGTAAGTATCCTGAGTTTAAAATATTACTATTATTTTTTGTAATCGCAGTATTATTTCTTGAAACCTGAATACCAAAATTATTCTCTAATGCAAAATCTAAGGCCTGTTCTTTTGTAAGTTTTTCTTGTGCCTTTGAAATATTAACTATTGTAACAATAAGAAGTGATAAAATGAAAACCTTATTCATAATTTCAATTTTCAGGATTATTCATTTGATCCATTTTTTGTTCCTCTTTCTTTTCAATAATAGCTCTTTCAACGAACTCTTTATCTGGATAATTCCCTGATATTAGCCACTTAAAAATCACTTTTAAATCATTGTTAAGAGAGATAAATATTGGTAAAAGAATAAGTGTTAAAATTGTAGCGAATGCTATTCCATAGGAAACTGAGATTGCCATTGGCTTGAGCCATTGAGCTTGTCTACTTTTCTCTAGAAGTAAAGGTGTAAGTCCTGCAACAGTCGTGGCTGTAGTTAAGAAAATTGCTCTAAATCTTGATTTTCCAGCATCTATGAGTCCTTCATTGAAATTAAAATTTTGTTTTAAATTATTATTAAATTTTCCTATAAGAACAAGGCCGTCATTCACCATGATACCTATAAGTGCAATCACTCCCAATAGTGAAAGAATATTAACTGGAAAACCATGAATCCAATGTCCCCAGGCAACCCCAATCAAACTAACAGGCATTAAACAAAATAAAAGTATTGGTTGAGAAAAGCTTCTAAAAGTGAAAGCTATTGTGATGTATATAAGTATAAGTATTGGAATTCCTGCAGACGAGAGTGAATTAATTAATTTAAATGCCTCTCTATTTTGTCCTTCATAAGATGCACTCACTGTTGGATATTTGGCTTGGATTTTGGGCATTATATTGTATCTAATATCATTCATAATGTCTGTTGGTGACGATTCTTCTGAATTTTTGAGATCTGCTGACACTTGAATTTCTCTCCTACCATCAAGATGGTTTATTGATACATCTCCTCTTTCTATAGAATAAGTTGCTACCTCTTTTAGAGCGATAAAGTCTTTATTTGGTAAATCAATTTTCATATCCTCTAGTTGAGTAATTGATGACCTATCTTCTTTTTTGTAGCGAACCCAAACCCTAATTTCATCTTGACCCCTTTGGAATCTTTGAGCTTGAACACCAAAAAATCCAGCTCTCACTCTACTCATTAAATATCTAAGATCTAACCCCAAAGAATAAGCATTTTCCTTTAGTTTAAGTTTAATTTCCTTAATTCCCGCTGGATCATTATCTTCAATATCCTTGAGCAGTGCATTAGAAATTAGAGCTTGTTTTAATTCATTTTTTGCACTTTTTAATTCATTTATATTATTTGATAGTAGAGATACTGAAACAGGTTTTCCTCCAAAATTTGAACCGGAGCCAAAAACTATACTCTCAACCCCTACTACAGGTCCTACAAGTTCTGATATTCTAGAAGAGACCATAGAAGCCCTTATTTTATCAGGACGTTGTTCCCCTGGTAAAAGATTAATAATTAGATTAGCTTTTGAAGCACCATTCCCTAGAGTTTTAATAGAATTTACAAAAAGACTTTTCCCTGTTCCCTTGAGATATTTTTCTGTGAATTCTTTATTTACAATTTTAGATGTTTCCTCTATCATAGTAATTATTGAATCTGTTATTCTTTCATTTGTCCCATTAGGCATAACAAGATTTATGGAAATTCTATCTGATGCTATTGAAGGAAAGAAAGAAGTTCTGATTATACCACCTCCAAATGAACCAATCGTAAGAGAAAAAAATGCAATAAACATTGATATTACTAAAAAACGGTTGTTCAAAGAAAATTTAAGGAAGGGTAAATAAAATTTATCTCTCATAAATTTCATAAGCTTATCTCCTACTTTATTGAAATCCCTCAGTTTTTTAAATGCCTTCGAAATTAAAGTCTTTGGTTCTTTTTCAAGTTTTACTAGTGCCTTTGAGTGTGCTAAGTGAGCTGGTAGAATTACTAGTGCTTCAATTAGTGAAATAAAAAGGGTTAACATAACCACGACTGAAACCTCACTAAAAAATTCTCCAATCCTTCCATCTAGAAATAAAAAAAGTGAGAAAGCCATCATAGTTGTAATAATAGCTGATACAACTGGAGGAATAACTTCAAGTACCCCATCAATTGCAGCTCTGTAGGGTGTTTTACCTTTTTCATATTGTTGATAAATATTTTCAGCTATTACAATCCCATCGTCTACGAGTATCCCTATTACGATAATCATACCAAAAGTTGATAATACATTAATCGTAACCCCTACTAGAGGAGCAAAAATAAACATTCCTAAAAATGAAACCGGGAGGCCAAAAGCTACCCAAAAAGCTAACCTAGAATTTAGAAAAAGTGAAAGGAATATTAGTACTAAAATCATACCTTGGAAAATATTTTCTATCAATAGCCTATTCCTGCCATTAAGTGTTTCGGAGGCATCAGTTAAAACTTCAAGCCTTGAATTTTCGTTCTGACTATTAAAATTTTTAATATAATTTCTAACTTTTGCAGAAGATGAAATCACATCTTCAGAATTTGTTGAGCTAACTGAAATTTTAATCAATACATCATCACTCAGAAAACTCCTATTTGGAGTCTCTGAAAATCTGTCTTGAATATTGGCAACATCATTCAAATAAATTTTGGTTCCATCAGGTTGTGACAAAACTTCTATTTTAGAAAGTTCATTACCATAGTAAAATTTATTATTGGCTCTAATCAAAAATTCTTCTGCTCTTGTTTTTACTCTTCCTCCGGTTATAATGATGTTTGATTTTGCCACAGCTTGTGCTACATCATTAAAACTTAAGTCATAAGCTAAAAGCTTATTTCTATCAACCGCGATTTCAATTTCTTCGTCCGGATATCCAGAGACAGTAATTTGTGAAATTCCTGGAATAGCCCTTAAATCATTTTCAATTTGACGGCCAATTTGTTTGAGTTCAAGAAGCGTCTGATTTTTTGCAGTTAAAGCAAAATTAATTGTCGATCTAGTTGGTTCTTGTTTATATACAACTAATGGCTCCATACCAGTTGGATAAGTCGGTACTCTATCCACAGCATTTTTTACTTCAAGTAACATGAAGTTTATATCTAATTCTTCTTCAATTTCAACAGTTATATTCCCACTATTCTCGCTTGAAACTGAAGTGACTCGTTCTACACCCCTTAGTCCTTTTAAATTATCCTCAATTTTTAAAATTACTCCTTCTTCAATCTCCATTGGAGATGCTCCTGGATAAATAACTGCGATGCGAATGACATGTGATTCAGTAAGTGGGAAAAATGATGACTTAAGTGACCTTAACCCTAAAATTCCAAACAACAAAAATGCTATGATAACTACATTTACAGCTACATGGTAACGAATAAAATAATTAATTATATTTTTCAACTAATTCTATTTAATTTGGTTGTTTATCAACTGGATTTATTTCCATTCCATTGTATGCTCCAATTATAGGTTGTGAAATGATTTCCTCCCCATCAACTAAACCTTCAACTATTGCTTGAGTTTCTGTATAGTGAATAGGGTTTATTTTAAGTGAAATAAGTTTATTTTCTCTAACTGCAAATAATTCTTTTGACCCATTTATAAGGCCTCTATCTAATGCAAAAACATTACTAAATTCCATTGCTTCAATCTGTGCTTCCATATACATTCCTTCTTTTAGATTTTTATCTTTTAATCGAATGTAAACTTCTACTGACTGTGTTTGGCTATTAACTTTTGCATTAATTCGGGAAACCTCCCCGGTAAATGATTGATTTGTATCAATTGATTTTACATTGACTTCAGCCCCTTTTGAAATATTAGATATATATGATTTTGGTAGAGCAACCATTAACTCGTAATCACCAGGTGCAATAAATTCCCCTAATACTTGTCCAGGTCTTATTAATGACCCTTCTGTAATATTTGCCTGTACTAAAACGCCATTAAATGGTGCTTTTATTCTATAAAAAGTAAGCGTTTTCTCTAAGTTCTGTAAGGAATAATATGATGAAATTATACCCCTTCCAGATACAAATAGCCTGACTTTGTCATCCATTACAGGCAACGGGGGGACTGGTTTTTCAAGATTAAATACTTTTAAATATGAGTTCCATTTTAAATAGGCTTCAGGAAAATCTAGTTCAAGATCTGGAAGTACTGATGTAATCAAATTATATAAAGCTGCACGTTGAGCGATAACATTTGCCCTATACTCTGAGGATTCTATTACTGCTAAATTTTGCCCAGATTTATAATCTTGACCTGATTTAAATAAAGGTTTTATTGTCTTTAGAATACCTTGAACACGAGCAGTGATTTGAATTCTTTTGTACGCTCTTAAAACACCATCTGATGGAATTTGAACTTGATAGGATCCATTTTTAACTTTGGTTGTGTAAGCATCCTTGATTGCATTACCCGCTTTTTTCCGAGTCGGAGGATTACTATCAAATATTTTTTTTGTGAGTTGTAAAGATAATCCAATAACAAAAAATCCTAAGACAAATAGTATCCATTTTCTAGTATTTTTTAAAGAGGCACTCTTAGACATTAGTTTAATTATTATATTAAAAATCTTATATTATTCTTGCAAAAGTTAAACATTTTTAGTTCTAATTATGGTATTATAAAATTTTATAGCCGTTTGTTTAACAATTTTTTTGCGAAACTATAATTAAATTTTGAAATAACCTATCATAATTAGGTTATGTTAAAGGGGACAAATTTCAACTTTTATTTAAAAGAAATTTTAATCAAAGTTTAATTAATCATATTTTGGTAAAAATTATATGATAATGTCTATCCTAAAATCAATATGGAAT
Organism: uncultured Bacteroidota bacterium; assembly: GCA_902613595.1. GTDB lineage: Bacteria > Bacteroidota > Bacteroidia > Flavobacteriales > Flavobacteriaceae > MS024-2A. Next base: position 686,047 of record CACMHY010000001.1, read on the forward strand.
GAAATTGAAGGTTTTTTTGGAGTAAGCCGTTTCTTCGATATTTTAGAAAGCCATGACTATTCTGCTTTTTTGACTTATGATGGAATAGTAGCGCTTATAATGCCAATTGTGCCACTATTAATTTTTCTAGAACTCTTTTTGGGTTTTATTTATAAAAAACCGCAAACAAAGGTGTATAAGGTAATTTTCTTGATTTATCTATTTAATAGAGTTATAGGAAGGTTTATAGCTATCGGTATGGTAGCTTTTTGTATCGGTTTTCTTGAACCTTATGCACTTGTAGAAACCTCTATGACGTGGTATTGGTTTATATATGGTTACATTGTGTGGGAATTTGCTCATTTTATATATCATTTCTTAGCCCACAAGGTTAGACTATTTTGGTGTCTACATGCCACTCACCACAGCCCTGAAGAAATGAATTTGACTGTCTCTCACGCACATTTTTTTCTAGAAGCACCTTACGCTGATTTTATTAGAACTTCCATTTGCATAATAATGGGGGTGAATCCAGTAATGCTTTTTACAATCATGTTTATTGATGGAACCTATGGTGCTTTTATCCACGTAGGTGAGAATCTTATAAAAGACGCCCGCTTTGGATTTTTTAACAAAATCATGCTTACACCCTCTCATCACAGGGTTCACCACGCCAGAAACCCACTTTATCTTGACACTAATTATTGCAACCTTTTAAGCATATGGGATCGAATTTTCGGTACTTATCAAGAAGAGGATATAAATATGGAAATAGATTATGGAATTACACGTCAAATTAATTCGGGAAGTTTTATCCAAGTCTATTTTGGCGAAATAATCCATTTGGTAAAAGATGTTACTAGGGCGCCCGGAATCCTCAATAAGCTACGTTATATTTTTTATCCCCCTGGGTGGAGTCATGAAAAGGATTATATGACTGCAAAAATGATCCGTGATAAATACCTAAAAAGTAACATGAATTAGTAACTGCTTGTCTTATTTAAATTAATTCTAAATAAAATTGTTTAGTTATTATATTGATTTTACTTTTGAACAAATAATCAATACAAATGGAAAAAAAAGCAGGTGTTTATTTTAGAATAATTCATCGCTATCTAGGATTCTACCTTGTAGGAATAATGGCTGTTTACTCTGTGAGTGGAATCACCCTTATATTTAGAAGGACAGATACTTTTAAAAAAGTAACTGAGGTTAAAACACAGCTAACACCAAACTTAAATGAAAATGAATTGGGTAAAAATCTTAAGATAAGAAATCTTAGATTTACAAATTCGCAGGGCGATATTTTTTATTTTAAAGATGGTCAATACAACAAGTTGACTGGAAAAACTACTTATTTAAAAAAGGAAGTCCCCTATGTTCTGAAAAAAATGCAGAGTCTCCATAAAGCAACAACAAAGAGTCCTGTTTATTGGTTGAATATTTTTTTTGGAGTCTCTTTAATGTTTTTTGTGATTTCATCTTTTTGGATGTTTCTTCCAAGTAATTCAGTCTTTAAAAAAGGAATTATATTCTCTTTAGCTGGAGTAATTATGACAATTATTATTCTATTTATTTAGTTAATAAAATCAATTTGTCCTAAATGCATAAACACCCGAATTAGACTGATTCCCATTTAGATCTATAGAAATAATTTTCCAATAATATTTTGTTTTGTTTTGGACCTCTATTTCGATTGATGTGTTATCTTCAACATAATCAATAGATTCTATAAGAGTTGAAGCATCATTATCGTCTAAGTAGACTTCAAATTTTAAAAGATCCCCATCCACATCCGATGTTGTCCAGGAAAGTGTAATTAGGTTGTTAACTCCAGGGGTTACATTTTTACCAGATCTTGGGAAAATTAATTCAGCAGGAAATGGTGCATAATTTACTATTCCTTCCCCTGCTAGATAAAATTTCCATTGCTCACTTTCTGAAGGAGTTGAACCAACACCTCCAATACTTTTTACTTTCCAACTATATGGCTCTGCCTTAATAAGTGTTATTGAAGTTTGGTTTACATTACTTGTAAATGTTTCTTTCGCTTGAGTTAATAAATTTGTTATTATTATTTCGTAGGAAAGTGCATTTTGAGCATTGGACCATGAAAAATCAACACTACTTTGAGTATCATTAATAGATGTTCCGTCAAGACAGGTTTCATTATTTGCTGGGGCCAAAAGGCTTGAAGCGAGAGGATTTAAAATTTGGGCTTCTGGCACTGATTCTGAATCTGAGTCGGTTGAGCAGCTCAAAACCGTCAATATTAAAATCCAAAAAAATCTTGTAAAGTTTCTCATTCTTATTTTTTTATAACTTGAATAGATTGGTCTATTGTGGCACCACTCATTTTAATTATGTATACCCCTTGCTTATAATTTGATGTCTCTAATCTATAGTTTCTTGTGTAGAAAGAGAGATTGATTTTTTTGACATCAATAAGTTGTCCATTTACTGTATAAATACCAATTTCAATAAAATCATCATTACCCCCAAAATAAAGATCTAAATAATTATCTATTGGATTTGGTGCATATTTAACTTCAAAAGAATTAAGGTAATTATCTTCATATAGCCCTTGGCACTCAATCCCAGTTGATATTTTAATTTTGTTTAGTCCTTTACTCAATGATACGGTATACTTGCTACTTTGTGTTTGGGTTATTTTGCCATTATGAGAAATATTATAAACATCTCCACCACTTAGATCATAAGTAATCGATTGATTTGATTTATTAAGTATTCCACTAACAACAAGTGGTTTTGGATCAGAGATAGTTAATTCAAAACATCTTTCAAATTCTGAATAACTAACCCCATCAATATTTACACATATTGAATAAGTACCTCCAGAGAGTTTATCTAGAGTCCATGTACTGCCAGCAAAACTCTCAGTCTTGTTCAGAGCTCCACTTACCGAGATATTATAAGTGACTGTGGTATCTAGTACATCTAGCCGAATGGAGTTTTCGCCAGCACACTTCTCAATTTTAGAGAGGGTGAAATTATTTGAAGGAAGATAATAAATCAAACAACCACTTAAATTTACTACTTCACCTAGTGGTGTATCAGGACATGTATCAAATGGGTTCCAAACTCCGTCATGATCAAAGTCATCAGAAACGTCACCAACTCCATCTCCGTCTTCATCAGTCTGGTCTGCATTAGCTACTAGTGGGCTATTATCATAAATGTCGAAAATACCATCCCCATCGGTATCATCTGTTGGCAGAGCAGGTTTTGCTTGCAACTCTATCGCTTTTTTACCCCCTTCAGGTACTTGAATATTTGTTTGCGTTACACTGATTGGAACCTCAGGTTCACCATCGGCAGTGTTAATGTATTCAATTTCAACCTCGTAAATGTTATCTTGATTTGCATCTCCTGGGGGACTAAACACGGGTGTTTTGATAAATTCTAAAACATCCTCTGTTTCCTCCTCATTATTTTGGCTGTTTTTCTGCTCACCTTTCGATGTGCTTCTAATTGTGAATTTACTAGCATCTGCTCCACCTTTAATTCTCTTTTTAACTTTCCATTTACCAACGTTTTTATTATGCGGGTTGTAATATCTTCTGTGATCAACTTTTGAAGAACTTGAATTATTTGGTAGGCCAAAAATAGAAATAAAGAATTTTTTTGAAGATTTTTGATTTGGTAAATCAATTACCTGAAAGCATTCATCAAGGCTGGTAATGTATCTTTCGTCAGACAAATCTTCTTTTGGAGAACCTATAGCTTCAATTTTAAAACAATGCTCTGTTTGGGTTTCATAATCTAACTTTCTTGTTGTAATTATCTCATTGCCGTTAAACTCAAGGTATCCATCGGTACTTAGGAATTCTAGAGGAATTTTTTCAGTTGGATTAAGCGGGTCTCTTGATTTTACTTCCGCCACTATAGTTCCGATAGGTGCATTTTCGTCTACATCAAAATAGTCGATTTTTATTTCAGGATGTGTCCTCTTAATTATTATTAGAACAGAATGCTCAACTTCGTTCTCACCATCTCTTAAAATAAATTTGAATTCTGCCGCATTATAATCAGAATCATATTTAAGATTTGCACCTTCAATTACACTTATTTTACCTTGCCCATCTATCTGAAGAATACCGTCAAAAAGGTCACTTTGATTAATAAATGCAAAACTTTCTCCTTCGATATCAAAAGCTTTAACCTCACCAACAATTTGACCATTTCCTGGTTTTTCTTTAAATCTTATTACCCTTGTAGTTAAAATCGGTGGTGGATTTACCTTAACAGTTGCACCTAATCTAAATATGTTGGGGAATGTTGGTATTACTGGATTGATAGTGTTAGGGCTGATATAATTCAATCTTTGTGTCGGTGAAACTTGATTTGCTGATATATCATAAATATTTGCATTTTTTATAAGAACTTGGAAGACTTGTTCTAATGTTGGCCCCGCTATGCTATTAATCACAGTGGTATTACTCACATCTATTGAAACTTGATTATTCACTAAAACTCCCCCTGCTAATGTATTACTAGTATCTAGTGACTGAGTTAACGTAGCTCTTATAATATTTTCTCCACCAGTTAGTTGTCCACCTGATGTATTGGTAATCTGTGAAATTCGTAAAGGAATAATACCTCCTGCAATTTGTGATACGCCAAGACTTGATGCTAAAATTGGAGCATTTGAAGAAGCATTTCCGTAGACGCCTTCACTAAATTGAATATCTATAAACTCATTTGACCCACCTATTGAAACCCTCGTAATCTCAGGACTTTCTTTATCATTTAAAGTTATTGTATTGCTTTGAGATAATGATAGATTGACCTGGCCTCCTTTACTGTCAAAAATCGAATTTGAAACAGGGCTGATAGTTAAAATTTCTTGGCCTGAAGCTAAACCTTGGAAAGAAAGGCCTAATACATAGCTTAACGTTACACTGCTTGTTACCGAGGTAGGTACTGTACTTGAAAGCGTCGCACTTCCTGAGGACAAGCTTAATTGAAAATCGCTTGCCTGTAAAGCTCCTGATCCAGATACATTATTGTAAACGGGCTCACTAAAAGTAATTACTGCTTGGGTATTGGCTTCATTTATTTCTAAACTAGAAATAACAGGTAGGGTATTATTTAAGTTTATAGTATTAGAGTTCTGAGAGGTCAAAGCATAATTTCCAATAGCATCTTTAACTTTGTTTGTTTTTGGCGTGATTGTAATAACTTCAAAACCATCTGGTATTCCATTAACATTAATTCCAAATACATATTTGGTATTATTAGTGTCTGCATTATAAGTCATGCTGTTTACTGTGATCGTTGCTGTTCCACTTGTAACGCCAATACTAAAATAGTCTGATGTATTAGTAACTGTAAAACTGTTACTTGATTTATCATGCAAGGTTGATTGCTCTGAAAAATTGAGAATAAGCTCGTTATTTAAATTATTAATTGACAATGAAACTATCTCTGGTGCTTTGGTGTCAAGATTAAAAGATAAACTTTCTCCTCCTGAATAGGAATTTCTAGCCAAATCTGTTCCCGAAACAGTAGCTGACACAACACCATTATATGTAGTTGAAACTACCCATGGATAAATCCAAACACTCGTCGAAGAAGTTGCCGTCATTACTGCATTTGTAATTACATTAGAAATACTAATTGTTGGAGTGACTGTCATTGGTTCACTAAAAGTTGCAGTAATGGTAACTTGATTACTGTTTGTAATTATATTGTCCGAATTTGTATCTGAAAGTAACACCGTTGGAAGAGTGTTATCAATTACATAGGTAATACTATCTGTTCCAGAATAAGAGTTTCCAGCCAAATCTGTTCCAGTCACCGTTGCAGTTACCTCTCCATTAAATGAATCTGGAACATTCCAATCATAATACCAAACCGATGTAGTTGAAGATGTCATAGTTAGGTTACTTACCTGCCCACTAATTGAAATTTTTGGACTTGAAGACATGGCTTCATTAAAAGTTGAAATTATTCTCAAAGTCTCAGAACCATTTATATATTTTGATGAAATGTTATCACTTAATGTAACAGTTGGCGCATTTGTGTCTAGGCCATTTAATTGGGAAGATTCTAAAACTTTATTATAATATTTAATTGATTGAATATGTCCAAAGAAAAGATTAAGGGGAGAAGCTGTTCCTTTAAAGCTCGCTGCCTCTGAACCTGTACCGACATAACCAAAGCGTGGGGTCTCATTATCGCTACCATTAGAAATTGGAGCAAAAGTACCTGAATGCGTATAAACTAGGTTTCCATCAATATAGTATTTTAACCCCCCTGATTCATTAGCTTTGAAAGTAACAGCTACATTATGCCACTGATTATCTCTAAGATCAGAAGTATTTACGGCATGCGTATCGAAGGTAGCATCTGAATTTGTAAAATGAAAAGCTAACTTTCCTTTAGCTGAAGTGTTCTGGTCCGAGCCAACCGAAAAACGAAAAACAGCAGATCTATCGAAAGAAAGAATTATTCTTTCATCATTGTTTGCTCTGTCTGTAGTTGACCTAGAATCAACTTTTATTCTAGCAAAAATTGTTAACTCCTCAATTTTATCTGTACTACCACTAACATAATTTAGATTTGATATAGCAATCCCTCCAGTTTTTTGAGTGATACCATTAAAGAACATTGCGTTTTGGTTAGTGTCGTAATAAACATTATCTGTATTTGTTATTTCTCCATAATTACCATTTCCACTTAAATCATTTACAGTTTTGTTATTATTTGATGTTGCTTGTCCATTGTATGAGTTTGTATTTGAAATATCATAATCGAATAATAAGTTGCTGTTTAAACTTATACTTTTAGAAAGAGCAGTAGAATTACCAGCCCTATCGTAAATATTATTTTCAGCTATTGAAATAGTTAATGTTTCTGTGCCAATTGCATAACCTGAAAAAGAAATATCTAAATTATAGGTGCTGCTCCCTATCTTTGAAATACTAGAAGGAGTTGCACTTGTTAAACTTATTCCTGATCCACCTGATATTGAGAGTGAAAAATCAGCAGTCGTTAAAGTATTGGTAGCTACACCACTTAAAATTTCAGTGAAAACTTCTTCATCAAAAGTGATACTTACTACTGAATTTTTTTGATTTATTGTAGCCCCTGAAATTTGATAAGCGCTATTGTCAATAGTCAAAGTTAAACTTTCTGTTCCCGAGTAAGGATTACCGTATAAATCCGTTCCCGATACTGTAGCTGTAATTGAGGAAGTTGAGGAGCTCGTATTAAAATTATATTTCCATATTTTATTGTCACTTCCAGCTAACATAATAATATTTGTTCCTAGACCAGTTAATGATATGGTTGGGGTTTCACTCATTGACTCTGAAAATGTAGCTGTAATTGTAACATTAGAAGAAGGTGAAAGAATATTATCACTATCAGAACTTATAAGTGATACAGTAGGGGATACGTTATCAAACTGAAAAGTTGTTGATGAGGCCAAATTAGAATTACCTGCAAGGTCAACTAATACATTTTCAGCGATTGTAAGAGTTACAACTCCAGAATAAAAATCATTTGCCGAAATAAATCCGTTAAATGTTACATTATCTAAAGAAACATCTTCTGTTATTGTGAAAATCCCTGATGGTGTTATAGTAACATCAGAAGCTGTAAAACTATTAGCATCAATTGCCTCATTAAAGACAACAGTAATCGTATTAGTCTCGGTTGCGCTTATGCGTCCTGGACTAAGACTGTTAGATATTGTTGTAGAAATAATATAGGGCTTTTGATTATCTAGGCTATAAGAAAGACTCAACGTTCCTGATATTGAATTGCTTGCAAGGTCTGCTCCCGAAACAGTTATTGTAGGGGTACTAGATGTTGATGATACAGTCCAAGAGTATTGCCAATTAGATAGTTCAGTTTGGTAATTTGGTGATTTAATTACGAAATAGGTTGTCTCCCCTGCACTATATCCAGGCGTATATTCTGGGGTTGTAGCGAAATACCACCAAAAATCAGAAGCCGTTTTACTGCCCAATTTTATTTCACTTACTTGATAATCCACTCCATCAATCTCAAGATAATAATTAAGTAAATTTCCTGATTGTACATTTGCTCCTAATATATCATCCCAATCATTACTTCCAACTGCAATCATATTGTAACCATAATCACTAAGTGTAAGCTGTGCTGCCTTTCTAATTAGAGTATTCGTTGAGACTAGTGACATCGTAGCATTTGAAATTTGGCCAGAAATAGAAATAGTTGGGGATTCTGTCATTGGCTCACTAAACTGCGCCGTTATTGTGACACTATTTGATTGCGCAACAACAGTACCACTGACTGTAGAGAATAAACTCACTGTGGGTTGAACGTTATCGATGTGTAGTCTTTTATGTTTTAAAGCTGTAACATTTTCAATTTGAGCATTGTATGGATTACCTGCTAAATCAATTCCGGTGATTGAAATAGATACAGTTCCTGAAGTAATTGAAGCTGGGGGAGACCATCCATAAGTCCAAGTTGAATCTCCATTGCTATTGTTTGTACTTACATAAGTCAATGGAACTACCTGACTATAATTTAGTGGCGAAATTCCAACTATATTTAGCTGAGGGCTTGATTCCATATCCTCTGAAAATCTTACAGTATAGGTAACTGTTCCAGAGCTTGTCGTAATATAATCTTGGTCAGTAGACGAGAATCCATATACCAATGGATTTACATTGTCTACGCTTAGAGTTATACTCTCTGTTCCTGAGTAGCTGTTCCCACTTAGATCTTGACCAGATACAGTTGCAGATATTGAATTTAGAACAGTAGAGGTAGTATAGCTGTAGGTATAGGAATTGGTGCCGGAGATTTGAGTCATGTAAGCATTATTAACTAGAGTTTTACCTTTTAATAAAACATCTAAATTTCCATTACTCCCAGATGCACCAGGAGTAAATTCAGGAGTAGTAGAAAAATAAACCCAACTCTGCGATTGATTATTTAATGAGGTTAACGTGTAACTTACCCCAGAGGAAACCACTTCAAATGTGTAGCCAACAATACTATTTGAATTTCGAGTCAACTGATCAAACCTCCTGTTCTGTACATTAATACCAATCTGATTACTACTATAATCTGCAATATGAAAAGTGACAGGCTGGTCATTTTCTTTGATAGTTATTGTTGGAGAGGGAGTCATTGTCTCAGAAAAATTGGCTGTAAATATCACCACATCTGAATTAGCTAGAAGGTTATTATTATCATTTTCTGTTATTAATACAGAAGGAGCTGAATTATCCCCTACTGTGAATGTAATACTATCAGTTCCAGAATAAGCATTACCAGCCAAGTCAGATCCAGAAACACTAACAATAGCAGTACTAGAGTTAGTTGAAGATACTATCCAAGGATAAGTCCAAACTGCTCTAGTTGAAGAACCATTTTCAACACCAGTCACTACCAGATTTTTAAATCTAAATCCATAAGAACCTGCCCAATATTCTCCCTCATTCAACTGATGAAGCTCAACTCTAATTTTATTTGCATTATTTGGTATAGATAAACTTGCTTGGTATGTTTGAAGAGTACTGCTAGCTGTGAGTGTCCCTGAATTACTATCATTAGCAGAAATATGTGAAGATCCATTATAAAATTTTAAAACAACTTTTCCTGTGTCAGCGGTAAAATTTTTATTGTAATCAACTGTAAGATTCACTGAAGAAGCTCCAGGTATTATATTAAAGTCTTTATATATATATTGATTGTCTATATAACTAAATTCTAGAGCATTATTAAATAGATATGGATTCGAATTGGTGTTGAATCTACCTGAAGAACTCACCCAACCATTATTTTGTTTTAAAACAATATCATTGCCTGGCAACATTAATGCATTTGATATCTCACCAGTGATACTTATTGTTGGAGTGGATGACATTGCTTCGCTGAATGTAGCTGTAATTGTCACAACATTTGAACTGTATACCAAATTGTCCGAATCTGAATCTGTAAGGGATACTGTTGGAGATGTATTGTCCTGGTTTTGAGAAAACGAAGAAACAGAAATTAGTGTCACTAATGCAACTAATCGCAATAAAAATCTGATTTTTTTTATTTTTTTTAATTCCAAAACCAATTTCTAGTTAATTCAGACAAAAAAGTCAAAAAAAACTCACAAAATGTCTTAAGTGATGCTAATTTTTTTTGACCCAATTATCACAAATCATTTCAAACAAAGTAAAATTACGATAATTATCTCTAAATAAGTGATTTGTGAAATATAAATGGATTCATTTGATAATAAAAAAAGCCTCCCAAAATATGGAAAGCTTCTCACTAGTTGCAAAGGCTATTTAACCTCACAACACACAACATTTTAAAATATGCAGTTGTTATTTTTATAAATCTAGGAAAAACAAATTAAATCTATAGGATTATTCTATTTTATTTTGAATTTTTATGAATCAAATGAAATTTTTTCAAAAGACGGCATAGTAATCCATTATGCAAAAATTTATTTTCTAGTATCAACAAAACTTTTATTTCGTTTATCTCTAAATAACAAAAACCCCCAAAGGATGGGGGGGGGTAAGAAATTTAAGCGGTCTGGACGGGACTCGAACCCGCGACCCCATGCGTGACAGGCATGTATTCTAACCAGCTGAACTACCAGACCTGTATTCAGGGATGCTAATATACGCTTGATTTTGAATATGCCAAACAATAAATTGCTAAAAAGAATGATCTACAAAACAGCGTCTATTGCACCTTGGTAAGTTGTCTTTGGAGATACGCCAACATGTCTGCCAATTAGCTCCCCTTTATCGAATAACAAAACAGTTGGAATGTTCCTTACTCCATATTTTGCAGCAAACTCTTGGTTTGCATCAACATCAACTTTTCCAACTACCGCCTTACCTGCATAATCATTACTTAATTCCTCCATAATTGGGCCCACCATTCTACACGGTCCACACCAAGCCGCCCAGAAATCAACTAAAACAGGTTTTTCTGATTTTAAGACTACGTCTTCAAAAGTTTCATCTGTAATTTCTAATGCCATAATTCAATTTTTAAGTGCCAAATTTAATTGTTTTTTAATCTCATATGCATTAGTTTAAATCAAATTTATTTATCACAGAATGTATTTCTATAACAAATTAATTTAGTGTATACGCCCATTTTTGTCCTCTTAGAACATTGAGAAACTCAGAAGTGATTTTAACTTTCTGTTTTCTACTATTCAAGGTTAGTTTAACTTTTTTTTCTGAGTCATAGAGATTAAAATACAAAGGTTTGTCACCTTTGTAAGATTTTAAATAATCATTTAAGGCATCTATTTTTTCTGTTTTTAGCTGTTTTACATCTATATTGAGTGTGATTTTTTTTGCATTATTTTCTATAGTATTTTCAAGCATTTCAAAATTTAGATATTGTATTCTTGGTGAACCTATTCTGCCCGATTCCTTATTAATCCAACCCTCACGAATTATTAATTTGATTCGAATAAATTGATTTGAAACCAAAAAATGTCGGAATTTTAAATAATCCTCTCCAAAAATCCTAAACTCATAAAGATCAGTAAAATCTTCTAATGTAAATCGAGCCCAACTTTTGCCTGCTCTGCTTTCAAGATGCTCTACCTCATTTACAATTCCCCCAACACTTAGCTCTCTGTTAATATGATTTTCTAAATTACTTAAGTTATTTAATGAAATTGATACAAAGTGGTCCATAGCAAGATTAAAATCATCTAATGGATGAGAAGAAATATAAATCCCAACTACTTCTTTTTCTTTCTTTAAACGAATTAAGTTACTCCACGATTCACATGATGGTATAGTTAAATCCTGATAATAGTTTTTCGTTTCTTCACCAAAAAGACTTGTCTGAGAAGAATTTATATTTTCTTGATATTTAGCACCAAATCTGATTACCTTTTCTAGAAACATGTTGCCCTCAGAATCTGGGTTAAAATATTGTGCTCGGTGTATAGTTTCAAATGAATCTAAGCCACCAGCTAGAACTAAATTTTCGAAAGCTTTCTTATTTGCAGCTCTTAAATCAATTCTTTTTACAAGATCAAAAATAGAATTATATTTTTCTTTTTTTCGATTTTTAATTATAGTTTCAACAGCACCTTTCCCTAACCCTTTTATAGCTCCCATTCCAAATCTAATAGCTTTATTATCGTTGACTGTAAATTTGTAAAATGATTCATTTACATCAGGCCCTAAAACTTTAAGCCCCATTCGACGACACTCTTCCATAAAAAATGTTACTTGTTTGATATCATTCATATTATTTGAAAGGACAGCCGCCATATATTCCGCTGGATAGTGAGCTTTAAGGTACGCCGTTTGAAATCCAATCCAGGCATAGCATGTTGAATGCGACTTATTAAATGCGTATGCAGCAAAAGCTTCCCAATCTTTCCAAATTTTTTCCAATATATCTTCAGGATGACCATTTTCCTTTCCTCCATTAATAAATTGGGGCTTGAGTTTTTGAAGCAATTCAAAAATCTTTTTCCCCATCGCTTTTCTTAAAACATCTGCATCGCCCTTAGAGAAATTGGCCAGCTTTTGAGATAAAAGCATTACTTGTTCCTGATAGACGGTAATTCCATATGTCTCTTTGAGGTATTCCTCCATAACAGGAAGATCATATGAAATTTTTTCATTTCCATTTTTCCTGTCTACAAAACTTGGAATATATTCAAGTGGTCCAGGACGATAGAGGGCGTTCATTGCTATCAAGTCTGCAAAAACTGTTGGTTTTAGATCTTTCAAATATTTCTGCATTCCTGCTGACTCATACTGGAAAATCCCCACTGTTTCTCCCCTTTGAAAAAGCTCATAAGTTTTTTGATCATCTAATGGAAAAGTATCAGGTTTTAGTTCAATATTGTATTTGTATTTAATTAATTGAACAGTGTCTTTTATAAGAGTCAAAGTTTTGAGACCCAAAAAATCCATTTTTAGAAGACCTGCATCTTCTACTACTGAATTGTCAAATTGTGTTACATACAATTCCGAGTCTTTTGCTGTTGCAACTGGAACAAATTGTGTAATGTCATCTGGGGTTATGATAACTCCACAAGCATGAATACCTGTATTTCTTAAAGAGCCCTCAAGAACCATTGCCTGTTGTATTGTTTGCCCAGAAATGGAATTTTCTTTTGCTAAACTTTTGATTTCATTAACTCTCAATATTTCTTCAGACCGAAGATTTCCTTTTAATTCTTCCTGAGTTGAATTAAAAATTTTTTCTAGTTTTATATTTGGCAAGAGTTTAGCTATTCGATCTGCTTCCCCTAAAGGTAAATCAAGAACCCTTGCTGTATCGCGTATTGAAGATTTAGCTGCCATGGTACCATAGGTAATGATTTGAGCTACTTGATTTGAACCATATTTTTTTATCACATAATCCATGACACGTGACCTTCCTTCATCATCAAAATCAATATCAATATCAGGCATACTAACACGATCAGGATTCAAAAATCGCTCAAATAACAAATTGTATTTAATTGGATCAATATTAGTTATTTTTAAGCAATAGGCTACTACTGATCCTGCTGCTGAACCTCTCCCTGGACCTACGGAAACATCCATTTCTCTGGCTGCACTAATAAAATCCTGAACGATTAAAAAATAGCCAGGATAACCCGTATTTGCAATTACATCCAATTCAAAATCGATTCTATCCTTTATTTCAGTAGTTAAATCTAAATATCTTTGCTTTGCGCCTTTATAGGTGAGATAACGTAAATAGTTATTCTCACTAACTTTACTATCAATGTCGTCTTTTATTCGATACTTTTCTGGAATCTCAAATTTTGGTAACAATACATCTCTAGATAATTTAAATGTCTCAACTTTATCGACTAATTTTTTGATATTTGTAATTGCCTGAGGCAAGTCACTAAATAACCTCTTCATCTCATTAGTGGACTTAAAATAATATTCTTGGTTTGGAAGACCATACCGAAATCCCCTACCTCTACCAATTGGTGTGGCTTGCTTTTCTCCTTCCTTTACGCATAATAGAATATCATGTGCGTTTGCTTCATCTTTATTAACATAGTAGGTATTATTGGTAGCAATAACTGGAATTTCATACTTTTCAGAAAAATAGATAAGTTTTTCGTTTGCTCTATCCTCTGCCTCCTCTCCATGCCTCATTAATTCGATATACAAGTCGTCTCCAAATTGAGTGTGCCACCACTGTAGAGCATCTTCAGCTTGACTATCACCTAAATTGAGGATTTTTGATGGAATTTCTCCATACATATTCCCAGTCAGAACAATTAAATGTTGTTTATATAATTCAACTAATTTTTTATCAATCCTTGGTACATAATAAAACCCATCAACATAAGACAAAGATGTCAGTTTGGCCAAATTATGATATCCTTTTTTGTTTTTAGCCAAGAAAATGATTTGGTATCCGTCATTTCTTCTTGATTTATCTCGATGATCATCACAAACATAAAATTCACAACCAACTATGGGTTTTATTTTTTTACCATCACTAACATTAGAATTATAATTGCTTATTGCTCTTATAAAATGGAATGCGCCCATTAAGTTTCCATGATCAGTAAGAGCAATGGCTGGCATATTATCTTTTGCAGCAGCTTCCACTAATTGATTTATTCTTGAAGTAGCTTGCAAAACTGAAAATTGTGAATGATTATGCAAATGAACGAAAGAAGAATCAGATAAATTAACATCTAAAATACTTTTACCACTATCTATTTTATCAGTAACTTTTGCCTTTTTAATTGCATTAGAAGCCAATTTTAAGTTTTGATGGGTTAACCCAATTAATTGAAAAGGATCCCCTTTTTCATGTATTTCAGCTACTTCTAATTTTTGATTTTCAAAAGCTGAAGGGTGCAATTTGTCTAATCTCAATAGCTCTAAAAAAACACGTGAGGTTGCCTCCACATCGGCAGCTGCATTATGTGCTTCATCAAAATTTTCTTCGAATACAAAAACATATAGTTCACTAAGTGTAGGAAGTTTAAATTTTCCCCCCCGGCCACCTTTTAATTTACATAAGTGTGCTGTTTCTTCAGTACAAGTATCAATAAGTTTTTTTTCTACTAACACATCATTTAAACCTAAACGTAAGAATTCAGCCCCCAAAATATTACGGTCAAATGAAATATTATGCCCAACGATGTATTCTACTTGGTTTATAGCATCATGAAACTCATCCAATACATTTTCTAAACTAGCTCCTTGTTTTTCTGCCAGAGCAGTCGAAATACCGTGTACTTTTTCGGATTCATATGGAATACTAAATCCATTTGGTTTTATTAAAAAACTTTTTTGAGAGACTAATTCACCATTTTTGTTGTGGATTTGCCACGCTACTTGTACACACCTTGGCCAATTTTCACTGTCGCTTAAGGGTGCATCCCAGCGTTTTGGCAGTCCTGTAGTTTCGGTATCAAAAATTAAATACATCTAATCTAAAATAAAAAAATATAAAGGTAGACCGAAAGAGAGTTATTGACATTTATCAACGTTTTTTTTTTTTCCTTTTTCGTAACTTCCAACCGAAAAAGAAAATTTTAAAATGCCGTTACTTGAATTCACAAAAAAAGGAATTTACTGCAAACAAGCTGATGTTTATTTAGATCCCTGGAGGGGAGTAGACAAAGCAATAATTTCACATGGCCATTCTGATCACGCCAGATGGGGTAGCAAACGTTATATAACACATGAAATCAATGCCCCAATAATTTCACATAGGCTTGGAAAGATTTTAGTGACAGGTAAAAAATATGGCGAAGCATTTCGAATAAATGGTGTGAAATTTTCTTTTCATCCCGCAGGGCATGTTCCAGGATCATCACAAATTAGAGTAGAACATAAAGGAGAGGTATGGGTTTTTACTGGAGATTATAAAACTCAAGTTGATGGAATTTCTACTCCCTTTGAACTCATTAGATGTAATACTTTTATAACTGAGTGCACTTTCGGTTTACCTGTCTTTAAATGGGAAAAACCTCTAAAAGTTCACGAAGACATTAACAGTTGGTGGGCAAATAACAAGTCAAATAAAGTAACAAGCTTGCTAATGGGCTACTCCCTGGGGAAAGTACAAAGGCTTTTAAAACATATAGATTATAAAACAGGGAAAATCTTTACCCATGGAGCAACAGAAAAAATGACTAACATATTGAGGCAATTCATTGACTTCCCGGAAACTGAATTAATAACTCGTGATACTAAAAAAACAGAAATTCAGGGGAATTTGGTTCTGGCTCCACCAGCAGTGATGGGTAGCGCCTGGGCAAAAAAACTTGGAGTAGTTTCAACAGGCTATGCGTCAGGATGGATGGCACTTAGAGGAGCTAGGAGAAGACGTGCAGTAGATCGTTCATTTGTATTATCAGATCATGCAGATTGGGAAGGACTAATGTCTGTGATAAAAGCTACAGGTTGTGAAGATGTAGTTACTACTCATGGATACACGGATATTTTTGCTCATTATCTCAAGGAAAACGGCTGGAATGCTCGTACTGAAAAAACACAATATGAAGTTGAAACTATTGATTCTGAAGTCATTTAAATGAGACGTTTTGCAGCCCTAATCGAAGAGTTAGATAGCACCAATAAAACCAATCAAAAAGTAACAATTCTTACAAATTATTTTAAAGGGACGCCAAAAAAAGACTCTCTTTGGGCAATCGCACTTTTATCTCATAGACGTCCTACCCGCCCGATAAATACAACTTTAATGCGGATATGGGCCTCAGAACTAGCAAAGGTTCCAGAATGGCTTTTTGAAGAATCTTATCACATCGTAGGAGACCTTGCTGAAACTATTGCTCTTTCAGTTCGTCAAGAAATTCATTCAATACCACCTTCACTATCTGAGTGTATAACTGAAATAATTAATTTAAAGTCTAAAGATGAAAAAGAGAAAAAGAGTTACATATTTAAGTGTTGGAAAAGTTTTAATGATTACGAAAAATTTGTCTTCAATAAGATACTAACAGGAGGATTTCGTATTGGTATAAGTCAAAAACTTATGACTCGTGCTCTTTCAAAAGCAGTAAAAATTGAAGAAAATATTTTAGCACACCGTCTAATGGGACAATGGTCACCGATGACTACCACTTTTGAAGAACTGGTCATTAATCCTAATCCTGAAGATCAAATTTCTCAACCCTATCCATTTTTTTTAGCTTATCCAATTGATCAAGATTTCCAAGATAAAGAGTTGGTTCAAAATTGGTGTTTTGAACACAAATGGGATGGCATGAGATCCCAACTGATAATAAGAAAAGGTAAATATTTTTTATGGAGTCGTGGAGAGGAATTAATTAGTGATAAATTTCCCGAGCTTAGTTCACTAGTTGGCTTAATTCCAGATGGTACAGTTTTAGACGGAGAGCTCTTACCCTTTAAAGAAAATAAAGTTGGATATTTTAATGACTTGCAAAAAAGAATTGGACGTAAAACTGTATCGAAAAAATTACGGGATGAAATTCCAATTGTAATAATGCTTTATGACATATTGGAATGGGAGGGAAAAGACATAAGAAATTACCATTTAACAAAACGAAAAGAAATTTTAGAATCTCTTTATAAAAAAATTAAAGTTAATAATGCTCCTGTGCTTTTATCTCAGGTAATGTTTTTTGATAATTGGAATAAGGTTATAGATGAAAGAAAAAAAGCAGATGAAAAATCAAGCGAAGGCTTAATGATAAAGAAAAAAGATTCAATATATTCCATAGGGAGAAAGAAAGGTTTTTGGTTTAAATGGAAATCAGATCCAAAAACAATTGATGCGGTATTAACTTATGCAATGCGAGGACATGGTAGACGTACTAACCTTTATACAGATTATACTTTTGCTCTCTGGAAAGATGAAAAACTAGTAACTTTTGCAAAGGCATACTCTGGACTGACAGACATGGAAATAAGAGAAGTTGATAGGTTCATAAAAAAAAATACTATTGATCGCTTCGGGCCTGTTCGTCAAGTAAAACCAGAATTAGTTTTTGAAATTGCTTTTGAAGGTATTGCTTCGTCATCTCGTCACAAAAGTGGTTTTGCTGTACGTTTCCCAAGGATTTTACATTGGCGTCATGACAAAAAGATAGCAGATGCTAATACTATAAATGATCTTAAACAATTTTTGCGGTGAACAAAGTATTAACATGGTTCAAAAATAAGGGATGGGAAGCACAAAACTTCCAAAAAGAGTGTTGGAAAGCTTACTCTGAGGGTAAAAATGGAATTCTTCATGCTCCAACTGGAAGTGGAAAAACCTATGCAATATGGGGAGGTATTATCGAAGAATCATTAAAAATGAAAAAACATAAAATCGGTATTCAAATAATATGGATAACTCCCTTGCGTGCTCTAGCTGTAGAAATTCAAAAAGCGATACAAATGATGACTAATGATTTAAACCCTGATTTAAAAATTGCTCTGCGCACTGGAGACACATCACAAAAAGAAAGAGGAAATCAAAAACGAAAACCTTCTTTTGGTCTTATAACAACACCTGAGAGTTTGCACCTTTTGTTAAGCACTAAAGACCATAAAAAAACACTCCAGAATCTCAAAGTAATTGTAATAGACGAATGGCACGAGCTTCTAGGAACAAAAAGGGGTGTTCAAATTGAGTTAGCTATTGCATACCTAAATTCTTTTCTTCCTAATCTTAAAGTTTGGGGTATATCAGCGACAATTGGAAATAAAGATTTAGCTAGTAAAATTTTATTGGGATCTTCAAAATCTTTTGTAAGCGTAAATGCAGAAATCCAAAAAAAAATAGAGGTTGAATCAATTTTACCAAAAAATATGGAAAGATTCCCTTGGCGTGGTCACCTAGGAATTCATCTTTTATCTCGTGTACTAGAAATAGTCAAAAAAAATAAAACTACATTAATCTTTACAAATACGCGTGCTCAATGTGAAATATGGTATCACCATCTTCTAGATAGAAACCCAGAGCTTGCTGGAGATATTGCAATGCATCATGGCAGCATTGATAAAAAAATTCGATTATGGGTAGAAGACGCCCTTAGAAAAGAAAATATTAAAGTAGTGGTTTGCACTTCGAGTTTAGATTTAGGTGTTGATTTTTCACCAGTAGAAAGTTGCATACAAATAGGAAGTCCGAAAGGTGTAGGTCGATTTATTCAAAGAGCAGGTAGAAGTGGGCACCAGCCAAAAGCAAAAAGCAAAATTTATTTTCTTCCAACTCATGCTATGGAGCTAATTGAGTCATTAGCCCTACAAAAAGGTATCGAAAAGCATAAAATAGAAGATCGTCTCCCTTATCTTAATAGTTATGACGTGCTATTTCAATTTTTGATGACACTTGCTGTTGGAAGTGGCTTTGATCAAAAGGACTTGTTCCCTATAATTCAAAAAACATTTTGTTTTCAAACTATTAAAAAAGAACAATGGCGGTGGATACTAAATTTTTTGGTTAAAGGAAGCCAGACTCTAGAACATTATGACGAATATAAAAAAGTAACAATTCTGGAAAATGGAATTTATAAAGTTATAAATAAGGGGATAATAATGCGTCATCGCCTTTCCATTGGAACTATAGTAGGTGATGCTACATTGAAAGTTAGATATCAAAAAGGAGGCTATTTAGGTTCCGTTGAAGAATGGTTTATTTCGAAATTAATTCCCGGAGATATATTTACTTTCTCCGGTCGTAACTTAGAATTAGTTAGAATTCGTAACATGGAAGTGATTGTACGTAAATCCAAATCTAAAAAAACCAGAATCCCTTCCTGGATGGGAGGACGTATGAGCTTCAGTGCTCATCTTAGTGATTTACTCAAAAATGTACTTTATGAAGAAACAAATAAAAATAGTCCCGAACTTAGGGCATTAATTCCCATTTTTGATGAACAAAAAAAGGAATCAATTATACCAAAACCTGATGAATTTTTAATTGAACGCTTTAAAACTAGAGAAGGGTTTCATACAATATTCTATCCATTTGAGGGATATGCTATTCATGAAGTGATGGCAAGCCTTTTAGCCTACAGGATTAGTCTTTTAAAGCCAATTAGTTTTAGCATGTCATTTAACGATTATGGGTTTGAACTTTTGTCAGATCAAGCTTTTTCCAAAGACGACTTTCTAGATAATAATTTTCTAACAACAAACTATTTAAACGACGATCTTGAGAAGAGTATCAATATATCGGAGATGTCTAGGCGTCGCTTTCGAGACATTGCTGTTATTTCTGGGTTAGTTTTTCAAGGTTTTCCTAATAAACCCATAAAAAGTAAACATCTACAGAGTGGGTCTCAACTTTTTTATAATGTTTTCAAAGATTACGAACCTGACAATCTATTATACCAGCAAGCTATTGAGGAAACTTTTGAACATGGTATGGAAAGTGGCCGAATGACAAAAGTATTTGAAAATATTGAGAATCAATCAATCGTATGGCGGGATTGCAGTCAACCTACACCGTTTTCATTTCCTATAATTACAGATCGAATAAGAACTAAACTTTCTTCTGAAAGTGTAGAAGATCGTATTAGAAAAATGTCTCTTCAACTCGAAAAAGGTACAACATGAGTTTAGTTAAGATTAATAACCATAGTTTCACTTTACACCCTAGCGGAGCAATTTTTTGGGAAAAGAAAAAAACACTTTTTTTAGCAGATATTCACTTGGGTAAAGTTGCTCATTTTAGAAAAAATGGGATCGCCGTACCAAGAAAAGCAGAAGGTCTATTCTACAAAAAAATTACAAAACTGTTAAAAGATTTTACTGCTGTCCGTATTATTTTTTTAGGTGATCTTTTCCATAGTGAGCAAAACAATGAATGGTATTTATTCGAATCATGGGTTAAAAAACAAAATCTTGAAATAATTTTAATTGAAGGCAACCACGATATTATCCCAAAATTTAAATACAATTCAATAGGTGTAAAAATTTTAGAAAATTTAACTGAAGACAACTTTTATTTTACCCACCTCCCCATACATAAGAAAGATTATTTTGTTTTTTGTGGACACATCCACCCTGGTGTAAAACTCAAAGGGTCTGGTTTGCAGCAAATGAAAATGCCGTGTTTTTTTAAGTCGAAAAATCAGTTAATACTCCCGGCTTTTGGAGGATTTACAGGACTACATATATTATCACCAACTAAAGGCGTGAAAGTTTATATTACAACAGGAAAAGAAGTAATGGAAATGTCTTGATAAAAAATCTAAGAAATTATCTTTGGTAAAAAATAATCAATTCATTGCTAGAAAAGTTTGATAAATTAAAATCACAAGAGGAACTGAAATTAGCTTTTTCAGCAAATCGTTGTACTCATGTAAAAGGACTTGTTGGATCAGGGTTATCATTCAGAATAGCAGCAGCTTTCAAAAATTTAAATCAATCTATTTTATTTATTCATGATAGTGCAGAAAAGGCTGCCTACTTTTTAAATGATTTTGAATATCTAGTTGGTTCCTCTAAGGTTAATTATTTCCCTTCTAGTTTTAGACAGCCCTATGCTCCTGAAACGACTGACAATTCAAACATACTGATAAGATCCGAAACCTTAAAAAAACTTATCAATTCAAATAAAACAAAAATAATTGTAACCTATACCCAAGCCATTTTTGAGAAGATTATTTCACAAAAAAAATTGAAAAAAATTTCTTTGAGACTCAAAAAAAATAACAATTTCTCATTTGGGATTCTTAATGAACGTCTTTTTGAAATGGGATTTGATCGTGTGGATTTTGTAAGTAGTCCTGGAGAATTTGCTGTTCGAGGTGGTATAATTGATGTTTTTTCTTTTGCTTACCAACATCCTTATAGAATTGAGTTTTTTGATGAAACAATAGAACGTTTATCATGTTTTGATGTTGTCTCTCAAAGATCCATTTCAAATTTTGAAGAAGTTGAATTACTACCGAATATTTCAGACCATCATAATACCGACGAACGTAAAATTTTTACTTCTTTTTTCAGAGAAAATACTTGCTTTATTTATTCGGATTTTGATAAGATTATATCTGATTTAGATCAAATGTTTAAAAATGCAAACAGTGTATACGATAAGATTAAGACAAACAAACAATATCCCCCCGAAAATTTATTTGTTAATTCTACTGATTGGATAAAAAGTTGTCAAAAAAAATCGATCATAGTTCTAGAAAAAACAGATAAGTTAAAAGCCTATAATCAGATTTTTATTAAACAAACTCCACAACCATCTTTCAACAAAAAATTTGATTTATTGGTTAATCACTTAAATGAAAATAAAAAAAGTGGTTACACTAATACTCTTTTTTGCAATAATGAAAATCAGGCAAAAAGATTTCGTGACATTTTTGAAGAAATGAAAAAAACAGTTCATTACAATATTAATGTTAATTCCATTTATGAAGGCTTCGAGGATTTAGAGGCCAAATGGTGTTGTTTCACTGATCATCAAATTTTTGAGCGCTATCACAAATATCGCCTTAAATCTGATCTCAGAAAAAAAGATGCATTGAGCCTTAAGGAGTTAACACAGATGGATGTTGGTGATTATGTGACTCATATAGATCATGGGATTGGAACTTTTGGTGGGTTGCAATATTTAGATGTGGAGGGAAAGTTACAAGAGTCTATCAAACTGATTTATGCAGATAGAGATGTTCTTTATTTAAGTGTTCACTCTCTTCATAAAATAAGCCGATATGCAGGTAAAGACGGTAAAGTACCCAAAATTTATAAGCTTGGATCTAAGGCATGGAAAGTATTAAAACAAAAGACAAAGAAAAGGGTAAAAGAAATTGCATTTGATCTTATTGAACTATACGCAAAAAGGAAGCAAAAAATTGGTTTTGCTTACAGCCCAGATAGCTATTTACAATGGGAATTGGAATCCTCTTTTTTATTTGAGGATACACCTGATCAAGAAAAAGCAACTAAAGCCATAAAAAAAGATATGGAATCGAATTTCCCAATGGATCGTCTTATATGTGGAGATGTAGGGTTTGGGAAAACGGAAGTTGCTATTAGAGCCGCTTTTAAAGCTGTAGATAACAGTAAACAGGTTGTAGTATTGGTTCCTACAACTATTTTAGCCTTTCAACATTTCAAAACATTTTCAAAAAGATTAGAGGAATTACCAGTTAAAGTGGACTATCTAAATCGTTTTCGATCAATAAAGGATAAAACAAAAATTTTGAGTGATTTGAGCTTAGGGAAGATTGATATTTTAATTGGTACTCATCAATTGGTAAACAAGAATATTTTATATAAAGATTTAGGACTTTTAATTGTAGATGAGGAGCAGAAATTTGGAGTTTCTGTTAAAGAAAAAATAAGATCAATTAGAGAAAATATTGATGTGCTAACTCTAACTGCTACTCCAATTCCTAGAACACTCCAGTTTAGTCTAATGTCGGCACGTGATTTGTCAGTTATTAATACCCCTCCTCCAAACCGATATCCTATTGAAAGTGAGGTTATTCGATTTAATACGAATTTAATAAAAGATGCTATTTTTTATGAACTTCAAAGAAAGGGACAGGTATTTTTTATTCACAATCGAGTTGAGAACATATTGGAAGTTTCGAGCTTGTTGCAGCGTCTTGTTCCAGATGCAAGGATTGCAATTGGTCATGGTAGAATGGAAGGTAGAAAATTAGAACAAGTATTATTAAACTTTATGAACGGTAATTACGATATCCTTATAGCTACAACCATAATTGAAAATGGATTAGATGTACCTAATGCTAATACCATGTTTATAAATAATGCACATAATTTTGGACTAAGTGATTTGCATCAAATGAGAGGGAGAGTCGGCAGGAGTAACAAAAAGGCTTTTTGTTATTTCATAACCCCTCCATTATCTACTATGAGCTCCGATTCACAAAAAAGAATAAAGACTGTAGAGCAATTTTCAAACCTTGGTTCTGGGATTCAAATTGCTATGAAAGATTTAGAAATAAGGGGGGCTGGAGATCTGTTAGGAGGTGAACAAAGTGGATTTATTAATGAGATGGGGTTTGATACTTATCAAAAAATCTTACAACAAGCAATTGAAGAATTAAAAGAAAATGAATTTAATACTGTTTATTCGAATGATGAAAATGATAAAATTGGCCAATATGTTGATGAAATTCAGATTGATACTGATCTAGAAATTTACATACCAGACTATTATATAAATATAGTTAGAGAGCGATTAGCACTCTACCAAGAATTGAGTGAAATTAGTAATGATAGTACCTTAGAAGAGTTTAAAGATAAACTTAAGGATCGATTTGGTCCTCTTCCAAATGAAACGAAAGAATTATTAGAAACTGTACGATTAAAAAGAATAGCATCCAAAATTGGTATTGAAAGAATTGTACTTAAAAAAGGTAAGTGCCTTTGCTATTTTATAGCAGATCAAAAAAGTAAATTCTATAGCAGTGAAAATTTTGGATACTTGTTAAATCAAATTAAAAAAGAATCTGGTAATATTGAAATAAAACAGAAAAAAATATCCGGTGATACTAGGCTCGTCCTTTCAATAAACAATGTGAAAAATATAAAAGTAATAACTATTTTGCTCGAAAATCTTGTTAAAGAGAATTAAAGTTTTTTTAAATTTTTAATTACTTTGAATGCAATATCTACATCATCCTCATTCATTAAAATTGTAAATTCATTTGAAGTTGATATTACCTCCCTTATATTTACCCCCTCCCATGATAATCTTTGAAAAATAAAATAATAAATCCCTGGAATTTTTACATTATCAACTGGAAGCTTGATAGTTATAGATGATAAATTTTCCACTTTTGAATGGCATACTTCATTTTTAAAAAGATCGTCAACTAATGAAATAATATTCTGGCTAACAACTATGTTTGATTCAGAAACACCTCTTGAGGAAGTGTAAAAAATATTTTTTTTATTTTCTATTTCTTTAAGAAGCTTTGCTTGTGTGATCAATAGAGTTTCTGAAAGTAAAAAACCATAATCTACTAAATAGGAACGAACAGTTATATCTCCAACATTTTTTAAAACTCTAATAATTTTTTTTGTGACTGAAAACGTCGCATCATCGGAAACCCTTTTTAATGACATAACAATAGCTCCTTGATTTACCTTTTTCCTCATCAAACTTTCAATATCATTGTGAATATTTCTAGCCAGTGATGTCAAATTGATTATACCTTCGTTAAGTGCTGAAGCCAAGTATGGTTTTGTTTTAATATATTCTGTTACGGTAGCAGCAATGGTTTTCATTTGGATCAAAATCTAAAATTTGTTTAGCAAAATTACTTTATTCTAACAAAACGTTACATGTTAAACAAATACATTTAAATCAATGCTATCAAAACTGATTACAACAAACTTTGAATCTAAAGACTTTTGAATTTATAGTTACTTTTTATTTACAATGATTTTTCGGTTACTTGAGAAAAGCTTTTTTCTTTTAATTACTTTTGAGAGAAATTAGCTAAAATAATGTCTAAACGCTATACAATAACTGCTGCACTACCCTATACAAACGGACCTATACATATTGGTCACCTTGCTGGTGTGTATATTCCCGCTGATATTTATGCTCGTTATTTAAGAAATAGAGGTAAAAATGTCGCTTTTATATGTGGGAGTGATGAACATGGAGTTGCAATTGCATTAAAGGCAAAGATGGAAAATAAAACGCCTCAGGAGATAATTGATTACTATGATAAATTAATAAGAGATTCATTTAATTCATTTGGAATAAGCTTTGATAATTATTCTCGTACCTCTAGAAAAATTCATTATCAAACTTCTCAAGAAATTTTCAAAGATCTAAACAAAAAAAAGGTTTTTCAGGAAATCGTATCTGAACAACTCTATGATTCAGAAGCAAAACAATTTTTAGCTGATCGATATGTTGTCGGTATATGCCCTATATGTAAAAACGGTGAAGCATATGGTGATCAATGTGAAAGTTGTGGAAGTAGTCTAAGTGCTACTGAACTCATTAATCCCCAATCAACTTTGAGCGGATCTAAACCAAAAATGCGTAATACAAAACATTGGTACCTTCCACTTGACAAATTTGAAAGCTTTATAAGTGAATGGATAATTAAAAGTCATAAATCCGACTGGAAACAAAATGTTTACGGACAAGTTAAATCCTGGATTGATAATGGCTTAAAACCCAGAGCAGTAACTCGTGATTTGGACTGGGGTATACCTGTACCTATTGATGGAGCAGAGGGAAAAGTTCTTTATGTTTGGTTTGACGCCCCAATTGGTTATATATCTTCTACCAAAGAGTGGGCATATAATAATGGGATTGATTGGGAGCCATACTGGAAGGATAAAGAGACTGAATTGATACATTTTATAGGTAAGGATAATATTGTTTTTCATTGTATTATTTTCCCAATTATGCTTCATGCGTCAGGCTCTTATATTTTGCCTAAGAATGTTCCTGCAAATGAATTTTTAAACTTAGAAGGCGAAAAAATTTCTACTTCAAAAAATTGGGCAGTTTGGTTACACGATTATCTAGAAGAATTCCCAAATCAGCAAGATGTACTTCGCTATGTACTGACATCAAATGCTCCTGAAACAAAAGACAATGACTTTACTTGGGAGGAATTTCAGTCTAGAAATAATAACGAGTTAGTCGCAATCTATGGAAACTTTATAAACCGTGTAGTCGTTTTAACTAATAAATACTATGAGGGAATTATTCCTGAAATTAAATCTAGATCGCCAGAAGATGAAAAAATAATAGGCCAAATAGGAATAATTACAAAAAAAATTGGATCATCAATTGAAAAATATAAGTTTCGCAAAGCAAGTCAAAACCTAATGCGAATTGCTAGAATTGGAAATAAATATTTAGCAGAAAATGAACCCTGGAAATTAATTGATAAAGACCCTAAACGTGTTTCAGAAATTATCAATACTGCCTTACAAATAACAGCTTGCCTGGCTCTAGTTAGTGAGCCATTTTTACCATTCACATACGAAAAATTAATTTCAATTTTAAATATTAAATCACTCAAATTAACTTGGAGTGATGCGTTTATGAAAAATGAGTTGATTCCATCTGGTCATCAAATTAATGAAGCAAAGCTTCTTTTCAAGAAAGTTGAGGATATTGAAATTGAGAACCAACGCTTAAAATTGGCCAATAATAAAAAAAGATAAAGTTAATTACAATTTGAGTTCAATTATACCAATTGCTTTCCACAATTCATTCCGACTCGCATTGAACGAAAAGCATAGATTCCCTATGGAAAAGTATGAGTTACTTCCACAACAATTAATTTTAGAAGGAACTAGTAAAATAGAGGACTTTTTTAATCCCAAACCAGCTTCATTAAAGCATGTGCTGAGGGTACACGAAAAAAATTATGTTAATCGTTTATTAAAATTATCATTAACAAAAAATGAAATCCGAAGCATTGGTTTTCCTTTAAGTAATGATCTTATAACTAGAGAGTTTTTGATTGCTGGAGGAACAATTAGTGGTGCTGATAAAGCATTAAAAACAGGTATTGCTATGAATATAGCAGGAGGAACACACCATGCTTATCCAAATAAGGGAGAGGCCTTTTGTCTACTAAATGATCAAGCTATCGCTGCTCAATATTTATTAGACTCAGGCCAGGTGAAAAAAATATTAATCTTAGATTTAGATGTTCACCAAGGAAATGGAACAGCTGTAATATTTAAAAATAATCCAAATGTATTTACTTGTTCTGTTCATGGAGAGAAAAACTACCCATTTCGTAAAGAAAAAAGTGATTTTGATCTTCCCTTAAAAGATGATTGCACTGATAGTTTTTACTTAAAACAAATAAAAATTCTTCTTCCTAAGCTGTATAACAAAGTAAAACCTGATTTTATTTTTTACCTATGTGGTGTTGACGTTTTGAAAACAGATAGATTAGGACGTTTGAGTATGACTATTGCTGGTTGTAAAAAAAGAGATGAGATTGTTTTATCTTTTTGTAAAGAAAATAATATTCCTGTTCAATGCAGTATGGGTGGTGGCTATTCAAGAGAAATAAAAACAATAATTGAATCACATGCAAATACATTTAGAGTTGCAAAAGAAATTTTCACTTAGAATTCCAAGTTTGGCTTTTCATATTTAATGCTGCTATAACAATATCTTTTCTGCTAACCTGTCCGACCA
The DNA here is from genome assembly GCA_902613595.1 of uncultured Bacteroidota bacterium. Lineage (GTDB taxonomy): Bacteria > Bacteroidota > Bacteroidia > Flavobacteriales > Flavobacteriaceae > MS024-2A. The sequence continues at coordinate 714,139 of CACMHY010000001.1, forward strand.
AGGATCCTTTCTCAAGAACAGGATATCTTCTTCTGGTAGATTTTGAGAATTTTGCTGCAGCATCAAAAACACTTGTATTTGATTCAATTGTGTCAACCTGCTGAGTCATAAAATGACCAACTGATTTGTCAAGTATTGGCATATTAAAATAACGGCTGTCAGAAATCTCTTTCATACAATCAGCTTCAGAAATTATACCGACTAATAGTCCTTCTTTGCTGACAACAGGTCCACCTGAGATACGGTATTTTATGAAAGCTCTCATTACTTCATGAATACTTTGCTCAGGACTGAATAAAACTAATTGTCTTGTCATTATATCAGAAACAATTAATTTACTTGGCGTGACTCTTTTTATCTGAGCCCGCTCTCCTTGAAAACTTTTTACGGGCATAATTAATTATATTTATTAATTGAATATAAATTTTTTTGAGAAATTGTCAAAATTTTTTTATTTGACTATTATTTTCTCAATATTTTAATTGATTTATTATAAAAAGTTTATTTTATGCGTTCAATCGGTATTTTAGGTTGCGGTTGGCTGGGTATTTCACTCGCAATAAATTTCAAAAAATTAGAATACCATGTTCGTGGCTCTAAAACCTCATTGGAAGGTTTGTCTAAAATTGAAAAAATTGGAATTGAAGGTTATTTAGTGGTTTTAAAAAAAAATAAATCGGAGGGTATTTTGCCTTTTATAAAAAATATTGAAACGTTAATAGTTTCTGTTCCACCCCAAAAAAAAATTTCTGATTTTAATTTTACTGAAAAAATTCAAACTTTAATAAATTCAATAAAATCAAGTTCTTTAAAAAAATTAATATTCCTAAGTAGTACATCTGTTTATGGTTCAAAAGGTGGAGTTTTTGATGAAAATCAAAAATGTTCACCAGATAGCCTGTCAGCATTAGAATTATATGATTGTGAAAAGTTAATTAAAGAATTGAGTATTCCTTATGTAATTGTTCGTTTAGGAGGTCTTATAGGTGAAGACCGAAATCCAATTTATCATTTGCAAAATAAAATTATCAAAAATCCAAATGGAAGAATAAATTTTGTTCACAGAGATGATGCAGTGAAAGGAATTTCATCATTAGTAACCAATAAAAAAATAAAAGGCATATTCAATCTTGTTTCTCCTCATCATCCTACTAGAAAGTTATACTATAAACATGTCTCCAAAAAATATAACCTTAATGAGCCCAGATTTGAAAATAGTGAAAAAATAGTAAGAATAATAAATGGAGATAAAATCACTAAAATGACTGAATTTAATTATTCTGTAGACAACTTGTTAATATAAATTTAGAATTCTCTAGAAAAGAGACGCATCTATTATTTAAATTGAAAACTATAAATTAATAATGTCCAAAAATAGTAAGTATATTATTTTACTCGAAAGGTTATTAACGCATCACAGAAATGCAAAGCTTGATTATTTGAAAGCTGCTGACCATGCTGATAAATCGGAAAAAAAGAGATACTTTAACAAACAAGCCATGTTGAGAAACCGATTTTTTCAAGAAATACTAAGTGAACTACAAAACCTTGGAATGCATTATGATGATTTTGTGTCAAGTCGTTTTAATTTTGACCAACTATTAATCTCTTCAATTGATAAGTTAAGATCTAACGCTCTTAACAAATGTTTAGTGTCAGACAGGTTTTTATTAGAAACCTACCGTTCATTACAAGATAGCGAATTCCAAAATGAAAAGTTTCTTCAACATACCTCAAGCATTGAGATTGCAATTGAGCAAAACCAATCCCTTGCTTCAAATTATAAAATTGAAAATAAAATAAGTTCTAATATCTAGTCTTCAGTTTTTCCAAAGTCAAACTCTTGGAATTCATCCTCTAAATTATTCATCCTTGAAATCATCGAATTATAACTTTTATACAGATCTTCTAGAGAAGATATTAATGAATCTTCCTTGAAATGCTTAGTGAAGTAATAAGACTTTTGTGATTGCATAAAAACTACTTTAAGGCGACTCCTTATCTGTGGCTTTTCAAACTTCTCGGGTAATTTTTTTGAGAGTAGATTTTTCAAAATTTTATTTAGTTTTAAAATCTCTAAATCTACGTTTCTAAAATCTAGTATTCTAAGCTGATTTAATAAATCGTGCAAGTTCTTAAATTCATCCCAATTCTCTATTTCGTAATTTTTTATAATTTCTTCTGGATAATCGGATAGTTTAAAATCAATATTAGAATTAGATGTTTTTTGGTTATGACTTTCGAAAATTTCTTTGGAATTATTAGAGTTTTGTGTACTATGGTTTTTACATGATAAAAATAAAATAACACATAAGAATATGTTGAAAATGTAAAAATGCATAGAAGTAAATTTAAGTATCAAAAGAATTAATTTTTATTAGAAGTATTGTAAAAAACAGAAACTGAAGTATAAATAAATGAAAAGGAAACGGACCGCTTATTTTAGGACTTAACTTTTGATAAAAAAAATGCAGTGGAAATGAGACTAGTGACCAGCCCAAATAGTTTTGAAATGTAGCCAAGCCTGATTTGAAAGTCCAGAAATCTAGAACTGGAGCAACAGGTTCCATAACTAAATCTAATGAGATCATCAAAAATATTCCCAATAGGATTTTTTGCCAAAAATTATGAAAAAATGTATCAGCGATAAACCCTGTAATAAACACTAAAATACACCAGTTAATTCCTATAAGAATGGGAACACCAAAAACTTTTGTTCCCAAGGCATTACCATAGCTATATTCTCCAAAAATAAATCCTTTATTAACTCCAATAATTTCTGCTATCATACCAACTGTAAAACATAGAATAAAAAGAAAAACTGTTTTTTTTGAGATCTCAGTATTAATTAATACTAATAAAAAGCTCAAAGCTAAATTTAAAGGAGTGGCTTTTACAAACCATGAAGAATTACTATAAATAATACCTATTAGTCCTGAGATATGGAAAAGCCAAATTGTAGCAATTGATATGTTTTGTTTATTAAATACTTCTTTCTGTATCACTTTGTATTATCAGGAATAATCTCAGAAACAATTTTTGCAGATAGTAAACATAAAGGAATTCCACCTCCAGGATGAACACTGCCACCACAAAAATAAAGATTCTTGATTTTATTAGAGAAATTTGGATGCCTCAAAAATGCAGCAATTTTTTTATTGCTCGAAGAACCATATAAAGCTCCCATGTGTGACTGTGTTTTGGATTCAATAGTTGGCGGTGTTAAAATTTCTTCACATTCAATCTTATCTTCAAGAGAAATACCCAATTTTTCAGATAGGTTATTGATTACTATTTCCCTTAAATTTTTAACTAATTTATTCCAATCCTGTCCATGATTTGAAGGAGTATTAACCATCACAAACCAATTCTCACATCCTTCAGGTGCATCATTATAAACATCCTTAGAAGTTATATTTACATAAATAGTTGGATCTGTGCTTATAGTTTTATTCTTAAAAATTGATTCAAACTCTTTAGAATAATTTTTTGAAAAAAATATGTTATGTAAATCAAGTTGTTTAAATGAGTGTTTAATTCCCCAATAAAAAATTATTGCAGAACTTGAACGTTCTTGATTTAGAACTTTTAAAGGTGGTTTTGATTTAGGAATTAATTTTTTATAGGTATAAAATACATCCATATTAGAAATAACATAATCAGATTCGAAAAAGTCATCACTTACCATTATTCCTTTTACACTTTTTTTATTAAGGACTATCTGATTTACCAAAGAACCAAAATGAAATTTTACACCTAATCTTTTTGCCAAAGCAACTAAGGCTTCAGTAATCGAAACCATTCCTTTAGTGGGAATAAATGTCCCATATGAATTTTCAAAATGTTGAATTAAGCTCATAATGCCAGGGGTTTGGTATGGATCTGATCCATTATATGTGGCATATCTATCAAAAAGTTGAATTAAGTAAGGAGATGAAAATGCACTTGAGTTTACTTGATGAAGTGATTTTTGAATCTCAAAAACGTGAAGTTGCAAGATTGCTTTTATTGTAGAGGCCGTAAAAAACGTTCCAATTTTGTGTAATGATTTTTCTAAAAATAAAGTTCCTGTGAGGTCATATTTCTTTTTTGCCTTTTTTAGATATCTGATTACTCTTTCTCTAGGTTCGTTGAATCTCAATTCAACTTCATCTAAAAACTTTTCTTGATTACCAAAAGCTGTAAATGTCTTTCCGTCTTGCCAAAAATATTTACAGGACACATCTTTTTTCTTGAAATGAAAATGATCACTAGTATTTTCTCCAGCCAACTCAAAGAGTTCTGAAATAAAATGTGGCATGGTAAACAAAGAGGGCCCTGCATCAAAACGATAACCTTTAAGTTTAAAAGATGACAACTTTCCTCCTGGATATTTATTTTGTTCAAAAATGTGTACCTTATAACCTTTCAATGCTAATCTCACTCCAGAAGCTAATCCTGCAACCCCCGATCCTATAATTGCAATTTTTTTCATAATCGCAATTTTTTAGTTGTGTCTGATATAAGATTGAATCTTGAGAAAAGATCTTCTTTGTACCACTTTTTTTTTCTTGTAACTTTCACAATATCTGAATGAATTTTGTCTTTGTAAGCAAATTCATTTATTGATTTGAAGTTATCCCAAATACTAATTGTAGCTTGCTGAATGAAAGGCCACTCTCCTATACCCTTGTAGTAGATGACTCCTTTAGCATTTTTTATTGCCTTGCTAGCATTAGGAACTGCATTCCAAAAAGAAGGTAATCTATTCCAACTCAAAGTTGCACGGGTAATAACAACAACTTTTTCGTGTGCTTTATTTTTCGAATTGTCAGAATCTAATTTAAAAGGGTTTATCCCATCCCAAGATCCATGACTATTTATATTTTTTAAAACTAAATCACGTTGAGTATCTGCCTTTCTTTGGTAATTAATGAATATAGGGTGTTGAGTCAAACATTTATTATATGACTCATAATTATCCCACACACCTAAAAATGCATAAGTTGAAAAATCAGGGTAAAGACTAAAACCTTGACCCCCACCAGTTCCAAGAAATTTATAAAATGACAACCCTTTCACATTACTAACTTTCTTTGGAGCTACTCCCATCTGTGAAAATGCCCAAAACTTGTTTTTGACAAACGAAAAAATTGTGACTGAAGTAATCGAATTCATTAATTTGAGGGTATAGCAACTTTTTACCTTTGTAAATTTATGAAAAGAAAGAAAGAAAAAACGTCTCTGTTTAGGATTTTAGAATTTGACTAATGGAAGTAATCAGCAGAGACGTTTTGAAACCAAATTGAATTTAAACTTGTTTAAAATTAAATAAAAAAAGTTATACAAAAAAAGGTTTTGTTTATTTTTTTTATTTTTTTTTGAAACGTTAAATATTAAATCTGGCTTTTTTGTAGCAATAGATTTATTATCAATAGATTATTAAACAGATAAAAAATATCTTTAATAAATTAAATTATTGAAAAAAATGTTTTTTTGATCTAAAATATATTTTATGAAAAAATTTAATCGATTTGATATTTTCATTTACGTCCTAATCATTGCAAATATTATCGCGATGATTCTAGAGTCGCATGAATTTATTAAATATAGATTTGAAAAAAGCTTTAATTATTTTGAACTCATCTCTATCATAATATTCACATTAGAGTACTTCTATCGAATATATATTAGTTATAATAAATCAAAATGGAAGGGAGTCAGATCGTATGTATTTAGTTTTTTTGGATTAGTTGATTTCGTTTCGATATTACCATTTTACATTAAACAATTTGTGTTAATTGATGGCCGATTCTTTAGAATTTTAAGACTATTCCGTTTATCAAGGATATTTAAGCTAGGTCGAGATAGCAAGTCTTTAAAACTTTTTATAAAAGCTATATCTGCAGTCCAAAATGAATTAAAATTTACATTTTTCTTATCATTACTATGTATTCTTTTTTCAGCTTCAGCTATTTATTTTTTAGAAAATGAAGCGCAACCAGAAATATTTTCAAGTATTACAGCTTCATTGTGGTGGGCTACCGTATCACTCGCAACTGTAGGTTATGGAGATGTAGTTCCAATTACCACTTGGGGGAAAATATTTGCTGGCTTTATCTCCTTAATAGGAATTGGAATTGTAGCAATCCCAACAGGAATAATAAGTGCTTCGTTTGTTGAAGAAATTCATCATTTTAGAAAAAAAAGATAATTATTAAAGATGTCAAAATTTAAATATTTTATCTATTTAGTTATTATTACAAAAAGCTTCACAAGTGCTCAGATAATGGATAAGGATCTAAAAGATAAAAATATTCTTGTAGTTTATGGCGGATGGGAAGGTCACAAACCTAAACTTTTTGCTGAGAAAATATCCTCTTGGTTGAAAGAAAAAAAAGCTAATGTTTACGTTTCGGATACTACTTCCATATATGATAATACCAAGCTTATGAAAAAATTAGATTTAATTATTCAGCATATAACAATGAGTGAGATTTCAGAGAGTCAAATAAAAAATTTAACAAAAACTATCAAAAATGGAGCAGGGCTTGCTGGATGTCATGGCGGTCTAGGGGATTCATTTAGGAATGATGAAGATTTTCAATATATGGTTGGAGGGCAGTTTGTTCAGCACCCTGGAAATGATATAAATTATACAGTAAATATTAATACAAAAAAAGATCCTATTACCAAAGATATCAACGATTTCAGTCTGACCTCTGAACAGTACTATATGCACGTAGACCCTGCTTTGGAAGTACTAGCAACAACAAAATTTAGTGGCAAACATGATCCGTGGATTCAAGGAGTTGTTGTCCCTGTAGTTTGGAAAAAATATTATGGTAAAGGACGAGTTTTTTATAATTCTATTGGCCACTCAATAGAAAATTTTGAAATTCCCGAGGTATGGGAAATGACCACAAGAGGTATTATCTGGGCCTGCAGGTAAGAGACCTCTTTATTAGGTTAGAGTTTTTGTGCCCCTTTTTTATGATATCTTTGTAAAGCTATGAGTAAAAAAATTGCGATTATAGGCTCTGGATTTTCATCCATGTCTGCTGCTTCCTATCTGGCGAGGAGTGGTTTTGAAGTAAACGTTTATGAAAAAAATAAAACTCTTGGAGGAAGGGCACGTCAACTAAAAAAGGATGGTTTTACTTTTGATATGGGCCCTTCTTGGTATTGGATGCCTGATGTTTTTGAATCATTTTTTAATGATTTTGGAAAAAAAACAGCTGACTTTTATAAGCTTGAAAGATTAGATCCTGGTTACCAAGTTTTTTTTGGAGAAAACGAAAGTATATGCATAGGTGATTCTCTTGAAAAAATTTATGATGTTTTTGAAAAAGAGGAAAAAGGTAGTAGTGAAAAGCTTAAGAAATTTATCAAAACTGCAAATGAAAACTATAATATAGCAATTAAAGATCTTGTCTATCGCCCAGGAATTAGCCCGTTAGAACTTATTACACCAACAACAATAAAAAAGATAAAATACTTTTTAAGTAATATAAAAAGAGACGTGTGTAAAGATTTTGTAAGCCCTAAGCTTAGACAAATACTTCAGTTCCCCGTTCTTTTCCTCGGTGCAAAACCCTCTGAAACTCCTTCTTTCTACAATTTTATGAATTATGCAGATTTTGGATTAGGAACATGGCACCCAGAAAAAGGAATGTATAGTATAGTTGAAGCAATGTCTTCATTAGCTAAATCTCTTGGTGTAAAATTCCATACAGAATCTAATGTCGAAAAAATACTAGTTAATGACTCTAGAAATATAGCTGGTATAAAAATAAATGGGGATATTTTAGAAGTGGATGTTGTATTATCAGGTGCAGACTACCACCATTCAGAAAGCCTTTTAGATAAAAAATATAGAAGGTATAGCAACGCATACTGGGATAAAAAAGTTTTTGCTCCCTCCTCACTATTATTTTATATCGGCTTAAATAAAAAAGTTGAAAATGTATCCCATCATTCTCTTTTTTTTGACGTTGACTTTGACAAACATGCTAGTACTATTTATGACTCTCCTTCATGGCCAGAAAATCCACTTTTTTATGCAAACTTCCCATCAATTTCAGACTCTTCGATGGCTCCAAAAGGAAAAGAAGCTTGCTTCATACTAGTTCCAATTGCTCCCGGATTAGAGGATACCAAAAAAATTAGAGATCATTATCTTGATTTAGTTATCAATAGGCTAGAAAAATTGACTCATCAGCCAATAAAAAAAGAAATTCTTTTTTGCGAGTCATTTTGTATTAATGACTTTGTTAGTGAATATAATTCCTACAAAGGCAACGCGTATGGGTTAGCTAACACACTTTTTCAAACAGCATTTTTGCGTCCAAAACTAAAAAGTAAAAGAGTGAAAAATTTGTACTTTACAGGACAACTAACTGTTCCTGGTCCTGGGGTTCCACCAGCAATAATCTCTGGTAAATTAGTTTCAGATTTAATTTCAAAGACTAATCCTTAGGGTTAAGTACCCACCAAATAAATTCAAACTCACTATCCCTTACAGCAATTACAGAATCTAACATTTTAGTACTTTCAGTCAATGAGTTTCGATATTCTTGTAGTTGATCTTTTACTGACCACTGCCATAAATCTAATCTTTTGAATAAGTTGTATTTCATGAATTTATCGTTTTGAATATACTTTCTGTTTTCTATCCAAAATTCATTGTAATCTAAATTTACCCAAGGTAAATCAAAAACCCATCTATTTGCAACCCTATCAATAAATTGATTAACATAACGCTCCTCTTTTACTCCAGTATTTTCGATCAAATACTTAAGCTCAGTCCCATCATAAATTTCAGTCATTTTTAAGCCTACATTTCTTGGGAGTAAACGAAATGTTCCGTCTAGTTTAATAGCATCAAAATTTACTCTTGGAGGGTCAAATGGGTTTCTGTTGTTATACATGCCCATCGGAGAAAAGTAATATTTCCCATCTGGCTCATCTTCATCTAACTGCCAGTATATAAATACGCTATCGTTATCTTTTTCCCACTTATCATATTGTTTTTGATACATGTCTGTAACCCAATCAATTTGTTCAATATACTCGTCAGTATATGCAATGATTTCATCTACTTCCTGTCTCAAATTTTGTAGATTTTCTATTCCATCATGGCGGTTGTCAGACTCTCCTCCTTGTTGCTCTATTCCAAAAGAAACGGTAACACCAAAAACAAGAATAACAAATTCTACAATAGATTTTTTGACTCTATCCCAAAAGTCCTTTATATCAAAACGATCTCCAAGAGTGATTAGTCTTAGAAACCAATTAAGCTTTTCTCTTTCAACACCAGCTGACTGGTCTGCTGCATCAAATTCTTCTCTTGAAATAAACCCGTCTTTGTTAGTGTCTATTTTATCAAAATCGTCCTTCTTAGCCATCTCTAATTATAAACCAACAAATATTAATTGTATAAAATTAATAAAAATGAGTAAAAGTGATTCTAAATGTCATTTTAGAAAATTAAATCGTCTTCTCTACAATAGGGATCGAGGGATCAAAAATTTCAAGTATTAAATTGAAAAGTTCTTTCTCAAAGTTATTTAAAGTACTTGGTTTTATTTCCGAGGCATCCTTTTCTCTACTATTTATTTTTATTGATGCAGGGATAAAATCATTTTTAAATGTTCTAAGTGGTATGACACCTGCTTTAACATTATCATAATTGAAGTCATTTTTTAAAAAATAGGTATATGAAAGTACTTGGAAGAGAGCATTTTTCTTTGCATTAGTGGTTAAATGTTCCCATTTACTTAACGTCATATCAGATGAGTTTAAATTCCCTGTCTTATAATCTACAAATCTTAACACTCCATTTACTAAATCAACTCTATCAACGGTTCCTTTAAAATTTTGATTTTCAACCGATGAATTAATATATATAGTTTTTTTAAAGTCGTACTCTAAAGCAAGTATTTGAAGTTTTAACCCCTTTTTTACAAGATTCCTTTCAGAAAGTACAAATTTTGATATAATTTTTTCTAATATGCTATAAATCAATGCATTTTTCCCTGTTTTAATATCACTATTGTTAGTCAACAAATTAAATTTTATATCTAATTTTTCTGGAATAATTTTAAGCATTTCATCATAATAATCAGTTTTCATAGTCATTGTAAGATAAGGTGAATATAAATCTTCAAGTACCTGATGTACTATAACACCTTTATCTATTGCGCTTAAATATTTACTAGAATCTTCAGTCTCAGGTATTTTAAGAATCCTCTTTTCATAAAATGAGTATGGATCTCTTATATATTGACATAATGATGAGGGTGAAAATCCATCTTTTCCTATTTTTTTTAAATCAACTAAAATTTTCTTTGTCTTTTCAACAATTTTATTTTTTGTTCTTAGCTCGGGGAAAGGCAATTGTATTGTCTTTTGAATCAATTTATGGTTTGGCTCTTTGAAATATTCTAATTGCATTAAAAATCTACTTGGTTCTGAAGAAATGAAATCTTCGGAAGAAGCATTATATAAGAGGAATACTTTTTTTGCTCTTTGTAAAAGCCTAAAAAAATGATATGCATAGAGATGGTCCTTTTCTAGGAATGTATTCATTTCGAATTTTTTCCTAACATCAAATGGAAAAAACGAAAATGAATTTTCTGCTTTGGGTAAAATCCCCTCATTTAAATTTGTAATTACAACATTTTCAAAATCCAAAAGCCTTGTCTCTAGTAATCCCATAACTTGAATTCCACTTAATGGATCTCCGTCAAAATTTAATGTTTCTTCAGATAAAATAGTCTCAAAAACTATCCTTAAATCTGAGACTGATTTTATGAAATTGTAATCTTGACAATATTGATTTAGCTTTTCAAAAAACCCAAGGAAAATATCACAAACCTGAATGTGATAGGGCTCATCTTCTTCGGCAACAAAATTGTTTCTAGTAATTTTAATAATCTGTTCTATCTGCTTTAAAAATTGTTTTGAATTTTTAAATGGAGTGTAAAATAGTGCCCCTGTTTTATCATTTTTACAAAGGTCGTGTGCATGAATGTAGTTAAGGTTTTTCTTAAATAGTAGATTACTACCTGAATTTGTTTTTTTTAAAATCCTTTTAACAAAGATTAAAATTGAAAATTCTTTTAATTTTCTGTGAGGGAATCCTTTTTGACAATGACTTTCATGTAATTCAAAATATAATCTAAGAAATCCTGTTAATAATGTATTTTTTAATGGATAGCCCATTGTAACATTCCATGGTAATTTTTCAGGCAATACAGAAAGTGAAGGATTAAGAAGGTTTTCATCTCCAAGAACTATTACTGTTGATTCTTGAGGTAGTTCTTTATATAATTTACATGCAATTTTCACAGCTGTTTTAGCCTGTGTATTATTATTAAACGTTTTAATAATTTCAATTTTTTTTTGGTGTGAAAAAAAGTTTTGAAACTCTTGTTTTGTGTTTTTTTTAAGAACTTTCCATTCTTTATAATATTTCCTTATAAAATGTCCAGCACTATGATAAGAGTCTTCAAAGAATTTAATGTCAATATCCCATAAGATTTCTGCTTTTTGTGCTGAAATCATCTCTTGAATCAAAATTGCTTCAGATTTTGTTAACGCGTTAAATCCTATAAAAAAATGATATGGGATTTCCTCTTCAATGTAAAATGGTAAATTTTTTATGGCTTCTCTAATCCGTAATCCATAATAACCATTTTGACTATTTAAAAGTTTTTTATAAAGTTTGTTGTAATAAATAAATACTCTTCCTTGCAGATTATAATGAATTTTACTTAGCTCTCTCTTTTTCTCAGGTATCCAATTTTCTAAATTCTTAATAGCGGTCATATAATTGAAAAGTTCTTTACTATCTATTAGCTGACTATCTATCTCGTTAAATTCTTCAACTAAATTGGAGGCCCATCCAGAAAAATGACTAAATGATTCTAATTCCTTATTAGGAGTATTTTCCTTATAAATCTCATAAAAATTGAAAAGTATTTCTGATTTTGATATAGGGTTGATCCCCGACAGATCTTTAATAAAGTCCTCAATAGTGAAAATTTTTGGGGAAATAATTGGACGCTCAATAACTTTTTTAAAACATTCTTTCAAAAAAATTATAGCCCTATTATTTGGTACAATTATTTTGATATTATCCCACTTATGAGTTGAAGAAGCAATTTTTTCGGCAACATAATCTAAAAATGTTTGCATATTTAAATGTAAATAATCAGATTTGAAATTATTAGCTGTGAACTTAAAGAGTTCAAGTTTATTTCTAAATTTTTAAAATTTGTACTTTATCATTGATATAAACCAAAATATTTTCTATATCAAAATATCCCATATTATTTAAAACTGTTGAGTAAGATAAGATTTGTGATTGATCTGTTTTTTTCGGAGTTCCTGTTTTGTAATCAATTACACATACTGCACCGGATTTTTTGATATTTATTCGATCTGGTCTTAGAGTAGGTCCATTTGGAACAAGTAGATCTTCCTCACACAAAACTTTATCTTCACCATTATATAGAGACTTCAATTCCACATGTGTAACAACTTTTCTTATACTCTTTTCAACAAAATCTTTAATTTTAATTGGAAGAATTTTTTGATCAATGGCCTTTTGAAGAACATCAGCTACCATATCTGAAGTAATTATTTGAGCTAACAAATCATGTATTAAAGCACCCTTTTCTTGGGGGCTTTTAAAATTTTTCTTTTTTATTGAATCTAATACAAAGTGTTTCTTCCAACCTAAATTTAGTTGTAAAGAATAATGATCCTTTATCTCAGAATTTTCAATTAATTCTCGATTTTTATTTGCTTTAATTAATAATTCTCCCCTAATAAATGGAGTTTTTGAATTAAAACTATCTCCCTGGCTTATAATATATTTTTTTAGTAGATGAGCATATGTGTTTTCTCCTTCGTCTACTTCCTTTGTAATTATAAACATTGCCTCTACGGCACGGGTTAATGCTACGTAAAGAACATTAAGAGCATCTAATTTTTGACTAAGGCGATATGACTTATGTAGCTCATTGCCTTCTCTGCCATAATGTTGAATTTCATTTGAGAAATTAAACCATCCCCATCCAATATTTTTTAAGTTTTTATCTTTGAAGGGATACCATATTTTTTCAATAATATTGGGATATATTGGAGAATCCATAAATGGAAGAATAACAACTGAAAACTCAAGGCCCTTTGCTTTGTGTATAGTCATAAGTTTAATAGATTCATTGGTCTCTGATGTTGCTATTCTTAACCTAGCAGATTGTAATTCCCAGTGACTTAGATAGGAGTCTATTGAAGCTGCAAATGATTTTGAAAACTCTAATACGTCTTCCAAAAATGATGATAAGTATATATCATATGTATCAAAATTTGATAAACTAATTAAAATGTAATCTACAGCATCTAAAATTGTTTTAGATTTAATTTTTTCTAGATCTAATTTTAATCCAAAATTACTTTCAAGTTGACTGAAAAAAATAGATGTTTTGACATTTAAATTGTTTACTGCAAATTGATGATAATCTTCAATCTTACTATCGCTTAATTCATATAAAATGTCAAATATAGTTTTATGTTGTCGAGATGAATTTGGATTTGAAGATAAATACAGAATGGCAATTATTAATTGTACTTTAATAGAATGATTCACTAACATGGATTCTGATGAAGATATATTAAATCCCTTTTTTATTAGTTCATTACCAATTTCTGTAGCTTGTTCTTTTTTTCGAACCAAAATTGCTATATCAGTTTGATCATATCCATCTTTGACAAGTTTTTTTATAATCTCAACTGTTTTAGAAATATATTGAGGAGTTGTTGTTCCTTTTATACCTTCTTTACTAATAGCTTGAACATTTACATATCCACCTTCATAAATATGTTTTTGCCAACTTGACTCACCATAAAGCCTCCTGTAATACTTATTTTCAAAACTATTTGATATAATTTGGAAAAGACCTTTATTAAAATCTACAATTTCTTTAAATGACCTGTAATTTGTTTTTAATGTTTCTTGGCTAACAGAAATTTGAAAAGGGTTTTTAATATTATTAACCAAGTCAATAAATTGGTTCATATCTCCTCCTCTCCACCTGTAGATAGACTGTTTTGGATCACCCACTAAAAAAAGAGATCCTTTTTTCCCAGATAAACTTTCGCCCTCAACTGAATTAGAAATTAAGGGAATTAAATTATTCCACTGTAAAGTAGATGTATCTTGAAATTCATCTAAAAAATAATGTTGGTACCTCACACCTAACCGTTCATAGATAAATGGCGTAGGTTCATCTTTGACTAAAAGGTTAATTTTTTTATTAAAGTCTGAGTTAATCCTAATTTTTTTGTCATTCTGAATCCTTTCTGATCGGTCTTCCATCAATTGCAAAAGTAATCTTGGGGTCCAAGATGCTAGGGTTCGTTGAATTAATAATATTTGGCTTATACTTTTTTTAACACTAAAAAAATAATGCTCAATCTTATCTTTATTCTTATCAATCAAAACTTTTTTCTCTTCAGATAAAGAAAGATTATATAAAGGTTTTTCACCTGATAAAGAAAATTCTAATTGTTCAAAATATTTTGTAGTGAATGATCCCTTACTAATATTTTCAAAATACTTGTGAACTCTTTTTTGAGTGAAATCATTAGCTTTTAAATCTAAACTCTCTAGAAAATTTAATGCCTTCCTTGCATTTTTTAAAACTTTTAATTTCTCATTTTTTAAAAGCTTACTTAATAAAATTTTATCCGCTTCTAATATTTTAATATTTCTTTTTCTTATATAATTTAACGGGATTCTATCATTCTCATTAAAAAGTAAATGAACGAATTCTTTTAAATCTATCTCTACATCCCAATTTTTATCATTATTTATTTTTTGCAAACTAAAATCCAAAAGATATTTTGATATTAATCTATCTATTCCTATCTCATCTAAAATTGAGTCTATTGTCTCCTCGATTAAACTTTCTGAATCTAACGATACTTCAAAACCAAATGGTAAATTAAATTCACGATAAAATGTTCGGACCAATCTATGGGTAAATTTGTCAAGTGTAATAACACTGAAAGCTCCATATTCTAAAAAAATTTTTTTTAAAATGAGCATTGACCTAAGAGCCAATTCTTTTTTCGAAATATTAAAAAATTTACAAAAATCGTCAGAGTAGGATTTTGAATCATTTGATTCAATGGAAAGTAAAAATAATGTCTCGAGTATTCTACTTTTCATTGAATTAACTGATTTATTAGTAAATGTTAATGCTAAAGTATGTTTGAAAGTATTATCTGAGGGATCTTCTAATAAAATTTTTAAATATTCATGTACCAGATTATACGTTTTCCCAGAACCTGCCGATGCGTTTATAATTTTAAAATGATTTTTACCCAAAATGTTAAAATTCTAATTTAAATTTAATGCTTTTACAATCTTTGTCTTTTATTGCAAAAAGAAATTTTAATTTTGTCTAATCTTAAAAAATAAAACATGGCTTTCGAATTACCCTCCTTATCATATGACTACAACGAATTAGAACCGCACATTGATGCTAGGACCATGGAAATCCATCATTCTAAACATCATAATGGTTACACCACTAATCTAAACAATGCTATTGCTGACACTCCACTTGCAGATCTTTCGATTGAAGAAATATTAAATGGGCTAGATCTAAACAATAAAGCTCTAAGAAACAATGGCGGAGGCTTCTATAATCATTCTTTGTTTTGGGAAATAATGTCTCCTAACGGAGGGGGCCTGCCTGTGGGTATCTTAATTGACGCAATAGATAATAAATTTGGCTCTTTTGAGAATTTTAAAACTAAATTTTCCAAGGCAGCTGCTACACAATTTGGTTCAGGTTGGGCTTGGCTTTGTGCTAATAAAGATGGTTCTGTTGAGGTATGTTCAACTGCTAATCAGGACAATCCTTTGATGCCTGGAATTAGCTGCTCGGGAACTCCTATTTTAGGAATTGATGTTTGGGAACATGCATATTATCTAAACTATCAAAACAGAAGACCAGATTACATTAATGCATTTTTTAATGTAATTAATTGGGAAAAAGTTACGAGCTTATATAACGATGTAACATAATTCTATTTCATAAACAAGTTGCTTTATCGGTTGATAAGTTCTGTAAGAGAAAAAACTAATAAGCTCTTTTGTTTTTTTTCTCTACGAAATTCACAAAAGCATTGTTCACAACCCTACAACCACCTGGTGTTGGATAATTCCCTGAAAAATACCAATCTCCCTGGTTTTTGGGACAAGCTTTATTCAATCCATCAATCGTTTGGAAAATAACCTCTATCTCCGCATTTATGTCATTTGTTTTTAAAATTTCTGAAATCTTATATGAAATTTCCTCATCAGAAAAGGGTTTATATATCTCTTTCACATAATTTACTGGAGATTCTATTGCCTTTTCTATAGCATTTAAACAATTTTGATACACATCTTTCACTATTGCTTCTTTAGTTCCACGATCCGCATGAAGTTCCAAAGCGGCGCGAAATGCTATAAATTCTTCTAATTTGGCCATATCAATTCCGTAACAATCCGGATACCTTATTTGTGGAGCACTTGAAACAATAATAATTTTTTTAGGCTCCAAACGATCTAACATTCTTAATATGCTTTTCTGTAAAGTAGTACCCCTAACAATACTGTCATCGATAATTACCAGATTATCACTAGTTTTAACAACACCGTAAGTTATGTCATAAACATGGGCTACTAGATCATCTCGGTCACTATCTTCAGTGATAAATGTTCTTAGTTTTGCATCTTTTATGGCAATTTTTTCAATTCTTGGTTTTAAGTTTAACATCCTAGTTAGCTTATCGATGTTGAGTTTTTTTTCTTTATTCAACTCTTTCTTAAAAAAATCTCTTAGGTGATCTTGAACTGCACCAATCATACCATAAAAGGAGGTCTCAGCTGTATTCGGTATAAAAGAAAAAACTGTGTTTTCTAAATCTCCTTTTATAGATTTATATACTTGAGGAAATAAAGCTTTACCTAATTTTTTTCTTTCCTGATAAATTTCAGAATCTCCTCCTCGAGAAAAATATATTCTTTCGAATGAGCATGCTTTTTTCTCTTTAGGCTCTAAAATTTCTTTAATATATGTGTTGCCATTTTTTTTAGTAATTATTGCATAACCTGGGCTCAATTCCTCTACCTTAGAAAAAGGTACGTCGAATACTGTTTGTATTGCAGGCCGTTCAGATGCTACTACAACAATCTCATTATCTGAATAATAATAAACTGGTCGAATTCCAACTGGGTCTCTAAGAACGAAAGAATCTCCGTGGCCTAATAGGCCTGCCATTGCATATCCTCCATCCCAATTTTTTGATGCTTTTCGTAAAATCTTTGAAAGTTTCAAGCGTTCCGCTATTAATGGAGAAGCTTCTGATTTAGAATATCCTTCGTTACGCAAGTTTTTGTATATCTTGGCTACAGCATCGTCAAGGAAATGACCAATTTTTTCCATTACAGTAACAGTGTCAGCTCTCTCCTTAGGATGCTGCCCGAGTTCAACAAGATTATCAAAAAGTTGATTTACGTTTGTAAGATTAAAATTTCCCGCTAAAATTAGATTCCGGTGCATCCAATTGTTTTGCCTTAAAAAGGGATGAACACTTTCGATATTATTTTTCCCAAAGGTTCCATAACGTACATGTCCAAGCATCAACTCGCCTATATATGGAACTTCTTTTTTTAATTTTTCTGCATCAGATAGTAGGTCTGGTGAAATTTTAATTTGCTTTCTAACACGCTCCTTAATGGTTTTAAAAATATTTTGAATTGGTTGTGGTTTAGCAGATCTAACTCTACTTATATAACGCTCCCCAGGGGACATGTCAAATTTAATACTCGCAAAGCCAGCACCATCTTGCCCCCGATTGTGCTGTTTTTCCATCAATAAATACATTTTATTTATCCCATATAATGCACTACCATATTTTTGTTTATAATATAATAATGGTTTTTTTAATTGTAAAAGGGCAATGCCGCACTCATGTTTAATGATATCGCTCATTTGAATAAATTGATATTGGGTTATTTAAATTTCAAAATCAGTTAACGATTTAAATTCCTTTATTCTTTTATTTAATTTTCGAAATGTCAAGTTTTCTAATTCTTTAGTGCCAAATTGTTGTACAGTATACGAAGCAATAGCTGAACCAGCCACAGCAGCTGTTTTCATTGCTTGAAAAGAAAGTTGTTTTTTTTCAGATAAACTCCCAGCAAAACCTCCTATAAAACTATCGCCAGCACCTGTGGGATCAAAAATTTTTTTCAATGGAAATGCAGGCACTTGAAAAATTTTTTTGTCACTAAAAAGGATTGCACCATGCTCTCCTTTTTTTATGATAACGTTTTTTGGTCCCATCGCTTGGAGTTTACAGGCTGATTCAATTAGTGACATTGAATCCGTCAACTGTCTTGCCTCCTCTTCATTTACAGAAATTAAATCAACTTTACTTATTATTTCATCTAATTTTGTTCTATACCCCTCTATCCAAAAATTCATAGTATCCATAATTATAAATTTTGGATTTTTCATTTGATTTAAAACATCTAATTGCAGATTAGGATCTAGATTTCCCAACAACACAATACTTGCATCTAGGAACTTATTTGGAACAACAGGTTTAAATTTAGTTAAAACATTCAATTGAGTGTCTATGGTTATTCTATCATTAAAATTATCTAGATATCTACCGCTCCAAAAAAATGTTTTATCATCCGGTACAAAATCGACTCCTGATATATCTAATCCATTCAATTCTAACAATTTAAAATAAGAGTTTTCAAAATCTTCTCCTACTATTGAAACTAAACAACAAGATGTTTTGAACTTTGATGCAGATAAACCAATATAGGTGGCACACCCTCCTAAAATTTTTTTTACACTCCCTGAAGGTGATTCTATTGAGTCGTAGGCGATAGTGCCTAAAACCAAAAGTTTATTATTCATTTTGTAAAATTAATAAAGTCTATTGCCATCTTAATCTTTTTGAAAGATTTATCTGCATCAAAGTTCAAAACATCTTTTTGTTATTAGTTTCAAAAACAATATCTCTAACTAAATTTTTCTTTTTTGCAGCCATACCTGCCATGGAATCACATCTCTCATTTTGTGGATGATTGTTATGTCCCTTAATCCATTGAAAAGAAACTTTATGTTTTTTGTAAACTTTTATAAACCGTAGCCAAAGATCGCTATTCTTTTTACCTTTAAAATTAATTTTCTCCCAATTAAATAGCCATTTTTTTTCCACAGCGTCAACAACGTATTTTGAATCGCTGTAAACAGTTACTTCAATGCCTGATTCCTTTAGCATCTCTAATCCAACAATAACTGCTAATAATTCCATCCTATTGTTAGTTGTAAGAAAGTAACCTTCCGAAAACTCCTTCTTATATGATGTGCCAACCCATTCTAATATTATACCATAACCTCCAGGACCAGGGTTGCCCTGGGAAGATCCATCGGTATATAAGTGAACAGATTTAGCCCTCATTAACTTGATTTGTTAAAAATTTTTTAATGACTTTTGGAAAATAAACATACTCCAATCGATGAATTTTGAAAGCAATTTCCTCAATTGTATCATCAGGATCTATTTTGACTTTCTTCTGAAATAAAATTTTACCCTCATCAAAGTCTTCATTTACATAATGAATAGTAATCCCAGTTTCTTTTTCTTTATTATCCTTGACTGCTTGATGAACATAATTCCCAAACATTCCCTTACCACCATATTTTGGTAAAAGGGCTGGATGAATATTAAGTATCTTATCTGGAAAAGCACGAATCCAGTCTGGTCCCAATTTTAATAAAAAACCAGCCAAAATAATTAAATCTGGATTTAGAGAACATATCGTTTTAAGTAGATCCCCTTTGTAAAAAGAAATTTTATCAAAAACCTCCGCTTTAATTCCATATTCTTTAACTCGTTCTATAACTCTAGCTAAGGGATTATTGGTGAAAACCGATATTATGGCAACTTTATTATCCCTATGAAAAAAACGGCAAATATTTGCAGTATTTGTTCCATTCCCCGATGCTAATATGACAACTTTTTTTGGCATTTAAATCATAAAAAAGGATGAGGATTGAATTATTTTTAAGAACATATTATATAACTTTAAATAAAATTAAGGCTAATATTCAATCACAATCCATAGAATTCTTTTAAAGTTTTATATTTTTGTTGACACTTAATTTAAACAAAGATTAATTATGTCAGACATTTCCTCAAGAGTAAAAGCCATTATAGTTGATAAACTAGGTGTGGACGAAAACGAAGTTGTTGATGGAGCAAGCTTTACCAATGACTTAGGTGCAGACTCATTGGATACCGTAGAATTAATTATGGAATTCGAAAAAGAATTTGACATCCAAATTCCCGATGACCAAGCGGAAAATATTGCAACCGTTGGTCAAGCTATCAAATTTATTGAACAATCCGATTAAAAAAGTATAATGAAACCAAGACGCGTAGTAGTTACCGGATTGGGAGCACTTACACCAATTGGAAACACCCTCTCTGAATACTGGGAGGGTTTAATAGCTGGTACCAGTGGTGCTGACAAAATAACTTATTTTGATCCTAAATTATTTAAAACACAATTTGCTTGTGAACTCAAGAATTTTGACCCTTTAGATTTTTTCGATCGTAAGGAATCAAGAAAGTATGACCGTTTCGCACAATACGCTTTAGTAACAGTTGAAGAAGCAATAAAAAATTCTGGTCTTTTATTAGAAAAAATTGATAAGGAACGTGTTGGTGTAATTTGGGGCGCAGGAATTGGAGGCTTGGAAACGTTTCAAAATGAAGTATTAAATTTTGCTTCGGGAAATGAAAATCCAAGATTCAATCCATTCTTTATTCCTAAAATGATAGCTGATATTGCACCTGGTTTGATCTCTATCAAATATGGCTTTAGGGGACCAAATTTCGCAACTGTGTCTGCTTGTGCTTCAGCTTCGAATGCAATGATCGATAGCTTAAATTATATTCGATTAGGATATGCAGATATAATTGTGACTGGAGGCTCTGAAGCTGCTGTGACAAAAGCAGGTATCGGAGGATTCAATGCTATGCATGCCCTTTCAAAGAGAAACGATGACCCAAAAAGTGCCTCTCGCCCTTTTGATAAAAATAGAGATGGTTTTGTCTTAGGTGAAGGTTCGGGTGCATTGATTTTGGAATCTTATGAACACGCAATTGCCCGCGGAGCGAAAGTTTATGCTGAATTTTTGGGAGGAGGTCTTTCTGCTGATGCCTATCATATGACAGCACCTCACCCTGACGGTCTAGGTGCTACTAAAGTAATGGAAAATTGTCTCAAAGATGCTAATATTCGTTTAGACGAAGTTGATATTATTAATATGCACGGTACATCAACCCCATTGGGAGATATTGCAGAATCGAATGCAATCGTAAGTTTATTTAAAGGCCATGCTTATAAAATGAATATAAATTCTACAAAATCAATGACAGGACATCTTCTTGGAGCTGCAGGAGCAATTGAAGCAATAGCTTCAATTATGGCTATAGAAAACAGTATAGTACCCCCTACAATTAACCATAAAACACCAGACGAAAAAATAGATCAAAAAATCAATTTTACTTTTGGTAAAGCTCAAAAAAGAGAGGTTAATGTAGCCCTTTCAAACACATTTGGATTTGGTGGGCACAATGCTTGTGTTTTATTCAAAAAGATTAGTTAATATTATTGTGTGAAACTATTAAAATTTCTAGGGGTCCCAAGATTTTCATCATCAAAAAAATCTACCCAAAAAATTCAACGAAAACTAAATATAAGGTTTTCTAAAAAACAAATATATCAAGAGGCTTTTACTCATAGTTCTGTAAATTTAAAAAATTCAAATGGCCAAACTATAAATTTTGAACGCCTTGAGTTTTTGGGAGACGCCTTGTTGGCAAGTATTGTTGCAGAGTATTTATTTGAATATTACCCTAATGCTAAAGAAGGTGAATTAACTAAATTAAGAGCGAAAATAGTAAGCAGATCAAAGCTCAATGAAATCGGAAAACAAATGGATCTTTTTAAATTTGCAAAAATTTCTAATCCTCATAAAAATTTTGGAGAAGATATACATGGTAATCTTCTTGAATCTCTAATTGGTGCAATTTTTGTCGATAAAGGGTATATCAAAACAAAGAAATATATAGTAAATGAGATAATTCTACCATATGTTGACATTGAGAACTTAGATAAAATAGTTTTAAGTCACAAGGCGTATCTAATCGAATGGGGACAAAAAGAAAAAAAAGAAATTGAATTTATAACTCAAGAATCTGGTAAAATCGGTTTAAAAAGTAATTACTTGGCAGAAATTTTTCTAGATAAGCAACTTTTAACAAAGTCCAAGGACACATCAAAAAAAAGAGCTGAAGAAAAAGCAGCCAAGATTGCAGTGAGTATACTAAAAATTAGGCCTGAAAGATTATAAAATAAATATGGCTAAAAAAATACACTACATAGAGATTGATGACGAAAATGACAAAGAATATTGGATTGCTTTACATACTACATGTGAAGGGTTTCAACTCGCATATTTTATAAATAAAAATGAGTTAGTAAAGCTAAAAAGATCGGATAATGATATTAAGAATTATTTAGATAAAGGAGTTTTTAATATTTTTGAATTTACCGATAAAATAAATCACAAATATTGCCATTTGATTTCTAACAAATGTGTCTCAGAGAATTTTTCAAATTCAAGAAATAATAATTCACTATTCGATGTACCAGAAAGAAATGAGTTATATTTATTGAAAGAATATAGAGAAGTAGATTTCTTTATAAAAACAAACGACAAAAATTTACACTATACAATATATAAAGAACTTCTGGCACTGCCTATGGTCTCTCTGGCTTATGTTATAACCGAAAGTAAAATTTTAAATAAAAATCTAATGCTTCGCTGATGAGTTTTATTAAAAAAACAAAAATAGTTGCCACACTTGGTCCTGCAACTTCTTCAGAAGAAATTATTAAAAAAATGATTCTAGCTGGTGTAAATGTTTTTCGTATTAATTTTTCTCATGCAAATTATGATGAAATAAAGGAAAGTATTCAATTAATTCGAAAAGTTGATCAAGACCTTAATACTAACACAGCTATTTTAGGTGATCTTCAAGGTCCCAAATTAAGAATAGGAAAGATTAAAGAAAATACTGAGATAAAAGAAGGAGATAAAATAATTTTTTCTACTGATTCATCATTCGAAGGTGACAATAATAGAGTCTATATGAATTATCAAAACTTTCCTAAAGATGTTTCTGTGGGTGAAAAAATTTTACTTGATGATGGAAAACTTATTTTTAAAGTTCTGTCATCAAATAAAGTTAATGAGGTAAAGGCGAAAGTTATACAAGGAGGACGTTTAAAATCAAATAAGGGGGTTAATCTTCCAAATACAAAAATATCACTCCCTGCTCTAACAAAAAAAGATATTAAAGATGCTGAATTTATATTTAACCAAGATATTGATTGGATAGCTCTATCATTCGTTAGGCAAAGCCAAGATATTATTGATCTTCAAGAACTGATGAAAAGACACATTGATCAAAAAATCCCTATAATATCAAAAATTGAAAAGCCAGAAGCCTTAGAAAATATTGATAAAATTATAGCTTACTCAGATGGTATTATGGTAGCTCGCGGAGATTTGGGTGTAGAAGTTCCAGCGCAAGAGGTTCCGCTCCTTCAAAAGCAACTAGTTCATTTGGCAAAAAAAGCTCGGATTCCAATTATAATTGCTACTCAGATGATGGAAACTATGATTGATAGTCTTACTCCAACACGTGCAGAAGTAAATGATGTAGCTAATTCTGTTATTGATGGGGCTGATGCAGTGATGCTATCGGCTGAAACTTCTGTAGGTAAATATCC
Organism: uncultured Bacteroidota bacterium; assembly: GCA_902613595.1. GTDB lineage: Bacteria > Bacteroidota > Bacteroidia > Flavobacteriales > Flavobacteriaceae > MS024-2A. The sequence continues at coordinate 738,074 of CACMHY010000001.1, forward strand.
TGTTGATGTAATAAATAATATGGCTGATATTTTAATTTCTGTCGAAAATTCACCCCTCATTGAAGTTCCCCAAAGCCCTCCTAAGATTCGAACAAAAAGATTTATTACTAAATCAATATGTTATCATGCAGCTAAATTAGCAAATGATATAACTGCAAAAGCAATTTGTACTCTTACCAATAGCGGTTACACTGCATTTCAGATATCAGCTTGGAGACCAAAATCACTTGTCTTGGTATTCACATCAAATAGAAGAATTCTAAATCAACTTAACTTACTTTGGGGGGTAAAAACATTTTACTACAATAACCTAAATAGTACAGATAAAACAGTAGAAGAAATTAATAGGCTTGCATTAGAAAAAGGATATGTAGAAAAAGAAGATTTTGTTGTAAACCTAACAGCAATGCCTATAGAATCTCGAGGTATGGTTAACACACTTAGGGTATCTACTATTTAAAATGGTAAGCTCAGCTGAGATACTTCCAAGACTTTTTCATTTTTTCTATTATTTTCTGCGATATTAAAGTTTGAAATTGTAATCCCAACCAATCGAACTGATTCAGATAGCTTATCTTTGTAAAGTAGTTTTTTTGCTTGTTCAAAAATCAGTTCTTTAGAAGATAAATATAGGTTTCCTGTTTTACTTCTTGTTTGCTGATTAAAGTCACTATATTTAATTTTTAAAGTAACTGTTTTCCCTGCTATTTTATGTTCTGATAGTCTCTTCTCTATTAAAGTTGATATATTTTTTAATTTTTCTTCTAAATAAATTTCACTACTTAAATTTTTTTCAAATGTACTTTCAGATCCAATAGATTTTGGGATTCTAAAAGCCCTAATTGGGCTATTATGAACCCCTCTTACTATTTCGTAATAATATTTCCCCACCTTGCCAAAATGAGAAATCAGAAAATCTTTTGAATATAGCTTTAAATCTTTTCCTGAAAATATGCCTAATTGATACATTTTTTCTTTAGTTTTTTTCCCTATCCCATGAAATTTTTTAATATCTAGATTATCTAAAAAAGAGTTGATTTCTTCTGGAGGTAGAGTCTTTTGACCATTTGGTTTGTTCCAATCACTAGCTATTTTTGCCAAAAATTTATTGATTGAAATTCCAGCAGATGCATTAAGACCAGTTTCTTTTTTAATTTTCGCCCTAATTTCTTTGGCAAGAATTGTAGCAGACGGATAGTTAGAAACGTCCAAAAAAGCTTCATCCAGTGAAAGTGGTTCAACTAGTGAGGTGTATTCTCTAAAAATAGATTGAATTTTATTAGATATTTCTTTATATCTCTCAAAACGTGGTTTTACAAAGATTAAATTTGGACAAAGCTTTTTAGCTATTATACCACTCATTGCACTTTTTACACCAAAGTTTCGTGCTTCATAACTCGCAGCTGAAACTACACCCCTAGAATTTTCTCCGCCTACTGCAATGGCTAAACCACGAAGCTCAGGACGATCAAGCTGTTCTACAGATGCATAAAATGCATCCATATCTATATGAATAATTTTTCTTGCTTTATCTACCTGAAGTTCATCATCCATTAAAGATTAGGTTTATTACTTCCTGTAAAGAATTTTGTTGATAACCACATTTGGCTTTATAATTGATTTGAAACGGAATTACTTCAAAATTATTCGTCTTTATATATTTTGACATCAAATTGACCTTCCTGGTTCATATGAGCTCTATACATTCCTGAAGTATTCATCTCCATAGCAATATTCCCATTATTGTCAATTCCAATAATACCGCCATTGCCCCCTAATACCCCGACTTTATTGTGAATTACCTCGTATGCGGCTTCTTGAATAGATAAACCCTTATATTCCATAATCGCAGAAATATCATGAGCGACTACAGCACGTATAAAATACTCACCCCATCCTGTAGCAGAAATAGCGCATGTCAAGTTATTAGCATAAGTTCCTGCTCCTATTATTGGAGCATCTCCTATACGATTCCATTTTTTATTTGTCATTCCACCGGTTGAAGTTCCTGCTGCAAGATTCCCAAACCTATCTAAAGCAACACAACCAACTGTCCCGTATCGTTGATTTTCTAAATAACTCCTTTCGTTTTGATTTTTATAAACCCCTTTTAATTTTTCAGCCTTTTGTACTCTTTTTAAACCATTAATTCTTCTTTCGGTAAAAAAATAATCCTGATCTACAATTTCTAAACCTTGGATTTGGGAAAATAGGTCAGCCCCTTGACCAGATAACATTACATGAGGAGATTCCTCCATAACTTTAATAGCAGCAGAAATAGGATTTTTTACTCTTTTAACCCCTGAAACTGCACCTGCATTAAGTGTTTTACCATCCATAAATGAAGCATCTAATTCAATGGTACCCTCGGATGTTAGCACACCTCCTTTACCTGCATTAAACAAAGGTGAATCCTCCATAAAATTAATTGTTTTTTCTACAGCCTCTTTACTAGAGCCGCCATTCTTTAATACATCATATCCAATTTTAATCGCACTGCTTAGGGCGCTTCGATAGTCGTTTTCTTTTTCTTTTGTCATATTTTTCTTTAAAATAGTACCTGCTCCACCATGGATAACTATACCGAAGGATTGTTTTTCGAATTTATTTTTTGATTTTTTAGAACATCCTAAGAAAATAAAAGCCAGAAGAAGAATTAGTTTTTTCATAGAGAAGCAAGTATTTAATAACAATATAAAATTTTAAGTTGATTTTGAAAAGGAATGATAATTTACCTTTTTTATTGATTATTAAATTCAGTATCTCAAAAAAGATTAATTTTAGGTTATTTCATATGTCTGCTTTAATTGAAAATCTTCATTATAACTGGACCGTCTTGTTGCACTTAATACTTTTTACAAATGTGTTAAATTCTATTTTTGGTAGGATTTCAGGAAAAAAATTTTCTACACTAGATCTAAGAATTTGTCTTTTTGGTATTATTTTCTCATACTTTCATCTTTTAATAAGTTTAACATTATACTTTGTTTCGTCATCATTTGATCAATGGTTTGAAAACGGTCTTAAAAATATAATGATGAACAATGAATTAAGAAGTAACCTAATTATAAATCCACTTATTAATCTATTTGCAGTATGTTTTGTAAATCTTGGATGGAAACTTAAAAAAAAACATTTTAAATCATCTAAAAAGTATTTAAGAATTGCTATATGTTATGGCTTGGGTTTGATTTTATTTGTAATTACTTCACGCAACAGCATTTTACCATCCAATTAATATAGAATTGTGTTTTAAAAACTATATAAATAAAATCAAATAGTTGTTTTGAACTGTTCAAGAAAGCGAATGTCATTCTCAAAAAATAAACGTATATCGCTTATCTGATATAAAAGCATCGCTATTCGTTCAATCCCCATACCAAAAGCAAAGCCAGAATAGTTTTCTGGATTAATACCGCAATTTTCGAGCACGTTGGGATCTACCATTCCACAGCCCATTATCTCTAACCATCCTGTACCTTTTGTTATTCGATGATCTTTCTCTGTTTCAAGACCCCAATAAATATCAACCTCCGCACTTGGCTCTGTAAATGGAAAAAATGATGGCCTCAGTCTCATTTTTTTATTCCCAAATAGCGACTTGATGAAATAGTTTAATGTTTGTTTCAAATCAGCAAAAGAAACATCCTCGGCAACATATAAACCTTCAATTTGGTGAAATATACAGTGAGATCTCGATGAAATTGCTTCATTCCTAAAAACACGACCAGGTGAAATTGTTCTAATTGGTGGCTTATTGTTTTCCATATACCTTACTTGTACAGATGAAGTATGAGTTCTTAAAAGTATATCCGGATTTGTTTCTATAAAAAAGGTGTCCTGCATATCTCTTGCCGGATGATGGTGAGGTAGATTAAGTGCTGTAAAATTGTGCCAATCGTCTTCAATTTCAGGTCCATCTGATACACTAAACCCAATTTGAGTGAAAATATCAATAATTCTATTTTTTACAATCGAAAGAGGGTGTCTACTTCCTGTATTTATTTTAAATGCTGAACGTGTTGGATCGCTTATTTTGCTAGATCCTAATTTTTTTTTGGAGACTTCTTTTAGGAGTCTCACTTTTTCTGTGACAGCAGTTTTTAATTTGTTTAGCTCAATACCAAATGATTTTTTTTCATTAGAAGGTACTTTCCTAAAATCAGAAAAAAGACCATTTAAAATTCCTTTTTTTCCTAAAAAATTTATTCTAAAGGCCTCAATTTTTTCAAGATCATAACTTTTAAAAGCTTTTACTTGATCAAAGTATTTTTTTACATCATCAACCATAAAGTAAAATTAAAATATCTTTTTTAAATCCATTTTGTAATTATCCTAAATATTTAATTTTTGAGAGAATCTTGAAAAAATGTACTTTAGATTGATGAATGTAATTGATGTTGTCGCATTTATAATTCTTACATATGGTGTTTTAAGAGGACTTAATAAAGGCTTAATAATTGAAATTTCTGGTATAATAGCCTTCGCTTTAGGTTTAATGGGTGCATTTAAATTTTCTAGTCTTACAAGTGAAATTTTTAGCAACTTGGTTGATTGGAACCCGAAAGCTATTCAATTGGCATGCTTTATAGCTCTTTTTTTTATCATTATATATTTGATATCCTTAATGGCAAAAATGATTACTAAAACCTTGAAATTAATTGCATTGGGTTGGTTAAACAGAATCTTTGGGGCATTATTTGGTTTTATTAAATGGAGTATTGTTATAAGTGCGCTATTTATAGTCGTAAATGAAATGAATACTTTTATAAGTGTATTTCCAAATTCAATTTTTGAGAATTCAAAAATTTATCCTTTTTTGGCTGATTTTGGTAGTTTTTTATTTGACTGGGTTACAGAATCAAAAGTTATAGAAGAAAATCAAATTATTTAAAGAATTAATTAATCTTCTTGAATGAAGCGTCTTTTATCCAACCTTCAGAGCCATTTGCAATTCTTATCTTTTGCCATTCTTCAAGACTATCTAAGAGTTGCATTTTAGTACCTTCATGTAGAACAAATAAACGTTCCGCTTGTTGATTTGGTTCTGACCAAATATCAGTTTGTTTTGAGAATAGTATTGCGAATTTCTTATTTTTTTCGTTTTGATCAATTGAATAAGTAATTGAGAAGGATAAAATAAATAATAAAAGAATACTAAGTGAGCTAAAGAAAAATATTCTTTTAAGCCTTGCCCGAATAAAAAATAAATAAGCTAAAAAAAGGATGGTGAATATCCATAATAAAATTGTAGTGAAATATGTCCATATCTCAAAACTAAATGTTTCAATGATTGAATTTCTTATCTGATCAATTTGTGATACTGGTATTTTTTCAATGGCATCAATGGTCATGTTATTTGCAAAAGCGCTATTTGTAATAATATCTCTATCTTTTGGCCTCATCAACTTGGCCTTTTCAAAATAATAAACACTTTCGGCAACTTTATTTAATCTATAATTTGCATTTCCAAGATTATAATATACATCTGCGCTGTGTTTACCCATTTTTAGGGTTTGCTCGTACAAACTAATCGCATTTTCATAGTTCCCTGCATTGTATGCTTTATTGCCTTCATTAAATAAAAATTCAGGGGTAGTCTGGCCAAAAGAAATTCCTAAAACAGAAAATATGACTAAAAATATAAGCTTCTTGACTATATTAAATTTTCTTCTTTTTCTCATATCTGCCTATCGATTTTCCCAATTAAACTACTTGCATTTTTGAAATCATCCTTCATGTTTACAAGTGACTCAGGAGAATACCTTGCTCTTTCACAACTTTCAATAACTTCTACATATTCTAATGCTGTTTTTTTGTCAACATTATTTTGATGTAATAAATTTTTAATTTTTGATTTACTAAGCTCTGTCGTTTCAATTTTAAGCTTTGCTTTTAGGTAATTATGAAGTGCCCTTTCTAAAACCTCATAAAATTGAGCTTGATCATCAAAATGTTTTTTTGCTGAGCTTAAATATTTTTTTGTTAGTTGTTCAGCCCGTCTTTGTTTCTGTTTGGTGACATCTTCATTCCTCCCATAAAAAATACGTTTTAACAAAAAAGATATTGACAAAATAAAAACTGGAAAAATAACTAAAGTCCAAAAAAGTTGGCTCCTCCAAAATGATTTCTTGTCAATTGACTCAAATTTAGTCTCCAATTTTATATATCGAAAGGCATTATCTACGGCTGGAATAGAAGTTTTAGGGGCTATTGATTTTAAATTCCGATTTGTGTTTACTGCTGCTGGCCCTTCAAAAACATCAACTATTAGATCTTGAGATTTTAATATTTTATATGATTTAGATTTTGGGTCAAAATATGAAAATTGAATTGATGGTATGGGATATTTGCCTTGAAATTGAGGAACAATTGTATAATTATCTTCAATTGTTCCCTGCATCCCAGAAATTGTAATTTTAACTTTTTCATCATGCTCTGGTTCATAAACTTCAAGAGTATTTGGAACATTAATGGCAGGAAGATTGAAAAGCTTTAAATTACCTTTCCCCTTAACTTTTATTTTTGCCTGAAATGATTCTGAAGCTTTCAACAAATCTTTATTTAATATCACATCAAAATCAAATTGCCCTACTGCCCCAGAAAAATTTTTAGGTTTATTATTTTGTGGTAAGTCTTTTACTACTATAACTTTTTCTCCGGTTGTAATTGTTTTTTGAGTCTGGGTCATAATGCGTCTTCCAAATAGATCTCGCCTATTACTGGGTATGCTCAAACTAAGATTTAAAGTTAGCGGCTCAAGAACTAACTTTCCTATTTTTTGCGGATACAAAACCGCTTTTCTCCAAACCACCTCATTATAAGATTCCCCCTTATATGAGCCGCGCATGTTGATTTCTGCTCTTCCAATTTTAATTAAATGACTCCAAAAGTCTCCGTATGAGGGTGACTCTAATTCTGAAACATCTGAAACCGAAATAGGATTTCTAAAATAGAGTTTATAAATTACTGTTATTCCCTCATTTAGATAAGGAGTTGATTTGGAAACTTCTGCCACAAGATGAATGTTCCCTTCTACAATGTTGTCAACATTATTTGGATCATTTGGCTTTTTGACTGAGTTGGTTACTTCAATTTCAACTGGAGTAGTTTTGTATATCTCGCCCCCAATAGTGACAATAGCCTGTCCTATGGTCACTTTGCCCTTCATTTTTGGAGTTAAAAAGTAAGTGTATGTTTTTGAAAAACTTTGAACACCATTAACCCAAGAACGACTTACAGCTTGCTGTGGACCACTTACTACCTGAAAATTTGAAAAAGAAGGTGGATTGAAATTATCTCCATTTTCATTCATTTCAAAATCAACTCTTAACCTTTCATTAAGACCCAATCTCCTCTTACTAACTTTAGCTTCAAAAGTTACTTGTGCCTCCATTAGGAAATTAAACCCCAATAGAAAGCACAACAAATATCGGACTGAGAACTTCAACGACATATTTACCAATCTTTTTCCCCTTTTATGGGAACTCCTTTTAATTTTTTTGCGTTTATTTTATCCTGAACTTTTTCCTCTTGGTTATTCATTGCATCTAACAAGCTCTGTACCTGTTGAGGAGAAAGTTGTCCTTGTCTTGGCATCTGTTTTTTGTCCTCAGGTTTTTCCTGTTTTTGATCCTTGTTTTTATCTTTTTTTTGATCTCCTTCATTTTTAGGTTCATTTTCTTTATTAGATTCTTCCCCATCATCTCCATCATTTTTTTGGTCCTCGTTCTTCTGATCTTGATTCCCCTTGTCTTCTTCTTTTTCATTTTGATCCTCTTTTTTTTCTTGATCTTTTTTATCTTGATCTTGCTCTTGTTCTTCTGGAGGTTTATCTTTCTCTAGAAGCTCCTTGGCAAGAGCGTAATTATACCTTGTTTCTTCATCCGAGGGATCATTTCTCAATGCATTTTTATATGCTTCAACTGCATTTTGATATTCTTTTTTTTGCATATACACATTCCCCATATTATGGAACGCACGATGCTTTGATTCTTTAGTTTTTGCAAACTTCTGAGACTGGAAAAATCGTTGTGAAGCTTCATCATATTTTTCATCTAAAAAATGTGTATTCCCAAGATTATATAAAGCTTCAGGTTTTTCTGGTGCTAAGGAAATTGCTTTCCTATAGGATTTCTCAGCCTCAACATAGGCTTCTGTTTTCGCTTTTTTATTTCCTTCATAAATGTGGTTAGTAACTTCTCCCGTTTGAGAGATTCCAAATTTGAATGTTATCAATACAAAAAGGTAAAATAAGTTAATTTTCATTTTCATTAAATAAGTTCAGTTTTTGAACCCACTTTGTTTTAGTTTCAAACAAAAATAGGTCGATTAAAAGAAAAATTAAAGCAGCTAATAAAAAAGCTTGAAAACGATCTTTAAAGCTTACAAATTTTTTAGCCTCAAACTCTTTTTTGTCCATCGCTTTTAATTGCTCTAAAACAAAATCTAAAACATTTTGTGTATTATTACCATCTTGGTATGCCCCCCCTGTGCTCGAAGCAATATTCTGCAAAATATTTTGATTTAATTTTGTTATTACAACTTCTCCATCAGAATCTTTCTTATACGACTCTATAATGCCATTTCTTTTTAATGGAATGGGAGCTCCGCTTTCTGTTCCTACACCAAAGGTGAAAATTTTGATCCCTAATTTGGCAGCTCTTGATGCAGCATTTGATGCCTCTTCAGAATGGTCCTCTCCATCAGATATTAAAAAGATTACTCGATTGGTTTGATCTTCATCATCAAAAAAAGTTCCCGCAAGATCAATTGCACTGTCTAGAGCGGTTCCCTGTGAGGAGAGCATATCTGTATTTAAGGCCTGTAAAAACATTTTTGCAGCAGCATAATCCGTTGTAATAGGTAATTGAGGTACAGCTTGAGCAGCATAAGCAATAATTCCAACTCTGTCGCTAGCCAATTGATTTATAATAGCCGACACTAAACGCTTTGACTTTTCAATTCGATTCGGTGCAATATCCTCAGCTAACATGCTTCTAGATACATCCATCGCAAAAACTATATCAACTCCTTCCCTTTTAACAGTCTCAAGTTGTGTCCCTATTTTAGGGTTCATTAATCCAAATATTAATGAAATAATTGAGAGGCTTAAAAGAATAATTTTAAAAGTTGGTTTAAATTTAGAACGATTTGGACTTAACAGTTCCAATAATTCTGGTCTTGCAAAACTATTCTGAGTTTTTCTTTTCCAGCGAACTAATAAAGTGTAAGTTACCCATAACAATGGCACGATAAACAGAAGATAAATATATTGGAATACGTCTATTTGATACATTAAATAAAACTTTTAAAAACAGTACTTCTAAGTATCCACTCAAAAACAATTAAAGCTAGAGCTAATACTATAAGAGAGCGATACTTTTCTTCGTAATTATAATATTTAAATTCTTCAATCTCTGTTTTCTCTAACTTATTGATTTCATCATAAATTTCTTCAAGTTTTTGATTATCAGTTGCTCTAAAATATATACCTCCTGTCTTTTGTGAAATTTCTTTTAATAAAACTTCATCTATCTCTACTTTGGTAAGTCCGTATTTGAATTTTCCGTTTGGAAGAATTCCAACTGGTGCTAACGCTGTACCATTACTTCCAAGACCAATCGTATAAGTTTTAATACCAAACTCTACTGCCAACTCTGTAGCAATTTTAGGATCAATAAATCCTGAGTTATTTACACCGTCCGTCAGTAAAATAATGATTTTACTTTTGGCTTTGCTATCTTTTAATCGATTAACTGAGGTCGCTAGACCCATTCCAATTGCCGTTCCGTCTTCTATAAGACCTTGGAAATTTATTTCGCCTAGAGATGATTTTACTATACTCTTATCACTTGTAATTGGAGTTTTTGTATAACTTTCACCAGCATATACAACAAGTCCTATTCTATCAGACCTTCGGTCTTCAATGAATTCTCCAGCAACTCTTTTCAAAGCAACTAACCGATTTGGTTTCAAATCTTGTGCTAGCATACTTGATGAAACATCTATAGCCATAACAATATCAATTCCTTTATTAGTTTTTGTCCTTGTTGAAACATCAACTGTTTGAGGTCTAGCAATTGACAAAATAATTAAACCAATTGCCAATAAACGAAATACATAAAGCAATGGAAAGAGTTTTGTCAAAAAGGAAGAACCCATCTTAAAATTTACAAGACTGGGCATTTTTAATATTGGTTGTTTTTTTTTCCATGTTAATATATTCCATACAACCATAATAGGGATAATTAAAAGTAGCCATAGATAAGTGGGGTTTGCAAAATAAATTCCTTCAATCATTCTTATAACTCTTTTATCAATTCAATACTATTAATAATACGCTGTTCTATCCTTGGAGCATAACGATCTTCTTTTTCATACATCATTGTAAGGATAATTGTGCCCTCCTCAAAAGTAAATAGTAACGCATTAAATGAACATCTAATCCGATCTGATAATCCTTTTTTGGGATAATCTAAAGTTCCAAAAACTTTGGCTACCGATAGACCAGAAGGGAGTTCAACTGCATCATTTTTTATTAGAATATTTACAGCCCCTTTGGATTCAAAACTTGATATTATTGAATTTACCAAAGCTTGTCCTTTTTCAAGGTCGGCTTGCTTAGGATCTGAATTAGTAGACTGAGGTTTTTGAGGATTTCTAGATTGGAAATCAAATAGCAAATCGATATAGAATGGACTGTCAAAAGTTCCTAATCCGAATTGTTCAATATTTTTTTCTTCTCTTAAAAAACGCTCTAGAACCTCTGGTGTCTCAATTTTCAGCGGAGGAGTACCATATTGACTTGAAATCCATTGACCACTATAAAGTCCTTTAGTTGGATATAACAAAATAGTATCTCGGACAGGATAATAGCCGTAAACAAGCATGCTTAAAACAAGTATAAACGATGCTAGAATACCAACCCCAGAAAAACTCCAAATCCACTGTTCTTTTCTGCGTTTTTTTGCTAAATATTCTTTATAGGCTGCTTTTTCTTTAAGTTCTTCTTCAGTAGGTTCTGGTAAAGCTTCTTTAGTCTCAATTACTACAGTCTCAACTACTTTTCTGTCCTCATTTGCTATACGATATTCCGGCATAGATTTAGCAAATTTTACCAAATCAGCATTTTGTAAAACTTCTCGTAGACTCAAAAGTGTTTTTCTATCCAAATCAAGAGTTCCGGCATCTTTTCGAATTTCCAGTTTTGCTAAAAGTTCATCTGAAGTACTTTCAAGCGCGTCTATTTTTGCATCTTCTTGAAGATATACTCTTACAACCTCAATTAATCTTGAATAATATCTTTTATACTCTTCTTGTTTATTTAAATTCTCATTTTCAAGAGCTCTAAGTTGCTCGATAGCTCTTTCAAAAGGTGGAAGCTCCATTTCTTTTAACTCTTTTCGCCTTTTTTTAAATAAGTATGTGTAAAATATTCCTAATAGAAAAATTATGAATACAATTCCCCAAAGAATTTGGGCAATCAATTCTTCATAATTCTTTTGTACCTCCTCTAAGGGTTTTATATCATAAAGTTTTTGCTTTAGAGTGTCCACTTTTATGGTATTCACTCTAACTGGAATTAATTCGGAAATTTTTGAGAACCCATTAATTAATACTTGTTGTTGTGGAATATAAAAATCTCCAGAATCAAATTGAATTAGTGAATATTTTTTAGTGTATAAATAGTGATCAGAAGTTTTAAAAGTATCTACAGGGCTTGACTCTAATAGTTCAAAAGGTGCAAACGAGGATTGTTCAGGAAAAACAACTTGAGCGCTAGTATCTGCTTTTACTTGAAGAAAATAATTTATTTGTTCGCCTATTCTTACAACTGTAGAATCTACTGATACAGTTAAATTTTCACTTTTTTGAGCAATACAAACAAAAGATATTCCAAAAAAAACAATTGTTTTTTTAAACATTTAAATACGTGTTTTAAAATACCCCAATAACTTCTTTACATAACTTTCTTCAACACTACAACTTAGTTGTCCCGCACCGTTTTTACTAAATAGTTCCTCATATTTTTTTACTTTTTCTCGATATTCATCTGCATATATTTTTCGTGTTGATTTAGAAAATGTGTTTATCCATCGTACAGTTTTTGTTTCAGCATCTTGCATTGGAACTATTCCTAAATTTGGTAAGACTGCTTCGATGGGATCAAAAACTCTAATTCCAGTTAAATCATGTTTTTTTGCCACAATGCGCAAGTTCTTTTCATAACCTTCATCCATAAAATCTGAAAGAACAAATACAATTGCTTTTTTCTTTAAAACGCCTGAAAGGTATTCAAAAGTTGTCGCTATGTCTGTTTTAGTGCTTTGTGGTTGAAACTCTAATAATTCCCTAATAATCCTTAAGATATGTGATTTACCCTTTTTTGGTGGAATAAAAAGTTCCACATTATCAGAAAATAACAGTAACCCTACTTTATCATTATTTTGAAGTGCGGAGAAAGCAAGGGTTGCAGCAATCTCAGTTAGAATTTCTCTTTTAAATTGAGTCTTTGTACCAAAAGATTCCGAGCCGCTAACGTCTACAACCAGCATCATAGTTAGTTCTCGTTCTTCTTCAAAAACTTTTATAAAAGGCTCATTGTAACGTGCTGTCACGTTCCAATCGATTGCTCTTACATCATCTCCATATTGATACTGCCTAACTTCACTGAAAGTCATTCCACGTCCTTTAAAAGTTGATTGATATTCCCCTCCAAAAATATTATCACTTAATCGGCGGGTTTTGATTTCAATTTTACGAACTTTTTTCAATAGGGCTTTTGTATCCATCACCTGCTGTATCAGTTAAAATCAAGTCAATATTTCTTATGGAACCTCTACCTCATTAATAATTTGCGTTATTATTTCTTCTGAAGTAATGTTTTCTGCTTCCGCCTCATAGGTTAGTCCTATTCGGTGTCTAAGTACATCGTAAATGACCGCCCTTACATCTTCAGGAATAACGTAACCTCTATGCTTTAGAAAAGCGTAACATTTTGATGCAGTCGCAAGATTTATACTCCCTCTGGGAGAGGCACCAAAACTAATCATAGGCTTTAGTGATTCTAGTTTATAGTTTTCCGGATAGCGCGTAGCAAATATTAAGTTAAGAATATAATTTTCAATTTTTTCATCCATATAAACTTCATGAACAGTTTCTTGGGCAGATATAATTTGCTTAGTGGTAATTACAGGTTTTATTTTATTAGTGGAACTATTAAGATTAGTTCGCATAATAAGCTGCTCCTCGTTAAGCTTAGGGTAGTCAATTACAGCTTTAAGCATGAATCGATCAACTTGTGCTTCTGGGAGAGGATAGGTACCTTCCTGTTCTACGGGATTTTGAGTAGCCATAACCAAAAAAGGAGCTTGCAGCTTGAAACTTGTATCTCCAATTGTTACCTGTTTTTCTTGCATTGCTTCAAGTAAAGCAGATTGAACTTTAGCTGGGGCTCTATTTATCTCATCTGCAAGAACAAAGTTGGCAAAAATGGGACCTTTTTTAATAGAAAAATCATTTTCTTTGATATTGTAAATCATTGTTCCAATTACATCAGCAGGAAGTAAATCCGGTGTAAACTGAATTCTGCTAAAACTTCCTTTCACCGCTTGACTTAAAGTGTTTATCGCAAGAGTTTTAGCGAGACCTGGAACTCCTTCAAGTAATATGTGTCCTTTTCCTAAAAGCCCAATTAAAAGACTTTCAACCATACGCTTTTGGCCAACAATTATTTTATTTATTTCTAAAGTAAGAAGATCAATAAAAGAACTTTCTTTTTCAATTTTCTCATTGATTGACTTTATGTCAATATTTAAATCATTAGTTTCTTTCATAGATTTTGTATAATATTTTTTGGACAACAAAATTCAAAAATAAATTACCACTTAGTTGTTAACAATTGGTTAAAAATTGAGTAGACATCATCAAGCTTAGATCTATATTGTTGCTAATTTAGGTGTTAAAATTAATCAATTGATATTCTCATGAAACCCTTTTCAAGAATAATTAGTGGAACCATGAGTTGGGGAGATTGGGGTAAGAAACTTTCAATACCCCAGATGCAAGAATTAATTGAAAAAGCAGTTGATATCGGAATTCATACATTTGACCACGCTGACATCTATGGGGGATATACGACAGAGAAAAGTTTTGGAGAAGCTTTTAAAAAGAGTTCTTTGCCTAGAGAAAAAGTCCAGTTTATTACTAAATGTGGTATACAAATTCCATGTGAAGCCCGGCCAGTTCAAGTTAAACACTATGATTACACTACTTCTCACATTCAAGCTAGTGTTGATAACTCCCTAAAAAATCTAAATACAGAATACCTTGACCTTCTTTTGCTTCATAGGCCAAGCCCATTGATTGATGAAAAGATTATTAATGATATAATTAAAAAACTACAGAGAGAAGGTAAAGTAAAAGAGTTTGGTGTTTCAAATTTTACTTCACCTCAAATGGATTTAATTCAACAAAATATGCCATTGGCTTGGAATCAGATAGAGTGTTCACTAACTCATGAAGAGTCCATGTTTAATGGTACTTTAGACCGTATGAAAATTCGTGGCATTGGAGCAATGGCTTGGAGTCCCCTAGGTACATATTTTAAAGACAATTCTTTTAAAAAAAAGAGAATAAAAAAAGTTTTATTGCCTTTATGCCAAAAATATGAATCCAGCGAAGATCAGATATTATTGGCCTGGCTTTTATACCACCCTTCAAAAATTTATCCTGTAGTGGGAACCACTTCCTTAACAAGGTTAAAAAGAGCTTTTGAAGCCATAAAAATTAAATTAGAAATTAGTGACTGGTTTTTACTGTTAGAAGCTAGTATGGGAAAACCTGTACCTTGAATTATGAAAAATAAAATTGTTTTAATCACTGGAGCAACAAGTGGGATAGGATGGGCTACAGCTCAAGAATTTAAAAAAGCTGGGGCAAAATTAATTTTGTGTGGCAGAAGAAAGGAAAAGCTGGAACTTCTTGACAATAAATTGGGGGGAGAACAAAAATTATTGAATTTTGATGTTCGTGACAAAAATGAAGTATTTAAATCATTTGAAAGCCTCCCAGAAAATTGGAAAGATATTGACCTTTTAATCAATAATGCTGGAAATGCGCATGGCTTAGATCCAGTGCAATCTGCAAGCCTTGAAGATTGGGATTCCATGATTGACGGAAATGTGAAAGGTTTAATGTATGTGACAAAAGCTGTTCTTCCTAGCATGATTAAGCGTAAAAAAGGCCATATAATAAACTTAGGTTCGATTGCGGGTAAAGAGGTATACCCAAACGGTAGTGTCTATTGCAGCAGCAAAGCAGCAGTTGACTTTTTTACACGTGGATTAAGAATTGATCTTAATCCGCTTGGTATTAGAGTTGGAGCAATTCATCCTGGTTTAGTTGAAACTGAATTTTCCGATGTTAGATTTAAGGGCGATAAAAAAAGGGCATCAGCGGTTTATGAGGGAATGGAAGCTCTTACAGCAAAAGAAGTTGCCAGCTCAATACTTTATATGGCTAATGTTCCTGAGAAAGTTACAATTGCTGATATGATTATTCTTCCAACCCGCCAGGCCAATTCTTATATTAATAATCGTAAAAATTCTCTTTAATTTATTTTTTCAGGATACAAAAAATGATTGTAAGGAAAACGTGTTACATGGATTTTACGAACATTTTGATAAATTATACTTTGTAATTCTATTACATTTTTCTTTTTTAATGCTGAAATAAATACTGATTGTTCATTTTTTTTACTAATCCAAGTTTTTTTCCATTCTTCTAATGTGTAATTTTTTTTATTACGTTTTTGGATTAATTCATTTTCGTCCCAAGGGATCTCTTTATACATATCTATTTTATTAAAAACCATTATTGTTGGTTTACCTATACAATTGATTTCTTTAAGAATTTGATTAACAGAATCAATATGCTCTTCAAAATTTGGATGTGATATATCGGCTATGTGAAGTAAAATATCAGCCTCTTTTACCTCGTCCAACGTGCTTTTAAATGACTCTATCAACTGTGTTGGCAACTTTCTAATAAATCCAACTGTATCGCTTAATAAAAAAGGTAGATTTTCAACAACTACTTTTCTCACCGTTGTATCCAATGTGGCAAAAAGTTTATCTTCTGAAAAAACTTTGCTCTTAGAAATGACATTCATCAAAGTAGATTTCCCAACATTTGTATAACCAACTAAAGAGACCCTCACTAGTGAGCCTCTATTTCCACGTTGAGTTGCCATTTGTTTATCAATGGTTCCCAACTTATTTTTGAGCAGTGAAATTTTATTTCTTACAATCCTTCGGTCAGTTTCAATTTCAGTTTCACCGGGACCACGCATGCCTATTCCTCCTCTTTGACGTTCTAAGTGCGTCCATAATCCCTTAAGCCGTGGGAGCAGATATTGATATTGCGCGAGTTCAACTTGGGTTCTTGCATAGCTGGTTTGAGCCCTTTGAGCAAAAATATCAAGGATTAGCCCTGTACGATCAAGAATTTTAACCTTTAGTAATTTTTCAATATTGCTTTGCTGAGTTGGGGTTAATTCATCATCAAAAATTACTGAAGAGACTTTTTTTTGCTTAACAAATTTTAATAATGCATTTATTTTCCCTGAACCTATAAAAGTTTTTGGATTTGGAAAATCTAATTTTTGAGTAAAAGATTTGATGACTTCCCCTCCAGCAGTATATGTCAAAAATTTCAACTCTGCCAAATATTCTTTTGATTTTTCTTCATTTTGATTAGAATTTATGATTCCGACCAAAACTGTTTTTTCAAGTTCAATTGATCTGCCTTCAATCATTTTCTCCTACTCCCATTTTTTAAGTTCTAATTTTTTTCCATCAAAAACACCATAAGTAAAATGCGTAATCCAATCTCCTAAGTTGATGTAGGTTGAATTTTTATCTAACTTAACATTCAAGGGAAGATGGCGGTGACCAAAAACAAAATAATCTCGATTCCTTTGTTTTAGCATACTTTTTGAATATTGGATTAATAGTTCTTTATCTTCTCCTAAATATTTCATAACGTTATCCCCTGATATCGATTTATTTTTAAGAGATAAAAATTGGCCCAATTTGATTCCTATATCAGGATGTAATATTTGAAAAAGTCTTCTAGCCAAGGGATTTGTAAAAATTTTCTTTATCAGCTTATAAGGAATATCTTTTGGGCCAAGACCATCACCATGACCAATAAAAAAGGAAACATTATTATATATAAAATCTTTTGGCTCGAAATACGTTTTTATGTTTAATTCTTTTTCAAAATAATCTTTTATCCAAAGGTCGTGGTTTCCAACAAAATAATGAATTGGAATTCCAGAATCTGTTATAGCTGCCAATTTTCCCAAGACCCTTATAAAACCTTTGGGAACTACCTTTTTATATTCGAACCAAAAGTCAAATAGGTCTCCCAATAAAAAAAGTTCAGAGCCTTGTTTTTCTACCATATCAAGCCAATTGATAAAATGCCTTTCTCTTTCTACACTAACTTTTTTGTTTGGAGCACCAAAATGCTGATCTGAAGCAAAATAAATTTTTTTGATTTTAGTTGCTGCCATTAATTGAAACTAACCAATTGCTTGCTTTAAATCAGCGATGAGATCATCAATATATTCTATTCCAACACTCAATCGAATTAAAGCATCAACAACGCCACTTTTTTCTCTAATTTGCTTAGGTATTGAAGCATGTGTCATACTCGCAGGATGACCGGCCAAGCTTTCAACACCTCCTAAGGATTCAGCGAGAGTAAATATTTTCAATTTCTCAACAATCTTTATCGCTGATTTATAATCTGCTCCTTTAGTAATAAAAGAAAGCATCCCCCCAAAATCTTTCATTTGATTTTTTGCTATTTTATGGTTAGGATGAAATTTAAATCCAGGCCAATATACTTTTTCGATTTTTGGGCTTTCGTTCAGAAAATTTGCAATTTGAGCAGTATTTTCACAATGACGTTGCATTCTAACATGTAAAGTTTTGATTCCCCGAAGCGTTAAAAAACTGTCCATTGGTCCACAAACAGCACCACTAGCATTTTGGATAAATCTAAGACGTTCTGCTAAGTTATTGTCATTTACTATCAAAGCACCCAATATAACATCTGAATGTCCAGCAAGATATTTAGTCGCTGAATGCATTACAATATCTACCCCCATTTTAAGTGGTTGTTGAATATAAGAAGAAGCAAAAGTATTATCTACTGCTACTAAAATGTCTCTGCCTTTAACTAAATCAACAACTGATTTAATATCTATTATATTCATCATAGGGTTGGTTGGGGTTTCAATCCAAATTAACCTAGTTTTGTCATTTAAAACATTAGAAATGTTTTTAGTGTCATACATTGATACGAATTGAAACTTTAACCCAAAATCCTTGAATATTTTCGTAAATAATCGGTAGGACCCTCCATAAAGATCATCAGTTGAAACAATTTCATCGCCAGGTTTAAGTGTTTTCAAAACTGCATCCATTGCAGCAAGTCCTGATCCAAAAGCGAAAGCAAAATTACCAGATTCAATACTAGCTAGAGATTTTTCTAATGCTTCTCTAGTAGGGTTATGAGTTCGACTATATTCAAATCCTTTATGCTTTCCTGGGCTTCTCTGAGCGTACGTTGAGGTTTGGTAAATTGGTGGCATTACTGCTCCGTAAGCTTTATCTGGAGACTGACCTCCATGAATAGTAGCTGTATTAAAATGAAGTTTTTCTTTCATTACTATAATTTAATGCCAGGTAAAGTTATTTGATTTTACAAAAAATATACTCTTTATGGTAAAATGATTTTTCTTTGCAAAGAAAATTTTAATATGCGGATATTTTATTATTTAAGTACATGTCAAACATGTAAACGTATTATCAAGGATCTTGATTTGAATGATTCCATTCAAAGAATAGATATCAAAAAAACACCTATTAATAAGGATCAATTAAACTATTTGTATAAAATTGAAGGATCCTATGAAAATTTAATTAATAAAAGAGCAAAGCTTTTTAAGACTCCTGGCTTAAGAAATAAAGCTTTAGAAGAAAATGATTACAAGAAGTTACTTTTGGAACATTACACTTTTCTTAAAAGACCTGTGCTTGCTTATGACAACAATCTTTTTATCGGAAATTCTTCTAAAGTGATTATTAAAATGAAAAAGTTTTTAAGTGAACAGTAGAATATTAGCTTTTTTTGCAGCTCTAGGTGCAACAACCATTTATGGTTTAAATCATACGATAGCAAAAGTAGTAATGCCGCATTATATTGGTCCTTTTGGATTTATAATGTTAAGGGTGTTTGGTGCTGGGTTTTTGTTTTGGCTTGTAAGTTTATTTATAAAAAATGAAAAAATTCATCGTGAAGACTACTTCAGAATTGCCTCAGCTGCGCTATTGGGAATGTGCATAAACATGTTAATGTTTTTTAAAGGACTTCAATTATCTACACCCATTAATAGTGGTGTAATTGTAACTTTAACACCAATTATTATTTTAATTCTTTCAGCATTCTTTTTGAAAGAAAGACTCACCACACATAAGGTCATAGGTGTTTTTTTAGGTTTTATAGGTGCTATAATGCTTATTATTTATGGGAGCAATACAAAAGTTATAAATGCACCTAATATTTCATTTGGTAATATACTTCTTTTGATTAATGCAATTAGTTTTGGAGCGTATCTTGTCTTGGTTAAACCAATCACAAAAAAATACAATACAATTACACTAATGAAATGGATGTTTTTCCTTGGAATGATCTATACCTTCCCATTCACATACCCTGAATTTAGTAAGGTATCATGGAGTACACTACCATTTGAGGCAATTTGGCGAATGAGTTTTGTAGTAATTGGAACAACTTTTTTAACTTATATGCTTAATGTTTATGCTTTAAAAAAATTACCCCCTACTGTAATTGGTAGCTTGACTTACTTACAGCCACTTATAACCATAATTTATGCGGTGATTACTGGGAATGACATTTTAGACAGTGTAAAGTTTTTTGCTTGTATTCTCGTTTTTATTGGAGTTTATCTGGTTTCAAAGAAAAGTTCGAAAGTTAGTCTTGAGGAATAAATATTTTTGAAATTTATCAATCTAAATCTCTAGGTTCTCTATTCCATCTTCTTGTATCCTTAGATGAAATTTCTTTAAATGAACTTGTCTTATTACTTGTCTGAAATTTTTTCAAGATATCATTCGGTAAAGAAGTAAGTTTTCGTGATTTAATATTTATCCACCCACCCGACATTTCACATCGTGCTAAATTTTCACCCTTCTCATTATAATAATTGTGCTCAAATTCAAAAAAGGTACCATCTTTACTTAAGGCAGCTAGTTCAAATGAGACTCTAATTTTTTCATCTGGAAGTATCTCTTTGAAATAGAAAAGGTGTTCGTTGAAAACAACTGGTCCAATAGACAGTTGCATCAGCTTTGAATGTGATAAACCTATATTTTTTAAAAATTTCATTCTTGTATCGCTTGCGAAACTTAAAAATGAAATATTTGCTAGATGCCTATTTGCATCTAGATCATTCCATCTTATTTCAAATTCCTTTAAAAACATAAAATCTTTTTTATAAATCTATTCTTTTTCTATTTTTGAAAAAAAAAAAATGAAAAAGATTATTTACTTTTTATTAATAGTATTAGTAATAAGTGCTTGCGGAAATTCAAAGGCTTCAGAAAAAGAAAAAACTAATAAAACAGAACAAAAATCTGAAGACGAATTAAGCACAAATATTATCATTAACTCAAATGATACAATGAAGTTTGATAAGAAAATCTTACTAGTCCCGGCTGGAAAGAAAATTACATTAACTCTAAATCATACTGGTAAGTTTCCTAAAGTTGGAATGGGTCATAATTTTGTGCTCTTAAAAGCTGATACCAACGTGAGTGAATTTGCTGAGAAAGCAGCTATGGCAAGGAAAACAGATTATATCCCTGAGGGTGACCAAACTATTGCTTATACAAAGCTTCTGGGGGGAGGAGAAAGTGATACCATAATCTTTGAGGCGCCAAAAAAAGGGTATTATACTTTTTTATGTACATTCCCGGGTCACTGGCAATTAATGAGAGGTAAGTTAATAGTAAAATAAAATTCTAAAGTGCCCAAACTTTTCCTCCGGTTGCTTCTTTAAGGTCAATACAGCCATAATATTTCCCCGGCACAGGTAAATATTCCATTTCATTCTTTGCTATGAACTCATTTATCCTGAAGGACATAACCGTAAAATCTCTTAGTTTTTTTATAAATGTATATTCCAAAATATTTTCATTTAATACTGAATTTCTACCATTTTTTAAATCATCTTCAAAATCTGAAATCATATCATCATATTTGTCTACAAGGTTGTCATCTATTTTAAGATATTTATCTAGTAGTCCTTTAAGACTTTTTTCATCAACTATTTGAATATTTTTTTTGCATATGTCTAGACCTTTTAAAAAATTTTCTTTTTCCTTTTTATATAAAACCTCTTCAATGTAGACATCAATAAACTTATTTAAATTCAAATCGATTGCTCCAGGGGTATCGGTTCTAGGAATAATAATATCAATGATACTTGATATAAATTCAAATTGTTCATTGTTAAATGATAATAATTTGTTTGAATTATTTTTTTGACAACTTTCAAAAATACTTAGGATAGTTGGAGGCAATGTTGTGATTCCAATTGTTGCTCCCAAGTTTTTCAATGCTTTTCTTCTATTCATACTTATTTCAGTAATAATTTGTTTCTATAAATTCATTTTTTTTAATTCTTCTACAGCATAATTTGCTGCTCTTGCAGTCAATGCCATGTAAGTTAGCGAGGGATTTACATTACTTGCAGATGTCATTGCAGATCCATCGGTGACAAAAACATTTGGAACATCATGGATCTGATTGTGTCTATTTAAAACAGATGTTTTAGGGTCTTTTCCCATCCTGGCAGTGCCCATCTCATGAATTCCTAAACCAATAGCATAATCTCTGTCATAACCTTCAACATCTTTAAATCCAGCAGCATCTAACATTTCTAATGCCTGTTGCTGCATATCTTTTCTCATATTGAGTTCGTTTTCTTTTATAGTTGCATCAAATGTCACGGTTGGTAATCCCCATTTATCGAGTTTGCTGTAATCCAAAGTCATTCTGTTTTGTTCGTAAGGTAATACTTCACCGAAGCCTCCCAAACTAATTTTCCACTCCCCCGGTTTTAAAATTTCTTCTTTAAATACAGCCCCATATTCGGCAATATTTGATGTCCATCCATTTCTAGAGCCTCCTCCTTGGTAACCATATCCTCGCAGAAAATCCTTTCTATTTGTTTTTCCACCTATATTTCTAAAACGTGGAATATAAATTCCATTATTCCTTTTACCCAAATAGTATCTATCATTAAATTCTTCGGTGGAAGCTGATGCACCGACGCCTAGGTGGTGATCCATAATGTTCCTTCCAAGCTGATCAGATCTGTTACCCATACCATTTGGGAAAGAATCAGATTTTGATTGCATCAAAATTGAGGTTGATGGAATAGAAGAAGCACATAAAAAAATTATTTTCGCATTAAAATTGTAGACTTCTTTAGTTTCTGAATCAATCACTTCGACTCCTGTTGCTCTTCTTTTCTCTTTATCATAAACAATTTTGTGAACTATAGAATTAGTTTTTAAAGTCAAGTTTCCTGTGCTTTCGGCTGCAGGTAGAGTTGAGGAGTTACTACTAAAATAAGAAGCATATGGGCATCCCCTTCTACACCGGCCTCTATATTGGCAAGCAACTCTCCCAAGGCCTGGTTTGGTCCCTTCGGTTATTATAGCTGTCCTACCTATCGTAAGTATTCGATCGTTATAGTTTTTAGCTAATGAGGACTGTAATTGTTTTTCTACACAATTTAGTTCCATTGGTTTTAAATAATTTCCGTCAGGAAATTGGGGTAGCCCAACATTTTCTCCACTTACTCCAATATACCCTTCAACATAATCATACCAAGGTGCAATATCTTTATATCTAATTGGCCAATCAACAGCAACTCCTTCCTTCACATTTGCCTCAAAATCATAATCTGTCAAGCGGTAAGACTGTCTACCCCATGTAAGGGATCTCCCTCCAACGTGGTAGCCTCTCATCCAATCAAATCTATTTGTTTCATTGTATGGATGCTCTATATCATTGACAAAAAAATGCTTGCTCGACTCGATTGTTGTATAGCCTGTTCTGCTCTGTTTGCCTTGAACTCTCCTTGTTTCTTTTGTAATAATATCTCCTGTTTTGTAGTCCCATGGATCGTCATACATTGTGGGATAATCCTCTATGTGCCTGACCATGTGTCCTCTTTCTAAAACTAAAGTTTTTAAACCTTTTTCACAGAGCTCTTTAGCTGCCCAACCACCGCTTATTCCTGTCCCTACGACAATTGCATCAAATTTGGTTTCCATAAATTGAAAGTACTTATTCTTTGTAAGTGATCAAATATATATAATTTCTTCCGTGATCATTATATTTTATATAAATTTAAGTCAATAAATAAAACAAATAAAACGAATGAATTTAAATAATTTAACTAAAACTACTTTATTGATTTTTTGTTTTTTGAGTCAATTCTCGTGTAAAAATGAAATTAAAGCTCAGACCTCAAACCAGGAAACATTTTTTAAGACTTCTTTAGCCCAATGGTCTATACATAAATCTATATGGGAAGGTAAAGTGTCTCCGTATGACTTTGCAAAAATTGCACATGATTTAGGTTTTGAAGGATTAGAATATGTAAACGCTTTATATTCAGATGTAACAGGAAGTCAAGACAAAGCATCTGCAATAGAAGAGTTTATTACAAGAAACAATGAGCTCGCTGCTAAGTATAATTTGAAAAATGTTCTTATTATGATTGACGGTGAAGGTAATTTAGCAAGTTCCAGTATAGAAGAAAGAAAGTTGGCTGTGGAAAACCACAAAACTTGGATTGAGGCTGCTAGTAAAATGAATTGTTCAGCGATAAGAGTAAATCTTAAAGGAGAAAAAGAAATAGAAAATTGGATTAAATATTCAGTAGAAAGTCTTAAAGCGCTGGCAAAATACGCTAAACCTATGAACATAAATGTAATTGTTGAAAATCATGGAGGATTATCATCCAATGCAAGTTTAGTAATGAAAGTTATAAATCAGGTGAATTTAGAAAATTGTGGAACTTTACCAGATTTTGGGAACTTTTGTATGAGTGAGGGTTATGGAGCTTTAAGGGACAGAAATTGTAGGGATTTATACGACCCTTATTTAGGGATTTCAGAAATGTTGCCCAGAGCATTTGGTCTGAGTGCAAAATCATATGAATTTGATTCTAATGGAGATGAAACTGTCTTAGACTACTATAAGCTATTATCAATTGCGAAAGATGCCGGATATACCGGATATATTGGTGTAGAATATGAAGGAAACAAGCTCTCAGAAATAGACGGTATAATTGCAACAAAAAAATTATTGGAAAAAGCAGCTTCTAAAATTTAAAGATGGCCCTGCTTAAGCGTATCCAACTTTCATTACTTTTTTTCCTTGAATTTTTTATTTGGGGAGGTTGGTTTGTCACAATGGGTACATTTCTTTCTCAAGAATTTCAGGCATCCGGTGGGCAACTTGCACTAGCCTATGAAACGCAATCTATAGGTGCCATAATTGCTCCTTTTGTTATTGGATTAATTGCAGATCGCTATTTTGAAGCTCAGAAAATTTTAGGTATTCTTCACATTATGGGTGCATTATTATTGTATGTTGCCAGCAACTCTAGCGATTTTTCAAATTTTTATCCTTACATTTTTATCTATATGCTTTTGTATATGCCCACATTAGCCTTATCGAATTCCGTGGCATTTCACCAAATGGAAGACCCGTCAAAACAATTTGCGTCAATCAGAGTTTTAGGAAGCGTAGGTTGGATAGTAGCTGGATTAGTAATTGGTTTCTTTGCATGGGAAGGAAACCAAACATTAAAATATTCTTTTTACATGTCCTCAGCTGCGTCTGCCCTACTAGGGCTTTATTGTTTTACTCTCCCTAATACGCCTCCAAAATTAGCTGCTAACAAAAGAATGTCTTATCGTGAAATTTTGGGTATTGATGCTTTGTCTATGCTAAAAGACAGAGGGTTTTTGTTCTTCTTTATTGCATCAATTCTTATTTGTATCCCCTTAGCATTTTATTATCAACATGCTAATCAGTTTTTAAATGAAATAGGGATGAAAGCGGCTGCCTCGAAAATGGTTTTTGGACAAATTTCAGAAGTACTGTTCTTACTTCTACTTCCTGTTTTTATTAAAAGATATGGAATTAAAAATGCATTGATTGTGGGTATTTTAGCTTGGGGTTTACGCTATATTTTGTTTGCATATGGAAATGTGGGAAGCCAAGCATGGATGTTAATTTTTGGAATCATTCTTCACGGTGTATGCTATGATTTCTTTTTTGTTTCAGGCCAAATATATACTGACTTCAAAGCTGGTGAAAAATATAAAAGTACTGCCCAAGGACTAATTACTCTGGCTACTTATGGACTTGGTATGCTTATAGGATTTCGATTTGCAGGATGGTTAACAGACCAATATGTAACTGATTCAGGGCATCTATGGAAGAATATATGGGTTCAACCTGCTATTTTTTCGTTTGTTGTCTTAACTTTATTTTTATTCTTATTTAAAAAAGAAACAATTAAAATTAAAACAGTATGAGTAAAATTAAGCTAGGAATATTAGGTGGGGGTGGAGACTCTTTAATTGGTGTATTACATCGTGTTGCTTCAAATATGTATGATCGCTATCAAATAGTTGGAGGCGTGTTTAATCCCAATTATGAAGAAAATATAAAATTTGCCAAAAAGATTGGTTTAGATACTAAAAGGGTTTACATTGACTTTGACACTTTTGTGGAGGAAGAAATAAAAAAACCTATTGAAGAACGTATTGAAGTAGTTTCTGTTCTTACTCCAAATTTTTTGCATTTCCCAATGGCAAAGAAGTTGCTAGAAAATGGTTTTAACGTTATCTGTGAAAAACCTTTAACTACTTCATATGATGAGGCCGTTGAGCTAGAGACACTTCAAAAGAGGAACAAATTAATATTTGCTGTAACTTATACCTACACGGGCTACCCCATGGTTAGGCATATGAAACATATGATAGCCTCAGGTGCAATAGGTGAGATCCAAAAAATAGATGTTCAATACTATCAAGGATGGATCAATCCCGTTATTCATGATCCTGAGATAAGAAAAAATGTTTGGCGTCTGGATCCAAAAAAAGCAGGAATTAGTTCATGTATTGGTGATATTGGAACCCACGCATTTCAGATGACTGAGTATTTAACAGGTATGGAAGTAAAATACATACTTTCAGATCTAAATATGCTATATGATGACAATGAATTAGATTTAGACGGCACAGTTCTTATTCGTTTTTCTGAAAAAGTAAAAGGAGTAATTCGTGCCAGCCAAATTGCTACAGGAGAAGAAAATGGATTAACGGTAGCAGTTTATGGTAAAAAAGGAGCTTTCAAGTGGGAGCAAGAAAATCCAAATATACTGTATCACATCACTGATGATCAGCCAAAAAGAATAATTAAACCTGGTCATGCTTACGTCTCTGAAGTTGCAGCAGACGGAACAAAACTTCCTGGCGGGCATCCCGAGGGAATCTTTGACGCTATGGGTAATATCTATAAAGGTGTTGCTAAGGCTCTCAGAAATGAGACTGCATTTGACGGAGAGTATCCCACAATGAATGATGGTGTCAGGGGCATGTTATTTATAGAAAAAGTTGTTGAATCGCATAAAAATGGAAATATATGGCTAAGCTTGGAAAGAACATGAAAACAGTTAAGGGGCCTGGAATTTTTCTTGCCCAATTTGTCGATAGTAAAGCCCCTTTTAACTCTCTAGAAGGGATGTGTAAATGGGCCTCTGATCTGGGGTACAAAGGAATTCAAATCCCTACATGGGAATCATTTCTTATTGATTTAGATAAAGCAGCTGAAAGCAAAACATACTGTGACGAACTTAAAGGAAATATAAATTCTTTTGGATTAGAAATCACGGAACTTTCAACTCATCTACAAGGTCAACTAGTTGCTGTTCATCCAGCTTACGATTTAATGTTTGACAATTTCGCACCAGACACTGTGAAAAATAATCCCAAGGCTAGGACAGCTTGGGCAGTAGAGACTATGAAAAAAGCAGCAAAAGCAAGCAAGAACCTCGGATTAAAAACTCATGCGACTTTCTCAGGTGCCTTACTCTGGCATACTTGGCATCCATGGCCTCAAAGGCCTGAAGGACTTGTGGAACTTGGATTCGCTGAGTTAGCAAAAAGATGGATCCCTATTTTAGATATATATGATGAAAATGGGGTCGACGTTTGTTACGAAATTCATCCTGGTGAGGACCTTCATGATGGTGTTACATTTGAACGTTTTCTTGAAGCAACAAATAAACACAAGAGAGTAAATATTTTATATGATCCAAGTCATTTTGTTTTACAACAGCTTGATTATATTGAGTATATTGATCACTACCATGAGTTTATTAAATCATTTCATGTAAAAGATTCTGAGTTTAAACCAACAGGCAAAAAAGGTGCCTTCGGAGGTTATGGTGATTGGATTGACCGTGCAGGACGTTATCGTTCCCCAGGAGACGGCCAAATTGACTTCAAATCTATATTTACTAAACTTACTGAATATGGTTGCGACGTATGGGCTGTAATGGAATGGGAATGTTGTATCAAAAGTCCTGATCAAGGAGCTAGAGAAGGTGCTCCCTTTATTAAAAATCATATAATTGAGGCTACTCAAAAGACTTTCGATGATTTTGCAGGAGGTAAAATCGATGAACAGCTATTAAAAAATATTTTACACTTATAAATCCATGAAAAATATTGTTGCCTTTTTACTAATAATGTTTTTGTTTTTAAGTAATGAAAATAATAATGAATACTTTATTCATGAAAATACCAACAATTGGGAATCTCTTTTTGATGGTAAAACTTTAAAAGGTTGGCATCGCTATAATCGCAAAGGCGTTAAGCCTGTATGGACTGTAAAAAAAGGAGTTCTTACCTTTGACCCTAATTTGGTCCCTGAAGGAGACTATGTCCACGCACTTGTAACAGATAAAATTTTCAAAAGTTTTCAACTTTCGATAGAATGGAATATTTCAGAAGGTGGAAACAGTGGAATTTTTTGGGGGGTTCAAGAAGATGAAAATCTTAGCAAACCTTATCTTACAGCCCCAGAGATACAAATTATTGACAACGAAAGGCATCCCGATGCTAAAGATAAACCAAAATTCCATCAAGCGGGTGCAGTTTATGATCTTGTCGAGCCTAATATAGAGGTTTGTAAGCCTGCTGGTCAATGGAACCATTTTTTATTGACTATAGATCACGGTATCAACAAGGGAAGCGTGAAACTTAACGGAACCCAAATTCTGGAATTCCCATTAAGTGGTGATAAATGGGAATCAATAATTGCAAATTCGAAATTTCGTGACGAATGTGAGTACAAAAAATTTGCTAAACTAAAATCAGGAAAAATAGGTTTACAGGATCATGGAAATAAAGTATCATTCAGAAACATAAGGATTAGGAGACTATAATTGAATTAATATGATACTATCCATGACAGGTTTTGGGAAAAAGGAATTCCAATACAAGGACAAGTGTATTAATATTGAAATACGGTCTTTAAATAGTAAGAATACTGATATTACAATCAGAACCCCTAATTACTACAGACCTATAGACCCTGAGATTAGAAAAAAACTAGTAAATAAGATGCAAAGGGGTAAAATTGATTTAAATATACATATTGAATATACTGGAGATTCAGCGCCTACATCGATTAACAACAAAATAGTAAAAGCTTACATGAAACAATTAGAGGAAATTGGATCGTCAACTGAAAGTGAGCGAATATCGATGGCAATGCGTTTACCTGACGCCTTCTCTTCGGAAAAAGAAGAATTGAATGAGGAAGAAAAAAAAATTCTTCTATCTAATCTAGATATGGCTATCAATGATATAAAAGGTTTTCAGAAAAATGAGGGTCTTGAAATGGGAAAAGACATCGAATTAAGATTAAATTTAATTGATTCACATCTGAAAAATGTTGTTGAATTAGAGACTACACGGACTGAAAAAATGAGAAAAAAGCTTTTGACCTCAATACAAAGTCTCAAGATTGAAATTGATGCCAATCGATTTGAGCAAGAGATGATATTCTACCTTGAGAAATTTGATATAACAGAGGAAAAAGTCCGCTTAATAAATCATATCAAATATTTTCGGGAGGTTAAAAATGAAGATTCCCCTAATGGAAAAAAACTTGGCTTTATTGTTCAAGAGATGGGAAGAGAGATAAATACAATAGGTTCAAAAGCTAATGATGCCCATCTCCAAAAAATTGTTGTTCAAATGAAAGACGAATTAGAGAAAATTAAAGAGCAACTCCTTAACATTTTATAGATTGGATTCAGGAAAACTTGTTGTCTTATCGGCTCCGTCAGGAAGTGGTAAAACATCACTCGTTAAAGAGCTATTAAAGGAAAAACTCAATCTTGGTTTTTCAGTTTCTGCAACCTCTAGAGCTCCGAGAAGAAAAGAAAAGAATAATTTAGATTATTACTTTTTGAGTCATGATGAGTTTGTTGAAAAAATCAATGGAAACGCTTTTTTAGAGTATGAAGAAGTTTACAAAGGAACCTTTTATGGAACATTAAAAAGTGAGATTAAAAGAATTTGGGAATCCAGAAAACATGTGCTTTTCGATATTGATGTCTATGGTGGTATAAAAATAAAAAACCAATATCCCAAAAATACATTATCCATTTTTGTTATGCCTCCCTCAATTAAGGAGTTGGAAATAAGACTCAGAAAAAGGGGTACTGAAAGTGAAGAAAAAATTAAACATCGTCTTAATAAATCAGTGGAAGAATTATCCTTATCAAAAAAATTTGATGTGGTAATTATAAATGATGATTTTATAGTAACGAAAAATAGGTTAATAGAAATAGTAAATGAATTCATAAAATCTTGATCGTAATAATAAATTTTTGAATGGAAAAAATTGGTTTATTTTTTGGAACTTTTAATCCTATACATAATGGTCATATAAAGCTAGCTTCTTTTTTTCAAAAAAACTCTGAACTTGATTTTATTTGGTTTATAATTACAGCTCATAATCCGTGGAAAAAAACAACTGATCTGTTAAATGAAACTGAACGTCTTAAAATTGTATCTCAGGCGCTAGTATCTCATCCAAAATTTAAAGTGAATACGATTGAATTTAAACTGCCTAAGCCAAATTATACTTATTCAACTCTCATAAAATTAAAAAAACAATATCCTGATAAAGTATTTAAGCTCATCTTGGGAGCTGATAATCTTATTTCTTTTGATAAGTGGAAAAATTATGATAAGATTTTAAATGAATTTGAATTATTGATTTATCCAAGGAAAATAGATAAACCAATTCCAAAAAAGTTTTTAAAACATTCAAAAATTCTTTGGCCCAAAGCTCCAAATTTAATAATTAGCTCCTCTGAAATAAGAAAAAAAATTCAGGAAGGCACAGATGTGAGTACTCAAATACCAATTAAAAGTTGGGAGTATATAAAAGAAAATAATTTTTATTCTGCTTAATTAACTTTCAAGTAAAACTTCTTTGATTAAGCGTTTTGTAATTTCCTCTCGGCTCCAATTCTCTATATTTGGAGACTTATTTTTAGGTTTTTCTTCAAAATCAAGTAAGTTTTTTATGTAATCTTCAATAATATTTTTTTCATGATCTTTAGCTATACAAACATTAGTGGCTTCTAATAAAAATTTCGATGTATCAGTATCTGGACTTCCGATACATAATACTGGGATTTCTGTTGCAAGATATTCTAATAATTTCCCAGATATCATTTGATTTTCAGCTTCATTAAAAATGAAATTGCACAAAAGATCCGCACTTTTCATAAGAGCAACTGCTTTTGAATGAGGTAAATAACCTAAGTACTCAAAATCTGCTTTAGGTATTTTAGATCTAATTTCATTAATAATATTAAAGTTTATATTTCCCGCTATCGTAAAGCAAATTCTATAATAATTTGAAAGCTTTTTTAAAACCTCTAAAAGAACTGTATAATTTTGATTTTCTGTAAGTAATCCTGTATAAACAATGTGAAATCCATTTTTCTTGGGTAAAGATTTGGTTATTTTCATGAGCCTAGAATCATATCCATTTGGCAGAGTAATGAACTTTTGGTTTGGAGCCTTCAATTTAAGCTTATCAATTAAAACTCCACCAGCAGTAGTTATGACTCCATCTGCATTTTGAATTACTTGTTTCTCAAGTTTTTCATCTTTAGAAATAGCTTTTTTAGAACGATATAATGAAGTGTTGTAAAAAATATCTGTCCAAGGATCCCTTAGATCAACCCACCAGTTAAAATCATAATATTTCTTAAGCCTTAGACCTACTAAATGAGTTGAATGAGGAGGTCCTGTGGTTATTATTTTTTTAATTTTTTCTTCTTTAATTAAATTAAACGCGGCTCGATATGCAAAATTGGTCCAACCTTTTCTTGCATCAGGCACAAAAAAGTTTCCCCTAATATATGCAGCAAGTTTCATGAATAAATTATTTGTTTTTACTTCACCTTGCGGTATCCCAATTTTTTGGTCTCCAGTAATTATCCTTGAATACCATTTTAATGGTTCGAAAGTTCGTGTTTTAATTACTCTTAAGTCTTTTATTTCCTCATTTAAAGAGAGGTCTAGAACAGGATATGATGCTCTAGATTCATCAACTGTTATTACAAATGGTAAATATCCTAGTTTCTTTAAATATTTAGCAAAATACATCCACCGCTGAACGCCCGATCCACCAGAAGGAGGCCAATAATAGGTAATGATTAAAATTTTGGATTTAAACCCGTTCAATTCTGTTTTTTTGCTTTCCATAGAGGTACAGACGAGCATGCTTCTCCATAGAATATACTTTTTGCCACTTTTTGTAATCTTTGTATTAAATTTATATAGGATGCCTCTGGTATGGAATAATCCGAACAACCTTTTATAATAAGTGGTTTCCCTTTAAATCTTTCTAGATCTAATTGATCAATTGTTTTAGAAAATAGATGCTTTTCAAGGTCATTTAAACTCCCTAATATGACAGTTTTTGCATGAGGTGACAAATAAGTAGTTATTAAAAGTGTGGCCCATGCAGGTAGAATTACATCTGCTGAGCAGTCAAGAGCAACTAAGTGATCTTTATATTGGGACCAATTATGTTCTTTTAGTGACTGTCTAAATGACTTTTCTCTAAGCAAGCCATCCTCTAACCATTGAGTAATGTCTACTAAGTTTCTTACCCCATTTGGCTTGTAATCTTGAAGATCTACAACTACGAGGGAGCTATTAGAAACTTTATTTACAATTGTGTTCTCCATAAACCTAGCACCTTAGAGCATTCCTAACTCAAGTTTAGCTTCTTCACTCATTAAATCTTTCGTCCAAGGTGGGTCAAATGTTATCTCAACTTCAGCAGACTTGACCTCATCAAGGGATTTAACTTTTTCCTCAACTTCCTTGGGTAAAGTTTCCGCTACAGGACAATTAGGTGTGGTTAAGGTCATCAAAATTTTTACTTCAAAATCTTCATTGACTAAAACGTCATAAATCAATCCCAATTCGTAAATATCTACAGGAATTTCAGGATCAAAAATGGTTTTCAACGTACCAACAATTTTTTCTCCCAAAATACTAGTATCCATTTCTTCTGACATAATTTTTAATTTAATTGCGTTTGAAAAGCTACAGCATACATTTTTATTTGTTTAACCATAGAAAGGAGGCCATTTGCTCGTGTTGGAGACAAATGTTCTTTAAGTCCAATGTTATCAATAAAATCAATATTAGATTTAATAATTGAGCTTGGGTGCTGGTTTGAAAATACTCTTATCAAAATTGCTATAATCCCTTTAGTTATAATAGCATCGCTGTCTGCCGTAAATTTCACCTTATCTCCATCTAAGTTAGCGTGAATCCAGACTTTACTTTGACAACCCTTAATTATATTTTCCTCAGTTCTATGTCTTTTATCTATTAAAGGTAGAGCCTTCCCCAATTCTATCATATATTCATAACGTTGAGTCCAATCTTCAAAAAATGAAAACTCTTCAATAATTTGTTTTTGTATAGACTCAATCTCATTCATTTTTAAAATTATTAAATTATTGTAACATTTTAACTGCTTTTTGAACTCCTTTAACCATAGTATCAATTTCGTCAAAAGTATTATAAAAAGAAAAAGATGCTCTTACAGTACCTGGAATTTCAAAATAATCCATGATAGGTTGCGCACAATGATGACCGGTTCTCACAGCAATACCCATTTGATCAAGAATACTACCTATATCGTATGGGTGAATATTTTTAATATTGAATGAAATAACTGCAGTTTTTTTCTCCAAGTCACCATAAATTTTAATCCCATCAATTTTTTTTATTTCTTCGGTAGCATATTTTAATAGATCATTCTCGTATTTTATTATATTTTCAAATCCTATGCTGTTCATATAATCCAAGGCTGCTCCAAAAGCGATGCCTCCAGCTATATTTGGAGTGCCCGCTTCAAATTTGTGTGGAAGGTCTGCATAGGTTGTTTTTTCAAATGTAACACTGGAAATCATTTCACCTCCACCTTGATAAGGAGGTAGTTTCTTCAGAAGATCTGTTTTCCCATAAAGCATACCGACTCCTGTTGGACCGCACAACTTGTGAGCTGAAGTCACATAAAAATCAACATCCATTTTCTGCAAATTAGGTTTTATGTGAGCACACGCTTGGGCACCATCAATTAGAACATAAGCTCCTTTTTCATGCGCCATTTCAATTATTTTCTCAACAGGGTTTAGAGTGCCTAAGGCATTTGAAACATGATTTACAAAAACTAATTTTGTTTTTTCATTAAGAATTTTTTTGTAAGTCTCAATATTTAAGGTCCCTTCTTGAGTCATAGGTATGACTTTAAGTTTAGCCCCTGTTTTTTCACATAACATTTGCCAAGGAACAATATTAGAATGGTGTTCTAAAGCTGAAATAACTAATTCATCTCCTGGATGCAATAATTTGCTAAATCCAGATGCAACTAAATTAATACTTTCTGTTGTTCCGGAGGTGAAAATGATTTCATAGGGTTTAGCAACATTAAAATGCTTTTGTATTTTTATTCTTGCTTTTTCATATGCGTCCGTTGCCTCTTGACTTAGTTTGTGAACGCCTCTATGAATATTTGAATTTAAATATGTATAATAATAGACAATCACATCAATTACTTGCTGGGGAGTTTGAGATGTTGCAGCATTGTCAAAGTAAATAAGTTTTTGCCCGTTTACTTTTCTGCTTAGTATCGGAAAGTCTTCACGGATTTTAGAAATATCTATCATTACAATTCAAATCCTAGATTCACACCAAGCTTTCTTGCAATTTGTCCGTTAATTCTCTTTTTTAAAGAAGGAAGCTGCACACTTTCAAGTACGTTATTTGCAAATGCATAAGTCATTAAAGCCTTAGCTTCTTTCTTAGGAATACCTCTTGACCGGAGATAAAATAATGCCTCTTCATCCATCTGGCCAATTGTACAACCATGTGAGCATTTAACGTCATCTGCGTATATTTCTAGTTGAGGTTTACTATTTACGGTTGCTTTATCATCTAATAGGACATTATTATTTTGTTGAAAAGCATTAGTTTTCTGTGCGATCTTCTCTACGAGTATTTGCCCATTAAAGACCCCTTCAGAACGCTCTGAGAAAATACCCTTGTAATCTTGATGGCTCTCACAATTTGGATGAGAATGATGAACCATTGTGGAATGGTCAACGTGCTGTTTCCCTTCTAAAATTGTAACCCCTTTAAGAGTTGATAATATACGTTGGCCAGTATGATAGTATCTCAGGTTATTTCTTACTAGCTTACCACCCAAAGAAAATGTGTGAACACTTGCATGACTATTTTTTGCTTGTTGTATGTAAGTATTATCAATTAAGGAAGCCGATGTTAAATCATTTTGCAATTTATAATAATCTACAAATGCTTCCTCATGAACATAAACTTCTGTAACACTATTGGTAACTACCGGGTGTTCTTTTAAACTTTGGTGCCTTTCAATAATTTGAACCTGAGAGTTTTTATCAACCACAATTAAATTTCTAGGCTGAAGCCAGAGAGAATGTTCTTC
Source organism: uncultured Bacteroidota bacterium (assembly GCA_902613595.1). Taxonomy (GTDB): domain Bacteria; phylum Bacteroidota; class Bacteroidia; order Flavobacteriales; family Flavobacteriaceae; genus MS024-2A. The sequence goes on from CACMHY010000001.1 coordinate 773,348, forward strand.
CCCAGATGCAAAATGAATAATCTCAATAGGTTTTTCCGCAACTGTTTTTTTAGGTATATAAACAAAAGCTCCTTCTTTGCTGTAAGAAGTATTAAGAGCTGTGAGACTTTCTTCTAAACTTGCAATTTTATTAAAATATGTATTTATTAAATTTCTGTATTTTGGTTTGGTAAGAGCCGCAGACATTAAACAAACATCTAAACCATCATGAGTAGTATTTGATAAAAAAGGGCTATATACGCCATCAATAAAAATTACTTTGTAAGTATCAGTATCATATAGAAAGTATTTTTTTACATCCTTTAATTCAATACTTGCTTCAGATCTAGGGAAAAGTGCATAATCGGCATTAATTAGTGCATTCAAAGATGTATACTTCCAAGATTCATCTTTTTTTGTTGGAAATCCTTTTTTTTCAAATACTTTTAATGCTTTTGCTCGAGTTTGATGTACACTGTCTAATAAATCTAAATCTTCCTCAAAAGCTAAATAGGATGAAATTAATTTCTCTTTAAATTCCATTTATGCTAATTCTTTTATCCAATCGTACCCTTTTGCCTCCAATTCATGTGCCAACTCTTTAGTGCCAGATTTTACAATCTTCCCACCAAAAAGCACATGTACAAAATCTGGTACTATATATTCTAAAAGACGTTGATAGTGTGTTATTACAACTACTGCATTTTCTTTAGCTTTAAACTTATTCACTCCATTTGCGACTATTTTCAATGCATCAATATCTAATCCTGAATCTGTTTCATCTAGTATTGCCAAAGTTGGCTCTAACATAGCCATCTGAAAAATTTCATTTCGTTTTTTTTCACCTCCAGAAAATCCTTCATTTAAGGATCGGGATAAAAATTTTGAATCAATGTCCAATAGAGTAGACTTTTCTCGTATTTTTTTTAATAATTCACTTGCTCCCAAATCACTTAACCCTTGAGCCTTCCTATTTGCATTGATTGCTGTTTTTATAAAGTTTGTAACAGTTACCCCTGGTATTTCAACAGGATATTGAAAGGATAAAAAGATTCCCAAATGTGCTCTTTCTTCTGGATCAAGCCCAGATAAATCTTTCCCTTTGAGTAAAATTTTACCTTGTGTGACATCATAATCTTCATTCCCAGCAATAACAGAGGACAAAGTGCTTTTACCTGATCCATTAGGCCCCATAATTGCGTGTACTTCACCAGCTTTTACATTAAGATCAATTCCATTTAAAATTGTTCTCCCTTCAACTTCAGCATGTAAATTTTCGATTGTTAACATTACTTTGCTATTTGTTTTAATTTATGTCTATAAAGTATTAGCCAACACTTCCTTCTAAACTAATTTCAAGAAGTTTTTGAGCTTCAACTGCAAACTCCATTGGAAGTTTATTTAGAACTTCTTTACTGAACCCGTTAACTATAAGAGCAATAGCTTTTTCTGTATCAATACCTCTTTGATTGCAGTAAAAAATTTGATCTTCACCAATTTTACTTGTAGTTGCCTCATGCTCAACTTGAGCTGAATTATTTTTAGCTTCGATATAAGGAAATGTGTGCGCCCCACAATTATTTCCCATTAACAACGAATCACATTGTGAAAAATTTCTCGCATTTTTTGCTCTAGAACCCACTTTCACGAGGCCACGATAACTATTTTGTGATTTCCCTGCAGAAATTCCTTTAGAAATAATAGTACTACGAGTATTATTACCCAAATGGACCATTTTTGTTCCGGTATCCGCTTGTTGAAAGTTATTAGTCACAGCTATGGAGTAAAATTCACCAATCGAATTGTCTCCTTTTAAAACACATGAGGGATATTTCCAAGTAACAGCAGATCCAGTTTCTACTTGAGTCCAAGAAATTTTTGATCGATTGTGACAAAGTCCCCTCTTAGTGACAAAATTGAAAACACCCCCTTTTCCATTTTTATCTCCAGGAAACCAATTTTGTACTGTGGAATATTTTATTTCGGCATCATCAAGAGCTATTAATTCAACAACAGCCGCATGGAGTTGATTTTCGTCTCTAGAAGGAGCTGTACATCCTTCCAAATAACTGACATAACTTTGCTTATCTGCAATAACAAGTGTTCTTTCAAATTGGCCAGTCCCAGCTTGATTAATTCTAAAATAAGTAGACAATTCCATTGGACAACGCACTCCTTTTGGAATGTAACAGAAAGAGCCGTCTGTGAATACAGCACTATTTAATGCTGAATAATAGTTGTCCCTTGGAGGTATAACGGTACCAATATATTTTTTTACTAATTCAGGATGTTTTTGAATGGCCTCTGATATAGAACAAAAAATTATCCCCTTTTTTGCCAAAGTTTCTCTAAAAGTGGTTGCTACTGAAACTGAATCCATAACAATATCTACAGCAACACCCGATAGCTTTTTCTGTTCATCAATTGAAATGCCAAGCTTATCAAATGTTTTTAGTAGCTCAGGATCAACTTCCTCAAGACTGTTATACTTTGGTTTTTGTTTAGGAGCAGAATAGTACGAAATTTTTTGTAAATCTGGCTTTTTGTACTTTACATTTGACCAATCAGGTTCAACCATTTTTTTGAAACTTGAAAAAGCTTCCAATCGCCATTCAGTCATCCATTCTGGCTCACCTTTTTTTTCTGATATTTTTCTAATTATGTCCTCATTTAAACCCACAGGAAATGTATCCGATTCTATGTCGGTGTAGAAACCATACTCATATTCTTTAGTTTCTAATTCTTTTTTTAACTCTTCTTCTGTGTATGCCATAATTTATTAAAGTGAAAAACTCTCCCCACAGCCACAAGTCCTTTGAGCGTTAGGATTATTAAATACAAAGCCTTTACCATTTAGTCCGCCTGAATATTCTAAGATAGTACCCGCCAGATAAAGTATACTTTTTTTGTCAACTATAATTTTAACTTGATTATCTTCATAAATCTTATCCTCTTTTTTTATTTCAGAATCAAATTTTAATTCATATGAAAGGCCCGAACAGCCACCACTTTTGACACCAACACGAACATAATCTCTTGACGGATCAAAACCTTCCTCTTTCATCAAAGTCGAAACTTTTTGTTTAGCTGTTTCGTGAACTTTTATCATAATTAGATAACATTATATTTAACAGTATGCAAATATACGTTATTTCTATTGATTTTATTGGTAAAGCGATTGATTTACACTATTGGTAGATTGCATAACTTAATACCAAATTGCAAGAAAAATATCTTTTGAACCTTTTGAATTTTGAAAAGGTTTTAAAACACTTTCTGAACTGCCAATAACTATAACTTTGTTTTGTTGACTCAAAATAACATCGTTGGCCTGATTAAAACCATAATCTCCTAGAGTATTTGTTTTAATTATACTTCCATTCTCAAGCGTGTAGTATAATGCAATATCGTTGCCTACGCTTTCCGTATTTAAAAATCCGTTTTGATTACTCCTTTGGCCAACAATAATAAGCGTTCCATCTTTACGCCTTAAAAATGAGTTTGCCTTTTCAAAGCTAGATGTTCCAATATTTCTCAAATCTTTTAGTTTACCGTCTGATGATAATCTTGCAACTACAATGTCTGATGATCCATACGCCGATTTTATATCACCATCTAAACTATATGTCTGCCCCAAAATAAGAAAGTCCCCATTTGGAGCTTCAATTATAGCCTTTCCGCTGTCATATTCGCTACCACCGATAGATTTTTCCCAAATTAATTGTCCTTTGCCATTAATCTTTACGACCCAAATATCATAACTGCCTTTTGGATTAGTTATATCGATATCATCACTTTCTGATGAACCCATAATTACAAATTCACCTTGAGAGGTTTCGATCGCATCATATGATCGGTCATTATTTGAACCCCCAAAATAATTTCGCCATTGCAGATTGCCATTCATATCAATTTTGTGAACCCAAAATTCCCCAACACCATGCCTTGACAAGTTGTTAGATTTGATCTTGTTTCTTCCCAAGCCTTGGGATGCAGATACATCCAAAAATCCATTAAAAAAAAGGCCTCCATTTGAAGTTGCAATTATATTGTATGCATGATCGTGGCCCGAAAAACCAAAGCTTTTCTCCCATATTATTAAACCACTAGAGTCTGTTCTAATTAACCAATTATCATGTTGGCCCTTATTCTCACTAGAATCACCATCACTACTTTTACTATAACCAACTAACACAAACCCGTCATCAGACAATTGAACTAAGTCTTGACCTCTATCATCCTCTGAACCGCCATAAGTTTTTGTCCATTGTAGTTTTAAATTTGAATCAAATTTCATTAAGAAAATATCACTCCCATTTCTTTTTTTATTTGAAAAATGACCATCAACACTTTTTGTATTTCCTATTAATGCGAATCCGCCATCATTTGTATTAATAATTGAATTGGCAATATCCTCTTCACTACCACCATAAGTTTTAACCTCTTGCCATCGATTCTTTGTAGGTGGCAAAAAAGACCAATTTGTTTCACTAATAGAATTACATCCTAAGAAAATTAATATAATGGGTATAATTATGCAATTATTCATCAATAGCTGATGCCTTTACTAAAAATAATCCTGAATCTATATCACTTATAGCAATAACTCCACTTTCAAAAAATGGGTATATGCTCCATACGCCATTAAATTTGGGATTATTATCTGATGGATAGGTATCAAAAAAACCTTTTTCAAATATTGTTTTATTTTGTACATCACTAATATCAATTACTCGTAGACCCGCAGTGTAATTAGCTAAAAAAAAATGTTCTCCTACTATGTAACCATTGTGATCTATTGCATCGAAATTTGAAAAATATTTAGAATGTAAATTAGGCTCTTTTAAGCTAGAAAAATCAAATATTCGGGTTTGAGTTTTTAATCCAAATTTCAATTCATCCAACTCATCACCAAGAAAAAAGTATCTATGATCATCTGTTAAAAATCCTTGGTGGGTATATCCTGGACCAGAATAATCCACTGTACTTATTTTTGAAGGATTCAATTTATCAGTAACATCTAAAATAACAATCCTATTATTTTCTCCTCCATCACTATTACTACCAAAAAAAATTTCTTTTCCTTGAAATTCTGGGTCTGGACCTTTATAATTTACAACGTGTGCGTCATGAGTGTATCTCTCCCTAGAATAACCTCCTAAAATTTTAGGATTTTTAGGATCACTAATATCTATAAAAACTGGACCCCCTGCATATAAATTTGATCCCAAAACATAAGCAAATGAAGATGCTTCATTAATCCAAATATTGTGTGCATTACCGAAGTCTTCTAGAATCGCACTTGCATCAAAAATTTCAAAATTTTTAACACTTCTAAGCTTTGTCAGATCAAAAACTTGCAAACCGTGATTTTGTGCCTCACTTACGATAAAAGCATGGTCTTTAAATACTTTGATGTCTCTCCATGGGCTAGTTGTTGAAGCTGTTGGTAATTTCCCCAAAAAAAAAGGATTTTCTGGATCACTTATATCTATAAAAGCTGTACCGTCGTCTAGCCCTAAAAGCACATATTCTTTTTCAGTTTCTGGATCCTTCCATCCCCAATTATCATTTGCTGAATTGCTCCCGAATTCTCTTAGAGATATTTGAGCCAATAGATCATACCCCAAACAGGGATAATTACCTGCAAAACCTTCTAAACAGGGTTTCTTGAAATTTTTATCATTAATAACTACACCTGTATCAAAGACTTCATCACCTAAAACCAATTCTCCAGGTATTTCATTTTTATTACAACTCAGGGCAAATAACAAAATATACAATGAACACTTTTTCATAATTCTAAAATTAAAAAAAACAGGGATAGAATTCATATTTTAGAATTATATAAGATGCTTACATTTGTAATGTGTTAGAAAACAAAAAATCCCCCAATACTCCCTTAAGTAATCTAGGAGAGTTTGCTCTAATCGAACATCTAACAAAAAAATTTAATCTCAAAAATAAGTCTAGCCTTCTTGGAATAGGTGATGACGCGGCTATTATTAATGATAAAGGTAAATTAACTCTGATTACCACAGATTTGTTAATTGAAGGTGTACATTTTGATCTTGGCTATGTCCCATTAAAACATTTGGGTTATAAATCAGTTATGGTCAATCTTTCTGACCTTTATGCTATGAATATATATCCGAGTCAAATCACAACATCAATTGCAGTATCCAATCGTTTTTCTTTGGAGGCCCTTGAGGAAATTTATGAAGGAATTCAGCTGGCATGTAAAAATTATAATGTAGACCTTATAGGAGGCGATACTACAAGCAGTAAAACTGGTTTGATTATATCAATAACCGCAGCTGGATTTGGCGATAAAAATAGAATTGTTAATAGGAAAGGTGCGAAAGAAAACGATTTGCTGGTTGTAAGCGGGGACTTAGGTGGTGCTTATGTGGGATTACAAGTGCTAGAACGCGAAAAAGCAGTTTTTAAAGTCAATCCAAATACCCAGCCAGATTTAAGCAAATATTCTTATTGTATTGAAAAACAATTGAAACCAGAGGCAAGAAAAGATGTTATTAAACTTTTAGATGAATTAAAAGTTATACCAACTTCTATGATTGACATAAGTGATGGGTTGTCTTCAGAAATCTTACATCTTTCAAAATCTTCTAATGTAGGCTTTCATCTTTTTGAAGAAAAAATCCCAATAGATCCTCATGTAAGTTTAATTTGTGAAGAATTTAAATTTAATTCTACAATAGCTGCTTTGAATGGAGGGGAGGATTATGAATTACTTTTTACAATAAGTCAAAATGATTTTGATAAAATTAAAAATCATCCTTACCTAACAGTTATAGGTCACGCTTGTGATAAAAAAACAGGTTGCCAAATGATTACGGGTCTAGGACAACAAATAGAATTAACAGCTCAAGGATGGCAATCCTTCTCCAAAATCTAATTAGCCTAAGGATACATCTAAAGTCATCATAACAATAAAGCCTAATATAAACCCTAATGTAGCTATATCAGTATAATTGTCTTGTTGAGTTTCAGGAATTACCTCCTCGACAACAACAAAAATCATAGCGCCTGCGGCGAATGCCATAGCATATGGAAGCAAGGGTGTAAAAAAAGTTACAGCCAGAGCACCAACTACAGCTGCTATAGGCTCAACTATAGCAGAAAGCTGTCCATACCAAAAGCTTTTAAGTTTTGAAACTCCTTGTCTTCTCATCGGCATTGATACAGCTATTCCTTCTGGAAAATTTTGAATTCCGATTCCTAAAGCTAAAGCAACTGCACCAGTTATTGAAGCTTCTGGTATTCCTGCAGCTACCCCTCCAAATAATACTCCTACTGCAAGTCCTTCGGGAATATTATGTAATGTTATTGCTAAAACTAAAAGTGTAGTCCGATGCCAAGGCGTTTTGATTCCTTCAGATTCTTTAAAATTTATATGCAAATGCGGTAGTATCTTATCCATCCCAAAAATAAATAATGCGCCTAATCCAAAACCAACAGCCGCAGGTAAAACTTTTATAAAACCCTCACCAGGACTCATATCAATTCCAGGAGATAATAAACTCCAAAAGCTTGCAGCAACCATTACTCCACCTGTAAAACCAAGCATCCCATCAAGTAAAGCTCTGTTCATACCCCTCACAAAAAAAACAAGAGAAGCTCCAAGCGCTGTTACGCCCCAGGTAAATAGAGTAGCATAAAATGCTCCGTAAATAGGATTTGTGCTCTCAAAAAATTCAATTATTGCTTCCACCAATTTAAAATTTAGACGAAAATAGAGAGTTTGTATGAATATTTTAACATGTATAAGTGTTTTAGTTACTTTTATACTTCAACTATGAACGATAAATATTTTGATTATATAATTTGTGGCAGTGGTGCCTCTGGAATACTTCTTTTAAAAGCCTTACGCCAAGACGATTTTTTTAAAGATCAAACAATTTTAATTGTAGACAAAGAATTGAAAAAGGGTAATGATCGAACATGGTGCTATTGGGAAAAGCCAGTTGGGGAATTTGATTCAATTCTTTCTCAAAAATGGGATCGAGCACAATTTAGTTCAGACAAACATACAAGTGAGTTTGATCTGAATCCATTCCAATATAAAATGTTAAGATCTGGAATAATTTATGACAAATTTCATAAGCAAATTAAAAATTTTAAAAAAACAAAATTTCTTTTAACAGAAATTAAAGATATTATTTCAAAAGATACCCACACAGAAGTAATCACAAGTTCAGGAAGCTTTAAATCAAAACGTGTTTTTAGTAGTCTTTTTGATTTAAAGCCTTTAATCAACCAAAATAAATACCCATTATTAAAACAACATTTTTTGGGATGGTTTGTTAAAACAAAAAAACCTGTTTTCGATCCTAAAAAAATTATTTTTATGGATTTTAATATCCCACAAGAAAATGAAACTCGTTTTATTTATTTACTTCCAAAAAATAGCCATGAAGCTCTCGTTGAATATACACTTTTCTCAAAAAATCTTTTGAGAACAGAAGAATACGAAAATGGTATAAAATCATATCTTAAATCCAAAGGAATAGTTGACTTCATAATTGAGGAAAAAGAACAAGGAAGTATTCCTATGACCTGTTTCCCTTTTTATAAACTAAATACTCCTAGTCTTTTACATATCGGCACTGCAGGCGGTTGGACTAAACCCAGTACTGGATTTACATTTATGAATACTCGCCGAAAAATTGAAAGTTTACTCTCTTTTTTAAAAACAAAAAAACCTCTTGATGTATTTAGTTTTAAAAACCGCTTTTCATTTTATGATTTATTATTTATTGATGTTTTAACAAAATATAATGACCAGGGGAGTAGCTTATTTGCTCGAATGTTTCAAAAAAATCATCCTGTAGATGTTTTGCGTTTTATTGACGAAAAATCTAATTTCTTAAAAGAACTTAAGATTTTTATCTCATTTTCATTTAAGCAACAAGTTTGGTTTCTTGACGCAATTCGGCGAAGAATTTTTTAAAATTCTCTTTTCATTAAATTGTTCCCAAAGTTTTTAAATAGAGTTTTTGCCTCCTGACTGATTCCAAGATGAGATAGTTTATTAAATGCCTTTATTGTGTAATCATTTACCAATTTCATACAAGCCTCTCTAGCATTTGTTTTGTCAAAAATAGACTTAACTACATCTATTTTTTTATTGCCTATTTCATTAACTGTTCTTTTGCCATACCATTTTAATAATTCTTTTTTTTCATTTATTGAACCATTAGACATTGCATGATGGTATAATATCGTCTTTTTGTTTTCAATTATATCACCTCCAATTTTTTTTCCAAAAGAAATTGAATCACCATATACATCAAGATAGTCATCTTGAATCTGAAAGGCAATTCCCAGTAATTCTCCAAATTCATAAATAGCTTCTAAATCATCCTCTGATGCATCTGCTATCAAAGCACCCATTTTTAAAGCACAACCTATTAAAACCGCTGTTTTTAATCTTATCATTTCTAGATAATTATTTTGATTAATGTCTTCTTTCTCTTCAAAATCTATGTCATATTGTTGTCCCTCACATACCTCTAGGGCAGTCTTATTCAATAGTTTTGTAAGTTTTGAAAAAAGTGGATTTTTGTACTCTTCTAATGCCTGATAGGCTTTTATAAGCATAACATCTCCAGAAATAATACCCGTATTAATGTTCCATTTATTATGTACTGTTGCAGAACCTCTTCTTAATTCTGCACTATCCATAATATCATCATGAACTAGAGTGAAATTGTGAAAAATTTCTATTGCTAAAGCAGCACTTACTGCTTCTTTATATTTGTTCCCAAATAAATCAGCTGACATTAGTACCAATAATGAACGTATTCGTTTGCCTCCTAGGTTAAGAATATATTGAATAGGTTCGTAAAGATTTTCAGGTGATTTTTTCTCCAAATAATTTTTTAAGCCTGTCTCGAAGGCGTACATATATTTTTTTTCATTTTCCATAGAAGCATAAAATTAATATTTTTAATAAGAAACTTAGGAAACTTTTTTTGTATTTACGTTTCCTTTTATATATTTGCGAAAAAATGAAAGAAAAAATCATAGATGTTGCTATATCAGAGTTTTCGAATTTTGGTTTCAAAAGTGTCACTGTAGACGATATTGCTTTGAAAATGGGTGTTTCAAAAAAAACAATCTATACTCACTTCTCAAAAAAAGAAACTCTGGTCGAAACTAGTGTCATGAAACATTTTGACATTGTTATAGAAAAAATTCTTTTTATCTCTAAACATTCTAAAGATCCAATTATAGAATTATACCAAATGAATAAAGAGGCTTTGAAACATCTATCAAACGAAAAAAACTCACCCATTTATCAACTGCAAAAATATTACAAAAACATCTATCTTAAACTGCAAATAAAGGAATTTACCGTTTTGGGAGAGATGTTTTCTAAAAGTCTTTTAAGAGGAATTGAAACTGGTCTTTTTCGTTCAGAAATTAATATAGATTTTGTTACCAGGATTTTTTTTAATGGAATCAGGGGTATACAAGATCTAGAACTTTTCCCAATTGAAAAATATAAAAACGAACAATTACTGATTCACTTTACAGAGTATCATTTAAGAGCAATCTGTACACAAAACGGAATTGAAAAATTAAATCAGTATAAAAAAGAGTTAAACGTATGATTTCAAAATATTATTGCATTTCATTTCTTATATGTAGCTTAAATTTTATGTTTGCCCAACAACTACCTGAGGAGGTAACTCTAGAACAAGCCGTAGCTTTTGGTGAAAAAAATAATCGTAATATTCAGAAAGCTAACCTTGAAATTAGAAAAGCTTACAAGGATCAATGGAGCACAATTGCTATTGGTTTGCCACAAATAAGTGCAAATGCAAACTATCAAAATTTTTTAGAATTACCAACATCCCTTATTCCAGCCCAATTCTTCGGAGGAAACGAAGGTGATTTTGCAGAAGTACAGTTTGGAACCCCACAGACAATGACAGCTGGGGTTACAATTCAACAACTAATTTTTGATGGCTCATATATAGTTGGTTTAGAGGCATCAAAAATTTTTCTTAAAATATCAGAAAATATTTTTGAAAAGACCGTTCTAGAGGTTAGAAATAATATTGTTAATGCATATTCATCAGTCCTTTTAGCTAGAGAAAATATTAGGTTACTCGTAAAAAATAGGGATAATTTAACCAGTACACTAATCGAACTAAACCAATTGTTCCTCAATGGATTTGAAGAAGAAGAAAGTGTAGAACAAATCCGACTAACATTATCCGGTATTGATTCACAAGTTAGATACGCTAGAAACATTGAGCGAATAACTTTAAATATGCTTAAATTTCTTATGGGTTTCCCTACAAATTCTCCATTAATTTTATCTGACACACTAGATAAAATGACTAACGAAAGTCTGTTTAGATTCAAGATCCCTGAAGACATTGACCTAAATAATAACATCGATATAAAAATTGCTGAAAATAATTTACTTTCAGAGACTTTGTTGTACCGATACGAAAAATCAAAGGGGCTGCCAAAACTAACCGCATTTTTAAATGGAAACTATACAGGAAATAGCGAAAGCTTTTCTTTTACACAAACAGATCAAAAGTGGTTTGGAGCCGCACTATTTGGAGTGAATCTTCAAATCCCTGTATTCAGTTCATTGCGAAGGAGTGCTCTTTCTCAAAAAGCGAAAATTTCTGTATCCCAAGCTGAAAATGATTTAAATGAAACTAAAGAAAGAATTTTAATCGAGGTTAAAGCTGCCGACAATGAATACCAACTAGCAATAGAAAATTACTTTACTAATAAGAAAAATCTTGAGTTAGCTAATCGAATCGAACAGAAAAATACAGTTAAATATTTTGAGGGAGTAGCCAGTTCTTTTGAATTAAGAGAGGCACAGCTACAACTTTATAGTGCTCAAAATAAATATGTTAAATCCATTCAAGATGTCATTCAAAAAAAATTATTTCTAGAAACTCTTATAAACACACCTCAATAACAAATAAAAATGAAAAAAATCATCTGTCTCACTTGCACATTTATAATCTTAATAAGTTGCAACCAGGGAAAATCAGAAATTAAAACTAAAGATTCTCAAGCAAATTATAGTATTTCAGATCTAAATGCAAAAAAAGCTGAGTACTCCAAAAAGATTAATCAATTAAATCTTGAATTAGATAAAATAAATGAAGCTATAAAATCCCTGGGCGGAGATGAGAAACGTTCATTAATAACCGCTTTTGAAGTAAAAAAACAACCTTTTGAACATGAAATTGAAGTTCAGGCAAATATAAGGACTCGCCAAAATGTTTTAATATTTCCAGAATTTTCCGGAAGATTAATCGAAATAAAAGTTACAGAAGGTCAAAAGGTAAGAAAAGGAAAACTTCTAGCCGTTATTGATGATGCAGGTTTGAAAAGTCAATTGGATCAAATGAAATTAGAATTATCACTTGCTAAAACTTCTTATGATAGGACGAAAAGACTATGGGAGCAAAAAATTGGTTCGGAGATGATGTACTTAGAATCAAGAACTCGTTATAAAGGAGCACAAAAACAAGTTGCACAAATGAGAAAACAATTAGCAAGGACAAAGATCTATGCTCCTTTTGATGGTATTATTGATGAAATATCAGCAAGATTAGGAAGTAATCTTGTCCCCGGGGTAACCCCTGTACTCAGAATTGTTAATCTTGATAATATGTTCGCTGAATCGGATGTTCCAGAAAACTATATCCCAAATATAAGAGTTGGAAGTAAAGCAACTGTAATTATACCTGCTTTAAATCAGTCTCAAAAAACAGAAATCCAAAAGACAGGAAATTTTGTTACGGCAAGCAATAGAACATTTCGTGTTGAAGCACCGCTTAAAAATCCTAATGGATTTATTAAGCCAAATCTCAATGCTAAGCTTAATATTGTAGATTATTTCAACCCAGATGCTATAACAATACCGTTAAGAGTAATAAGAGAAGATTCAAATGGACAAGTTTATGTTTTTGTACTAATTCAACCTGATGAAAAGGATGGCTATACAACAGAAAAAAGAAGTGTCAAATTAGGTAAGAGTAAAAATGAAATCGTTGAGATTCTAAAAGGGGTGACTGTAGGTGAATTAATAGTAGATGATGGAGTAAATCTCTTGATAGATAATCAGAAAGTTAAAAGAATTATTGAATAATGACCACACCAAAAAAAATTATAAAATTTAAAGAATTTTTACTCTCTTCTTGGGCAATAGAACATCGAACAGTCATTTATGTGATTATGACCATTTTCTTTATCCTGGGAATTTCAGCGTATTTCTCAATGCCAAGGGAGGCATTTCCTGAAATAAATGATACCAAAGTTTTTGTAAGTACTATTTATCCAGGAAATACTGCTGAAGACATAGAACGTATTGTAACAGATCCACTAGAGGAAGCATTAAAAGGCGTTTCGAACTTAGTTGAAATTAAATCTAATTCATCTGAAGATTTCTCCGTTATAGATATAGAGTTCGACGAAAATATAAGTGTCGCCGATGCCAAGCAAAAAGTAAAAGACTTAGTTGATGGAATTACTTCAGGTCCTGATTGGCCAGTTTTTAATAATGCAAAAGTTGAACCAAATGTTTTTGAATTAGACTTTTCAGAATTTCAACCCATTCTTAGTATTAGTTTAATAGGAGACTATCCTATTGAGCAACTAAAAACTTATGCAGAAAACATAGAAAATCAAATTGAACAATTGACCCAGGTAAAGGAAGTAAAAATCCGTGGGATTCAAACTTTTGAAGTAGAAGTTGCTGTAGATATTTATAAAATGACTGCTTCAAGAGTGTCATTTAATGATATTTTAGGTGCTATTTCAAATGAGAACTCCACTATCTCAAGTGGAAATATAGTTAGGGGGGGGCAACGGCGTAACGTACGTTTAACAGGTGAGATCGAAAGACCTGAAGAACTTGAAAATATTGTAGTAAAAACCGACGGAGGTCCAGTTTATCTTGGCGAGATCGCTAAAATAGGTTTTAAAGAAAAGGAGGCAACATCATATGCGCGTTCTTTTGGTGAGAAAGCAATTTTGCTAAATGTAATAAAAAGAGGAGGTAAAAATCTTATTAAAGCTTCTAGCGAAATAAGAAAAATAGTATCAGATCTAAAAAAAACTGGTTTCCCCTCAGATATAAAGGTTACCATTTCAAATGATCTGTCCAATGTAACACTCAATCAAGTAAATGAGCTTGTAAATAGTGTCATCTTTGGAATTTTACTCGTGGTAACAGTACTAATGTTTTTCTTAGGATTTAGAAATGCCTTATTTGTAGGATTTGCTATACCAATGTCAATGTTTATGTCATTTATGATACTTTCCACACTTGGATATACAATGAATACTATGGTTCTATTTGGCCTTGTAATGGGATTAGGTATGCTGGTAGATAATGGAATTGTTGTTGTAGAAAATGTGTATCGTTTAATGGAAAAAGAAGGTATGTCAAGAATATCTGCTGCGAAAGCAGGAATAGGTGAGATTGCATTTCCAATTATTGTTTCAACTGCAACTACCATTGCAGCTTTCGTACCTCTTGGAGCATGGCCAGGTTTAATGGGAGAATTCATGATTTACTTTCCAATTACCCTTTCTGTGGTTTTAGGCTCTTCATTAATAGTTGCAATTTTTTTCAATTCAATGTTAGTATCTCAATTTATGGAGATTAAAGATCGTGAAATCACAAGTAAGTCACTATGGCGTTTAACTGCCATTTTGGGTAGTTTAGGAATTATTCTGTTATTTGGGAATCAAAATTTCCGGCTTTTTGGAAACTTAATGTTGCTGACACCAATATTATTTTGGATGTATAAACTTTTTATTAAAGATTTAGCAAATACCTTTCAAAATACTTTTTTAATTAAACTTGAAAATGGATATCGTAAGTTTTTGACGTTTGCTTTAGATGGTTATAAGCCTGTCTTTTTTCTCGGCGGAACATTTTTTTTATTGTTTACTTCCTTCTTTTTAATGGGAATTTTTCCACCACGTGTTGAATTTTTTCCTGAAAACGAGCCTCAACAAATACTTATTTTAATAGAGTATCCTGAGGGAACAGCCATTGAAAAAACTAACCGAATTACAAAAAAAATAGAATCTCAGGTTTTTGAAGTGATGGATCGTCCTAAATACAACAAAAGTAAATTTAACCTACTAGTGGAATCAGGAGTAGCTCAAGTTGGTGAAGGAGCGGGAAATCCCTTTATTGATGGTGGAAATACCAACGAACTCCCTCATAAGGGGAAAATTTCACTTACAATGCGGGAATTCAAATTGCGTGAAGGTGTATCAAGTGAAGAATTAAGAAAAGATATTCAACAACAGTTAGATGGAAAGTTCCCAGGAGTTGCAATTTCAGTCGAAAAAGATGCAAATGGTCCTCCAGCAGGGTATCCAATAACAATAGAAATTACTGGAAATGAATATATAGAATTAGTTGAAACAGCAAAATCTATGAAAGATTACCTAAATCAAATTAATATTGCTGGTGTTGAAGAACTTAAGATTGATGTAAGTAAAAATAAACCTGGAGTAAAAATCAATATTGATCGTAAAAAAGCTGGAGAATTAGGAGTAACAACATCTCAAGTGGGACAACTTTTAAGAAGCTCACTTTTTGGGACCAAAGCTGGGATATTTAAAAAAGATGGCGATGATTATGAAATTAACGTTCGTTTTAACAAATCTAATCGTTACGACAATAATGCTTTATTTAATCAGAATATTATTTTTAGAGATCCAGCAAATGGTCAAATAAAAGAAATTCCAGTTACTTCATTAATTGAAAGAAAAAATATAACAAGCTTTAATGCTATTAAGCACCGACAACTTAATCGTGTAGTTACCCTATATTCTGACGTTTTAGCGGGCTTTAATGCAAATGCTGTTGTCGATGATATAAAAAAAGCACTGTTGAATTATAATCTAGCAGATAATATTCAATTCAAATTTTCTGGTGAAATCGAAGAACAAGAAAAAAATATGTCCTTTCTGTCAAATGCCCTTCTAGCTGCTTTAGGATTAATATTATTACTGCTCGTGTTTCAATTTAATTCAATCTCAAAACCTATCATTATCTTACTATCCATCTTTCTAAGTTTTACAGGTGTATTCTTAGGGTTGATTGCTTTTCAAATGCCGTTTGTTATTTTAATGACCATGATGGGTATCATTTCATTAGCAGGAATTGTTGTGAATAATGGAGTAGTTCTATTGGATTATACACAGTTATTGATTGATAGAAAAACTATTGAGCTCAAGCTTCCCGAAGGTCATATTTTAGAAAAAAAAGAAGCAATAAAAGCAATGATAGAAGGGGGTACCGCTAGACTAAGGCCTGTTATACTTACAGCAATAACAACTGTTCTAGGTTTAATACCTCTTGCAATTGGCCTTAACATTGATTTTTTCTCTTTACTCTCAGATCTAGATCCAAAAATATATATTGGAGGTGATAACGTAATTTTTTGGGGTCCTTTAGCATGGACTGTCATATTTGGCTTAACTTTTGCTACATTTTTGACCCTTGTAATTGTGCCTGCAACTTTTTCAATTGTATATTCAATTAAAATTTGGTTTAAGAAAAAACTATAAACAATATAAAATCATACCTCAAACGTATTAGGATTTTTTATTTTTACTTCAACTAGAAATATTATGTATAGATCGCATAACTGTGGCGCATTAACAATCAAAGATTTAAATAAAAATATAACCTTGTCTGGATGGGTTCATAGAATAAGGGATAAAGGTTTTATTATATGGGTTGATATTAGAGATCGTTATGGTGTTACTCAATTGATTTTTGATGAAAAACGAAGCCCTGATGAAATTTTCAAGAAAGCAAGAAAACTAGGAAGAGAATTTATAATTAAAGTAAAAGGTGATGTGATTGAACGGGAAGCAAAAAATCCTAACATTAAAACCGGGGCTGTAGAGATATTAGTGAAAGATTTGTCTATTTTAAATGAAGCTCTTGTTCCTCCCTTTACAATTGAAGACCACACTGATGGAGGTGAAGAACTTAGAATGCAGTTTCGATATCTAGATATACGAAGAAATCCAGTTAAAGAAAAATTAATATTTCGTTCGAAAGTAACTATGTTAATTCGTGAATATTTGATAAATGCTGGTTTTGTTGATGTTGAAACCCCTTATTTAATAAAATCAACACCTGAAGGAGCACGTGACTTCGTAGTCCCTTCAAGATCAAGTCCAGGACAATTTTATGCTTTGCCCCAGTCTCCACAAACCTTCAAGCAATTATTAATGGTCGGCGGAATTGATAAGTACTTCCAAATTGTAAAATGTTTTAGAGATGAAGACTTAAGAGCAGATAGACAACCTGAGTTTACTCAAATTGATTGTGAGATGTCTTTTGTGCAGCAAGACGATATTTTAGCTGTATTTGAAAATCTAGTAAAATATTTACTTAAAGAAATTAAAGGTATAGAGATTACTAAAATCCCTAGAATGACTTACAATGAAGCAATGGAAATATATGGAACTGATAAACCTGACGTTCGTTTTGAAATGACCCTTACTGAGTTGAATAGCGTTACACAAGGCAAGGGTTTTGAGATATTTGATAAAAGTGATCTTGTTGTTGGAATTGTTGTCCCTGGTGCTGCAACTTTTTCTAGGAAAGATATTGATGAGTATATAAATTGGGTTAAGCGGCCGCAGATTGGTGCAAAAGGTATGATTTGGTTAAAATTTAATCCTGACCAGAGTTTTAAATCATCTGTAGATAAATTTTATACTGAAGCCGACTTAAAACTATGGGCAGAAAGATGTAAAGCTAAACCTGGAGACTTAATTTTTGTGCTCGCGGGTGAAACAAATGCTACGCGGTTCCAAATAAGTTCTATTCGTATGGAATTAGCAGAACGTTTGGAAATGAGAAATCCTGAAATTTTTGCTCCAGTTTGGGTTACTGATTTTCCACTTTTTAAATGGGATAAGGAAACTAAGCGTTATCAAGCCATTCACCATCCTTTTACTGCTCCAAAACCTGAACATCTTGATTTACTTGAAAAAGATCCTTCCTCAGTCAAAGCAAGTGCCTATGACTTAATAATTAACGGAAATGAAATTGGAGGTGGCTCAATACGTATACACGATCAAGATCTTCAATCTAAAATTTTTGATTTACTTGGATTTTCAAAAAAAGATGCTTCAGAACAATTCGGTTTTCTTATGGAAGCTTTTCGTTATGGAGCCCCTCCTCACGGCGGGATTGCCTTTGGTCTAGATCGCCTAATCGCTATTCTTGCAGGAGAAGAAATTATTCGTGATTTCATTGCCTTCCCAAAAAATAACAGTGGAAGAGATGTTATGATAAATGCGCCTTCCCATATTGACCCTGTTCAAATAAAAGAGCTCTCTCTTAAAATTGCTAATACCAAAGGTGAATGAAAGTTTTTCTTCGAATCCTGTTTTCCTTAATTACAATTAGCTTAAGTTATGGTCTTTATCATAAAAACTTTATTGATTTTACTTTTGGCGAAAGAGTCGTTGGTTTTACTGTAATTTTTGCCGCATTTATTTACTTACCTATTTTCCTCTATCATCGTTGGAAAGGGAAAAAACTTAGGGATTACGTGCTTAGTGAAAAGAATTTGAAAAAAATTAGAGATAGAAAATAAAATACGCTCAAGACTTTTTACGATTAGGACAAAATTTGATACCAAAAATAAAATGGTAAAAAAAGAGCTCTCCATAAATAATAAAGTTACCTTTGGATAAACTATAAAAATAAATATGACAGGTACAGTTAAATTTTTTAATGAAGCAAAAGGATATGGCTTTATTACCAATGATGAGTCTGGGGAAGACGTTTTCGTCCACGTATCATCACTTAACGGAATTTCTTTAAAAGAAGGTTCTAAAGTTGAATATGTTGAAGAGGAAGGCAAAAAAGGTAAGCAAGCCACCAACATAACTCTTGTGGAATAAACGTTTTGATTTTAGGAGACAAAAGGTCTATTTTCTCCTTTTAGAAAAAAAACTGTCAATTAAAATTCTTGATTCTTTAGCTAAGACCCCTCCACTGTGAATTGTTTTAGGATGCAACTTTATTCCAGCTTGGCTGAATCCTCTTTTGGAATCTGATGCACCATAAACAACCCTGTCTATTTGACTCCAAGCTAATGCTCCAGCACACATTATACAGGGTTCCAGAGTTACAAAAAGAGTACAGCCAACTAAATACTTTCCATTTAAATAGTTTGCTGCAGAAGTAATAGCCTGCATTTCGGCATGAGCAGTCACATCATTGAGTCTTTGAGTAAGATTATGAGCACGTGCTATAATTTTTTTATTATTTACAATAACTGCACCTACTGGTATCTCACCAATTGAAGCGGCTTTTTCTGCTTCTTTAAGTGCAATTTTCATAAAATATGAATCATCAAATTCCATAGATTAAAAATAATTATTTATACACTTTTAATTTATGGAATATTCCTTATTAAACTTAAATATGTAAGCGGATGAAAAGTTTTAAGAGTTATTATGGAGTTTTCAATTTTTACTTTGATAAAGTTTATTAATTTAACAGAAAGTATTACATGTCTACTAAAAAACGTCTTTTTTTACTTGACGCCTACGCTCTAATTTTTAGAGGTTATTATGCATTTATAAAAAATCCTCGGATTAATTCTAAGGGAATGGATACATCAGCAATTATGGGCTTTACAAATTCGTTGTTGGACCTAATTAATCGTGAACGTCCTGATCATTTAGCTGTTTGTTTCGATAGGGGAGGTTCGAAAAGTAGAACAGAACTTTTTTCAGATTATAAGGCTAATCGAGAAGAAACCCCAGAGCCTATAACTGTTGCAATACCGTACATTGAAAGGCTGCTTAATGCAATGCATATACCAACAGTAGTAAAAGAAGGATTCGAAGCAGACGACATAATTGGTACCCTTGCAAAACAAGCTGAAAAAGAAGGGTATCAGGTTTTTATGGTCACTCCTGATAAGGACTTTGCACAATTGGTCTCAAAAAATATTTTCATGTATCGCCCTTCAAGAATGGGAAATGGAATTGAAATTTGGGGAATCCCAGAGGTCCAGAAAAAATTTGAAGTAGAACGCCCCGAACAAGTGATAGACTATTTAGGAATGATGGGCGATGCAGTAGATAATATCCCAGGTTTACCTGGTGTTGGAGATAAGACAGCAAAAAAACTCATCAAAACTTATGGAAATATTGAGACTGTTTTAAAAAATTCAAATGAAATAAAAGGAAAACTTGGAGAAAAAATTGGAGCAAATAAAGCTCAAGGGCTTTTATCCAAAAAATTAGCTGCCATAATGTTAGATGTACCTGTAAAATTCGAAGCTACAGAATATAAATTAGATAGTCCTAACCACTCCAAAGTCAATGAAATTTTTGATGAACTAGAATTTCGAAGAATCAAAGAAACATTTAAAAGGATTTTTGAAAATGAAAATTCAAATACATTAGATAATTCAAAAGTGGAAGGCAAACAGTTTGATCTTTTCTCATCTCCTAGAAACGCAGAAAGTAATGAAGAGCCAAAACCAGAGATGAAAAATCTTTCAAATACAGATCATTTATATCAGCTCGTGAACACTGAAATGTCAAGAACACTTCTCTTAGAAAGTCTAGTAAAGGAAAGTGAGGTTTGTTTTGATACAGAAACTACATCTTTAAATGCATTAGAGTCAGAATTAGTAGGGATTGCATTTTCTTGGGAAGTAGGAAAAGGGTATTATCTTCCTGTTCCTGAAGAAAATGAGAAAGCAATTGAAGTTCTAGAGCCCTTGAAAGCATTTTTTGAAAATGAAGAAATAAAAAAAATTGGTCATAATTTAAAATATGATCTCAAAGTACTTAGAAACTACGATATTTCTGTAAAAGGTCAATTATTTGATACTATGATCGCACATTATCTTATAAATCCAGATATGCGACACAATATGGATATTTTGGCTGAAAGCTACCTAAAATATAGTCCTAAGTCAATAACTGAACTAATAGGTAAAAAAGGAATAAATCAAAGGAGTATGAGAGAGGTTTCCATTGAAGATCAAACCGAATATGCAGTAGAAGACGCAGATGTAACATTTCAACTAAAATCTCATTTTGAGAAAGAAATGATAAAAACAAAAACATTAGAATTATTTAGTGATGTGGAAATTCCATTAGTTGAAGTTTTAACAGATATGGAATGTGAAGGTGTCAATCTTGATAGAAAATTTTTAAAGGAATTATCAAAGGTTCTTTTAGAAGATATTAAAAGCTTGGAAAATTTAATTCATAATGAGGCAGGAGTAGATTTTAATTTAGCCTCGCCAAAACAACTGGGTTCAGTTCTTTTTGATGAATTGAAGTTAGTGGAAAAGCCAAAGAAAACAAAAACAGGTCAGTATTCTACTTCTGAAGATGTTCTTTCAAGCTTAGCAAAAGAGCATAAGATTATATCTAATATCTTGGATTGGAGATCATTACAAAAACTTCAAAATACTTATGTTGACGCCTTACCTAATGAAATCAACTTAAAGTCTGGGAGAATACATACTATTTACAACCAAGCTGTTGCTGCTACTGGGCGATTAAGCAGTAACAACCCAAATCTACAAAATATACCTGTAAGAACAGAAAGAGGTCAACAAGTCAGAAAGGCTTTTATAGCCAGGGATGAAAATCATTTGCTTCTAGCGGCTGATTATTCACAAATTGAGCTAAGGATTATTGCTGCCCTAAGTAAGGATGAAGGCATGCTAGGTGCTTTCAAAAATCATGAGGATATTCATGCTGCAACAGCTGCAAAAGTATTTAATGTTAATCTTGACAAGGTTAGTCGAGAACAAAGGAGCAATGCTAAAACTATAAATTTTGGAATAATCTATGGAGTTTCTGCATTTGGTTTAAGTCAGCAAACCAATTTAAGCCGAACCGAATCAAAAGAGCTTATAGAGGCATATTATTCAACCTACCCAATGTTGCGATCTTATATCCAAAAACAAATTGATTTTGCAAGAGATAACGGTTATGTAAGTACTATTTTAGGCAGAAGACGCTATTTAAAGGATATTAATTCACAAAATGCAATTTTAAGAGGCTCTGCAGAACGCAATGCTGTAAATGCACCTATACAAGGCAGTGCAGCTGATATTATTAAATTGGCTATGATTGCTATACAAAAAAGGGTAAAAAGTGAAAACAAAAATTCTAAAATGATTTTACAAGTACACGACGAATTGGTTTTTGATGTTCCTAAATATGAAATTGATGAAATTAAAATTTTGATCAAAGAAGAGATGGAAAATGCTTTTAAACTTGACGTTCCACTAGTTGTAGACATAGGGATAGGAAGTAATTGGTTAGAGGCACATTAAATCAATTTCATAGTCTAATGAACCTTAAAATAATTAAAAAAAAATTTCCCAAAGCAATTTATAATTGTACATTTGCACGCTATTGGATCGATTTCCAAAAAAATTTTTATTTGAATTCTTTAGTATATAAAACAATTTCTGCAAATGCAGCCACAGTTAACAAACTATGGGTTGTTATTGATGTAAAAGATATTCCACTCGGAAGAGCTTGTTCTATAATAGCAAATTTTTTAAGAGGTAAGTACAAAACTAATTATACCCCTCACGTTGATTGTGGAGATAATGTTATTGTATTAAATGCTGCAAAAATTAAATTAACTGGTAACAAATGGGAGCAAAAAAAATACATCCGCCATACAGGCTATCCTGGAGGCCAACGTGTATTAAATCCTATTCAAATACATAACAAAAATAGCACCCGTCTTGTGGAAAAATCAGTGCGTGGAATGCTCCCAAAAAACAAACTAGGTGCATCCTTATTTAGAAACTTGAGAGTTTATGGAGACGAAAATCACAAGCAAGATTCGCAAAATCCTGAAATAATTAATGTAAAAGACTACCTATAATGGATATTATACACACAATTGGTCGCCGTAAAACATCTGTCGCTCGCGTTTATACAAGTAAAGGGAAGGGAGAGATTACAGTTAATAAAAAAAAGCATTCTGAGTATTTCACAACACCAAGCCTTCAGTACAAAATAATGCAACCTTTTATTTTAACAAATACTGAGGGTAATTTTGACCTAAAGATTACTGTGAAAGGCGGGGGAAGTAATGGTCAGGCTGATGCAGTTCGCCTTGCTATTTCAAGAGCTTTGTGTAAAGTTAACATTGAGCACAGAGCAGAATTAAAGTCTGAGGGACTCTTAACAAGAGACCCTAGGATGGTTGAACGAAAGAAGTTTGGCCAAAAGAAGGCAAGAAAAAAATTCCAATTTTCAAAACGTTAATTGGATCTGTTTTGTTTAACAAAACAATGTTCATAAAAATAATTAATAATCAAAGTTGCTTAGGCTGCTACGGCAGAAGTTAGTTTAGCATCTAAACAAGACTAAGTTCTTGTTGCTAATCAAAGGAACGTAAACTAAATAAAATGGCAAAACCAGAAATAATAGACCTGTTAAATGCAGGTGTCCACTTTGGACATTTAACACGCAAGTGGAACCCCAATATGGCTCCATATATCTATATGGAACGCAATGGAATCCATATAATTAACTTATATAAGACTTTTGTAAAGATTCAAGAAACCAACGCGGCGCTAAAAAAAATTGCTGCCACAGGACGCAAAATTCTTTTTGTAGCTACAAAAAAGCAAGCAAAAGATATTGTTGCAGAAAAAGCAAAATCAGTTAACATGCCATATATAACTGAAAGGTGGCCAGGAGGAATGTTGACCAATTTTATTACAATTAGAAAAGCCGTTAAAAAAATGGCCTCAATTGATAGAATGAAAAAGGATGGCACCTTTGAAACACTTTCAAAAAAAGAACGCCTCCAAGTAGACAGACTTCGTTCAAAACTTGAGAAAAATTTAGGTTCTATTTCAGACATGACCCGTTTACCAGGAGCAGTCTTCATCGTAGACACTACCCGAGAACATATCGCTGTTAAGGAAGCTAAGAAATTAAAAATTCCAATTTTTGCAATGGTTGATACTAATTGTGACCCAAGGGACATTGATTATGTTATTCCTTCTAATGACGATGCATCAAAATCTATCAGTAAAATTTTAGATTTAGTTTCCTCAGCCGTATCGGACGGATTAAGCCAGCGTAAAATTGAAAAAGAAGCAGCAGACGAAAAAGATGCTGTTAAAATGGAACAAGTGGCTAAAGTTGAAGAATCTAAAGTTGATGACCAGAAACAAAAAGTTGATGAAAAAACCTCAATGGAGGCCAATCTCAAAAATGATGAAACCACATCTGTGGGAAACAAAAAAAAATAAATTTTTAAAAAATTAAAACTTGTGAAAATTACTGCATCTGATGTAAATAAACTCCGAAAAACCACTGGAGCCGGTATGATGGATTGTAAAAACGCTCTTGTTGAGGCACAAGGAGACTTTGACAAAGCTGTAGAAAACCTCAGAAAGAAAGGTCAAAAAATCGCTGCCAATCGTGCCGAGAGAGAATCCTCTGAAGGAGTGGTTATCGCTAAAGTAAATTCGGAAAAAACCATTGGCGTTATTGTTTCACTAAATTGTGAAACCGATTTTGTAGCAAAAAATGAAAAATATATTCATCTTGCTAACGAAATAGCAACCCTTGCACTCAAGTGTGATGACGTAAACAATTTATTAGAGGCTGACTTTAGGGGAATAAGTGTTTCTGAAAAACTGATTGAGCAAACAGGTGTGATTGGGGAGAAAATTGAAATTGGGAATTTTAAAATTTTAAAGGCTCCATTTGTAGGATTCTACATTCACGCTGGTAACAAAATATCTACATTGGTTGGTCTTTCAAACAAATTTGAAAAATCTGAAGAAGTTGCGAAAAATATTGCAATGCAAGCTGCTGCTATGAATCCTATCGCATTAAATGAAAATGAAGTGGATGCAACAATCATTGAAAAGGAAATTGAAATAGCAAAAGAGCAATTAAGACAAGAAGGTAAACCTGAGGAAATGCTAGATAACATTGCTAAAGGAAAAATTAAACGTTTTTTCAAGGATAACACACTCGTAAACCAAGCCTACATTAAAGACAATAAAATTTCGGTCGCCGATTATATAAAATCGAATGGTGAAATTCAAATCACAGGTTTTGAAAGAGTTTCACTAGTTTAAGCATTTATAATAAAATTAGATCCCTTTTTAGAACTCTTCCACTTTTAGAACTATGGGAAAAAAAAGGTGTGGTTGGTGCGAAGGTAATGCACTTTACACAAAATATCATGATCACGAATGGGGTGTACCCACTTTTAGTGACAAAATATTATTTGAATTTTTAATATTAGAAACTTTTCAAGTTGGCCTAAGTTGGATAACTATTTTGAAAAAACGAAATAATTTCAAAAAGTCTTTTGATTATTTTGACTACAATAAGATTTCAAAATATGATTTGAATAAAGAAGAAAAATTACTAAATGACACAAGTATAATTCGTAATCAATCCAAAATAAAAGCTTCAATTAATAACTCAAAGTCATTTATTAAAATTAAAGAATCCATGGGAAGCTTTTCAAATTACATTTGGGATTTTATTTCAGGGGAACCTATCATAAATAGTTTTCAAAAATTAAATGAAATCCCTGCTTACACAGTTTTGTCAGAAAAAATAAGTAAAGATCTAAAGCAAAAAGGATTTAAGTTTATTGGACCAACTGTCGTTTACTCCTATATGCAAGCCATAGGTATGGTAAATGATCATTTAGAAAGTTGTTTCCGACACTCGGAAGTAATTCTAAAAAGGTAAATCATCTTCAACCTCTTTCTTATCATCGTCTGCAGCTTCGAAAGTTGAGTTAGGAGGAACTGGTGGCATTTCTGATGAGGTCTCAATTTGAAGAGTTTCAATTCTCCAGCCTTGAATAGAATTGAAATATTTAGTTTCACCCTCAGGATTTACCCATTCTCTTCCTCTTAGATTGATACCAATTTTAACATCTTGACCAACTTGATATGAATTCAGCAAGTCGCATTTATCTTGAATAAATTCTATAAGAATATTCTGTGGATATTG
Source organism: uncultured Bacteroidota bacterium (assembly GCA_902613595.1). Taxonomy (GTDB): domain Bacteria; phylum Bacteroidota; class Bacteroidia; order Flavobacteriales; family Flavobacteriaceae; genus MS024-2A. The sequence continues at coordinate 799,400 of CACMHY010000001.1, forward strand.
CTCTTCAGTTGTAACTACTAATTCCCTTTTCCTAAAACCATTATTACCATAAGTCTTGGTCTCATCAATCCACTTTATTTTACCTAGTACCTCCATAATTTAATTTATATATAAAAATAAAAAAAGTTTTGAGGCTAAAAGCAGGCTTTTGCACTATTTTGCTATATTAATCAAGTAGTTTAAGAACTTCATTATGAAGCTATCAAATAATTTCAATTTTAAAGCCAAGAATACTTGGTTAATTTTTGCTTTTATCCTTGTTATTTTGATTTTATGGAACACAAATGCTCTTTTCGATAGCTTAAGCCTGCAAGAAAGAAGTAAAATGGAATTGTGGGCAATGGCTCAAAAGGAATACATAAAAAACCCTTCTCCAAGCAATCTTGCATTTGAAGTACTTCAGCGCTCTGGAACCAATCCAATAATTCAAGTAGATGAATTTGATAAAATTATAGAATTTAGAAATATTGATTGGGATAATAAAAAAGAAGACTCAATAAAACTTTACAAAATATTATCTCAGATAAAAAAAGAAAATGATCCTATAACTATTCAATACGAAAATGAAAAAGGTGAGTTAATAATTAATCAAAAATTATATTATGGAAACTCCTCGATTCTTAAAAAACTTCAATATTACCCTCTTGCTTTATTATTGATAATTTTTCTTTTTGGAACAGTACTTTATTTTGTTTTAAAAACTTCTCGAGTCGCCGAACAAAACAGACTTTGGGCAGCTATGGCAAAAGAAACGGCTCATCAATTAGGCACTCCATTAAGTTCAATGATGGGCTGGATATCATTATTAAAAGAAAAAGAATCTCTACCAATTAAGGAAATAGAAAAAGATATTAAACGGCTTAATTTAATAAGTGACCGATTTTCAAAAGTAGGATCTATTCCTAGTCTCGAGTCTCAAGAAATTAATTGTGTAATAGAACAAACCACTTCATATCTTAAAAAAAGAAGTTCTGAGCATATTTTATTTGAAATTAAACTACCAAAAAAGGAAGTTATATTGCCTTTCAATTCTCAATTAATAAGCTGGACACTTGAAAATTTAATAAAAAATGGAATTGATGCAATGAAAGGGAAGGGTACATTGAGCGTTCAAATGATTGAACAAAAAAGTAAAGTTGAAATAAATATTTGTGATTCAGGTATTGGAATAAAAGATGAACTTCTTCCGAGTATTTTTAATCCAGGTTTTACTACAAAAGAACGTGGTTGGGGACTTGGTCTTTCTTTAGTAAAGAGAATTGTTGAGGATTTTCATAATGGGAAAATTACAGTAAATAAAAACAGACAATCGCAAGGAACGTGTTTCCAAATTATTTTAAACAAATCGTAAATAACTAAGGTTTGAAGTTTTGTGCTATTGAGTTTGCAATCTTTTGCATTTCACTATCACCAATTTTTACTTTTTTTTGGAAGCGCACATCATCCATCGTATTAATAGGGATCAAATGAATATGTGCATGTGGAACTTCTAGACCGACAACTGACAATGCTATTCGCTTACATGGAATAACTTGTCTCATGGCTAAAGCCACTTTCCTTGAAAAAGAAAATAATCTATTATACTCTTCATTTGGCAAATCAAAGAGTTTATCTATAGGAAGTCTAGGAATACATAAAACATGCCCTTTTGAATTTGGATTAATATCAAGAAAAGCATAACAGTGACTGTCTTCTGCAACTTTATAACTAGGTATTTCTCCTGATATTATTTTACTAAATATTGACTCCATACTTAGTTTCGAGCTATTGAGACTATTTCAAGTTCGATACTTCCGTTCGGAACAGTAATAATTGCAATATCACCAATCTTCTTCCCTAATAAGCCTTTACCTATAGGTGAATCAACTGAAATTTTGCCTGACTTTAAGTCTGCTTCACTTTGTGCTACAAGTGTATATTTCATTTGTGCACCGTTGGCTTTATTTTTTACCTCAACAGTTGAAAGAACAAGTACTTTTGAAGTGTCTAATTCAGACTCATTTATAATTCTTGCATTTGCTAAAGTGTTTTCAAGTTTGGCAATTTGCATTTCTAACATCCCTTGGGCTTCTTTAGCAGCGTCATATTCGGCGTTTTCACTTAAATCCCCTTTATCTCTTGCTTCAGCTATAGCCTGAGAAGCTTTAGGACGCTCAATATCCCTAAGCTTATCTAACTCTGCACGCAGTTTTTTTAGGCCTTCTTCTGTGTAGTAAGATACTTTACTCATGATTCATTCGTTATAAAACAAAAATCCATCTTTAAATGGATTTTTAATCAAATATACACAATTGAAACAAGTGACTAAAAAATTTGATTTTATCCAAAATGCAATTCTATTTCTCATCTTAATATTGGGCTGTAGTAAAGATCCCATTCAAAGAAATCCTTATTTAGCAGATATTCGGTTCCAAAGAGATTTAAATCTATCTCTACCTCTGTATAATCAGCTAAATTTTGTTGGTGGGAGTATATTTATCCCAGAAATCGGGATTAAAGGAGTTATAGTTTTTAATCTAAGTGGAAGCACTTTTTTAGCTTGGGAAGCAACTTGTCCAAATCATGTTCCCGAATCCTGCTCAAAACTGGCTATTTCTGGAGTTTTAGCAGAATGTAGTTGTGAGAATTTTCAATACAGCCTTGCAACCGGTCAACTTTTAAATCCTAGTGAAAAACTGAATCCACCCAGAGATTTATTATTTTATCAAATTCAAAATTTTAATGGTATTTTAAGAATATCAAACTAAGTCATTTATAGATGTTTTTTAGTAAAAATTCAATATCAACAACTTTAAATATTTTTCTTTTTTTCATTTTTATATCTTGGAATTGTTTTGGCCAAATGCTGGAATTAGATTACTCGAAACAAAAACGAGAAGAAAGTAGTTTTAAAGTCCATTTAATTAGAACTGGAATAGTGGGAATAAGTAGTTTAAAACATTTGGATTTTACAGTAGAGGCTTTAAAACTTCGCTTTGATGCAAAAAAAGGTAGCCATATTGACTTCACCTTATATGGAACTCAAACCATATGGAATGGAAATCGTGAAAATTTGCTAAATACTTTTGATTTTTTAATGAATCCTATTGGCGGAGACATTAATTCAAACATTTTCTTTACTTATCCTCTTTCAAATAAGGATCTTAAAAATTCTAAAATTGGTTTAAGTATCGGTAAAAAATGGATTCAAGGACAACCGCTACCGAACTTCCAGAATAATTCATTTTTTGATAATTATGGGCGTTTTGGATTTATATATCAAAGTACAATAGCCGAAGATCCTATTAATAATAGTAGCCTATATTTTTGGACGTTCCCGTCTCTAATAATGCATCAAGGAACAGCAGAAAGTAGACGTCAATTTCTTAACAACAATCTAGATACATTCGCATATGGGTATGCGATTGAACTGGGATTAGAATATAATACTCAATTAAAAGTCACTCTTCTAGGTCAGCAAATTCTCAATGCCGAACCTGGAGGGGGTTTTGATCAGTTTGTTGCTCGTTTAATCTTAGGTTATCGTTTTTAAAACTTGATCATAAGTCCCGTGAGGAAGTTTATTCCTGCTTGGGGATAAAATCCTGCACCTTCAATAGTTGTAATTTTACCTGGTGCTGACCATGTATCATTATATGTGTAGAAATATCCATTTGACTCATACTGCTTATTTAAGAGGTTATTTATAAGGAATGAGAACTGAATTTCTTTTAGTAACTTATTTGGCCTCCACACATATGAAATGTTTAGATCATTTATAAAATAAGAGGGAAGAATCGAGTTTTCAGAATCTATATTCCCCATATATTGCTTTCCAACAAATTTTGACAATAATGTAATTTGAAAATTTGTTGAAGCTGCATAAGTTAGTGAGCTTCCTGAAATCAAGTTTGGTGAATAAGCTAACTGCGTTTTACCTAAATCAACCAACTGCCCATCCCTTTCAAAAATAAAATCTAAATTTTGATTACTACTTAAAGCTAGGTTTGGTTGCCACACCCAATTCGGAAGAAGCTTCATTTTAAACTCTAATTCTAACCCAACACGTCTGCTTTTACCGACATTTTGTCGAATTGGAGCACCTACTTCATCAATTGCACCCGTCAAAACTAATTGATCTTTATATTCCATCCAGTATAAGTTTGCCTGTGCTTGCATCTTTGTAGTTTTTATTCTCCATCCCAACTCAAAGTCGTCCAACTTTTCAGGTTTAGGGTTTCCATTTTCATAATCAGTTCTGTTTGGCTCCCGATGAGCTTTTGCATAAGATGCATAAAGCTTTTGCCTATTAGATATTGTATATGTTAAACCTGCTTTCGGGTTAAAAAATAAAAAATTGTCATTAACTGAAAAAGAACTAGGACCTGCAATTTCTCCTGACACTTCATAGTTAATGGAGCGAAGTTGAAAATCAATAAATCCAGACAAAGGCCCAATTACAACTTGATTTACTTTTGCAAATAAACTCCCTTCCGTTTTAATTCCTTGATTCTCATAAAATCGATGGTTGGGAAGCGCTTCTCCCAAGCTTTGCCCCCATATAAGATTTCCAAAATGGTCACCAACATACCTGCTGGCTAAACTACCAAGGTTAAACTCAGAATTTTCCTTTTTATAATTTAAAGCGAAAGTCAAAACATAATAATCATTATCTAACCATTTCTGGCTTATATTTTCTGATGAGCTGACAATCTTTTCTCCAACTTGAAAAGGTGAAAGTTGAAGATAATTGAAACTAGTATCACCACCAAAACTTATGTTTTCGTTGTACCAAAGATCATTATACTCTTCATAAAATCCGCTTCCGTGAGTATAATTTAACCCTAAAGCAAAGTCCCAATACTGACTTAAGCTCTGGTTCCAATGGAACTGGTAATGTTCCTGAGAGTAGTTGTCTACTTGATTATCATAAAATGAAAAACGATTACCATTTCCATCATAAATTTCCCCTGCAGGATTATAGGTTCTGTTTAATTCTAATGTAGAGGGATCAACTCCATACCAAGACTGGTAGGTTATCTCTTTACCTCCAAAGAATAGTGCTTTTAAAAGTGTATTTTCGTCTCTAAATACCCCCTGGAAAAAATATGCATCCAAATCTGAAGAAGCTCTATCAATATATCCATCAGAATTAATCTGAGATAATCTTCCTGAAAAAGTAAAACTATTGTTAAGCTCCCCTGAAGAAAATTGCAGTGTATTTTTTAAAGTATTAAAACTTCCTACACTAGAAGCAAGTGATGCAAAAGCTTCTTTTTTTACAGAATCTGTTTGCAAATTTAAACTCGCTCCAAATGCAGAAGATCCATTTGTTGAAGTCCCCACTCCTCTTTGTAGTTGAATTGATTCTACTGAAGAAGCAAAATCAGGCAAATTTACCCAGAAAGTTCCTTGAGATTCTGAATCATTATATGGTATACCATTAATTGTAACATTGACTCTTGTTGCATCACTCCCTCGGACACGAATGCCAGTATATCCTATTCCTGCTCCCGCATCACTTGTTGTAACAACTCCAGGTAAATAATTAAGTAATATTGGGATGTCTTGTCCTAAATTTCTAGGTGCTAAGTCTTGCCTACTTACATTAGTAAAAGTGACTGGAATGTCATCTTTTGCCCGAATTCCAGTTAGTAAAACCTCTTCCAAACTAATTGTTGTAAGAGAATCTTTAATTGACTCTGAGCTTGGCTGTTGAGCTAAAAGCACAGATGCATTAAAAATTAAAAAAAAACTTAATCGTATAGTTTTCATTTGAATAAATTAATTCAAATAAAAGGGGCGATTATTTGGTGTTAAAAATTAAATTTTATTAATCCCTTGGCAGCATTACCCGCCCAGGTTCAATGGGTATGATCTCAGCCATTAACGGCACCCCTTTGAGATTGTCTATAAAATTAATTAAAAATTTCTATCTAATTAAATCTATTACCGATTTAACTGGATTAAATGTTTTAGAAGGAAGTTGAATAAAAATTGTATTCCACTCTGCCATTCCTCCATTCCATAAACCCGGCCATTCAAGAATTTTGATTGGTTTATTTTTAAATATTTTTTTGCTTATCATGGCCCTTTTTTCGTCTCTAAAATCCAAAAGAGAATATTTATCTCCTTTATGATCAGTTATTCCACAAACCATAATTACTGGGTTAAAATGAGTGCTAGAGTGTATTGCATTTTTATGTTCTTCAATACTTTGGTCAAATTCAACTCCTTCAATTATTTGAAGGCTTTGACCTCTTAAATCATTTTTCCAGAACGGCCCACCACCAGTAGCACCTTTGTTTGGTATCATACCACAAATACGAATAGGGCGATGTAAATAGTCGTAAAGCACTTCATACAATGGCTTGCTTTCTACCTTATAATTATATTCTGGATCAAAATTTTCTCTAATAAATTTAATTATAGGGTTAGGATCTAGCTCTTTTTTTAATTGTTCTAAATTATTTAGATGCTCAAAAAGATCTTTTTGAATCATCAGGAGTTTTCCCGCTAAAATCCTCATCCATTCTTCTCCAATTTTATTTGATTTGCCAAGGAGAATATTATCTATATTTTTTATCCAGATGCAATCTGCATCTAAAAGATTTATATTTTCTAACAAAGAGCCGTGTCCTCCTTTTCTAAATTCAATATTGCCTTGCTCATTGCGTACTAAAAAATTCTTTCGATCTATAAATGGTGTATCTGTAAGACGGTTCTGGTGGGAGTATTGAACATCAAAAGAAACCTGATGCGTACTATTTAATTTTTTCTTAAAAGAATCTAAAGATTTGTCAAATAGTTCCCTATGATTTTTATCAATTGTTAAATGAAGAGGAATTAAATTTTTCTGATCACTTAGGTTTATCACCTCAATTAATTGGGCTTCAAATGGTGTCCATTCTTGAGCATTTTTATCAATAAAAAAGGGAATTAAGGCCTTTGGAAAGGTTTCATATTTAGATAAAATCTCATTAATAAATTTTTTTAAAAATAAGTTTGAATACATCATTTCTTCATCAATTTGTCCTGAGAGTGATGAAAAAATAGATTCAAAAAATGGTAGCTTTTTAAATTGTTTTTTGAGCCTTTGAATAACTGAGCCTTCTTCCGATTCAAAATATTTTAATAAGTCGAAATTCGGTTGCTCAATTGCTTCAATATAATTTTGGAGTGATGAAAACATTCGACTTGCTACACCAGAGGCAGGTACAAATTTAATCCATCTTTTTTTGTCTGAATTAGTGTTAAAATATTTTAAGGCGTTATTTTTTTCTTTAGTATCCATTTCTAATATTCCATCCCCAATTATTGCAGGGCGGATACCAGAAATTTTAATTTTTCCCCCCACCAAATGCTCATATTGCCTTTTTATGAGCTCTAATGATCTGCCATCTGCTTTTATGCTATCAAAATCTTTTTCAGTAATCATTTATTCGATCTTAGTTCATTCAAAACTTTTTTTGCCTTGTTTATTCTTTCTTTAACTGTCCCTTTTAATATAGTATAGGGTAATCTTTTAATTTCTAACAATTTTTTGAAAGACTCAAACATTTCTTCTCTGTTGTTTGGTCTGTCTCTTAAATCATCTCCTTGCCAGGGGATATCAATTGCAGTTAAAAAATAATAATCATATTGAAAAATCTTAGAATATTTTTCAATTTCAGGTGGACAATACCCGTCAAAATGTGTTTCTGCCCAAATTTTTGTAACTAAAATGTTAGTATCGCAGAAAACAAATTTATTAGCACTTCTTATTGCCTCATTCTCCAACTTAATCTGACCTCTTACTATTAGAGATAAATCATTTAGGTTGCAAACCTCTTTTTTTTTATCCCATTTTTCTTGAAGATAATTTCTTGCATATTCTGATACCCAAGAAGTATTGTATATAGCTGCTAGAGTTTTTGCTAAAGTAGTTTTACCAGAAGACTCAGGGCCATAAAGAACAATTTTTAAACAATCTGTTTTTTTTTGTAGTATATCTTTAACCATTGGATGTATCCAAATATAGCAATTAGCGTGAAAACAAAGTATTGAATACTTGTAATTGCTAAGCCTTTATATAAATATAATGGGATAGAAATAAGATCCCCAATTATCCATAAAACCCAATGCTCCAATTTTCTATTAGCCATAAACCACATTGCAACAAAAAAGGTTGCCGTCGTAAAGGTATCAATGGGAGCAGTCCATTCAGTCCACTTGCCAAATAAATAGTAAATGAGAGAAACAAAAATAATTGAACATGTAAAAAGTAATATTCCTAATTTAATTTCCATTCTGTTAATTTTTAAAATAGGATTTAAAATTTGTCCATCTTTTTTCTTACTCCAAAAATACCATCCATAAATACTCACAATGAAAAAATAAGCATTAATAAGCATGTCGCCTAAAAGCCCTGCTTTAAATAATAAATACACAAAAATTGAAGTAGAAAGCATTCCTGTCGGGTATACAAGAACCTTATCTTTTTTGGCAAACCAAACACTAGTTAAACCCAAAGTCACAGCAAAGATTTCTAGAATGACTTCCAAGATGTCCAAATCTTGATAAGGGCTAATTAAATATTCAAAAATCTGGTTCATATTGGCTCCGATCACCTTTCATCATTTTAATGTGTAACATTACAGCATCTTCATCCTCAAAAGTTTTACGAATCATAGGTATAATCATATTCATAACCTCATCATATTCACCATAGATCTGAGTGCTTAATGGAGTCTCATTAATTTTGACTTTAAGCTTTCTAAGTTTTTTAATAAAACTTTTTATAGTAGGAACGTAATTATCTTTTAGTGGAGCTAAAGTTAATTCAACTGAAATTTTCATTGATTTAAAATTTAGAAGTCGCTAAGCTCAGGCAAAACTTTTCGTAATATCTAAAATAAAGATTATAAATAAAAGTTTTTCCTTTATCATAAACTGAACCAAATCCAATTGAACTAGACTTACTAGATTTTTGAATATGCAACTGGGACTTAAAATTTATACCAGGTGTACTGTAAATTTTGTATAACGCTTCTTTAGCTGTCCATATCTTGGTCAAGTATTTTATATCAGTAAAATCTTGAGATGTTTCAGTCTCTTCAATATTTAAAAAACGTGGTCCTATTTTTTTAATTTTGTCTCGATAAAATTCTAAATCAATTCCTACTTTTTTGTCTGATACAGCTACCGCAGCGAAGTCTCTAGAATGAGTAATTGAGAGGTATCGCCCATCAATTAGATAGGGTGCGCCATTTTGATCGTATTTATTACTTCCAGGGGGAATTCCGAGTTTTTTTAATAACTGCCTTGTCGCTAAGTACCCTTTTCTGTGGACAAGACTTTTTAGTTGATTTAATTTTTTTTTTTCAAAATGAGAAATTGTTAATCCTTCCGATAATTCATCTTCCGACTCTTCTATTTCCCAAATGGAAAATTGGGTTGAATTTTTAATTGATTCTTTAAGAAATTCAGGCATTTGAAAAAAGTAAAAAAGATTGTATTTTTAACCTCCCTTTTAACAAAGGTACAATATGAGCACAAAAATATCACAATATGTTCCTTACAAAGTAAAAGACATTTCTCTTGCTGAGTGGGGTAGAAAAGAAATAAAACTAGCTGAAAAGGAGATGCCTGGTCTAATGGCATTAAGAAAAGAATATGGGTCTAAGAAACCTCTTAAGGGAGCTCGTATAGCTGGCTGTCTACATATGACTATTCAAACTGCTGTGCTAATTGAAACCCTAGTAGAGCTTGGCGCGGATGTTACATGGAGTTCATGCAACATCTTTTCTACACAAGACCACGCTGCAGCTGCAATCGCAAAAGCTGGTATACCAGTATACGCTTGGAAAGGAATGACAGAAAAAGAATTTAATTGGTGTATTGAGCAAACAATTCATTTTGGTGAAGATAAAAAGCCTCTAAATATGATTCTAGATGATGGTGGTGACTTAACGAATATGGTTTTAGATAATTATCCAGAATTAGTAACCGAGATAAGAGGTCTTTCTGAAGAAACAACAACTGGCGTTCATCGTTTGTATGAAAGATTTAATAATGGAACATTACCAATTCCTGCAATAAATGTAAATGATTCTGTTACAAAATCTAAATTTGACAATAAATACGGCTGTAAGGAAAGTGCTGTTGACGCAGTGCGTCGTGCAACTGATATTATGCTTGCAGGAAAAAGAGTTATTATATGTGGATATGGTGACGTCGGTAAAGGAACGGCTGCTTCATTTAGAGGTGCTGGAGCAATTGTCACTGTTACAGAAATAGACCCAATTTGTGCACTTCAAGCTTCAATGGATGGTTATGAGGTTAAGAAATTATCAACAGTTATAAAAGATATGGATATCATCTGTACTGCAACTGGAAATAAAGATATTGTATGCGATGATCATTTTCTTGCAATGAAAGATAAAGCTATCGTATGTAATATAGGTCATTTTGATAATGAAATCGATATGAGTTGGTTAAACGAAAATTATGGACATACAAAATCTGAAATCAAACCTCAAGTTGACTTGTATACTCTAGAAAAAAATAAACAAATAATCGTTTTAGCTGAAGGCAGGTTAGTAAATCTTGGTTGTGCAACTGGACATCCAAGTTTTGTGATGAGTAACTCTTTTACAAATCAAGTCCTAGCTCAGATTGAATTGTGGAAAAATTCTGATTCATATGAAAATAAGGTCTATATGTTACCTAAAACACTAGATGAAAAAGTCGCTTTGCTTCATTTAAACCATCTTGGAATAGAATTAGAGGAGCTTTCAAAAGATCAAGCGAGTTATATTGGTGTAAAAACAGAAGGCCCTTTCAAACCAGAATACTATCGATATTAGTAAAACTTATAGTATCTATTTAAATAAAAAAGCTCGCCTAAATGACGAGCTTTTTATTTTGTGGATACTAAGTTGGTTTTAATTCTTAAAAGGGGTAACAGAAACAAAAGACTTGTTGTTTTTCTTTTTTGTGAATGTAACAATTCCATCAACCTTTGCATGCAGAGTGTGATCTTTACCGAGGTAAACATTTTCCCCAGCATTATGAGCTGTACCCCTTTGACGGATTATAATATTTCCAGCACGGGCGGTTTGGCCACCAAAAATTTTCACACCTAATCTTTTAGATTCTGATTCTCTGCCGTTTTTAGAACTTCCTACCCCTTTTTTGTGAGCCATTATAATAAAATTTAATTGTTATTTCTTTGATAATGCAGCAATCAAATCAGATTTTTTCATAGATGACATGCCTCTAATCTCTTTAGATTTTGCTTCTTTTTTTAGCTCTGATAATGTCATACTATTTAGATCCTTTGTTTTAACTTCACCAGAAGATTTTTTTTCTTTAGTGGATGTTTTCGCCTTGATTTCCTTTTTAGGTAATAATTTTGTTTTAACATCAGGTTTTTCTTGCCTAGAGGCTTTAGGCTTAGATCCATTTACCAGAATTTTTTCGATTAGCAGTTCAGTTAATGCTTGGCGATGTCCGTTTTTGACACGATACCCTTTACGTCTTTTTTTCTTGAAAACGATTATTTTGTCATCTTTCAAATGACTTAAGACCTTAGCCTCGACTGAAACTCCAGAAATTGAAGGTTCTCCAATAGAAACTTTCCCTCCGTCATCGTATAAAAAAACTTTATCAAAAGATACTTTAGATCCCTCTTTTTCAGACAATCGATTAACAAAAAGTTTCTGATTTTGATTAACCTTAAATTGTTTACCTGCTATTTCTACAATTGCATACATTAACGTACCATTATGGTCGGCAAATATAGTGCTTTTTAATAATAAAACAATTTAGTACCAATTACAATTTATTGTCAATAGAATACTTACCAGGTCCAGTAATAATTAAAGAAATAAATAATATTAGGTACAAAAGAGATTTTTCTTTTTTTGAAAATGGATCACCATCATGTTTAAATAAAAAAGCAACAAACATTGTTATAATTGGAAAAATACAGAAAAATCGAGTTTTCTATCCAATTATGATAAAAATAGGGACAATAAATTCAGTAAAAGTTACAAGTAATAGTGAGATAAGAGGCCCTATTCCAATTGGATCACTAAATGTAAAATCACCATTAATGATTTTTAAAAACTTACTGTATTCATGGGTAAAAAATAAGCTAGAACAAGTAACCCTCAGAAAAAGTAATCCTTGATTAAGGCGGTTATATTTCATTCTAGTATTAGTTCATAAAATTTACAAATTCAAATAATATGCGACTGTTTTAACAAGTCCTGATTCAAAGGATGTTTCTGGCTTCCATCCAAATTCTTGTTTAACTTTCGTATTATCAATTGCGTATCTGTAATCGTGACCAGGGCGGTCTGATACAAAATTAATTAGTTTTTTTGAACAGCCCTCAGGGCGTCCCAACATACTATCTGTAATTTTGATTAATTTCAAAACTACATCAATATTTCTTTTCTCATTGTCTCCTCCAATGAGATAAGTTTTACCTATTTTACCATTATGTAAGATCAAATCAATTGCTTCCACATGATCCTCTACATACAACCAATCTCTTGTATTTTTACCATCTCCATATACAGGAAGTGATTTTTTATTAACAATATTTTGGATTATTAGTGGAATGAGCTTTTCAAAATGTTGAGCAGGACCATAATTGTTCGAACAATTTGATAAAAGTATCGGAAGGTTGTAAGTGTGATAATACGCTCGGACTAAATGATCAGAAGCTGCCTTTGATGCAGAGTAAGGAGACCTAGGATCATAGGGACTCATTTCAGTAAATTTACCATCTACTCCTAAAGTTCCAAAAACCTCATCTGTAGAAACATGGTAAAAAAGTTTATCTTCTATATTATTACCCCATTGTAACCTAGTTGCTTCTAATAGATTTAATGTCCCCTGGACATTTGTCAAGACGAAGGGAAATGGATTTTTAATTGAATTGTCAACATGAGATTCAGCAGCAAGGTGAATAATTATGTCAAAATTATTCGAACTGAACAATTCTTCTAGAAATTTAAAATCTCTTATATCTCCTTTTAAAAATTTATAATTTGAAAACGATTCGCAGCTTTTCAAGTTACTTAAATTAGAAGCGTAGGTAAGTAAATCTAAATTTAAAACTTGATAGTTTGGATAGTTTTTAAGTAGTCTTTTAACTAGAAAAGCTCCGATAAAACCTGCTCCTCCCGTAACTAAAATAGATTTAGATTTTTTCATAGTTTATCAATTCTATTTAAACAATCTTTAAGAGTTAGTTCCCAGTTTTTAATTCTTAATGAAAAATTATTTTCTATCCTTGTTGTATCTAAAACTGCATACTTCGGTCTTTTTACATCAGAAGGATATTCTGAAGTCAAACATGGTGTTATGTTCATAGAATTATTTTTATATTTTAGGATTTTACTGGCAAATTCAGACCAAGTAGTTACACCTAATTGTGCATAATTATAGCTATTATAATTAAAAAAGTATGGTTTAGATATATTTTTAATAACGACTCGGGCTAAATCTATTCCGTAAGTTGGTCTTCCCCGCTGATCATTTACAACTTTTATCTCTTTTTCAGTTTCACTTAACTTAATAATATTATTTACAAAATTATCTCCAAAAGGACTAAATAACCACGAAATTCGAAAAGTTGTATGAGTACATTTAATTTTTTTTAGTAACTCTTCTCCTCTATATTTCGATTTCCCGTATTCATTAACTGGGTTTTTTCTATCTTCTTCTTTGTATAGTTTTTTCATATGACCATCAAAGACATGATCTGTTGAAAAATGTACTAAAAAAAGTGAATTTTCTTTTGCAAAGGTTCCAATATTTTTGACTGCATCTGCATTAACACGGTTCGCTTTTTGAATCTGTTTTTCTGCTTTTTCTACATTGGTGTAAGCAGCACAATTTATAATCCCGTCAAAATTGTTATTGGAACAAAATTTTTTTAAACTATTTGCAGATGTAATATCAAGTTCATTTTGATTTGCAAAAATAAAATCGTTTGACGAGAATTCTTGTGCTACTAATTGGAAACACTGGCCTAACTGTCCATCTGCACCTGTAATTAAAAATTTAGCCATATAAATCTTCCTTGAAATCAAAAACTTTAACCTCGGATAGTGAAGGATTTGATTTGTCTTTTTTGGATTGTATCCAATCATCTTTTGGAATTTTCCAGTCAATTTTGAGGTTAGGATCATTGGGATTAATACCTCTCTCATTTTTTGGATAATGATATTGATCAACTTTATAATGAAAAATGGAACTTTCACTAAGAGTTATATATCCATGAGCAAAGCCTCTTGGTATAAAAAGTTGAAGTAGATTTTCAGAACTTAATTCTAAGCTAAAATTATGCCCAAAAGTAGGTGACCCTTTTCTAATATCAACAACTACATCAAGTATTTTCCCTTTTAAAACGCTCACTAATTTTGACTGTGAGTATGGCGAAATTTGATAATGTAAGCCCCTTATCACATTTTTTTTTGAATAAGTTATATTATCTTGACAAAATACAATATCTTTTTTTACGTACTCGATAAAGCTTTTGCTCACAAAACTTTCAGAAAAAGATCCTCTCTCGTCATTATATTTTTTGGATTGTAAAACAAGAACATCATTAAAAATTGATTTAATTAGTCTCATTTGCAATACTTATTTTTTAAATAATTACCATAGGATGTCCCTTCCATTTTTGATGCACTTTGAATTAATTGTTTTTTGTTTATATAACCTTTTTGGAAAGCTAATTCCTCTAAACAAGCAACTTTTATTCCTTTTCGTTTTTCTATTGTTTCAATAAATTGTCCAGCATCTATAAGCGATTGAAGGGTTCCAGTATCTAACCAAATAAATTCTTGATTTAAAGGCTCCACATCTAATTTCTTTCCCTTTAAGAAATACTCATTTATTGATGTTATTTCCAATTCACCTCGCTTAGATGGGCTTATTTTTTTGGCTATTTCAATAACACTATTTGGATAAAAGTATAGACCTACAACAACCTTATTGCTTTTGGGATCATCAGGTTTTTCTTCTATTGACAAAGCATTTCCATCATCATCATATTCAATTACTCCGTATCGTTTAGGGTCACTAACAGGATAACTAAAAATTGTCCCTCTCCCCTCAGAAAGTGTTCTTTTCACAACAATTTCTAATTTTTCAGTAAAATCTAATCCATAAAAAATGTTATCTCCCAAAATCAAGCATACTGGATCTTTACCTATAAATTCCTCGCCCAATATAAATGCTTCAGCCAAACCATTTGGGTGGTTCTGAATTTTATATTCAATACTAATTCCAAATTGAGTTCCATTATTTAATAATCTTTTATAAGAGTTGATATCCTCCTTTGTGCTTATCAATAGTATCTCTTTAATATTTGCCATAAGTAACACAGATAGCGGGTAATATATCATAGGCTTATCGTAAACTGGTAACAATTGTTTTGATACTCCAAATGTTACAGGATATAATCTTGATCCCATTCCACCTGCCAAAAGTATGGCTTTCATAAATTAGGCTTTTAAGTAAATATATGGAGAATTTGAAAATTTAGTAATCTCTAAGAATGTCTTCTAATTTTTCAATTAAATAAGATTTTTCAAAATTATTTTGAAAATATCGAATAGCGTTGCTTGAGAATTTCTTTTTTATCATATCTGAATCGTTGTAAATTTTTAAAATATTTCCTGCTAAAAAGTCTGCATCTTCTGCATCTGAAACATATCCCGATTTTGATTCTTGAATTATCTTTCTACCAATACCATCTAGAGATCCAATTATAGGCTTACCACATGCTAAATAAGATTGGAGTTTACTAGGTATGGTATATGAAAAAATATCAGCCTTTTTAAGAGAGATCATTAACACATCTGCACAAGCAAAATATTCAGGCATTTCTTCAGGAGGATATGATCCTAAAAAAAAGAATCTATTTGAAAGTGATTTTTCATTTATTAGCTGTTCTACTCTTTCCTTATCTCTTCCTTCACCAATAATAACAACATTAATATTATGTTGTTGTATAATTTCAATTGCATTTATAATAGTATCAAAACTTTGAGCAACACCGATATTACCGGCAAATAGCAAATTAAAACCTTGGGGGAATTTTTTTTTATAGTCAGCTTTTGGAGTTTGCTGTTTATAAAAATATTCAGCATAATAAGGATAATATATTATTTTTCTGAGATCAACATTTTGTTTTTTTAAGTAGGTTTTAAATTCTGGTGATTGAACTAAAATTTTAGCTGTATTTCTGTAAATAATTTTGGTCATTGAATTTATTATGTTTAAAATAAATTTATTCTCTATACCTCCTGCAACTTTAACTGACTCTGGCCATAAATCGTGAACCCATAAAAAAGACTTACATTTAAACTTCCAAGCTGCATAAATCCCTAGAAATCCGACAGTTATCGGAGACGGCGCGTAAACAAAAACTTTATTGTATTCTCCCTTTAAACCAGATATTTTAAAAAGACCAAAAAATAGAAATGAAAAATAATTTAAAAATAATCTTAAGCCTCCACCTTTTTTTCTTAAAATTAAATTAGCTCTGTGGACTTTTACACCTTGGATTATCTCTGTTTTTGGCATTGCCCATGAATAATTTTCAAAGTATTCCCCTCTTGGATAATTTGGTTTTCCAGTTAAAACTTCAACTTTGTGACCTCTACTTTTTAAGGTGTAGACTAGATCATTTATTCTGAAGTTTTCAGGGTAAAAATATTGGGAAATAATAAGTATTTTCAAAATTAATTTTAATATGTTCTTTTAAAATTTTATTGTTGTTCCACCCACAAAACACCATGAATTGATATTCAAAATTCAAGATTATTAAATAAAGATTTTCTAAAAAGCAAAAAATCTTGATTAATTTCCATATAAATTCATTGGAAAGTGGTAATGAAAACTTTGAAATTTTCGTATCAAAAATTATAACTGTATAAATTTTTATTGTTTTTTAAATATTCACGAAGTTCATCTAACATAGAATCATAAGAAGATACACTGAAGTTTATTTTTCTTATTGATTTTAAAGACTTGTCTGAAGTCTTCTGAAATTCTGGAGAAATCTTAATCCCTTTTAAATAAAAATTATTTATTATTTTTTCTAGCAAATTAAATTTTGAAATCGGCTTTCCATTGGTTATGTTCCATAAACCAACTACATTTTTCTCGATTGAATAATGTATTGCCTTAGAAAGCTCTAGAGTGGTAATACCAGACCAAAAGACATTTTTATATCCAAAAATTATTCCTTTTTGGTTAAACAGCCAGTGGAAAAGCCCTTTCCCATTACTTTTAATCTCAGGCCCAATTATTGATGTTCTTAAACATAAATGATTGATTGAATCAAATTCACCAAGCGATTTTGTTTTACCATAAATATCTGTGGCATTTTTTATTGAATTTTCATTATAATTCCCTTTCTCCCCGTTAAAAACACAATCTGTACTGATGTGGATTAGTTTACAATTAATATTATCACAAATTCCCTTCAACCATTGAGGAAAATATGCATTTAAATAAATGGCACTTTTTATATCATTTTCTGATTCTTCAATTAAAAGCCCAATACAATTAACAATTATATCTGGTCTAATACTCTGCAAGAAATTTTTTATTTGATTTTTATCTTTTGCATCAATAATTATTGTGCTGGGAGATAATTTTTTTCTATAACTCAAATCATATAATTCATAATTACTATTTAATTTTAGATAATTGTACAAAAGGTGGCCCAACATACCAGTGCTACCAAAAACCACTACTTTTTTAAAATTACTTTTTCCAGACCTCACTATTAATAATACTAGTATATCCTTGGATTATTTTAACTACTCTATCAGAAACATTTTTAATGGTATACTCTTTTGGTAATTCATATTTTCTTTTTGAGAATGATTTTACCGAAATTTCAGTCGCTTGCAAAATGGAATCATTCTTAATACCTCCTAATATTATTACTCCAGTATCTATTGATTCTGGTCTTTCTGTTGATGTTCTTATGCTGACTGCAGGAAAATTAACCATACTGCTCTCCTCCGAAATTGTTCCACTATCTGAGAGTGTTACAAATGCATTTGATTGTAAGTTAACGTAATCAAAAAATCCGAGGGGCTTCAAAAATTTAATTGATTTAGTTTTAATTCCTAGATTCTTTATCTTGGATTTTGTTCTGGGGTGTGTTGAAAATAATACCAGTTTTTTGTACTTCTTCGATACTTGGTCAAATGATTTTATAATTTGTTCAAAATTATTTTTTAAATCAAGATTTTCTTCGCGGTGTATACTAGCTACAATGTAGTTGCCTTTAATAACATTTAATTCATCAAGTATTTTACTATTTATAATTTTCTCAGAAAAGTAGTTTAATACTTCTTTTAATGGTGATCCCAATGTAAAAACAAAATCTTTCCTAAATCCTTCTGACAACAAATATCTCCTGCTGTTCTCTGAATATGTAATGTTTATATCTGCTAGATGATCCGCTACCTTTCTGTTAATTTCTTCTGGAACGTTTAAATCAAAACATCTATTACCGGCTTCCATGTGAAAAATTGGAATTTTAAGCCTTTTCGCAGACAAAATACAAAGAGAGCTGTTTGTGTCTCCCAAAACTAATAAAGCATCAGGGCGTATCTTTTTGAAAATTTTATATGAGTTTGAAATGATTTTCCCCAGGGTATCACCTAAATCTTCTGACGCTACACCAAAAAAGTAGTCTGGTTTTCGAATTTCCAATTCTTCAAAAAAAACTTCATTTAATTCATAATCATAATTTTGCCCTGTATGAATTAATGTGTGATTAAAGTAAATATCACATTTTCTTATAATTAGGGATAATCTAATTATCTCTGGCCTTGTTCCAACTACTGTTATTAATTTTAATTTTTCCATATAACTTTAATGTAGATTATTGATAACCCACTAATTTCAGAAGATTTATTAATTCTGCTTCATTTAATCTTCTTGTATTAAATGAATTATATTCCTCTACCTTTTTATTTTCTTTTCCTTCAAAAAAATATTTGTTATAATTTAAATCGCGATTATCCGCTGGAACTCTAAAATATTTTTCTAAATCTTCGGCAACTAATCTTTCCTCTTTTGAGAGTAAAGTTTCATGCATTTTTTCTGCATGACGAATACCTATATTTTTTATCTCAACTGGTGATTTATATATTTTTTTCATAGTTAATGCTAATTCTCCAATTGTTGTGGATGGTGACTTTTGAACAAAAATATCTCCTGGCTTTCCATTCTTAAATGCGAATAAAACCAGGTTAACCGCATCATCAAGTGTCATCATAAATCTGGTCATATTAGGGTCAGTAACTGTGATATCTTTCTTTAATTTAATTTGATCATAAAAAAGTGGAATTACAGATCCTCTGGAAGACATTACATTACCGTAACGTGTGCCACAAATTATTGTTGAATCAGAAGTCCTAGATTTAGCGACTAAAACTTTTTCCATCATTGCCTTGGAAGTTCCCATAGCATTAATTGGATAAACTGCCTTATCTGTACTTAAACATATTACCTTTTTTACATTATTTTCTATTGCAACTGACAAAACATTGTCGGTGCCTAAAACATTTGTCTTTACAGATTCTAAAGGAAAAAATTCACATGAAGGCACTTGCTTTAGTGCTGCTGCGTGAAAAACATAATCAACCCCTTTTATAGCTGATGCTATACTCTCTCTATCTCTGACATCCCCAATAAAAAATTTAATTTTTGGATTATTATAAATAATCCGCATGTCATGTTGTTTTTTTTCATCTCTAGATAATATCCTTACTTCAGATATATTTGAATCAAGAAATTTTTTTAGTACGGCATTACCAAAAGAACCCGTACCTCCTGTAATAAGTAAAATGCAATTTTTAAACATATTTTTTTCTATGCTTTATGAAATTAAAGGTTTCAATTGTAGTTTTCTCCCAATCATAACTATTTGAAAGTACATAATTTTTCTTAGATATTTTTTCCCTTAATTTTTTTGAATTATATAATAACTCTATTTTATCTCTTAAGTCCCTGAAATTATTCATTTTAAAATAAAATCCATTTGTACCTAGAACTTCTACATTTGAACCATAATTAGATGATACCACAGGAAGACCTTTAGAAATCATTTCCAATAAAATATTTGGCAAGTTTTCACATTTAGATGCAAATATGCCTATATCAGCGTAATCATACAAATCATTAAGTTCAGTTTGATTTAAACTGTGAATCAACCGTATTTGAACGTTATCTTTTTTAAAACTTTTAATACGGTTTAATAGGTTTTTATTGGCTGTTTTTAAATCACCTACTAATATCAACTCCACAAATTTATTTTTCTTGAGGCTATAAATTGATTTTAATAATAGTTTATGATTTTTATATCCAAAGAAACTCGATGGGTATATTATCCTTATTGGAGATGCTTTTGAGAAAAGACTTCTATGAAACTCTTTTTTTCTAAATAAAGCTTTTTCAATTCCATGACGAATAACTATTGATTTATGCTTGAATTTTTTATTCCTTGATAAAGCAAAATTACTTATGAAGATAATGCCATCTGCATATCTGAAATTTATTTCAATAATTAATCTTGCAACTAACATTTTTATAAATAAATAAAAATCAAAATCTCTAAAAATAGATTTTAACTCAAATGGAAGCATGCTTCGAGACATCGTTATTAGTGGTTTAAATCTACTTAAATCAATTCCTCCTGGGTTATATAAAACATCACATTTGTTTTTTTTTAAATAATATTTAAAAAAAAATAATACCCAAATTGATCTAAAAATGGTATTAGAATTCAAAAACCAATTTGTATGTTTTTTTACGAAGGATAGGTCTTTTATTTGATTTAAAACATCATTACTACCCCATAAAAAAATAGTGTCATTTTCATTTATATTATTTTCTAAATTTTCAAAAAAATTAAGAAGATGGTTTAGTCCTCCACCACTAGAAATATTGGTTGCATTTACTGCAATTTTCAAAATTTATTGTTTTTGAATAAAAGTATTTTTCTAATTCCTCCGGCATCTGCTAACGAAAAATCATATTTTAATATTAATTTAGAAACAGCTGCTATTGTATTTTCATTTTTTTCTCCCCGTTCTGGTCCACAATCAACAGAAATGAAATGTATTTTTTCCAAGTTTTTTAACCCTCCATTTAGGATTTCAGGTTCTGCTCCTTCAGCTTCTAATTTTAAAAGCTTACATTCTTGAATTTTGTAATCATTAAATATCTTGTCTAAAGTAATCGTTTTGATTTTTTTTGATTTCAAATTATTATTTGGGAATATTGAACTGTCAGCAGTTTCATTGTTAGAATAAAAATTCACTTCCCCTATAAAATGGTGCAAAGCATAGTTGAGGGGTTTGAATTTTGAATAAAATGAATTTAATTTCAGTGTTTCAAACTCAATTCTCTCTGGCTCTACAGATATTACGTTTTTAATATTGTGTTTATGATTAAGGTAGAACCCTAATTCCCCAATATTAGCACCACAATCAATGACAAAATCGTTTTGATCAAATTTAATTTGTCCTAATAAATATTCATTAAATAAAAATTCTAATCTAAAATTTAAACCATTTGAATACATATAAAATCTTGATTTTCTTGAGAGATAGAAAGGGTTGTGAAAATCATTTATTTTTTTATTATTTGCTGTTAATTTTGCTTGGAATAGTTTTAACACTTTAAGGAAATTTAAATAACAATCAAAAATTATTCCCTTATTAATTTTATTGTAAAAAAATATTAAACTCTTTTGGACTAAAAGTATTTTAACTTTTCTAATATTAGTCATTTATAACTTTTTCATAAATAAACTTACAGGCTTCCTCTAAACTAGAGGCCTCTCCTTTTTCTATCCAACATAGCAAACTTTTACTGTATTCTGAATGAATATCAGTTTTTTGATTTAAATATTTTTCTAGTGTATATTCTAAATTATCTTTAGATTTTACTTTTAAGATATTTTTATTGTCTAACAAATATTTTTTGATATGGTGATTTTCATAAAATATTTTTGAATCTTTGAGCAAACTATCTCTTCTTACATCTAATTGTAAAACGGGAATATTTGCAAATACACAATCCAATCCGAAAGTTGTAAAACAATTAATTACAAAAGAAACTTTATCTAAAAACTTAAACCTACTAAAATTATATTCCTTGGAAAGGAAATAGTTTGCTGGGTTTTCATCAATACTTTCTATTGATGAAATTTCAATATTCTTGAATTCTTTTAATAAGTAATTAAACTCATCTGGCCTTCCGTTTGGCCTTAGTTTAATAAGTAACTTCCAGCCTGACTTTTGACATGCAATTGCAATTTTTTTTACAATAATATGTTCAACTTTTGCGATTTTACTTCTTTTGAATTTATCAGAATATGCAACTGCATAGCAACAGATTTTTGAGTTAATTTTTTCTTTTCTTCTAATCTTTTCAGAAAACCTTAATTTAAAGGGATAAACTCCGTAGGCTTCATAATCACAATTATATTTCTCCCAATCTTTCGCTAAATCTTTATTCCAAAGAAATGCCATTCTAGAGACATACCCTGAAGGTTGTTTTACTACATGATCCCAACTTTCCATTATTGAATAGACTTTATAACTCTTAGATAACAATAAATGAGGATGAGGATTAAGAGACCCAACTATGATTTTGTGACAACTAAAAATATCATTAGTAAAAATTAAGCTCATTATTTTATGAACTTTCTTGTTTACGTTTTTTGATTTCGGAGAGATAAATGACAACAGGTAAACTATTCTGAAAAAAAAATTATAAATCAAATTAAAATTTGGAGTTTTGAAATTTCTAAGTTGAAGAATTTTATAATTATTTGAGTAATTGTAAGGTGTAAGTAGAATTAACAAAAGTGAATGAACTATTTTTCTTATTTTATATTTTGATACTAATCTTTCATAGGAGTAAATTTTTAAATTATATATTTTTTTAAGATCACTAACTAAGTAAAATGCATTTTCAGGCAAAAAAATTGAAATTTTTTGATTTTTTTTTAAAAAATATTTAATAATTGGCTCAAAAGTATAATAATAGATTTTGAATGGAATTATAAAATTAATCCTGTCCATAATTATAATATTTTAAATACCAATCTATAAAGAAATTTACCCCTTCTTTTATTTTAGTTTTGGGGCTAAATTTAATTTTAGATATCAATTCATCAACATTAGCGAAAGTAGCGGGTACGTCTCCAGGCTGTAGAGGCATGTAATTAATTTTAGCCTTTTTGCCCAATCTTTTTTCTATAATCTCTATAAAATCATCTAATTGAACAGGGTCATTGCTTGCTATATTAAATATTTCATTAGGACAGCTAAATTTATTTATGTTTATATCATTTTTGTTTACTAATCTTGGAGCATCAGACTCAATGAGCTTTGCTATTGATATAACAATGTCTTTAACATATGTAAAATCTCTAGTCATTTTACCATTGTTGTAAACGTCGATTTTTTTACCTGAAAGAATTGAATTTGTAAACTTAAAAAGTGCCATGTCAGGCCGGCCCCAAGGGCCATAAACTGTAAAAAATCTTAATCCTGTCGTTCTTATATTAAACAAATGGCTGTATGTATGAGCCATTAATTCATTTGATCTTTTAGTAGCAGCATAAAGACTTATTGGGTGACTTACTGGTTGGCTCTCTGAAAATGGAAATAGGTTGTTTAACCCATAAACAGATGAACTACTTGCATATAACAAGTGCTTAATTTTAAAAGTTTTGCAAAGTTCAAGTATATTTAAAAATCCTGTTATATTAGAGTCTAAGTAAGTCTGAGGAAAATCGATGCTATATCTTACTCCTGCTTGAGCTGCTAAATTTATAACATAATCAAACTTATGATTCTCAAATAGAATACTCAAAGATTTTTTGTCAATTAAATCAATCTTTTCAAAATATAAGTTATCGTATTTTTTACTTTTTATTGATTCACTTGAAGCTTCATCGATATTTAAACCAACATTTTTTAATCTGTCTCTTTTAAGACCAATATCATAATATGCATTTAGGTTGTCAATTCCAACAATTAAATAATTATCTAGAAGCTCTTTTGTCAAGTGATATCCTATAAAACCAGCTGAACCTGTAATTAATACTTTCTTCACAATCTAAATGATACAAGTTCTTTAGAAAGATGCGATTTAAGGTCAAAAATAAATGAGTTTGAATTTATTTTTTTTATAAAATTGGTGTCATACTGCTTGTGAGGAACACAAAGAATTATTAAATCAAATTTTTCTTTTTCCAAGTCAACATCATCAATTAATTGAATATTATAAGTTTTTTTAACCTCTTCCTTACTTGCTATACTATCATGTACAAATGAGTTTATTGAATAGCTTTTTAATTGATCATAAACTTTTATTACTCCAGTATTTCTTATATCTGGACAATTTTCTTTAAAGGTAAACCCAAGAAGTAATGTTTTGAGTTCTAATATATTAAATCCTTTACTTAATAATTTTTTCACAAGAACATCTATAACTTTATACCCATAACTGTCATTAATTTCTCTACCTGCCAATATGATTTTAGGGTCAACACCAACTTCGGAGGCTTTATATGAGAGATAATACGGATCAACTCCAATACAATGTCCTCCAACCAGACCAGGTGAAAAATTCAAAAAATTCCATTTTGTCGCTGCTGCCTCAAGAACCTCTGAAGTATCTACTCCAATTTTATTAAATACCAGTGATATTTCGTTCATGAATGCTATGTTGATATCCCTTTGACTGTTTTCAATAATTTTAGCTGATTCTGCTACTTTAATGCTTGATGCTCGATGTGTACCTGCTTTTACTATTGAACCATACAATTTATCAACAAACTTAGCAGTTTTATCATTGGATCCTGATGTTATTTTAATAATGTTTTCTAGGCAATTCACTTTGTCACCTGGATTAATTCTCTCTGGTGAATATCCACAAAAGAAGTCAACATTATAAGTTAAATTGGATTCGTTTTCAAGAATTGGAACACAAATCTCTTCAGTTGTTCCAGGATAGACGGTAGATTCATAAATAATTATATCATTTTTTTTTAGATTCTTAGCTACTAGTTTTGTTGCAGAAATAATACTTTTTAAATCTGGATTTTTATCATCTGTAATCGGGGTTGGAACAGTAACTATGTAGATATTACAATCAATTAAATCTAATTTATTATTGGTAACGTATAAATTCGTATTCAATGACTTTTTTAGCTGATCCGAATTTGTTTCCATGGTCGAGTCAACACCTTTATTTAATTGATTGATTCTATGAAAATCAATATCAAACCCAACAACCTTATTTTTTTTTGAAAAAGCTAAAGCTAAGGGAAGTCCCACATATCCTAAACCAATTATTCCAATTTTGTTAAATTCCATTTTTATTTTTTAAAAGTAAACTTGCAAGTTTTAAATCAGACTCTTCGTCTATATCTATACTCTCAATTTTTGACATTTGATAGCCTAAAATTTTTCCTCCAAAAATATAGTCTTTAATATTAACCCTTTTAGTTATATAGATTGCAGCGCCATTTCTAGCATAATATTCTTCCTTTTGGTGTCTGTTGTATATTTTTGAGTTGTCTATTTCAACTAAATAGCCATTTTTATTTTTCATTAAAGATTTAGGAACAAAATTATGAGGGATATTTACAACACTAACTAAACTATTAGCTTCAGGATTTTTTAAAATTAATTCCATTGCTTCATTAATATGAATTTCTGTTCTTAAGGGGGATGTTGGCTGCAGATATACAATGTATCGATGATTAATTTTTTTTGTTTCCAAAACATGATTAACTACATCAATCGCTTTAGATTCATCTTTTGATATCTCATCTGGCCGTTTTATATAATCATAACCCTTTTTTAAACAATAATTAATCAATTTTTGAGAATCAGTTGAGATTACAAAATCATCAATCTTAGATGCTATTACTGAATTTATTGTATGCTGAATTAATGGAACTCCATTTAAATCAATCATATTTTTATTTTTTATTCCTTTGCTTCCAGCTCTTGCTGGAATTATTGCAAAAAAATCACCTCTCATTAATAATTTATTATTTTTTGTATCTGTGGTAATTTTATATCAGATAGTAATTTCGAAATTTTTTCTCCAGCATTTCCATTTCCATAAAGTACTTTTGAATCATATTTATTTATTTGAATTTGATCTTCAATTGCCTTTAAAATATTATCTTTTTTATATTCAACATCTATCACATTATCACCTCTATGTCTAAGGTTTTGACGGCTCCCAATATTTACAACAGGTGTCCCTATAAATTCACCTTCTCTTATACCAGAACTACTATTACCAATTAAACAGGAGGTCGTATTCATCAAATGAATATAGTGTGCAATTGGTAAGTTTTTATAAATGCTTAACCAATAACAGTTGTTTTTTTCCCTAAATGATCTTATTGCTTTAGAAATTTCGTCGCTCCCAGCGTCAATATTAGGCCATAACATTATCGTGGGTAATTTTAGAATATTCAAGGCCTCCAAGGTTTCATTAATGTGGATGCGATTTTTTCCGAATTCAGTAGTAACAGGGTGTTGAGACACTAGCAAGAATTTTTCCTTAAAATTTATTTGAGTTCCAACACCTTTGTTTTTATTAAAGTTTTTTTCTAAGAATTCCACCGAATTTTTTCTGAGCTCTTCTTTTACGAGATCAATTCTAGGGCATCCAAAATTAAAAACAAACTTTGGGTCTTCTCCTAATTTTATAATTCTGTTTTTAGCATCTTCATTTGATGGAAAATGAATGTGTGCAAACTTCGTAATTGCGTGTCTGATGCTTTCATCGATAGTTCCTGTTACTTCACCTCCCATTGTGTGAACTAAAATTCTATTTGTGTAAACTGTTGCAATTGCAATAGACATCATCTCAAATCTATCTCCCACAACTATAACAATTTCTGGATCAAGATTATCTATGATCATAGTCATTTCAATTATACCAAGTCCTGTAGATTTTGACATGGTTATAGGGTTTTCACCTTCAATATTATTATAAAATTTTGAATCAATTTTAAACCCATCTTTTTTTATTAAATCCTCAACCTTTCCAAATCGATCCAAAACTGCAGAAGATCCCAAGACAACCTGTAATTCTATTTTTGAATTATTTTTCAAGTGATGCATCACAGACTTTATGCTACTATAATTTGCACGACTACCAACAAAAACACATATTTTTCTCATTTATTTTAATTCTTCCTTTTTAATTAATTGGTCCTTTTTAACCTCGGACAAAAGAATTTTACCAATAATTTCCTTGTAGTATTTAGGGGGTAAACCGTTACCTGGTTTTTTAAATGATAAATCACTAAACTCTATCATTTTGCCCTTTTCTAGATCTTTTGACGCTACAATTGATTTTTGAAATGTAATTCTCATGTTTTTAATATTATCGTCAAAATTATTTTTTTTTATTTCTGAGGATAAAGCCTTTTCTAATTTTCGAATTTCATCAACCATGAATTTAAATTCTTTTGGCTCAAATGAATTTTTTGCATCACTACCATACATTTCTTTTGAAAGTGTAAAATGTTTTTCAATGATTTTTGCTCCAAAAGTAATAGCGGCAATAGGGATAGCTATAGAATCTGTGTGGTCTGAAAAGCCTATGGGAATATTGTATCTATTTTTATAGAAATCAATCATATTTAGTCCTGACTTTTCTGGAGGACAAGGATATTCGGATGTACACTGAAGTAAGCTTATTTTATTTTTTTTAAAAATTGATACTGCCAAATCTACTTCGTCTAAATTACTCATCCCAGATGAAATAATAACCTCTTTATGTGTTTTAGCTATTTTTTCTAAAAGAGGAATATTTGTAATTTCTCCAGAAGGTATTTTGTATTTTTTTAATCCTATCGATTCCAGTAAATCAACAGCTTCAAGTGAAAAAGGAGATGAGATAAAGTCCTTATTTAGTTTTATCTCAACATAATCTTTTAAGCTTTCCCATTCGTTTTTTGAAAAGGCCGTTCTATTAAAGTACTGCTCTCTAGTTTCATCAGAGAAATATGGGGGATTAGGAGCTCTTTTCGTGCTTTCTGCAGAAAAAATATGCGTTTGAAATTTAATTGCATTAGCCCCCATTTTAGATGCAGACTCGGCAAATTTTTTCGCTAAGCCCAAGGAACCCTCATGAGTATTACCTATTTCAGCTATAATGTATGTCATTTTATATTTTTTTAATTTTATGGATTAAACTCTGGTTATAGAATATGAAAATTAAAAATGAAATAATCGCAAAAAGTGTGAACTTGAATAAAAAACCTGAAAAAAATGTATCTCCTAAATATTCTACATGTGGAATATAACTGAGACAAATAATTAAAATTGAAAATATTAATAACTGTAAATTAATTTTTATATCCATATACTTATCAAGATAAAATTCTACAATTAAATATGATATTAATTGAGATAAGCCTACTACATATGGTATTGAATTTATCTTAAAATATTTAATAAGAAAATAATTTAATACCACACTTATCGTAAAACATATGAGAGAAATTATAAAAATAAAATTTGTTTTTTTTAGAAAATAAAGCCCTAGAGCTTTTACATTGTATAGAACTCTAAAAAAGAATGAACAGTTTAGAATCAAAAAAAATAGATGTGCGCCGACGTACTTTTCGTCAAGAAATATTTCAAAAATTTCTTTTGAAAATACATTTGCACTAAAAACAATTAGCGTTACAGAAATAATCTGAAAGTAACCAAAACTTTCTGCAGAAATTAATGCGTCAGGTATACTATTTTTTGCCTTTTCATAAAAAAATGGTTGATAAGAAAGGGAGATCTGATTTGCAACAAATTTAATTAAAGATGAGAATTTGTAAGCAATGAAATATAGCCCTAACAATTCTAAAGACAAATATCTCTCAAAAAAATATCTATCCGTATAAATAGATAAGGAAGCTAAAAAAGCATATGGTATAAGGGGTATTGAATATTTTACTGAATCTGAAAATATTTTATTATCAAATTTTACTGGGGTAAAATAGTCTTTAAATTTAATTATTTGAATTCCTATAGTAATAATTGAGCTTAGAACCATTATTGAAAAAAGTACATTTATTCCATAGCCCATAGATAAAAAATATATTTTCAAAATGGCACTGAAAATACTAACCGAAAAATTTAATTTAAATAAAAACCTGCTATTTTTTGTTATCCTAATGAGATATTCAAAAAAAGCAGTAAAACAGAACAAATAAGCTAGAAATAATCCCAATCTTACTTCATATAAATTATTAAATAATTTACTTTTTATCAGAAACACAAAATATTCAGTGAAATAAAGAAAAAACCCTAGTAACAGAGAAGCAATTATAAATAAGGTAAGGAGCGACTGTGAAATTAAATTTTCTATTTTTTGATATTTATAATCAAAAAACAAAACATTTATAGGTTGATGCAATTGTAAAGAAATTATAGTACTAAAAACCAATTGTAATCCAATAATTAAAGAGTAAAGGGCAACTTCAATAGGACTTAAATATTTTGTCATAAAAGGAATGACAATTAGCCCAGTTATTATTCCAATGATTTTTGATACTGTAAACCAGGCTGTTTCTTTTGCAAGTTTTTTAAATATCAAGATAGTATAGTTTGCAGCATTTGATTCATCTTACTTTCACTACTTTGTGAAAACAAATATTTTCTTTTTAAAGTTTCCCAATCTTTCGAATAATCAATTACTTCATTATTTTTTAATTCAGTACTCAGTAATTCCATAGAATCAACATACGTTATAGATTCAAGATTACTAAACATACTCATATCTAAATCAAAAAAGTTTAGAATAATTGTCTTGACTCCTAATAGAGTTGACCAAATTGCTACTGATGAATTAACACAAACAAATAATTTTGCATGAATTAATTCTTCATGTATTGGTTTTTTTGTAATAAGGCATTTGAATTTTTTTTCTAAAAATTTGTAATTTTTATAATTTGATTTTGGATGCAAGCTAATTATTACCTTCTGATTACCACACAAAGTCTTTAAAAGTTGGTTGATGAATTTAATATGAGTTTCCCAGTTTAGAATTTTATGTTCATATAAATGAGGTAAGCTCAGCAAAATATTTTTTTTCTTTTTTTCAAGATTTTCTGAAAAATAGTCAAACTCATTTCTACCAACATATCTAATTTTTTCATGTCGCAAGATATTTTTTGAAACTTGATTGAGTGTGTGATTTGAATCTAAACATAAAATTGTTGTTGTTGGGTGGTTTCCTATAGAGAATGGGTTTTCTGTAATGCAATTAAATAGCTTAAGTGTAAAGTATTGTGATAAGGAATAAAAGCCATAAGTGCTTTTATCTTTTTGAAATTTATATTTTGAGTTGATCAATTTCTTTCCAATGATATTTAATTTGAAAGCCACTGGGTTTTTAACTCTAACTAATTGACCTGAGTTTATAATTGACAAATAAGGTAATACTATTTTGATCCTGAATTTTTTAGCTAGAATTAAAATTATAGTCTCAAAACTTGGCCCTGATCTGTCACTATTCAATAAAATTAACTTTGGGACTTGATCCAAAATCAGTTTTTGAATTTTTAACTTATTATTTATTAAAAAAAAGGAATAAAAAATTATTCCGATTGGACTATTATGAAAAATTATTTTTGCTAAAATTTTTAAAAATGATGTTTTTGAGTTATTGGGATCTTGGTTTGACTCTTTAAAAAAGTTTGTTTTTTTTGCTCCATTAAAATCCAAAAGTTCAACTTTTTTAAAACAGGTGATTAAAAAAAATATTTCATTTTCTTTATCTAGACTTTGAGCTAATTTTAACTGTGAATTAAAGTTTGCTTTTTTATCTACTAAAATCCATATAATGGATTTACCACTCATTTTAAGTCGATTTTTTTGGAGACTATCTCAGCAATTTCCCAATCTAATTCATCATCAATATCTATTGAATAGTTCTGTTCCATTTCAAATTGCTTTATTTTACTAAAACTATTTATATAGCCTGATTTGAGAGATGCAATATTGAATAGAAAAATTGACCCATTAAGTTCATAAACATTTGGACAGTCCTGTCTTCGATAATAATCTCCTTTTTTTGATCTTTCTAAAAATCCATTATTATTTTCCTCATATAAAGTGAAATATGGATTAGATTTTGATTTAACAACTGAAATTATAGCATCCAAATCTTCGCTATATTCATTAAATATTTTTTTAAGGTCGGAGTCTTTTCTGAAGGGAGAAGTAGGTTGGAGCATAATTAGTTTTTTGTAATACATATTTCTCTCCTCTAATTCATGTATTGTATGTAATAGTGTATCATAAATTGGAGACTCATCAGTTGATAAATTTTCAAGTCTTTTGTTGGGAATATTTAAATTATATTGTTTTGATATGTCTAAAACTTTATCACAATTAGTTGAAATAAAAATATCTTCTTTTCTGAAGTTTCTTATAGCAAAGTCTATAGTATAAGATATTAAAGGCTTTCCATTTAACTTTTTAACATTTTTGCCTTTGATACCTTTTGAACCTGATCTCGCAGGTATAAAAATGAGAGTATCATCTTTGTTGTTTAAGTTCATCTTCAATCATTAATTCAACCAATTCTTTAAATTTTACTTTTGGAGTCCAGTTCAGCTTTTTTTTAGCTTTAGATGGGTTTCCAACCAATAAATCAACTTCAGTTGGCCTAAAATAGTATTGATCTATTTCAACTAGAATTTTGTTACTATTTTTCTCGATACCAACTTCATTAATACTAGATCCCCTCCAGATAATTTCAATATCTAAGAGTTTGAATGCATATTCAATTAATTCTCTGACCGAATGGTGTTCTCCAGTGGCAATAATAAAATCTTCTGGTGTTTTAGTCTGGAGCATCCTCCACATGGCATCCACATATTCAGGGGCATATCCCCAATCTCTTCTTGAATCTAAATTTCCAACCCTAAGAGTTCTATTCTTACCATTTTTGATTTTAACTACAGTTTCGATAACTTTTTTTGTAACGAAACTATTTCCTCTTCGAGGGCTCTCATGATTAAATAAAATTCCATTTGCTGCAAAAATATTGTATGCCTCCCTGTAATTTATAGTAAGCCAATAAGCATAAAGTTTAGCCGCGGCATAGGGGCTCCTTGGATAAAAAGGTGTTTCTTCTGTTTGGGGTACTTCTTTAACTTTTCCATATAATTCACTTGTGGAAGCTTGATAGAACTTTGTCGTTGATTCAAATTTATTTTGCCTTATTGATTCCAAAATATTCAACGTACCTATAGCGTCTGTTTGTGCAGTGTAACCAGGAATATCGAACGAAACTCTCACATGACTTTGAGCCGCTAAATTATATATTTCATCAGGTTTGACTTCAGAGATAATTCTGTTTATACTGAGCGAGTCAGTTACATCACCATATAAAGGTTTAAACAGTTCATTTTTTGTGTCCCCTTTATATAAATGATCTACCCTGGATTTAAATTCTAAACTAGATCTTCTCAAAACTCCATAAACTTCATACCCTTTTTCTAATAAGTATTCTGACAAGTAACTCCCGTCTTGTCCTGCAACACCAGTAATCAACGCTTTTTTCATCTTAATTCCCAATTATTAATGAACAGATTTTTTCAATCTCACTTTCTCTTAGTGATGGAAAAGATGGCAATAATAATCCTTTCCTATAAATACTTTTTGCCACTACACATTTTGAGTTTTCATAAAAAGGTAAAAGGTCAATAGGTGTAAAAAAAGGTCTGGTTTCAATATTATTTTTATTTAAAATATTCTCTGTCTCACGCTTTTGCTCAACCTTATCGAATATTACAGGTACCATCCAATATGAAGGTGTGCTCCCTTTTAGTTTATTAAGAAATTTAACCTTATTGGATAGTAATTTTTCATATTTATGGTAAACTATTGATTTACGCTCTAAAATTTCTTTTATGTTATCTATTTGAGCACAGCCTATTGCAGCTTGTATGTTTGTCATTCTGTAGTTATATCCTAATATATCATGGAAATATGTTTGAGATAAAGAATTACCTTGATTTTTGAGCTGTTTGATTTTTTCAAAATGTTTTTTTTGCTTACATATTACCATACCACCTTCCCCTGTTGTAATTGTTTTATTCCCAAAGAATGAAAATGTTGAAATATCAGAATATGATCCTGACATATCCTTTCCCAATGATGCTCCAAATGATTCTGCAGCGTCTTCAATAAGGTATAAATTATGTTTTTTACATATATTTTTGATTTTAACCAGATCTACCATGTAACCATAAACATTTGTGACCAATATTGCTTTTGTTTTTTTGGTAACTAATTTTTCGATCAAACTAGAGTCAATATTTAAATCTGATTCTCGTATTTCACAAAAAACAGGTGTAGCGCCGGTGATTAATATTGAATTAGTTGACGCAACATAAGTGAAATTTGTTGTTATAACTTCATCGCCTTTTTTGATACCAATAGCAAGTAAAGCAAGGTGTAGAGCTGTTGTCCCGTTTGATGTTGAAGAACAGTATTTGGCTCCTATAAAATCACTAACTTTTTGTTCAAATTTTGATATGAATCTTCCCTTAGATGAAATCCAACTACTCTCAATACACTCTTGAACGTATTGTTTTTCCTTTTCGCCAATCCAAGGTTTACAAATAGGAATTCTAGAATCCACTTGACAAAATATTTTTTTGATTAATAATTAATTCTGGTTTCAGGTTTTTAACTTCTATAACATGATTCATTGGCTTTAGGAATTTAAGAAATGGGGAAAACCAATAGTATTTATCTATTGGCAAATTTAAATCTTCAAAACCATCATTATCGCTGTGATGAACGGAACCTATGTAAGGAAACAATCTATTTGTTTCTTTAAGTAAGTCTATACCTAGAGTCTTACATGAAACCTTTAAATGACCTGTATCAAGTAGTAGTTGAAATCTTCTAGAATTGATTTCCTTTGAAATGTAAACAATATCTTGGCTATCCGTGCAAAGAAATATATTTTGATTGTTATTGGCTGAATAATTTTGGCTAGATAATACGTTATTTTCTATCAAAAAGGGCACATCATATTCATTCGAATATTTTAATAACTCGCTTAGAGTTTCGATAAATATCTCTAAGTGTTGTTTTTTGTCAAATTTTCCATCACTTAAGATTTTTTTACCAAGTGAACTAACTTTAGGGTCGATACAAAATCCTGCATGCACAGCATAAAAATTTAATCCTAGTTCAGCTGTTCGTCTTATATTTTCTTTGCAATGACTGATAGATCTTCTTAAAATGTTAGAATCCTTACTCGCTAAATTTATAACAAAAGGTTCCTTTGGTGCTGGGAAATAGTTATGTATAAGTTTTTTACCGTTAAACTCATTTAAGAATTTTAAATTATCTCGATTATACGATATGCTGGAACTAAATTCCAAGTTGAAGTTATTTTGTTCACAAATTTTTATCACTTCAATTAATTTTCTGTCATTGAATGCGATTGAACTAATAAAAATTTCATTTTTCATTTTTTAACCTTAGGTAATCATTTAGATTTTCTATTGGATAACCATTAAAGGTTGACAAAGGGTATGGCGGATGAATCATAGCTCTTATGAATCTTTCAACCTTTTTAATGTCCCAATCACTTGAAATTTTACCTCCATATGGAACTCCCCTTTTGTAATATTTTCCACCATCATTCTGTTTAAGGCCTTTTCTGCCTTGAATCACAAACATTAAAACATTTAAAAAATCACTTTTTGATTCTAGCATTACTTTGTTATATAAACTTTCTTGGGTGTCATAAGAGTTAATCAATATTCTCTTTTGTAAAATAATAGAACCTTTATCCAATTGAGGGCTTATATAATGGTATGTATAGCCTGTATGTTCTTCGCCATTTACCAATGCCCACGTTATACTTGAGCAGCCTCTATAATTTGGTAGTAAGGAAGGATGTAAGTTAAAAATTTTCCCATGACAAAAATCAATAATTTCTTTTGAAATAATATATCTGTAATAAATACTACAAATCACATCGGGTTTAAAAGGTAAGTTATCTATTGATATTTTTTCGTGTGAATATTCAATGTTTAGTTTTTCACAAAATGAAGTTAAATCAGGAATATGATATGGTGCTTTGTGTGTATATACAAATATTTGGAATCCCTTTTCTTGAAGGATGTTAAGGACTTCACACCCAATCAAATTATATCCGCAAAGGATTACTTTTTTCATATGTGATGGAAAGAAACCAATTCATCTACTTGAACACTTTTAGTAAGTTTTTGACCAAGGAAATGGACTTGTTCGTTCGGTGACAATCCATTAAAGGGTCTTTTGTATTCAAAATGGGATTCATTTAAAATTTCTCCTGTATTTAATGACTTAGAATAAACCAAACTTCTTTTCATTCCAGTTATATTAAGTTTTTCTGCCTCTGTTGGTTTTTTTATAGGATTCCCTAAAGACTTTTCTGTTTCTCTGATACCTTTTACAAGTTCAGTAAAACCAGATGGATCTAAAGAACAACTATGATCAGGGCCTTTCATGTTCTTGTCTAAAGTGAAATGTTTTTCAATAACCTTAGCTCCTTTAGCGACTGCCGCATAACAGGCATAATTATTTTTGACGTGATCAGAATACCCAATTTCAATACCATCTAATTTTTTAAATGATTCCAATACATTAATGTTAGCATCTTCAACCTTGGAAGGGTAATTTGTGGTACACTGGAGAATTGTCAGGCCAATTGAGGAATCCATTTCTTTTATTTTTTCAACAGCTTTTACAACATCCGAGTAGTATGACATACCAGTAGATAAATAAATTGGCTTTTTTTTGCTTGCTACATATTCTATAAAAGGTATTTCAGTAAGCTGACCAGATGCTATTTTAAATGAATCAACATCTAAATCTATTAAAAAATCTACATCCTCTTTGTTGTACGGTGTTGACATAAAATCTATTTTGATTTCTTTACAAAAATCTATTAATTCAATGTAGTCGCTTTTTTCAAGTTGCAAGGAGGATAACATTTCAAACTGACTTTCCTTAGGATCAGTAACCTTTAATTGATATACCGCCTTAGGGGCCTCTTGAGTAACTAAATTTGAAGCTTTAAATGTTTGAAACTTCACACAATCAACATTGGATTTTTTTGCTTCTTTAATTAGCTGTAAAGCAATATCTAAGTCTCCGTTATGATTTACTCCCGCTTCTGCAATAATATAAACTGGTTTCATTTTTTTGCAATTAATCTTAGTGTGATCCCATTTTCATTTAATGAAAAGTTACTTTGGGGTAATTTTTTAAAACTGTGAACTTGATTTTTATAGTCATAAAATGATCCCCAGTTTTGTCCAAATGTATTTATGTCGATTATTTTCAAGCCACAATTATTTAGCATTATTTTTAGTGATTTATCAGTAAAAAAATTTACATGGGGGGTGTCAATAAAGTTTAGTTTAAAGTATTCTTTATTACAATTCGGCACCTCAATATAAATTGTTCCATTAACACTTAAATTTTTTTTTAGACTATCAATAAATTTTTCTGGTTGACATATATGCTCTAAAACATGGCTCAAATGAATGTGATCATAAATTTGATCATCAACATCAATCTTAATTATATTATTTTTCTTGTAGAATTCATCGAACGCTGATGATGGTTCATAAACATATAATTCAACTTTTTTATGCTTTGATCTGTACAATCTTGAAAAGCTTGAATAGCCGCCTCCAATCTCAAGTATATTTCTTATAGATTTAGAATGTTTAGAAATGAAATCGAATTGATATTGTGCTTTATAATCATTTTGGTTAGAGGGCAAAATGTCATTTTTTTTTCTTTTCCTTAGATCCCAATATTTTTTTTTATAATAATTGTCTAAAATTTCTTGACTAATTTTTACATACCCAAAGCTACACACTTTACATAAGTAGATTTTTCTTCTAGAAAAAATACTATTAAAAAAAAGATATTTTATAAATCCTTTTAATGTAAATATATGCAAATTATATCTTCTGTAGTAAAACAGATTACTACCACAACATTGACATATCATAGCTGCCGCCTTTTAGATTAACCATTTTTCTTTTACATTTTTTAAAAATTTATTCTCATTTGAATAGAGTGTGAGTGCATATCTAGATCCAAAATTGATTGGCTTACCTCGGTGAACTCCAGAAGAATCAAAAACGATTAGATCTCCTGCTTTTGCTTTTGCTTCAAATAATTGAAATTTTTTCAAATAAGGTTCTATGTCATTAATTCGATTTGAATTATTTACAAATTTATTTTCTTTAATGTCAATATTTAATTTCTTGTTGAGTTTGTGAGATTTTAATAAATATTGAAATGGTCCATTATCTTGATTCACGTCATTTAAATAAATCATGAATTTTAGTTGTCTAGCTATGTTATCTTTATGCCATCCTTGACCACTGCCTAAATTATTTTTCTTGAAAATGACCTTATTAGCCATTACATAGCTTTCCCTTGACTTACCAATGTAACTTGTGTAAATATTGCTGATTATTTGGTTTTGAAAAATTTTTGAAAAGGACTCATCAAATTTATCAATCCCATTTAATCTGTGATCACTCTCTTTTCCATCCTTCCAACATTTAGGGTGATTAAGTAATTCCTCAATTTTTTTGATGTACATCTCAGGTGTCTTCAAAAAATCTTTAACAATCGCTATGCCATTTTTTTCAATCTCATTGATTATTTCATGAATATCCAATGAAAGATTCTCATTTTTAAGTTTTAAAATTAGTTTTAAATCGTGTTTAATCGTACTCAAAATTCTTTTCATAATCTGAATATATTTTTGTTGTCCTGGTTAATTATGTTTCTCCCATCAAAAATAATATGATTGTGATAATCATAGTTTTTAAATTCACCCCAATCCGTCATTACTGCGATCGCATCTACTTGTGTAATTGCATTTTTTATTGAATCAGAGTAATGAATTTTAAGATTGGTTTTTATGTTTGGAATTTTGATTTTCCAATAATTAAAAATGTCATCATGAACTGAATTATCTGACACACAAGGATCAAATATATTTATACTAGCACCAGCATTATATAACTTTTCAGCTACGTAAATTGCAGCTGATTCCCTAGAATCATTTGTATTTGCCTTAAATGCCCAACCTAAAATCGCAATTTTTTTATCCTTTAAATCTCCTCCAAAGTGATTAATGATTTTTTCTGCAAATCGATTTTTTTGGAAATCATTTATTTTAATTACTTGATGCCAATATTCTGCTACTTCCTCCAGCCCATAATATTTGGATAAATAAACCAAGTTTAATATATCTTTTTGAAAACAACTCCCACCAAATCCTACAGACACTTTTAAAAACTCTGGTCCAATTCTATGATCCATACCTATCGCTTTTGACAGCTCATCTATATCAGCACCTGTTTTGTCACATAACACTGAAAGGCTGTTAATTGATGAAATACGTTGTGCTAACATAGCGTTAGAAGCTAGCTTAGCAAGCTCTGAAGACCATACATTAGTTGTAAGAATTTTATCTTTTGGAATCCAATTAGCATAAATATTTACCAAAGTTGTAACTGCTTTTTGACCTGACTCAGTTTCATCACCGCCTATCAAAACCCGATCTGATTTAAAAAGGTCCTTTATTGCAGTTCCTTCTGCTAAAAACTCTGGATTAGATATGATTTCAAACTTAATCCCAGATGAATTCTCATCTAAAATTTCTTTAATCTTTTCAGCAGTTCTAACTGGAAGTGTTGATTTTTCAATTACAATTTTATCTGATTTGGAATATTTGGCAATTTCACGAGCACAAGCTACAACATACCGCAGGTCGGCTGCCATACCCGCGCCTTCCCCTTCAGTTTTGGTAGGTGTATTAACCGCCATAAAAATCATTTCTGACTTTTCTATTGATCCTTTTATATCCTCAGAAAAAAATAGATTTCTGCCCCGAGCTTCTTTTACAACTTCAGAAAGGCCAGGCTCATAAACAGGGAGCTTATCTAAAGGTCCATTCCAGGCCTTTATCTTTTCTGGATTCGTATCAACCACTGTTACATTTATATGTGAACATTTAAGTGCAATTACAGACATAGTTGGGCCTCCTACATATCCAGCACCAATACAACAAATATTTTTTACCTCCATTTTATCCTTTAAGTAGCCATGATGATGATTGAATTTTATCCCCTAATCCTTCAATTAATTTGATGCCAAGTTTTTTACAAACCGAACCCTCAGTAATTGACTGATTATTCTGATCACCACCATTAGCAAAATAAAGATTATAATTTATTCCAAATTCATCTGCTAGATAACCGAGTGTCGCACATTGTGTTTTATCTTTATCAATTGAAATTAGAATTTTGTCGACATACTTTATTGCCCGCACAATAACAAGCCTTTCATTTTCATCCATAAATTCTTTACTCCCCTTTAACTCACGTTGCAGATCACTATTTATAATAACCCAAAGCTCATCACCCACAGCTTTCGCCTTTTCAAAAAGCTCCAAATGTCCTTTATGAAGAGGATTAAAATAACCCGAAACTATAATTGCTTTAGGCTTCATTTAAACTCTGTTATAATCGTCTTCAATTCGTACAATATCGTCTTCTCCAAAGTAAGTGCCGGTTTGAACCTCAATAAAAACTACTTTTTCTGATCCTTTATTTTCAATACGGTGTTTTACCCCTTGTGGTATTAGGATGGTCTGCCCTTTATTATATACTTTGTCCTGCCCATCCAAAGTAATTACACCAATACCTTCTACAATGGTCCAAGCTTCAGAACGTTTGTGATGATACTGATAAGAGAGTCTACCCCCTGGATCTACCTCAATACGTTTAAGCTTATAAGTCGGCTCATCATGCAGAACAAAAAATCTTCCCCAAGGACGCTCTTCAAAGTCTATCGAAATCATTTCTCTTTAGAATTAAATAGTACTATATTATCCCTATCAGATAAAAATTTGGAGGCTAAATAGAAACTCACTTTCCTGCCAATTAATTCTTCAATCTTGTCCTCTAGTTGAGCTATGTACTCCATATTAAGGCCTTGACCAATCAAAAATACTTCAATAAGACCAGAATCATTGCCTTTAGCATAATCTCCTACAAGTACGATTTGATCTACATCTCCCATTCGTTCAAGTACACTTTCAACGACATCCTCTAGACCAAGATGCTTAAATACTACTTTTTGCATTACTTTAAATAGGGGGTGGTTAATGTTGGCCTTGTACTCTACTTTATTATCTACTTTTAATTTTTCTAAATACCCTGCACCTTGGAGGTGGTTCAGTTCTTTACGAATAGCATTGGTAGATTCTCCCATTTCAGTGGCTAGTCCATTTAAATAACCACGATTGGCCTGGGATATAAAAAATTTTATCAGTAAACGAAGACGTGTTTTTGAAGTGATCAGCTCACCTAGCATAATTAAAATATTTATTTTTTCTTACGGCTCCGCCGCATCTGTTCCAATCGGACAAAAATTATATTTATCTATAAGATTTAAAAGTTAAATATTTAAGCTGCCTGCTTTTTTAGGGTAATACACATCCCTAGAGAAACTAACTGTAATTTAACTTTTGTATTATCTGTTTGAACTACTTCACCCGACACTCCTGAAAAAGGACCCTCCTTGATTGTATGGGACTCTCCCACACTTAAATTAGCTACATTAATGTAATTATATACACCATTTAAGTGATGCTTCATCAAATCAATCTCAGAGGCATGAACAACAGCTGGTTTACCCAGGTAAAATAGATAACGCACTATACCAGAGCAAGAGAAAACTATACCTCGCTCTTTTTCTTCCAACTGAACCATTACATAGGAAGAAAGTAGGGGTTTAGTTATTTTTTTCTTTCTATCAGAATACTGTTTTAAAATAGTAATGGTTGGGCAGTAGTTTTTGATATGCATCATAGAAAGCTGCTTAGCTACTTTTAGCTCCTGCTGAGGGCGAGTATAAATAACAAACCATTTTTTTCCCACGAATTTTTTAATTAAACCCCTTAAAAAATTGTTTTTTAACTAATTAATTAAGGGGAATTAAATTTTTTTCAAATGAATTTTAATCATTTATTAGTAACAAAAGTACTTGATAATAAATAAAAATCAAAAATATTTATCAAGTTTTTTTAGTATTTAGTTTAAATAAAAAAATAAAATCAAGATTGACCAAAGTAACTACTTAATAATTAATTACTTAAATAAGTTTTAAACAGTTGTACAAATAAATCTTTTGTTAACTACAATACCGTTGCAGTAAGCCCTGAGCTTGACTAAATCCACTATCTCTAGAAGTTTCCAATAACGGACATGCACCAATTGGATCGCTCATTTTAATAAATATTAGAGCCTTAATATATTCACATTTTCCATTCAAAGGATTCATTTCATTTATGACCCAATTTATTTGTTCAAGAGCCTTTTGTAGATTACCTAGTAAATAATTTGACGTGGCTGCATTTTCGTAATGAGAATAATCTAAAGGATTATTTTTAATGGCTTCCTCAAACTTTAGTGAGGCATTTAGGTGATCTCCTTTATCAAAATATTCTAATCCCTCTCTTGAATTAATAATAGATCGGTTAAAAGCCTCTTTTCCGATTGAGATTTGAATATACAGGTTTCTAATATCGTTATCATTTGGAAAAATTTCTATAGCTTTTTTAGCTCTGTCAATTAATTTTTCGTCTTTTTCTTTTCTAAATTCGCTTGCGATAATCAGATAATTTTTCCAATTAATTTTTTTGTTTTTCTGAGTAAGTAAATTAAAGGCTTGATCTAATCCCTTTTCATCTTTTGTCAAATTAATTAAATTAAGGTATCTAGAAGAGTGTAAATCATTGTTGGGTAAACCAAAAAAAGCCTTTTTTGCATAAACTTTCGCGCTATCTATTTTCCCTTGTTCTTCAAAAATTTGACTTTTCAAGATTTCGCTATAATATAAATAAGGATTAGCATTTGTCCCGCTTTCTATAAGACTAAGTGCTTTGTTGTATTTTTTAGCATTAAAATAATATCTAGCTTTTACAGAATTTATTGGAATTGTTGTTACTGTAATATTGGGTATTTCAGGAACAATGTTATCAACCCTATTGAGTGAAAGATTGTACTTATTGGTATTAAAGTCTTGAAGAAGAAACATTTGTCCTTTTAATGATTTATATACTTGATTTGTAATATACAAACTGGGCAAAACAACTAGGGTTCCAATTATAATGAATATCTTAACTATTCTCGTTTTTTTATTTACACTTTGAGAATGTTTTCTATTTCCCTCATGATATCCCATAATTAGTGACATTATAGCCGACCAAACTACAAGTACTTGAGGACGAGCGATCGGAAAATTTAAATTGGCATCTACAAAATAAACCCCAAGAGCGATAAGCAATTGAAAAGTAAAAATCTTTTCATCTTTTGATAAAATAGAATAACGAATAAGTCTAAAAGCATAATAAATTGCGACAAGAAAAATTGATAAGTATAATAAAAACCCAATTATCCCAAGCTCAGCTCCTAATTGAATAAAATCACTGTGCGCATGATACGGAACAACATAGCCTTTAATATCATCAGCATCATATTCAATCGATTTTAATTTCCAGTTTCCAAGACCTACACCTATGATAGGGTTTGATTTCATATGAGTCAATACATCGTCGTAATATCGAAGTCTTTGATTTACTGACCCGTCATTAGTACTAAATGAAATTGTTGCTGCTCTAGATAGAGCGTCTGCCCCCTTTGACGACAAATAAATTTGATTCAATAACAATGCAGAAATAAATGGGATTAAAAAATAACTAGTTCTAATTAAATAAGTTAATTTCTTTTCTTTAAGATATAATATTGTGTTTAATCCAAAATACCCAACCAAAATTACTCCAAGACCTACAAAAGAGGCTCTAGATTGTATCATTGATAAAGACAACAAAACAAAAAAAGTTAAAATAATTAGTATAGCTATATAGGCTCTTTTTTTTATCTGATAAAATAAAAAGAGTATAAATGGTATCTTAATAGCTAATGAAAATGCCGTAATATTCCTATTTGCAGTGACACCTTTCAATGAACCTGAAGAAATGAATCCGGTTAAGTCTATCATCTCTTTGGCCTCTATAATTACTGCATATACCTCTAAGGTTAGTATAATTATAATAGTCCAACAAATAAATTTAATTTTTTCTTTGATAGTAAATAAAAAAATTCCCATCAATAGATACATTAATAAAACATTGGCCTGCCTAGTTATATTTACAATAACTTCAGTCGGGTTAATAGCATAAAAGTAAGATAA
The DNA here is from genome assembly GCA_902613595.1 of uncultured Bacteroidota bacterium. Lineage (GTDB taxonomy): Bacteria > Bacteroidota > Bacteroidia > Flavobacteriales > Flavobacteriaceae > MS024-2A. The sequence continues at coordinate 842,779 of CACMHY010000001.1, forward strand.
GCTAGCCCAAATTATAAATCCAATATAGATTAAAGACATATGTGCTCTCAATATTGAAGTTATTGAGTATTCATAAAATTTTCGATTGTAAGCTATAAAAACAAGGCACACTCCATTTAGAATTGTCATGAAAACCCACTGGGGTGCAATTTTGTCAACCGCACTCAAATTCGGGATAAAACCAATGGATAAGTACAAGATAATTAGAAACCCTGCGATAATTGAATTCAATGCATTTTTGTTAAAATTTTTATTCATAAACCATATCCTTGCAGAATTGTTTTTGGATTGAAAATGCTTCCTCATAGTTTAAATCAACTGCATAATAAATAAATTCACAACCTCCTCTAAGGTCTCCCGTTGCTATTTTAGAAATCCCATGAATATATTCTGATTTGCCAGTACCAGGATTTAATCCATAAATCACTTTTGAAGAATAAAGCATTGAATTACCATATTCTTTTATCTGATAAAAACATGTAGCAGCATTCTCATAATATGAAAACTCAAATGGATCCTCCTTAGTTGCAAGTAGATATAATTCAGAGGATTTTTTATAATTTTTTTGACTAAAGTACTCAAGAGCTTCTCTAGCTAACTCAACACCTCTTTTAATTTTAGACGGGTGAGTGTGTGCTAACTTCCTTAAAAGTAAAAAGTTGTAATTTTTAGGAAATATTTCAACTGCTCTATTAGTTAATTTCATTAGCTTTTCGTTTCCTGAGCCTGCTATGTCAATATAAGCTGTAATAATATTTTGCCAATTTAAAGAAGATTGAGAGTCAATCAACTCATCTGCTGCACTCTCAATAGATACCAAGTCTTTTTTCTGCATGGCCAATTTCACAAAGTTAGCTGAATGTAAAGTATTGTTAGGTAATCCAAAAAAAGCATTTTTTGCGTAGTAATATGCACTATCAATATTTCCTTTTTTTTCAAAAACTTTACTTTTTAAATATTCAGTTAAAAATAAGTATGGATTCGTGTTCTTTGTGCTTTCTAAATTTTGAAGAGCTTTGTCATATTGCTTGTTGTTAACATAATATCTTGCTTTAAGTGATTTCATTGGAATTGTTGTGACTGTAACATTTGGAATTCTCATATCCATAGCTTCTAATTCATCTAATTTTGCACTATACCTGTTAGTGTTAAAATCGTTCAATAAGATCATTTGATTTTTTAAAGATTCGTAAACCTTTACAGAAATAAAAATTGATGGAATGCAAAAAGCTAACATTATAAGATAAATCAATTTATTTTTTTTATCATTATAATTTAATTTGTTTATTTTATTAATATGAGTAAAGTAATGGCAAATTACACTCATCGAAAGTGCCCATATTACATTTGTTTGGGGTCTAGCTATTGGGAAATTTAAGTTTGCATCAATAAAGTAAACACCCAAGCCTACAAAAATCAAATATATAAATAGCTTATCATCGTTTTCGAAATCTTTATTGGTCAGGAGCTTTAGAGAATAAAATATTGCAATAAGAAAAACGCCTGCATATAATAAAAATCCTAAAATTCCTAATTCAGCTCCTATTTGAATGAAGTCACTATGCGCATGATAAGGTACTGTGTATCCTTTCATATTTTTCTTGTCATAGTCAATTGATTTAAATTTCCAATTCCCAAAGCCTACACCAAAAAGAGGATTCGATTTCAAATGGGTAAGAACATGGTTGTAATATCTTAATCTTTGATTAACTGATCCGTCATTTGTTGATAATGAAATTGTAGATGCCCTTGATATGGCATTAGCCCCCTTTGAGGCAAAAAATGTTTGATTAATTATAATTGAAGATATAAGAGGTAAAACTATAAACAGTAGTGTTTTTAATTTATTACCAATAGTTTTTTCGTTTTTTAAAAAAATAAAAGGTACGAGAGAAAACATTAATACAATTAATACTACTGCTATATATGAAGCCCTAGATTGTATCATTGATAAAGCGGTAATTGCAAGTGTAATTACAATAAGTCCCGAGATTTTAATTATGTTGGTATTTGATTTAATCACCAGACCAAAGACAAATGGAATTTTGAGTGCAATTGAAAAAGCTGCTATATTCCTATTTGCTGTCACTCCTTTAAGATTCCCAGAGCTTATGGCTCCAGAATTATTGAGCATTTCAAATGCTTGATAAAAAACAAAATATAATTCTACCGCTAAAATTAAAGAAAGAATTATGCTAAAAAATTTTAATTTATTTTTTATGGTTGACAAAAAAATTGTCATGTTACAAAACATTAGAAAAACATTAAACTGTCTCATAAAGTTTACTATTACTTCAGTTGGATTTATTGCATAAAAAAAAGATAACCCTGCCCAAAGAATAAATAAAGCATACAAAATTGTTATCCAAGATTTGAAGTAGGCTGAAATTCTTTCATCATAAACATTTTGATTCTTTATAATAAAAATTACACTAAGGAAATTTAAACATGCCATAAAAAGCCACTGAGGAGCAACTTTATCAACAGCTTGGAAATTTTGGATAAATCCTATGCACAAGTAAAGTATCAAGAATACTGACTCATAAATTGGAAAATTTTTTAAACCGAATTGTTTTTTATCACTCATTTTATTTGTTGGTTTATAACAAAGAAAGAAATTTTGTATTCAATAATTGCTTTTTTAAATTCATTTATATTTGATATATGGAATTCTATGTTATTTTTTTAGCATTTGTTTTATCTATATTATTTCACATAATTGTCCAAAACTTTTTTCTCAAAAAAAAATACTTCGACGATTTTAATCATAGAACCTCTCATAAAACTGTGGCAACAAGAAGTGGTGGTATCAGTATTTTTAGTTCTTTATTTTTATTATCTATTTTATATTACTTTTTAAAAATAGAGCTTTTTGATTATTCGCTTTTTATTCCCTTGGGAATTCTTTTCACAATTGGAGTTTATGACGACTTGTACCAAGCTGATTTTAAAATTAAATTTTTAATGCAATTAATCGTTGCAAAAATTTTAATCGACCAAGGATTTACTATTTCATCTTTGTATGGTTTCCTTGGCATATATGAAATACCATGGATATTTTCTCAATTAATAACTGCTATCACTTTCGTAATCATAGTTAATGCATATAACTTTATAGATGGTATTGATGGTCTAGCAATAAGTGAAACAGTAAAAAACCTATGTTTTTTTCAATACATTTTATTGCCAAATGATCCTTTTTATAACCTAAGTTTGATATTGATTTTTATTTGTATCCCATTCTATTTCTTCAATTTTAAAAAAAGACGGAAGGTTTTTTTAGGTGATGCAGGTTCTCTTTTTTTAGGCGGTGTAAATCTTATTTTTCTTTTTCATATTTTAAACCCAAATGTTGTACTTAGTAATATAAATCATGTTAACAAAATTTTACTCCCTCTTGGAGTTGTATCATATCCACTTGTGGATTTAATTAGAGTTGTAATAATAAGATTAAAAAAAAGAAAGTCACTATTTACAGCTGATCAGAATCATATACACCATTGGTTAATTTCAAAAAACTTTTCTCATTTAAATGCGACTTGTTTGATAGTTGGTATAAGCTTTACTTTACTCTTAATTATTTCATTTATATAAAAAAACCCTCTCAAATTGAGAGGGTTTTATTTAAGTACTATTTGTACTTACTTAAAAACTCGTTGAATTAAATTACTCTGTAGTAACTAAATCTAATTCGTTTTTAGTACTAACACCATAAGTAGAAGCAGCGTCACCAGCTCCAGCGGCGTCTGTAGCATCATCAGCAGTATTATCTGACTTATCAAGCCCTTTTTGAGCAGCGGTGTTTGAAACCAAGGCTGCCTGAAGAGTTGCCGTAGCAGTAGATGTTGCATCAATTGTTACAACGTCTATGTTCATACTGTAAGTAATAGATTGAACACCTGACGTAGCTGAAACACTAGTTGATGAAACCCTATCGCTTTGTGCTGCATAAGCTTCAATAAATGTTTTAAATGTAGCTAAGTCATCTGATAAGATTGCTGCCTGTGAATAAGGCTTTGTCTCTGCACCTTCAACAGCCTGAGTATAACCACCTGTTAACTTGTTCCCGTTTAGAGTAACAGAAATTGCTGCAATAGGTTCTGCTAAAACTGTAGAAGAAGGAGCAACAATAGAAGCTAATGCAGCATTGTTAACAACATTCACAGTCTTAACTTTAGTAAGAGAACTCATATCTAAGGATTTAAGTTCAGCAACACCACTTACAGTAACTGTGGCAGCAGTGTCACCAGAAATAAATGTGTGTCCAAAGTCAATTGTAGTCATAGTAGCAGAATTAGAAACTGTAAAGTCAGTAATCTCTCCAGCTGTAGCAAGAGTCTTTAATGCGGGAGCAGTATCTATGGTAAGTGTATTTAATACACCATCTACAGTTAGGGTCCCTAATACAGTAGACGAAGCATTAACAGTAACTGCTATAGCACTACTTGCACTTCCGCCACCAGTGATGTTTGCTGTTTTAAGTCCAGGTAAAAGACCAAGATCTAAACTTGTAGCTTGCGCAATAGTAGTTAATTTTTCCATCGTTGCAGATGCTGTTAAATTAACGGTGCTTGAAACACTCTTAAGAGTAATAGCTGCAGTACCAGAAGTTGTAATTGAAGCATTATCTATTAGCTTAGGCGCTAAAAATATAGCTGCATTAGAGGCGCTAATTGCCCCACCTTGAGTTGCAAGTTCTGGAAAGTCAACTGAGCTAGGCCCATTAACAGTTAATGTACCAGATACAGTAGTTATTGCACCCATCGCGATAGTTTTTGCAGGATTAACTAAACTACCACCAGTAGCGACAGTTTTAAGTGCACCAAAGTGTCCTTCAGAACCATCACCGCTGTTTGTCAACGTTACAACAGCAGAAATAGAAGGTACAGAGTTAGCGAATACTTTCGCAACACCAGAAACGGTAATAGAAAGATTGGCCGCAATATCTGAATCATACCCCCAAGTAAATGAAGTTGCTTTTGTAGCTGTAACTACACCTGTTAATGCAATGTCACCTAAAGATATTGTCAATGCATTTGGATAATTTTGAGTATTTAATGTACCAGACAAATTACCTATGTTAAGTGAAGTAATACTAACGGATTTTGATAGTGTAAGTGAGTTTACAGAAACTAATTGAGATAAATCAAGGTCACCGTAGTGTCCTAAAGAAAGATCTCCACTAACAGTAGCAAGTCCGCTTATATCAACTCCATTGGTGATATTAGCTGCTCCGTCAATAAAGCCAAGTGTTGAAGCGTCTATTGTAGCTGAAGAAGTAATAGTCACTTGACCTATTACAGTTCTAACTTTTGCAACAACAGCATTAACTCTAGCTGCTAAAGCAGCAGTACTTAATGAACCGTTATTAACTTCAAAAGTACCATTAATGATGACCGTAGGGTCATCAGCTTCAGTTCCGATTAATGACTCAACATAATCTAATTCAGCTTCATTTGTAATCTTAAGATTTTGATTAATTACAGCATTTGCTTGTAACAGCTCACCAAGAGCTTCTAAAATCTCGTCAACCTCTTCATTAAGGTTGTCAACCTCTTCGCCAACGGACGCAAGACCATCGATTTGAGTTTTAATAGCATCAACTTGACTAGTTACACTAGCTAAATCAGCTGCAGAAAGCTGTCCTGCTAAACCTGATACTTGAGTAGCCAACGCAGATAAATCGCTCTGAACTTGTGTAATTGCGCTAGCTTGAGCAGCTAAAGCATTAATTTGTTGTTCAAGGCTGTCAAATTGATCATCGTAATTTTGACATCCCACTACAAGTAGTGCTCCTGCCAAAATTGATAATAAACCTTTTTTCATTTGTAAAAAATTTAATTTAATTAATAATTATTAATGTGCAACATGCACGTTCAGCAAATACTAAGCAAACTCCGTGCCAAAACCCAACTTATGTTAAAAAATTAATTTTTAAGGGATCATAAAGGGCTTAATTAATTGAATTTCAATGCGTTATTTTTTTAACAGCTTTTCTCAATTTACTCTACAAATTGTTTTTTCAGATTTCAAAAATATTTTACTCTAATTTTTCCTGAATCTTATTTACAATTTCGGCTATCCCATCGCGGATTTCATCTGCTGACGAATTAAAATGATTTACCATTACGGAAAACATAATTACTTTACCTTTACTGTTTTCAAAAAATCCAGAGAGATTGCAATTGTTTTTCAGAGTACCTGTTTTTGCATAGATATTCTTTAGACTAGGATAATCTAAAAGGGTCCCCGATTCACCACTTTTAGGAAATAATTTTTTAATCTCTGGCCATTCAATTTCCTTTGTTATAAGCCTTAATACCTGGACAATAGTCCTAGGTGTAAACATATTATATCTGGATACTCCTGAGCCATCATACCAAATGAGATCATCTTTAAAAACATCTCCCCATTTATTTTTTAAGATCTCTATTGCTTTAGCAGTACTAAATCTCCCAGATAACCTGTTTGAAACCATTAAAAGCAGGCTTTCTGCTATACCATTATCACTATCATGCAGTAAAGCTTTATACAATTTATTATCATTGTTTGTATACAGCACTGACCATCCCAAAGAATCATTTTTATCATTGTAAATAATATTGTTATTCGTCACTCTCGAAAGTAAGTTTACAAAAAGAGAATCACTGGTTATAAAAGGTCTATATATAGTATCTGTCACTTCCCAATTATCTGGATTACAATAAAATTTATTTTCAATTTTATTTCTTTGAATTTTATTTACAGAAGAATCTAATTCAAGAAAAAAATCTGGGGCAAGTTTCTTTCCCTTTACAGCCTTAACGGTATTACCATATATTGGAAAAACACTTTTTTCGGCAGCATAATAAAAGCTATAATCGTCCCATGCCCATCCTGGGCCGTAAGGGATGACTTTATTCTTTGGTTTTGAGTACTTCCATATCTTTTTTTGAGACAAAAAATTTAATAAAATTGAATCAGAATAAAAGGGATGTAATAAAAGAGGGTAACCAGTTGACCGAAAACTAATTATACTATCATTTTCGATTTTATATTCCAGAGCTGGTAAAGAATCAAAAGTTTGAATAGCACCAACAAAAGTAAAAAGCTTTGTATTTGATGCAGGTGTCATATATTTAGATCCATTATAATCAGTGTAAATTTCATTTATTCCCTCAACTCTTATTGCAACATGGCATTTATCAAAAACAGATATTTTATCAATCCACTTTTTTAATTTCTTTTCATTTATTGTTTGACTGGAAGCATACGAGAATAATAGAAAAACAAGAATATATATTATGGTTTTTACCATTTCAAGCAATATTAAATTTCAATTTGAAATCCTAGGTAAGCATTCCTTGAAGGAGCGGGTTCATAATATCTTTTCCCAAATGCATTTAGCCTAATATTATCAAAATATCTTTCATTAAAAATGTTATTAATGCCTCCTGAGAAAGTAAGATCTATATCGTTAAAATTAAATGATTTACCAACTTGAAGCCTTACATTTTGAAAGGATTCAACTTTTACTGTATTTGAATTATTAGCATACAGGTCTCCGATATGCTCACCCGTAATTAAAAAATTTAAACTGTTATTTGTTTTGTAACCTAACTGTAAAAATATTTGGCTATTTGGTATTCCAGGAAGAGCATTATCCAAATTGTTATTGCTGCCCTTAAAAAGATATTTAGCTTGAGTAATACTTGTTCTTGCCTCCCACTTCTTATATTTATATTGTGCAGCTAGTTCCAAGCCATATCTTTGTGTAGCTCCAGTATTTCTATAAAATGAACGCCCCGGGAACTCCTCTAATTCATAAGGTAAAATCTCATTAGAACTTTCTATTAAAAATAAGTTTGTCTCTAATTTAAATTTTTGCCACTGTCCTTTCCATCCTAATTCATAGGATATTGCTTCTGAAGGACTCAATTCAAAATTAAATCCTTCTGCACCAGAGGGATTCGCTGATAGCTCAGACAAGGTTGGAGTTTCAAAGCTGGTGGAGAAATTTACATAAATATGCTGAAAGGGAGTAAGCTCATAACTCACTCCTAAACTTGGATTAATTACCTGATATATTTGATCCTGTGAAAAACTATCTGTGCCTAAACGCATGTCATCATAACGCAAGCTGAGGCGAAAAAATAGTGCCTCCAATTTTAGCTCATCCAAAATGGAGAAACTAAAATTTTGAAATTTTTCTTCTTGAGAGAAACTATTAGATCCTTGAGAGCCCAAAATATTTAGATATCTATCTCTTTGATCTGACTGATTTAGTAATTCAGCTGCAAGTTGCAAATTATTCTTTCCAATTTTATAATTCAAACGGCTCCCTAATCCAAAGTAATTTCTTGTCAGATCAATTATTCCTCCATTTTCAAATGGTAGTTTGCCATAAAAATCTCTAAAAGAATAAAATCCATATGAGCTTAGAATTATCTTATCAGTCCAACTTTTATCCCAATTCAGCCCAATCTTAAAATGATTAACGCTCTCATAAGTATCATAATCTAAATTACGTTGTCTAGCCTGAGACCTATCTTCTTCTGAATCCTCTAGAGTTATTCCCCCTGCATCCTCTGCTCTTGGGCTATCAGTAAAATTCATTTGAAACTGAATTTTTGATGAAGGATTTAATTTATGTTTTATTTTCAGATTTAAAAGATTTTGTTCTAAACCACTATTATTTCTAAATCCATCTGTAAGTAAACGGTTAGCATGAATCAATGCAGTTGTTTTATCATTTTTAACAGACCCTGTTAATTGATAAGATTGTAATCCAAAGGCACCTAGACGGGTTCGGAGTTGAAAATTTTTCCCTTCAATGTAATCTATTGTGTTTAGATAAATGACTCCACCTGAGGCATTTCCATACAAACTTGCAGATGGACCCCTAAGGACTTCCAGGTTTTTGAGAAGTCCCAGCGGTATATTATCTATTTGGCCCTGTCCATCTGGTGTTGTTTCTGGAATTCCATCAACAATGATCTTAACTCCTCTTATTCCAAAAGCTGATCTTGCACCAAAACCTCTTAAAGAAACTCTTAAATCTTGTGCATAATTATTTGCATTTTGAGTAAAAAGCCCTGGTACTGCCCTTAAATAGTCTTGTAGGGTAATTTGCTGAAATATGTTTTGATATTGCTCAACTTCTTGAAAACTTACTGCAAAAGGCAATTTATTTAAAGCAGTAAAAGTTTTAGGAGAATTTAGCACTACTTCTTTGAGTGTAACTGTAACAGTATTTGAATTATTTTGTGCTTCAGAAAAAAAAGAGTTTAGAAAAAAAGAAACTATAATGATGGTTTTAGAAATTCTGTTCTCTATTATGGTCATAGTGTATGCTATTATTTAAATTTGTACGAAGATAATCAATTATGTATCTGTCCGAAACAGAAGAAATCATTGCTTTTATAGTCTGCATAGCTATTGTTATAGGTTTCGCAGTAAGTACTTATCTTGAAATTAAAAATACTATCTCTGAAGAAAAAAATAAACAAAAAGAAAAGAGAGAAAATGAGGCAAAAATTAAAACTCTAATTAAATATTTCGATGCCAAAAAAAACCTGATAGACAGAATTACTGAAACTAAAAAATCTCTAGAAAACAGAAATAAATAATGTGATAAAAAATAATTCATTAAACCAATTTTAAAGAATGAAAAAAATATTCCACAGTTCAAACTCCAGAGGAGAAGCTGACCACGGTTGGTTAAAAGCCAAACATTCCTTTAGTTTTGCCAATTATTTCAATCCTGAAAGAATACAGTTTGGAGCTCTACGTGTATTGAACGATGATATAATTGCACCTGGAAGAGGTTTTGGTACTCATCCACACGACAATATGGAGATTATCACTATACCGTTAGATGGGAGTTTAGAACACAAAGACAGCATGGAAAATGTAGGTGTGATTGAAAAAGATGAAATACAAGTCATGAGTGCTGGAACAGGTGTCTCTCACAGTGAATACAATAAAAGTAAAGAAAAACCAGTAAGTCTTCTTCAAATCTGGATATTCCCAAAAGAACAAAATGTGACCCCACGTTATGATCAAAAAAACCTTAAGGAGCTTCAAAAAATGAATAGTCTGTATCCCATAGTTACTCCGAATAAAAGTGGTACTGGAATGTGGATTCATCAAGATGCCTGGTTGCACATGGGTAATTTTAACAAACCAGCCTCCTTTGAATATAAAATAAATAAAAAAGGTAATGGGGTTTATACTTTTGTTATTGAAGGTCGTGCAAAAATTTCTGAAAACATCCTTGGTAAGAGAGATGCCCTTGGAATTTGGGATACAGAAGATTTTAATATTTATGTAGATAAAAGCACAAAACTTTTATTAATCGAAGTTCCTCATTAAGTATTTGAAATGTCTAAACAATCAGCAAAGGAACTTCTTGTGTACATTGAAAAAAAAATTCAAAATGGTGATTATAAAGACAGTGTTCATAAGATAACGCTCATGACTACCAGAAATGTAATCCGAAAAATCCTAGAGGAAGAATTTTAATTTCAATTAGATTATTGAAAAGCTTGAAAGTACTTAAGGTTATAATTCTCATGAAAATGATTCCTTAACTTTATCAAATAGATAAATAAATTATGGAGTTAATTCCAGTTAGCGGCTTTTCTCTTATTTCCCTTTTAAGAGGATTTTTGGGTATTTCTGTTTTGATTTTAATTGCTTTTCTTTTGAGCAATAATCGAAAAGCTATTTCATGGAAGACAGTTGGTGTAGGATTATTTATACAATTTATTGTTGCTTTTGGGGTGCTCAAAATAAAATTAATAAAAAATATTTTTGAGGCTGCAGGTAACTTTTTTATAAAAGTTTTAGAATATACTGGTGAAGGAACTAAAATGCTTTTAGGTGAATTTGGTGATGTTGATGAATATGGCTTTATTTTCATTTTTCAGGCTCTACCTGTTATCATTTTCTTTTCAGCCTTAAGTTCAATACTTTATTACTTTGGAATTATTCAGAAAGTGGTTGGATTTCTGGCAAGACTTCTTACAAAAGTTTTTAAAATTTCTGGAGCTGAAAGCCTATCAGTTGCTGGGAACATATTTCTAGGTCAGACCGAAGCGCCTCTTCTTATTAAAGCTTATTTAGAGAAAATGAATCGTTCTGAAATTTTCTTAGTAATGGTTGGTGGAATGGCCACGGTAGCTGGAAGTGTACTTGGAGCTTACATTGGTTTTCTAGGCGGGAATGATCCAATCAAAAAGTTAGAATTTGCGAAGAGTCTTCTTGCCGCATCCGTTATGGCAGCACCAGGTGCCATTGTGATTGCTAAAATGATGTATCCTCAAAATGAAGAGATCTCAAATAATGTTATAGTTTCAAAAAATAAGATCGGCTCTAATTTACTTTCAGCTATCTCAATTGGAACAAGTGAAGGGATAAAAATGGCGGTAAATGTAGCGGCAATGTTATTAGTCTTTATCGCATTAATAGCAATGTTAAGTAGTATACTTGGAGGCGTTGGTGATATTACTGGAATTAATTCATGGATTGAATCAAATACTTTTTACAAAAGCCTTTCTATTGAATTTATTTTAGGGTATTTATTTGCTCCATTAATGTGGATCATCGGTGTTGCAAAAGATGATATTGCGCTTATGGGACAATTATTAGGTGTTAAATTAGTTGCGAGTGAATTTGTTGGTTACACTCAACTTGTGGGTTTAAAAAATGCTTTGAATCCAATCCATTTCAACTATGAAAAATCAGTAATAATGGCAACCTACATGCTTTGTGGATTTGCAAATTTTGCATCAATTGGTATCCAAATTGGAGGAATAGGAATTATCGCTCCTAAAATCAAAAAACTTTTAACAGAATTAGGTCTAAAAGCAATGATAGCTGGTTCCTTAGTTTCACTTATGTCAGCAACTATCGCGGGTATTATTTTAGGATAAACTTATTATAAAACATTTACTTTTATTTTCCCCCAGATTTTAATCAACAGATAGCCTGATACTATCGCCAATGCAAGAAGCGGAAATGCTAATCTGAGATTTCCATAAATGAAGTATCCAGTGCAAAACATAATGCTATAGATCATTGAACAACCAAGTAACATTGCTACAATTCCGGCAGGAACGCTCCACGTTTTATTATCATCTAAAAGTTCTACTCCATCTTTTTGAGCTTTGTCAATAATTTTTGCCCAACCTGGTCCTCCAGGTTGTGTTTTTTTATAAAATGCTCTTAACACAGACTCATCTTCTGAAGGAGTTATAAATGTAATGAGCAACCATAAAATTGTTGTCACTGCAACTACAAAAGGAAATTCTGCCCAACCCGGCATGATCCCCTCAAGACCAAAAAGAGTTGATTTAATTGACGGAATTGTTAGTGTTAAAGAAATTAATCCTGAAGCAACCATCGCAGTAATTTCACTCCATGCGTTTATTCTCCACCAAAACCACCTTAATATAAAGATAAGACCCGTTCCAGCTCCAAATACTAATAATAGATTAAATAATTGCATTGCATTTTGAAGAAGCAATGCTAATAGAGTACTTAAGACCATTAGTAAGACCGTTGAAATTCTTCCAACAGCAACTAACTGCTTTTGAGAAGCACTAGGATTAATTTGTGTTTGATAAAAGTCATAAACAATATATGAAGATCCCCAATTGAGTTGAGTAGAAATAGTACTCATGTAAGCTGAAATCAATGAAGCTAAAACAAGACCTAAAAGCCCTGTCGGCAGTTTGGTCAGCATTGCAGGATAAGCAAGATCATTACCCAATTTATCTTCGGTTATGTTTGGAAAAGCTTGTTGAATACTATCAAGATCAGGAAAAACAACAAGCGACGCAAGTGCAACCAAAATCCATGGCCATGGTCTCAAAGCATAGTGCATAATATTAAAAAAGAAAGTTGCGCCAATAGCATGGTTTTCATTTTTTGCTGCAAACATTCTCTGCGCAATATACCCCCCTCCTCCTGGTTCTGCGCCAGGATACCATGAACTCCACCATTGCACTGCAAGCGGGATTATAAGTAAAGCTATGAGTGCATTTGTATCAGAAAAATCTGGAAGAATAGAAATTTTATCTGATACATTTTCATTTGACAAAAGAGCCTCAATTCCACCTACCTCAGGCAAGTTTACTAAATAAAATGCTGCCCCAATTGCTCCTCCCATTGCAACAAAAAATAGAATAACATCAGTGTAGACAACCCCCTTAAAGCCTCCAATTGCACTAAAAGTAACCGTAACTAAGCCAGCAGTAATAACAGTTTGCCAAGGTTCTAGTCCTAGCATTATACCTCCGATTTTAATAGCTGCCAAAGTAACCGCTGACATTGTTATAACGTTGAAAACTATACCCAAATAAATGGCTCTAAATTTTCTTAAAAATCTTGCGGGTTTACCACCGTACCTCAATTCATAAAATTCTAAATCAGTGCTAACATTTGATCTGCGCCAAAGTTTCGCATAAACGAAAACCGTTAAAAGTCCTGTTATCAAAAAAGCCCACCAAACCCAATTACCAGATACACCGTTGGATCTTACGATATCAGTCACCAAATTTGGCGTATCAGTTGAAAATGTGGTTGCAACCATTGATAAGCCCAAGAGCCACCATGGCATACTTCTTCCTGATAAAAAATATTCATTTGCACTTTTACCTGAGGACTTTGAAACATAAATGCCTATTCCAAGAGAGATAGCAAAAAATAAAAAAATGATTAGCCAGTCTAGATTAGTAATCTGCATAATTTAAATCATTTGGTCTTTCTAAAGGTAAAAAAAAACCCAATCCCAAATTAATTTATTCAAAAAACACTTGAGATTCAATTTATTAACTACTAGGTTTGTATTATAAAATTTAATTGCTGTGATAAAAAAGGTATTTTCTTTTTTTTTCTTTTTTTGTTTATTCTGCATGTATGGTCAAAAGCCAACTGAACTGGTCAGTCCCCCAAAGCTTATTGTGCCAAAGTCTGAAGGTGAGAGACCAAAATTATTGAAACCGAAAGAAAATAAATCCTTATTATCTGAGGATTACTTTAAACCTGATATAGACTTGCCTAACTTGAACAATGAAAGGGAAAGTCGAAACATGATGTTTGGTGAAAATGAAAAATTTTTGGATCCTGGAAAACGATATGAAAACAAGCTGAATCGTAAGTCTGAAAAAGACAAAAATCCAAATCAATTTCAAACAGATCAATATCTAGGAGACTTTCGTAATAATGGAAAGTTTGTACAGATAGCCTTGAGGGATCATGAATCTCCAGATGGTGATTTAATACGCATAATGTTAAATGATAAAGAAGTTGTTTCGAGAGTCTTGCTTCAGGAGCGATTCAAAAGTATTGCAATAGACCTTGTTATGGGTTTCAACAAAATAGATTTTGTTGCATTAAACCAGGGCGCGTCAGGTCCAAACACTGCAGAGGTCATGGTGTTTGATGATAATGGAAAATTAGTAGGTTCTAATCGATGGAATCTTGCTACTGGAGTAAAAGCTACTTATATAGTTGTTAAGGAAAAATAATAATTATCCTTCATATACTTCTAACATACTTTTTGTAAAAAGATCCACTTCTTCAAGAGTTCCCGTACTAATTCTACACCAATCATAAAAGGGAGGAAAAGGTCTTCCAATTCGTATCCCTTTTTCTAACATTATTTTTCCCAACTTTCTTATATCTTTTTTCGAGTGAAAAAAAACAAAATTGGTGTGTGAGGTAACATAGTCTAGTTTTAGATGATCTAAAATCGCATAAATTCTATTTTTTGCCTCTTTATTTTTGGACAATGAGAACTGATAAAATCCTTCATCCTTTAGAGCTTCTTTTGCTGCTTCGATAGCAAGTACATTACTCATAGCAACAACATTATTACGAATTTTATTTGCAATTTCAGGTTTGGCAACTAAATATCCTATTCTTAAACCTGCCATACCATAAACTTTTGAAAATGTTTTTGAAACGATTACGTTGTCACCTTTTTTAACAGCATTAATCATACTTGGATAATTAGGCTTTTCTATATAATCATAGTATGCTTCATCTGAAAAAACTATAGTTTTTTTACTTGCGGTATCGCAAAAATCAACAAGTTTCTTTGCAGGAA
This sequence comes from uncultured Bacteroidota bacterium, assembly GCA_902613595.1. GTDB lineage: Bacteria > Bacteroidota > Bacteroidia > Flavobacteriales > Flavobacteriaceae > MS024-2A. Next base: position 857,873 of record CACMHY010000001.1, read on the forward strand.
CTATTGTTCCAGTAGGGTTATTAGGATTACAAAGAAATATAAGTTTTGTTTTAGAAGAGATCCTTTTTTCTATTTCATTTAAATCATATCCTTTGTCGGCACCAACAGGAACCCAATTTATTGTTGCGCCCCACTGTTTGGCATAATCCATCATTGCAAGAAAAGTGGGTTGCCCAGATATAATTTCACCACCATTAGATGCAAACGTAAGACCCGTAATTCTTAATCCCTCGGTGGATCCACCAGTAATTATAATTGACTCTTCAGAGACACCGTGTTTTTTAGCTAAAATCGAAGCTAAGTCGTCGGAATAGGCATACGGATATCTACATCCGTGATTAAATGAATTTTTTATCCGTTGTTGTACGTTTTTTGAGGGTCCATAAGGGTTTTCATTTGAACTTAAGCGAATTGGAGATTCTAGTGCTCTAGGATTATATTGTATTTTCTCTTGAGCACTTAAAATACTAGGTGGTGTCAAAAGTATACCTCCTATTCCCATTGAAGCTCTAAGCCAATCTCTTCTTGTTTGCATTTCTAATGTTTTATAATAAAGTTTCTCCTTTTTTTTTATAAAACAAAATTTTATCATAAAAAATATTTGATTGGTATATATGATTTGGTTTACGTTACTTATAAAATGAAAATTAATCCCTAATTTTCGCTATGGGTGAATTTATTACTTTATTAGATTCCTATCTACAATTTTTCATAAAACAGCTAGAGTGGGTGATGCTTTTCACAATAATTGGAGGTGGCTTTTACCTTTTTTTTCTAAGCAAAGGGTATCCATTATTAAAAATTAAATCTGCCTTTAAACTTCTTTTCACAGTTGAACAAAACAAAGGAATTTCAAGATTTCAAGCACTTTCAGCTGTTCTAGCTGCAACTGTGGGTCTTGGGAATATTTCTGGAGTTGCTATTGCTATACATATGGGTGGCCCCGGTGTATTAGTTTGGATGTGGATAACAGCCATAATAGGAATGATAATTAAATTTTATTCATCATCACTAGCAGTGATACTCAGAGAAAAACAAAAAAATGGGGATCCATTAGGCGGTCCTATGTATTATATGAGTTTGGGTATCAAAAGATGGGGTAAGCCTCTTGCTATTTGGTTTTCATTAGCTGGGCTTTTTGGTGTTCTTCCTGCTTTTACTGCTAATCAATTATCACAAACTTTTATGGATGTTTTAAAACCAAACAATTATGTGATTATTGGAGACCTGCAGTGGAAATTTATAATTGGTATTCTGCTTTCCATAGTAAGTGGTTTTGTAATATTCGGAGGTTTAAAGTCAATTGTAAAAGTTACTTCAAATTTAGTTCCTGTAATGGTAGCTTTATATTTTTTCATGGGGCTCTTCATGATTTTCTCAAATTTTGAAGAGGTAATTCCGACATTTAGACTAATTATTTTTGAAGCATTTAATTTAAAAACAGCCGTTACAGGGGGCTTTTGGGGTCTTGTTATACTTGGTGTCCGTAGAGCTGTTTTTTCTAATGAAAGTGGAGTAGGAAATGCACCCATGTATCATGGACAATCTCAAAGTAAAAATGGGACCGATGAAGGTTTAGTAGCAATGCTTGGTCCACTTCTCGATACAATACTGGTGTGTACAATTACTGGTCTGGTTGTAATTATTAGTGGAGCTTACAAAGTTGAAAATCTAAACGGTATTGTCCTAACTCTAGAAGCATTTAGGCGTTTGTTTTTTGGTCTGGGTGATATTTTACTACTTCTTATGGTTTTTGTATTTGGAATATCAACTTTGTTTACTTATTCCTATTATGGAGTGAAATGTTTTGGCTATTTAACAAAACTCAGCTGGGGCAAATACTACAATTATTTTTATGTAATAAGTATCGTTTTTTCTGCATTAGCGACAGTAGATATTGTAGTTGGAATTATTGATCTTTCTTTTGCCCTTATGTGTATCCCAAATATGGTTGCAATAATATATCTATCTTCTTATGTAAACAAAGAAATGCAGAAAAGAAAATGGGTAAAATAATTTTAATTTGACTTCTTTATTCTAAAGTTGGAGGTCCAGGATCAATGCGGGGTACATATTTCTTTGGGCTTTTATTTTTCCTATAATCTTCTTTTACAGCTTCAATAAGTTTTGGCTCCTTAAATAAATCCGCCATAGTCATGGACAGTGCTTTGGCTGCATAAATCATCCCTTTATGGCCAATAGACATGCCTGTGCACGCAACAACAGCCCAAGAGTGCCAAGGCCCGTCTTTAGCTGCAACTGTTGCTGACATGCGTATCACTGGAACAACTTGGCTTACATCACCAACATCTGTTGATCCTCCTGTAGCTGGAAGGGTTGGCATAAGTGGCTTATATTTTCCATCAAGACCAATTTGTGGCTTTCCTGTTTCTTTTAAAATTGTATTAGCATAAGAAACTTCTTCTTCAGTATATGAGATGTCACCTAAAGTCTCTATATTATTTTGCATTATCGCAGCCCCTGTCCTGTTGACTAGAATTTCATAGATCCCTGAAATCAATTTTGTTTCATAAGTAGTCCCGGTCATCATAGCTGCTGCTTTTGCAATATCTAAGGCTCTGTCGTAGAGAACGTTTACATGCTCTACGCTATTGCCACGTAATCGGGTCCATATTTTAGCATAATCCGGGACTACATTTACCACATCCCCTGCTGCTTCAAATTGATAATGAATTCTAGAGGTAGGTAAAATATGTTCACGATAATAATTTAATCCCGTTGTGTATAGCTCCATCGCATCAACTGAACTTCTCCCATTCCAAGGATCCGATGAAGCATGTGAAGAACTACCATTAAATGATACTCTAAAATCAACCAAAGCCTTACTTGGTTGTGTTCCTGATTCGGTTGTGTCACCAGGATGCCAATCCATACAAACATCTAGTTTATCAAAGACCCCTTCTCTAACCATCCAAACCTTTGCGAAAATTGTTTCTTCTGCAGGAGTCCCGTAAAATATTACTGTTCCTTTAAGATTCCCTTTTTCTATTTGTTCTTTGATTGCCACAGCTGCACCTAAACTAGCTGTTCCATAAAGATTGTGGCCACATCCATGTCCAGCACCGCCTTTAACTCTTGCTTCTTTTGTTGGTTGCCGCTTTTGAGATATCCCTGCGTTTGCGTCAAACTCCCCTAAAATTCCAATAACAGGTTTTCCCGAACCATAAGAGGCCATAAAAGCTGTAGATATATCAGCAACATTTTCAGTAACCTCAAAACCATTTGCTCGCGCATAATCTATCAGAAGTTTTGATGATTTGAATTCTTCTAAAGAGGTCTCTGCAGCTTCCCAAATGCCATCACTAATTGTGATCAAATTATTCTTCTGATCTTCAATAGAACTAATTATTTGATCTTTAATTGGTTTTAAATTTTTCTTTCTAAGAGAGATGATTTTTGATATTTCTTGGTTTTGGCCAATTGCAAAAAAGGAAACGAAAAATATCAAAAAGGAACTAACAAAATTTTTCATGATAATTTTTTAAATAATTTATTTTAAAGTGAATTTATAACAAAGATTGGAATATCAATTGTAAAGTTATTTATTTTTGAGCATGCTACGCCATTACTTTATTGGGATTGTGATTTTGTTAGGTGCCATTTTAGCTAACTTATTGGCTTCCAAAATACAATGCAAAAGCTGGTATGATTTACTACAGGGTTTATATCAAAACAAGTCGTATTGGAATCAAATAACATTTAAAGACGCTTTTTGGCTAATATTTTTTTATCCTTTAATACTTGGCGTCATTGCGTATGCTGGAAATTATATTTATCAAAAATTATTTTAATTATGACAAGCATTGTAACATATGAAGGTGAACTGAGAACTAAAAGCATTCATCTAGCCTCTGAAGACTCATTTATAACGGACGCCCCAATTGATAATAATGGAAAAGGAGAAGCCTTTTCACCAACAGATACAGTCGCTAGTGCTCTAGCCTCATGTATTTTAACGATAATGGGGATTAAGGCAAAAAATCTAAATCTAAATCTTAGAGGTACTAAAGCACAGGTTAAAAAAATTATGGCCTCAGAACCTAGAAGAATTGAAGAAATTAAAATTGAAATTAACGTTAATAAGTTCTTTGACAGCAAAACTCAAAGACTTTTAGAGCGTGCTGCACTGAACTGCCCTGTAGCTAAATCACTTCATCCAGATCTAAAGCAAAATATTACTTTTAATTGGCCGGCGTAAAATATTTTACGCCAAAATAGATAATACTATAAAACAAAATTCCTACTGGTCCTAACATGAAAGTAGCAAGAAGAGGTAGAATAACTAGATAGTGTTTAATTTTATGTTTCTTGCTATGTCTTATAATCCAGGAACCAACCCAAAAATCAAAAGCTAGATAATGGAGCCACCCTGCTGCTGCTGACTCAGGTGAAGCGTTTCTAAATAAAGTAACTATCCCCTCCAAAGAGGAAAAATCAGCGTCTGAAATACCTCCTGAAATAAAAATGAAATAAGTATAAAAAAAGCTAATTACAAGTGGGACCCAAGGGTATGTAATAAGATGATTAGATATTTTACTATTTGGAAAAATAATAATTGATCCCCAAACTAACAGAATACAAGTGTTACAGAAGTTAAAAAGTAGAACTGTCATAAATTTAAAATTAATAGCATTTACCAAAATAGTATTTTTAAATTAGTCTGAGATTATTATGCTTTTATTCAAAAACATTAAAGGGGATAAGTTAGATCCCGTACAGCACACCATTGAAGTTCTTAAAAATTATCCTTATGCAGAGATTCATATAGGTACAGATTCACAAAATATTAACAAACAGACTCATTACACAACCGTTATAGCATATCGTTTAGGAACAAGAGGTGTACACTACATTTTTAATAAATCCAATAGAAAATTAATCACTGATATGTGGACTCGCCTTTGGAAAGAAGCAGAGTTGAGTATTGATGTCGCCGAGTGGCTAACTCAAAAAATTACCCTTAAAGTAGAGATTGATATGGACTACAATAGTGATGAAAGTTTCAAATCTCATAAGTTAATTTCAGCAGCCCAAGGTTGGGCAAATTCTCTAGGCTATAAAGTAAATATTAAGCCCAACAATCAAATAGCAACTCGTGCTGCAGACTACCATTGCAAATAAATTAAGGTACACGAAAAACTTGAGTAAAATAGGCTATACTATCATTTGTAAAAGCAACTCCAACTCCTAACTGATCAAATTCTCCAATCATATTTGCATAGTGGCCAGGAGAATTTCTCCACCCTTCAACTACGCACTCTGAAATTGATTCCGCAGACCTAGTATTACCACAATTTAAAACATTTTCATGCCAAGGAACTTGTGCAATATTTTCAGCTATTCTTCTCCACTCAAAATTTAAATCATCAGCACGTTGAGAGGGCGATTTCCCTTGATGATCAACATGATCATAAAAATTGTGTACTACCATGTTGTCGCTATGAAGCTGCGCTAATTGGTCCATATCATCATTTTGAGTCAATTCAGAAAGTCCTCGGCTAGTTCGAATGGTATTAGTTTTTTCAAAAATCTTTTGGGTAATTATTTGCTGAAGGCTTGAATCAATTTCTGAATTAAGGTCTACATTATCAGCTGCAGTTGAAATAGAATCGTTTTCACAACCAATATGTAAACTTAGTAATAGAAAAAAAGATATTTGCTGAATTATTCTTAGACAAAGCATTTGTATTTGTTTTGCCTAAAAATACAAATTCTAACTATCTTTAAATGGCTACTTAAATCTCAATTTATGCATTTTGCTATCATTGCGCCTCCTACACCTACGAAAAATTGGAAAGAGAATTTTCAAAAAATTGCTCCTCACATAAATCTTGAAATAGGATTAGAACCAAACCATCCTGAGCAGGTAGTTTGCGCGATGGTATGGAATCAACCTAAAGGAGCTTTAAAACTTTTTAAAAATTTAAAACTGATTTTTGCAATGGGGGCTGGTGTAGACCACATTTTAAAAGATGAAACTATTCCAAAGCATATTCCTATATGCAGAGTTATCGATTATCAAATGGCTTTTTCGATGAGTAATTATATTTTGATGGCGGTTTTAAATTACCACCGTTCATTTTACGAATTCCAAGATGCACAATCCAAAAAGCGTTGGTCTCAATTTGAGTTCATTGAGCGCCCTGTAAGAGTTGGTGTTTTAGGAATTGGGCATTTAGGTATGGATGCAGCAAAAAAAATTCATCACATGGGCTTCCCTGTTTTTGGATATTCAAATAGTCAAAAAAAAGCTGATTTTAAAACCTACTATGGAGATCAATTTGATCAATTTTTAGAACAAATTAATGTTCTTGTATGCACTGTCCCGTACACACCCAAGACGCATGGGCTTTTGAACTATAAACTTTTTAAAAAATTTAAATCTCCTACTTATCTCATTAATGTTTCAAGAGGAAATGTTCAGGTCGAAAAAGATATAATTAAAGCTATAGACGAAGGCCTATTGACAGGTGCATTCCTTGATGTTTTTGAACAAGAGCCTCTGCCTAAATCAAGTCCCCTTTGGAGTCACAAAAAAGTAAAAATCACACCCCACGTAGCAAGCTTAACCTATCCCGAAGAAAGCGTTAAACAAGTCTTAAATTGTTATGACCGCCTCACAAAAGGACAACCACTTCTAAAACAGGTTAGTCGAGAAAAAATGTATTAATCTTTTAAAAGGACTTTTAAAATTTCATTAACGCCAAATCTAACTGGATCAGTAACAGGAATACCTGTTTTTTTCGATAAATTCTTTATGTAAGATTCTCCTTCCCCTTGACTAAGCATGGATGTATTTGCACAAATGCCAATAACTTTCGCATTAGGATAAACTCCAAAGACCGAGGCAAGAGATTCATTTAAAGCTATGAACTTTTTTAAATCTGGAATTTTAATATTTTCTGGACTGCGCAATACTTTTTTATCCGCTCTTAAACAAAGAACTAAATGAGTAGGGCAACTACCTCGCATAAGAGGTAATGTCGCAGAACTTCCAGGATGTAATATAGACCCTTGACCTTCAATAATTATTACGTCTTTCTCTGCCTGTTCAACAACTACTTTTTCAACAGCACCACATGCATGATCAATCTTGAAGGCATCAAGAGGTATTCCATTACCTGTCAAAGTAATTCCAATTTGCCCTGTAGCAACAAAACCTACATTTATATCCCTCTTTTTTAGGTCTTCATAAAATTCAAGGGCCGAAGTCATTTTCCCTACTGCCATATCGGTTCCTATAAAAAGAACTCTTTTATTAGAAAGTGAAGCAGCTTTTCCTGTTGCTATTGCAGGAGTAAATTGAGGTAACCTCACATCCCATATCCATTGATCTTTACTTTTGATTTTTTTTTGCCATTTAGGACTTAACAAATCATGAAGGCCATTGACTATACTTAACCCAGCTTCAAGTGCCTTTTCAATAATAGGGTTCCAAGACTTTGGAATTCTTCCTCCAGATGGTGCTATGCCAAGAATTAAAACCTCTGCCCCATGGTCGATAACATCTTGAAGATTTCCGTAAATTTTAATATCCCTAGAAATATTAATAAACTCTTTCATAGCTCTACCTTCAAAGGCTTTGTCAACAACACCAACTATTGGATTTTTTAAATAACGAACAACACCCATACCCATTTTCCCATAGTCACTATCGATGTGACCTTCCATGTAGACGGCAACTTTTGAATTGGAATCAAGCATAAAACTCTTTTTTCAATTCACCCCCATGTCCAGGAATGTCTGGAGGCAAAGTAACCCCATCAACCAGTGGAGCTCCAGTGGAAGGGTCAGGTGCCAAATTATAATGAGAATCAAGATCGATATGGTCAATACCTCCACTTAGTGCAGCTGCAGCTGCAATTGATACTGAAGATTCACTCATACAACCAATCATTGTTTTTAATTTATATTTTCTTGCAGTTTTAATAATTTTAAGTGCCTCTGTTATGCCCCCACACTTCATTAATTTCATATTTACCCCATCAACACAGTGAGCAAAACTAGAAATGTTTTCTGAAAAACGACAGGTCTCATCAAGATAAATAGGAACAGGTCTATTTTCATAAAGTTCCTCTAAATTAAATTCTTCTCCTTCTTTAAGGGGTTGCTCTACATAATCCACTCCTCTGTCGGCTAGCCACTGCATCATATGTTTAGCATCAGCAATATTCCAACCTCCATTCGCGTCTACACGAATCTTTACATTGTAATTTTTTGTGCTTTTAACTACCTGCTCAAACATTGATTTATCAGCTTGAATTCCATCAACAGATCCCAATTTAATTTTTAAAGACTTCACTGTTGTACCCTCAAGTAGAATTGGAATTCTTTTTTTAACTACCTCAGGGGGATTAATTCCAATGGTAACAGATGTAGGTGTTTTGGGTCTTGGAAAACCTAAAAGTTTATATAATGGTAAACCTTCTTTTTTAGCTTGCCAATCCCAAAGTGCAGTGTCTAAACCAACGTAGGCGCATGGAGGTATTTTCAACTCTCTTGAACGATCATAAAGCTCTTGAATAGAGAAATTATTAATACCTGTTGAAATAAACTTTTCAAGTGCCTGTTTCACTTTCATTACACTTTCAGCTCCTTCTGACTTCCCAGGTGCAGCTTCTCCCCACCCTGTAATACCCTCTTTATCATATTTTACAAAAAGGTTTTCTGAATCCGAACGAACCCCCCTGCTTATTGCTAAAGGAAATCTTTTTTTTAATCGTACTTTATAAAAAGTAATATTCATAAGTTAACAAGGGTATTCAACCAGCTTAAAATTATTTATTCAGTTTTTATTTCTTGGAGTTTGAATTTTTTCAAACTTGACCCTGAGCCTAAACAGTTTAAAGATAATGTTTCATAAGGCGAATTAGAAAAGAAAATCTCGGTCATTACTGAAATCCCATCATCATAAAATAATTCTATTGAGGACTTATCTAAAATAAATTCCATTTTTAGGTTTCCATCTTTTTTTATGCGCGGAGCAATTGAAGGTTTTAGCGCAAAGTTTTTAGAGAAATTAATATTGCCAGTCCTACTTCTGTCAACAAAAAATAATTTTTCTTTATGGTCATAGCCAAAACTTAAAGAATCTCCATTCCTATTAGAAAGAAGGAAGTTATACTTCGTTTCATTCATATTTTGAATCTCAAGTTCAACCTTTGCAGATGAAAAATCTATCTCATTTTCAGAAATTAGAATATTATTTTTGTTTAAATCAATTTTCTCTTTTTTGATAGTTTGGGTTGTATATTTTTCAAAAGAGTTAATGTTTTTTGATCGCAAACGATAGAGCCCTTTTTTTGATTTGAATAATTCGAGCTCTCGTGGAAGCGTCATTGCACTTCTCCAAGTTGTTGTAGGAACGATCCCTGCATATTGCCAGTTAGACATCCAGCCTTGAAATAGTACCCCTTTTTTTTTGCTTTTCCAATTAGAATATGTAACTCCAGCATAATTATCTTTCCCGAAATCAGTCCAAAAATTATGATTGATTTTCATTTGTTTTTCAAAATAGGGATCAACAAAAAAGTTTGTTCCGTCAAAGTCACCAATAAAATATTGTGTTGCACTCCCCCCATTTGGTCCACCAGGATTAATGCTGACTAAGTGAACCCACTTCGTCTCCTTTGAACCTTCAACTGGAAGCTCAAAAAAATCTGGACACTCCCAAACTCCTTTATGGTTTCCAATCCCTTTTCCAAAAGATGATAAATAGCTCCAATTTTTTAAATCTTTAGATTCATAAAATTGTGTTTGTTGTCCAGCTGCCAGAGTAAGTACCCATTTATTTTGTCTTTCATACCAAAAGACTTTAGGATCGCGAAAATCGACCATTCCTGGGTTTTTAATCACGGGATTTTGATTGTATTTAGTCCAGGTCTGCCCTTCATCTAAAGAATATGCAATACTTTGATTTTGAAATTTTTTTGATCCATTTTTTTCTTCTCCCGAATTATGATTTGTATAAATAGCAACTATTGGTGGGTTTTGTTTTGTGCCAAAACCAGAAGTATTTTTAAGATCTACAACGGCACTTCCTGAAAAAATTGTTCCAAGATCATCTGGAAAGAGTGCTATAGGCTGCTGTTCCCATGAAACTAAATCCTCACTTATAGCATGACCCCAATGCATGGGTCCCCAGACATTTGCATTTGGGTTATGCTGGAAGTAAAGGTGATATTTCCCTTTGTAATAAAACATTCCATTAGGGTCATTCATCCAGTTTTCCCTTGGTGAAAAGTGTATTTGAGGGCGATATTTTATTTCATCTTGGTTTTTTTGGTTCATGGAAATTTTATCTGATGATTTTTTAAAATTATTGCAAGCTGAAAAAATAAAAAAAGTTAAAACTAGTATTAGGTTTTGTCTATGGATCATTTTTTCAGGATACTAGCTTCTTACTTAGTTCTTCCAAAGAAATTCCCTTGGTTTCAGGCATCATAAAATGGACGAACATGAGCTGTAATACCATAAATCCAGCAAAAATGGAAAATACAACACCAGGTCCAATGCTGGCAAATAAAAGAGGTACCAAAGAAGGAATAATAGCAGCTAACACCCAGTGCACACTTACCCCAAATGATTGTCCAGAGTTACGCAGGTGATTTGGAAAAATTTCTGAAATATATACCCAAATGATCGCACCCTGTCCAATAGCATGTGATGCAATAAAAACAAATAGAAAAATAGGAATTAAGATCCCTTCCCATCTAAAAAAAAATGCACAAGCCACTAGGGAAAGAGAAATTATATAACCAAAAGAGCCATAATACATTAATTTTCTTCTACCTAGCTTATCTATAAGAGAGACTCCAATTAAAGTAAATATTAAGTTTGTAAGCCCGATACCTATACTGCTTAGTAGTGATGTACTTTCGCCCAGTCCTCCTTCTTCAAAAATACGAGGGGCATAATACAAAAAAGCATTAATTCCCGAAAGCTGATTAAAAAAAGCAACCAAAAAAGCCAGCTTTAGGGGTAAGCTGTATTTTTTATCAAAGATAGATTCAGAGGTGTTTTTAGCATCAGTATTTTCATTTATCTCATTAACCAAATTATCGAAAGAGCCATTAGGATCAATTTGTTGAAATATTAATTTAGCCTCATCTAAATGGCCTTTGGTAATTAACCACCTTGGGCTTTTTGGAATTACAAAACATAAAAACGTATACAGAAAAGCTGGAAATGCCTCAACTCCCATCATCCATCTCCAAGCATTTTCCCCTATATCACTTAAAAGATAATTGGAAATAAATGCAAGTAAAATACCTAAAACCAAGCTAGATTGGTAAAGTCCTACCAGTCGCCCTCGGCTATTAGCAGGCGCAATTTCAGAAATGTACGCTGGAACTGCAATCCCTGATGCTCCAACTCCTAATCCTCCGATGAATCGAAAAACAGCAAAGCTAATCGGATCATTTGCAAGAGCAGATCCAACTGCTGAGACTGTGTAGAGTACTCCAACCCAAATTAATGTTTTTTTCCGTCCTAATTTTTGTGAGGGATATCCTCCAAAAAGAGCACCTACAACAGTACCCCAAAGGGCCATTGCCATGACTACACTCCCATGAAAGGCATCTGAAGATTGCCATAAATTTTGAAGTTTTTTGTCTGCACCTGAAATGACCACAGTGTCAAAACCAAATAGTAGTCCAGCTAGTGCGGCCACAAGTGACCAAAAGAAAATTTGTCTCATCCTTTACCTTATCCTTGTTATAAATTCAATTGTTTTGTGTGTTCAAGATAGTTATTTAAATAAAAAAGGAAAGCTTATGAAGTAATCAAAATTTATTCCTTCTTACTTTAACTACACCTTTTTATTGAATTGCCTTTGAAAGTTTTATCTTTAAATTAAATCATTATAGTACTATGCGTTTTTTAATTAGACATTCTCCATTATTTTTTGTTCTTATTATTCTATTCTCTTGTCAGCCAACTCCTTTAAAACCTAAAATTGCTATAGCAGGTTTGGCCATTGAGTCCAGCACTTTTTCTCCTGCAAAAACTGAAGCTTCAGCATTTTTAGCAAGGCAAGGAAAAAAAGTTTTTGATTATTATCCCTTTTTGAGTGAGGAAAGTCCACAAAGAAAAGCTGCGGATTGGGCTCCTACGCTAAGAGGCCATGCTCTACCAGGAGGTATTGTTACAAAAAAAGCTTATGATTCACTTGTTGGAAAAACGCTATCTCTTTTAGAAAAAGAATTGCCTTTAGATGGGCTTTTCTTTGATATTCATGGAGCTATGAGCGTAGAAGGAGTTGATGATCCTGAGGGAGATTTTATTAAAAAAGTACGTGATTTAATTGGTACTAAAACCCTGATTTCAACTTCTATGGATCTTCACGGTAATGTCTCAAAGCGCCTAGCAGAGCACAGTGACCTTATTACATGCTATCGCCTAGCACCTCATGAAGATGCCCTTGAATCAAAGCAACGTGCTGTTGATAATCTATTGGAACGATTAATAAGCGGAAAAGGGAAACCAAAATATAAGGCATGGATTCCAGTTCCTATTTTACTACCAGGTGAAAAAACCAGTACACGAATAGAACCTGGAAAGAGTCTATATGCAAAAGTTCAACCTGTGACAGAAAAAGAAGGTATTATTGATGCTGCAATATGGGTAGGATATGCCTGGGCGGACGAGCCAAGAAATCATGCTGTTGTTATGGTTACTGGGGATAATAAGGAAGCTGTGAGTAGTAATGCAGAAATTTTAGCAAAAGCCTTTTGGGATGTTCGACATGAATTTGCATTTGTAGCACCAACAGCTGATCTTGAGACAAGTCTTTCATATGCTTTAAAATCAGATAAAAAACCCTACATCATAAGTGACATGGGTGACAATCCAACAGCTGGAGGTGCAGGAGATGTTACATGGACACTGCGTGAGCTTTTAAAAAAGAAGGTGTTCAAAAAATCTTCAGGTCCAGAACTTATTTATGCCTCAATCCCTGGCCCTGATATGGTTAAAAAAGCAGTGGAGGTTGGTATAGGAAACAAAGTTTCTGCCTATGTTGGTGCCGAAGTAGACGATAGGTATTCCCCTCCAGTATTATTGAAGGGTGTTGTAGAGGCAATTCATCAAGGTGATATTCACGCAGAAACTGAAGTAGTTATAAAAACGGGTAGCTTAAAAGTAATTGTTACCAAAAAAAGAAAGCCCTACCACAGAGAAAAAGATTTTACACAGTTGGGATTAAACCCAAGAGAAACTGACATTCTTGTCGTAAAAATCGGTTATCTAGTGCCTGAACTTTATAACATCCGAGGAGACTGGATTATGGCTCTTACCCCAGGTGGTGTTGATCAAGATTTAGAACGTTTGGATTACAAAAGAATTAAAAGACCAATGTTTCCATTAGACAAGGATATGGAAAATGTTGATTTAACTACAAGATTTATAAAAGCTTCTGATGCGCTTTAATATGCGAAGTGTTTTTTTATTAAGCCTTTTTTATTTCTGCATTAGTTGCTTAAAAACAGAGCCCTATCCCAAAGAAAAAATAAACATTGATGGCCTCAAACAGTCTGTTGAAGTATACCGTGATAAATGGGGTATTAATCATATTTATGCTCAAAATCAACACGACCTTTTTTTTTCACAGGGGTATACCGCTGCTAGAGACAGGTTATTTCAATTTGAGATTTGGCGTCGACAAGCTACAGGATCCGTTGCTGAAATATTAGGCCCTGACGAAATTAAAAGAGATATAGGCACAAGACTTTTTATGTACAGAGGAGATATAAATAAGGAGCTTAATCATTATCACCCTCAGGGAAAAGAAATTATTGAAGCCTATGTGGAAGGAGTAAATAAGTATATTTCAGATATTTTAAAGACCCCTGAAAAACTTCCACTTCCATTTAAAATGTTGGATATTATTCCTGAAAAATGGACACCCGAAGTCGTTATTTCTCGTCATCAAGGACTTCTTGGAAATATTGAAGATGAATTAGAAATTGGCAGAACAGTGGCACTAATTGGTGAAAAAAAGGTAAAAGACTTAGTATGGTTTCATCCTAAAGATCCAAAGATCAAATTAGATCCAAAAATTGATCGTTCTCTTCTATTTGAAGACCTCTTAGGGCTTTATAATGCCTATAGAAACCCTGTTATATTTAAACAAGAACATCTGATAGAAAAATATAGAAATAAAAAGGCTGTTTCATTTATTAATAGATTTAATGATTTGTCTTCAAAGTCTTTGGATATTGGAAGCAATAATTGGGTTTTAAGCGGTAAAAAAACTATCGATGGAAATACCTATATGGCTAATGATCCTCATCGTACCATAGCAGTTCCTTCCCTTAGATACATGGCTCATTTGGTAGCCCCGGGATGGAATGTTATAGGAGGTGGTGAGCCTGAAATCCCAGGAATTTCTATTGGCCATAATGAATACGGTGCTTGGGGATTAACTGTTTTTAGAACTGATGGAGAAGATTTATATCAGTATGACTTAAATCCAAAAAACCCTCTTCAGTATATGCATAATGGCAAGTGGAAAGACATAAAAATTATTAAAGAAACCCTAAGTGTTAAAGGTGAGCCTGATAGAGATATTGAACTCCATTATACCCATCATGGCCCTATTACCTACCTTAGTAAAAAGGCACTTAAAGCTTATGCTGTAAGATGTGCATGGTTAGAGCCTGGAGGTTCTCCCTATCTTGCTTCACTGAGGATGGACCAGGCAAAAAACTGGCAAGAGTTCAGAGAAGCTTGTTCATATAGCAATATCCCAGGGGAAAATATGATTTGGGCTGATGTTAAAGGTGACATTGGATGGCAAGCTGTGGGTATCGCTCCAATAAGAAAAAACTTTAGTGGCCTAGTACCTGTTCTTGGAAATGGAAAATATGAATGGAGTGGATATTTACCTATTGTTGAAAAGCCAAATTCTTTTAATCCCAAAAAAGGGTTCATTGCATCAGCAAATCAAAACCTTACTCCTTCTGATTATAAAAATTGGGATGCCATAGGATTCACTTGGTCCGATCCTTATAGAGGTGACAGGGTGAATGAATTTTTAGGCTCAAGTGATAGTCTAACTATGGGAGATATGAAAAAGCTTCAAGTTGATGTGACTTCATTACCAGCAAAAAGTTTAGTGCCTTATCTAGAAAAAGTTTCATTCAAAGATTTTGAAAATAAACAAAAACTAAAGCTATTAGATTGGGATTTTAGATTGACACCCAATTCTGTTGAAGCTGCAATTTATGTTGCATGGGAAAATGAAATAATGAGTCATGCTTTTGATAGGTTTGTTCCCGATAAAGCAAAATCAATTTTTACTTCACTTCAATTAAAAACAGTTATCGATTGGATTGAGTCACCTGGAAATATGTTTTTAAATACAAAACAAAGAGATCTATTTGTTAAAAAAACTTTTACCTCTGCAATAGCTGACTTGAAAAAACGTCTAGGTGAGGATACCAAAAATTGGATGTACGGTCAAAAAAATAACAAACATAGCTACATGGTTCATGCCTTAGGAGAAGTATCAAGAAAAGAATTCTCTGAAAAACTAAACTTAGGGCCACTCCCAAGAGGAGGGAATAGTTACACCCCTGGATCAACTGGATCAGATTACAGACAAAGTAGTGGTGGAAGTTTTCGAATGATCGTCAACACCGGAGACTGGGATAGTAGTATAGGAACAAATGCACCTGGTCAATCGGGAAATCCTGATAGTCCATTCTATGGAAACTTGTTTAAAGATTGGTCCGAGGACAAATATTTCCCAGTTTATTTTTCTAAAGAAAAAATTGAATCTGCTACTTACAATAAGACCATTTTGTCTCCAAACTAGTCTTTGCAATTAAGCTGCATTTTGTTTTTTTATCAGATTTAGTGCAGAACCTTCTTTAAACCATTCGATTTGTTGGGCGTTGTAGGAATGGTTTGCTTTAATTAGATCTATAGAGCCATCGGTATGAACTACCTCAATTGTAATCTGTCTACCAGGAGCAAAATCTTTTAAATCGATAAAATTGAAAGTGTCGTCCTCCTTAATTAAATCATAATCAGATTCGTTGTCAAAAGTAATTCCGAGCATTCCTTGTTTTTTCAGATTGGTTTCATGGATCCTAGCAAAAGATTTCACAATTACCACTTTCACTCCTAAAAATCTCGGTTCCATTGCAGCGTGTTCTCTAGACGATCCTTCTCCATAATTATGATCGCCTACAACAACTGTTTCTATACCTGCCTGTTTATATTGACGTTGTACTTCAGGAACACCACCGTACTGGCCTGTTAGTTGGTTCTTTACAAAATTTGTTTTTTGGTTAAATGCATTCACTGCTCCTATAAGACAATTGTTTGAAATATTATCTAAGTGGCCACGGAATCTGAGCCAAGGACCTGCCATTGATATGTGGTCAGTTGTGCATTTACCATGCGCCTTAATAAGTAGTTTAGCACCACTTAGGTTTTGTCCATCCCAAGGCTTAAAGGGAGTCAGCAGCTGAAGCCTTTCTGAATTGTCTTTAACAACAACTTGCACAGAAGATCCGTCCTCAACTGGTTCCAGGTAACCGTTGTCTTTAACATCAAAGCCTGAAGGAGGTAATTCCAATCCTGTTGGAGGATCTAATTTCACCTCTTCCCCATCTTGATTTATCAATGTGTCGTTTATAGGATTAAAATCTAAGCGCCCAGAAATAGCAACAGCAGCTACCATTTCCGGAGAAGCAACAAAAGCATGGGTATTTGGATTTCCATCAGCCCGCTTTGAAAAATTTCTGTTGAAGGAATGAATTATAGAGTTTTTCTCCTGCTTGTCAGCACCCTCTCTTGCCCATTGGCCTATACACGGTCCACAGGCGTTAGTAAATATTTTAGCATCTAGTTCTTCAAAAGTTTTTAAAAGCCCATCTCTTTCAGCTGTATAACGAACTTGTTCAGAACCTGGATTTATTCCAAATTCAGCTTTTGTCACAAGATTTTTTTCCACTGCTTGCTTGGCTATAGAGGCGGCCCTAGATAGGTCTTCATATGAAGAGTTTGTGCAAGAGCCTATAAGACCCCATTCTACTTTTATAGGCCATTCATTTTTTTTAGCAACTTCTGACATCTCTGATACTGGAGTTGCTAAATCTGGGGTAAATGGGCCATTTAAATGTGGGGTTAATTCGTCTAAATTAATTTCGATTAGTTCATCAAAATATTTTTCTGGATTTTCATAAACCTCAGGATCAGCGGTAAGATAGTCTTTAATCTGATTTGCCGAATCGGCCACATCATCTCTCCCTGTCGCACGAAGATAGCGTTCCATTGATTTATCGTATCCAAATGTTGAGGTTGTCGCACCTACTTCGGCGCCCATATTACATATTGTTCCTTTTCCTGTACAAGACATAGATTCAGCACCCTCGCCAAAATA
Organism: uncultured Bacteroidota bacterium; assembly: GCA_902613595.1. Lineage (GTDB taxonomy): Bacteria > Bacteroidota > Bacteroidia > Flavobacteriales > Flavobacteriaceae > MS024-2A. Next base: position 875,286 of record CACMHY010000001.1, read on the forward strand.
CTCTATTATTGCACCTGTACCTCCTTTTACTGTAAGTATGCCTGCGACTTTAAGAATAACGTCTTTAGGTGCAGTCCATCCATTTAATTTCCCAGTGAGTTTTACACCAATTAATTTTGGGAATTTTAGCTCCCACGGCATGTCGGCCATAACATCAACAGCATCAGCACCACCAACTCCAATAGCTAGCATACCAAGCCCTCCTGCATTAACTGTATGTGAGTCAGTACCTATCATCATTCCACCAGGGAACGCATAATTTTCTAAAACTACTTGGTGTATGATCCCCGCTCCTGGCTTCCAAAATCCGATACCGTATTTGTTTGAGACAGACTCTAAAAAGTTGAAGACCTCAGCAGATATGCTGTTTGCCGATTTTAAATCTTGTGCAGCTCCAGACTTAGCCTGAATTAAGTGATCGCAATGCACAGTTGTAGGTACGGCAACTTTTGCCTTTCCTGCTTGCATAAATTGTAAAAGAGCCATTTGAGCTGTTGCGTCTTGACAAGCGATTCTGTCTGGTGCAAAATCAACATAGTCTTTGCCTCTTGAAAAGACCTTTTCTGGATTTCCATCCCAAAGATGGGAGTAAAGAATCTTTTCAGAAGCAGTTAGGGGGTTGCCTGTTAATTCTCGTGCCTTATTTACTCTATTTTTAATCTTAGAGTAAACGGACTTTATCATTTCTATATCAAAAGCCATTATTCAGTTTAGTTTTGACAAAAATACAAAATAAAAAATGCTACTATAACATAATGCTGTGCTATTAAAACTGTTCTATAAATACAATTTAAATTAACTAAAAAATACTATTTTAATACTTTAAGAATCTTTTTATGCTACTTTTTTAATAAAAATTTACTGCATTTATACTGCAAGTATTATATTTTTGAAAAAAATTAGGATTAATTATCAATAAAGAATCGATTTTTGAAAGTAATTATTCGAAAATAAACAAATTGGATTTAAAGATTAACGAACATTTTGAAGTGCGCTTTGCGCAAACCTATCCAGAGTTCACAAAAAGATTAGTTGGTACATACGATAGTTTATCCTTCCAAGAGGTAAAGGTTTGCATGTTTATCAAGATGAGCTTTTCAAATCGTCAAATTCAAGATGAGCTCAATCTTTCTAAAAGTAGCCTTGCGAATTTAAGATCAAGTATTCGAAAAAAGATGGCCCTTAACAGAGGTCAAAGTTTAACTAATTCCATATTATGTTTTTAGTTACTAAACTTTTCAGATCTGGTCTAAAAAGCGTGCGCTTTAATTATAAAAGTTTGCTGACAGTTCTATTATTTATTTTCAGTTATTCTCTGTATGGACAAAACTTTCAACTCGCCTCAAATAATAAAACAATTACATGTGACGGTGCATCATTTGGCCAAACAGGTGTTGTAGGAGGTAAAACCTATACCAAGGTTAATAGGAGCACTTTACAAACAATGATTAGTAATGGAAGTGATGTTACCTGTGTTTGTACATCTGGGATTACTAATATGCAAGGTTTATTTCAAAACAATCAGACTTTTAATCAGGATATCAGCAGTTGGGATACCTCAAATGTGAGTAATATGCAAGGGCTCTTCCAAAATGCAAGAGCTTTCAATCAAGACATAGGCTATTGGGACGTCTCGAGTATGAATGATCAAAATGGTGTGAATCAATTATTTGATAATGCCACTAATTTAAATCAAGACCTTTCTTATTGGTGTTTCCCAAACAATTATAATATCTATCAGAATAGGCAAAATATTTGGGGGAACAACAATCCTATAAAAAACAATTCATCTTTAAGGCCAAGGTTTAGTGGCAGGAGTCCTGCTTGTAGAACTGCGAAAGTAGCACCCCCGCCATCAGGTTCAAATTCCCCTGCAACGCTAACCATCACCTCCAATGATTCAGATAATGTAATTACTTCAGGTCAGGTAACCCTCACTGCTACTTTCTCTATAAATATGAATGCCTCACCGAAGATTTCGATATCGGGAGTGGTTACCAATGTTTCAATGACACAAGGTGCTTCTGCGGCAGTATGGACTTACTACTGGCAAGTACCTTCAAATATTTCTTCCGGCACTACACTAAATGTTACTGCTACTGCAACCGATACCAATAATCTACCCTACTCCGGAAATGCCTCACTTACCCTTACTATAAGCCCTACATTTTATTTGGCTTCAAATGGAGTAACAATTAAATGTTCTGGATGTAGCGAAGGAGATACGGGTATGATAAGTGGTACTCTGTATACTGCACATGACAATACTTCTATTTCTAATAAATCCGCGAATGATACCGATTGGGATCGAGTGGTTACCACGCTAGTAACTGATATGTCCGAGTTATTTAAAACTAACAATACGAATGAATATAATTCATTTAATCAAGATTTATCAAGTTGGGACACTTCCAATGTTACCGATATGTCAGAGATGTTCAGGAATAGGGAAATCTTTAATAATGGGGGAAGTCCTGATATAAGTTATTGGGATACTTCGAATGTTGTTGACATGAGTGAGATGTTTATGAATTGTGGTGATTTTAATCAAAACCTAAACAATTGGGATGTTTCAAAAGTGACAACTATGAGGAGTATGTTTAATGAGGCCCGTAAATTCGATAATAATGAAGTTAAAAGTTGGAATGTTCCACCCAATAATCCTCTTAATTGGGATACATCATCAGTTACCGATATGTATTTTATGTTTGCTGGTGCTCGAAAATTCAACCAAGATATAAGTTCCTGGGATGTGTCCAAAGTTACTAATATGATGGGGATGTTTTTAGATGCATCAGATTTTAATGCTGACATTAGTGGTTGGGATGTGTCTTCAGTTACAGACGGTGGGGACAATTTAAATACACAAGTTGGTTTTTATAGATTTTTAAGTTCTGCTGTCAGATTTAATCAAGATTTAAGCGGTTGGTGTGTTTCTTCGATTACCGGTGGTCATCCTGGAAATTTTTCTCAAAATTCTGGTATCTTCGGCAACAGTTCCAAGACACCCAAATGGGGAACATGCGGTTCTCCAGCAACTCTTACCATCACCTCAAATGATTCAGATAATGTAATTACTTCGGGTCAGGTTACACTCACTGCGACTTTCTCCATAAACATGAATGCCTCACCTACGATTTCAATAGCGGGAGTGGTTACTAATGTTGCTATGACACAAGGATCTTCTGCAGCAGTATGGACCTATTACTGGCAAGTACCTTCAAATATTTCTTCCGGTACTACACTAAATGTTACCGCTACTGCAACCGATACCAATAATTTATCCTACTCCGGAAATGCCTCACTTACCCTTACTGTAAGCCGTGTAAGCCCGAAAGCATCACTATCACTTTCAGATAATAACATTGGTGTTAGCTCTGTGGTTACCATAACAGCTTTTTTTAACAAGTCCATGACACCTACCCCCACCTTGTCAATTTCTGGGGGGCTGCTTTCTAATGTCGCCTTTACCTCATATACTACTGAGAACTCCCAAATAGGGGTTGATATTGACGGAGAAGCACAAGGTGATGGATTCGGTGGCGCAGTATCAGCAAGTAAAAATGGAAAAAGAATTGCTGCCGGAGGTTACGTCCATGGAGGAAGTTTGAGGGGACATGTACGTGTTTATGATAAAAATGGATCTTCTTGGCAGCAAGTAGGCTCTGATATTGACGGAAATGCATCTGACGCGATGGGTTATTCCGTATCATTAAGTGCTGATGGTAAACGGCTGGCTGCTGGAGGCTATTACGCTGGATCAATGACTGGGGTAGTCCGTATTTATGACTTTAATGGAACTAATTGGGTGCAGACGGGATCCGATATTAATGGAGAAGCTACCGGCGATAGAAGTGGTTGGGATGTTTCATTAAGTGATGATGGAACAAGAGTGGCTGTTGGAGCTCCCTATAATGATGCTGGAAATAGCTCTTCTGACAATAGAGGCCACGTAAGAGTATATGAATTACAATCTGGAAGCTGGGTAAAATTAGGAAGTGATATTGATGGACAAGCGGCTGGTGATTTTTATGGAACGTCTGTTTCATTATCCTCAGATGGATCAAGACTGGCTGTTGGTGGTCCCTACCATGATGGTGGAAATGCTTCTAGCGATAATCGAGGTTTCGTAAGAGTTTTTGATTGGGATGCATCTGCATCTGCTTGGGTACAAGTTGGTGTCGATTTTACTGGTATTGCTGGAGATAAATATGGAACTGATGTGGACTTAAGTAGTGATGGAACCATATTAGCTTTTGGTGCATCGGAGAAGGATGACCTATCTGGTTACGGAGGATCCAATAGGGGCGGAGTACTAATTTATGAATATACACCCACAGGAGTGGCTTCATGGACCCAGCTTGGTTCAACAATTTACGGATCGGCCCAAAATACTCAGTGTTGTGGTGAAAAACAAATATCAATAAGTGATGACGGATCAAGAATAGCAATTGGTGATAAGACATATAATTATGGCGGCTCTCAGAATGACGCTCGTGGCGAAACACGTGTTTTTGACTATGTTGGCTCAGATTGGGTTCAGACTGGATCGGATATCTATGGAGAGGCACGAGGAGATAATTCAGGTGTTGTAGCTTTAAGTGGGGATGGATCTTTGTTAGCTGTTGGTGCTCCATCAAATGATGGCAACGGAGGAAATAGCGGCCATGTGAGACTTTATAGTTTAGGGGGATACAAATACCTGTGGGATGTTGATGGGGCTGGTACACCCCCTAGTGGGACTTATTATATTACTGTTGCTGGAACACAGACCAATGGAATTGCCTATGTGGCAGGCACACAAAGTATCACCTTTAGTTTAGATGCTTCAGCACCTACTGTCACTTTAACCGATACAGATAGTGATAATTTGGTTTCTACCTCCGAGGTAGTAACTATAACCGCTGGTTTCTCTGAAGCCATGACTGCTACTCCTACAATTTCCATAACAGGAATTGTGACCAATGTAATTATGACTCCTGTATCAGGAACAAATTCTTATACCTATACTTGGGATACTTCTTCAGGTACCCTTTCTGATGGTGCCTACTTTGCTACAGTAAGCGGAACAGACCTTAGTGGAAATACTTATGTAGCAGGTACACAAAGCCTCACCTTTACTTTAGATACAACAGCACCTACAGTTACTCTTACCGATACAGATAGTGATAATGTGGTTAATGTTTCTCAGGTAGTCACCATTACTGCTGGTTTCTCAAAAGCCATGACGCCTACTCCAACAATTTCCATCACAGGAATTGTTACCAATGTAATTATGGGTCTTGTTGACTACTCTGTTTCAGATCCCGTAGTATTTTCTGTTACGGTGGCTAACTCAGGGGGTAATAAA